>CAVWLG010000016.1:0-90925 GCA_963755805.1 uncultured Actinomycetota bacterium
CCGGTAGGGGATGACCTGTGATTCAGCGTTCTCATCCTCGAGGAACTGCCTGACCCGCTCTCCTCCGGAGTTGTAATCGGAATAGCTCCAGTCGCTCGGTGCCGTCTTATCCCACATGACTAGTCCGCCGCCGCTCGGATCGAGGTTCGCGGAGTCGGGGGTGATCCAAAGGTTCAGCGAGAAGTCGGCGTCGTCACCGTGAATGTCAGTTCCAGGCAGCTTCGCGTCGTATACGAACGCCCACGATTCCGCCAACTGATAGTCGGCAAATGCCTCTCCAAGCGCTGCCGAAAACTCTTCTGCGATAGCGAACAGCGAGACGCTGGAGAATCCGTCCCGGGAAAAGGCGCCGACATAACCGAACTGATACGGAAAACGCCAGACGGTGGATTCCAGGCAGAACTTTCGCACCTGTTCTAGTGCCTCTGGGGTCAAGAAGTCATCGATGACCTGCACATTCTGGCCGGCCACGATGGCCTGTTGGATCGACCCGTAGTCCACGCCCGGATTCAAGTATCGCGGCAGCCTCTCCTCGGGAACCTTCACGAACGGCGGATCGGCAAACAGGTGGCTGTTGCTGGCGTTGACGGATACCACGGCACTTCGCCGTTCGCCCCGTCGATGACGTCGGTCAGCTCGCGGCGTAGGCCCGCAAGTCCGCCATTGAACGCAACCGGAGGCGCTTGCCCGTCGCGATTGCTGCTCAGAATGTGATCGAGCTGTTCGACGTTGTGCAGGGCGAAGTGAGCGGGAATCGAAAACTGGCTCGGTGGCGCCTGGCGCTGTTCGCGCGCGAGGATGGCAACAGCTTCGAAGTCCGACAACGCGGCGACGTAGTCACGCAACCCCAGGTGAACCTTCGCAAGGACATCTCTGGCCGGCGCCGAGGAGGGATCGCTTTCTACCGCGGCCGAGGCGTATCGAAGTGCTTTGTCGTCTTCTCCGAGTTCCAGGCACGCCGCCGCAAGCAGGTACAGCACGCCAAGAGTGGGCTCACGATCGACGACGTCCTCGAGGACTTCCACCGCTGCCGCAAAACTGCCGGCCTGGACCAGACGCTGAGCTTCGCTCAGGGCGGCCGTCGCATCCTGCACCCCGTGAAGCCTACGCGGACAAAAGAATAGCGGCCGGTGCAGGCCGTCGCGTTACCCCTTGTTTCGGCGAAACAAAAAGGTCAGACTGCGTCGCCGATTCTCGAATCCCGGCGCGAAGGTGAAGTCGTCAGTGCGGTGAAACAGGTGGCCTTCAAACAGAACGGCCCGGTTCGCGCGATGCGGGATGACTTGTGACTCAGCATTGTGCTCATCGAGGTACTTCTGGACGCGGTCCCCGCCCGAGTTGTAGTCGTCGAAGCTCCAATCACTCGGGGCCTTCTTGTCCCATACGACGAGGCCGCCCGAGTCCGAGTCGAGGTTGGCGGAATCCGGAGTGATCCATAGGTTCAACGAGAAATCGGCATCGTCACCATGGATGTCGGTTCCCGGCAGATTGGCGTTGTAGACGAAGCCCCACCACTGCGCGAATTGAACGCCCTCGAACGCGTCACCGAGCGCGGCCACGAACTCTTCGGCGACGGCGAACAGCGACGTGCTGGCGAATCCATCTTGAGGAAAAGCGCCGACATAGCCGAATTTGTACGGGTGCCGCCAGACCGTGGACTCCAGGCAGAACTTTCGGACCTGCTGCAGCGCTTCGGGGGTGAGGAAATCATCGATGACCTGTACCTTCTGGCCATTCACCACGCCCTGCTGGATCGATCCGTAATCGACAGCGGTATTGACGTACCGCGGCAGCCTCTCCTCGGTGACGCGCACGTACGGCGGGTCCGCGAGAAACTGACTGGTCCGTCCCGGGATCGTCAGCCACGGCGCCTCACCGTTGGCCTCGTTGATCAGGTCGGTGAGGCCCCGAGACAAGCCTTGGAGCCCTTCGGGTAAAACGCCACCGGGCGTGGGCTCCTCGCGTTTCGCGACCGTCAAAATGTGCTCGAGTTGCTCGATGTTGTGCAACGCGTAGTGCGCCGGAATCGAACACTGATCGGGCGGTTTTGGGCTTTGTTCGCGGCACAGGGCAGCAAGGCCGATGTAATCGGTCAAGGCCGAGTCGTAGTGCCCCAACGCCAAATTCACCTTCGCCAGCATGTCTCTCGCGGGTGCCGACGACGGTTCTTGGTCAACCGCGGCCGAGGCGTGGCGAAGTGCGGCGTCATATTCTCCGAGTTCGCAATACGTCGCGGCTAGCAGGTAGCGGGCTTCGACGGTGGCGTCCTGCTCGATGGCGTGCTCGAGGAGCTCCGACGCCGACTCGAGACTGCCGGCCTGGATCAGGCGTTCGGCTTCCTTGATGGCGGTCGATGCCTGCGAAACAGCCTCCGGCACTTGTCTTCCTATCTGTCTTTCTCGGAGAGCGTTCGGCAGCCGCCGAGCCGATCCGCTTCACAAAACAGCTGTCGGCCGGACACCAGTAGGGTGCCCGGCCGACAGCTGGAGGTCGTTGGTGTCAGCCCGCGGTTGCGGCGTTGGCGGCTTCGGTAGCCGCGTAGGACCCGGCGCTGGTACCGAGCGTGTTCACGAACTGCTCGTGGATGGCGGCGGCCTGGGCGGCGACGGCCTGGTACAGCTGTGCGTGCGCGGCGAACTGCGCAGCGGTCAACGCCGACACTTCGTCGGCCGCGGCGGGCACTACCCCGGTGGTCGGTGCGGCAGCGGCCGCGTTCTGGGCGCTGAACGACGAACCGATGCCGCCGAGGGCCGTTGCCGCCGAGCTCAGTGCCTCGGGTTGGGTGGTCACGAATGACATGTGCATGTCTCCTCAGGTGCGAACTCCGCGGAAACGCGGAGTGGGTAACCGTGGCTGTGACGAAACTCTAGGACCAACTATGCCCGACGACGCCGCGATGGGTCCAGAATCGGACGCGGTGTCGACCGCCACAGGCCCGTTGCCGACCGCCTGATACGGCCCCGGCGTGCTCAAATGCCGGCCGGTCGGGATGCCTGCACCCTCCGGAAGTCGCGGCCGCGAGTAAGAATCTTCCCGCATATAAACGCATAGATCCGCGCAGAGTTCGCCTGTTCAAGTGGCCGGTGCCGAGTCCGGCATTTTGGATGTCCAGATTTTTAATCTTGTCCACTCGTCGTTCACCCCGGCTGTCCGACTCGGAAGCCACCGGCGAGGTCAACATTCATGCAGCTCACAGGCAGGTTCCAGGCCTGGTTCAGGACTTCGCCGGCGAGCATGAAACGCGTATGGAACAGCTTTGCGCGGCCAGCCGAACGGCGTCGGCAAGAGCCGGGTTTTCGCGAATCTGACTAATCTTCCAGCAGCGAACAGATCCAGGCAGCTGCCAGCCACTATGCACTGAATTGCCAGCTGTCTCCGGGCGCTTCGTAAAGCCAATGACCGCTCGGCGCTGGGGAAGCGCCGAGCCTTGACGACCCACATACCCGGAGCGAGGGACACGGATGGTTTTCGATTTTGGAGCGCTACCGCCGGAGATCAACTCCGGCCGGATCTACACGGGGCCGGGTTCGGCTCCGTTGCTGGCGGCGTCGACCGCCTGGAACGCGTTGGCGAGCGAGCTACAGACCACTGCGGCGTCGTATGGATCGACGATCTCCGAGTTGGCTTCGAGCTGGCAGGGACCCTCGTCTCAGTCCGCGGCCGCCGCGGCGGCGCCTTACACGGCGTGGTTGAGCAGCACCGCTGCGCAGGCCGAGCAGACGGCGGCCCAGGCGCAGGCGGCCGCGGCTGCCTACGAGGCCGCCTTCGCTGCCAGCATCCCGCCGCCAGTGATCGAGGCCAACCGGACGCTGCTCGCTGCACTGGTCGCGACCAACTTCCTGGGGATCAACACCCCGGCGATCGCGGCCACCGAGGCCGCCTACGCCGAGTTCTGGGCACAGGACGCGGGTGCGATGTACGCCTACACCGGAGCGGCCACGACCGCGAGCCAGCTGACCCCGTTCACGGCAGCGCCCGCGACCACCAACGACAGTGGGCAGGCGACCCAGGCGGCTTCCACGGCGCAATCGGCCGCCGCCTCGACCGCCGATTCGACGACCGACGGCATCGAGGCGTTCCTGACTCAGCTGAACACGGAGATCACCCAGTTCGGCACGCAGCTGGGAACACTTAACACCCAGCTCACATCTCTGCTACCGCAATCGAGCACAACCCTGGCGCAGCTGGTGGCGAGCTTGGGCTTGCCACCTTCGGTCACGAACGGCGTCACGCTCTTGAACCAGGCGCTCACGACGGGCGCCAACACCTTCAGCACCTGGGCAGCCGGCCCGTGGACCCCGCTCGGATTCGGGAGCCTGCTGAAGAACTGGTGGCAGGTCTCTATCTCGATCCCGAGTCTCGGTACGGGAATCCAGGGCATCGGCCCGCTGCTCCACCCGACGCCCATCGCCGGGGCGCTGTCACCGCTGCTGCACAGCGGGCTGCTGAGCGGCTCGTATGGCGGTGGCGGGAATGTGGGAACGCTGGCGTCGCTGGGTCGGGCCGGCACCATCGGTTCGCTCTCGGTGCCGCAAAACTGGGCGGCCGCGACGCCGGCCATCCGAACGGTTGCCGCCGAGATGGAAGCATCCGCGGTCGACGCCGCACCGGAAATGGGGCTCACTCAGCCCGGGATGTTCGGCCAGACAGCGCTGTCCAGCCTGGCCGGCCGCGCGATCGGCGGAACTGCCACCCGCGCGGCCGTCGGGCAGGGCTTCCGCGTGCCGGGCGCCGTCGCTGTCGACGAGATTGCGACCACCGCCACCATCATCGTGATCCCGTCGAGCGCGGAATAAGGAGAGGCAGCAATGGTTTTCGATTTTGCAGCGCAACCGCCGGAGCTCATCTCCGCCAAGATCTACTCGGGTCCGGGCGCGGAGTCCTTGCAGGCCGCCGCGGCGGCCTGGGACGGCCTTTCCAGCGAGTTGCAGTCCACCGCCGCCAACTTCCAGTCGGTGATCTCCGGACTGATCAGCGGCGACTGGACCGGCCCGTCGTCGGAGGCCGCAGCCGCAGCCGCCGCGCCGTACGTGTCCTGGTTGGGGACTACGGCGGGACAGGCCGAGCAGACCGCCGGTCAGGCCCGGGCTGCGGCCACTGCCTACGAGACCGCGCTTGCGGCCACCGTGCCGCCGGCCGAGATCGCGGCGAACCGGACCCAATTGCTGTCGCTGTTGCAGGCCAACATCTTCGGTCAGTACAACGCCGCGATCGCGGCCCTCGAGGCTGAGTATGGCCAGTTCTGGGCGCAGGACGTCGCCGCCATCACCGGTTACTCCGCCTCCTCACAATCGGCCACCACTGGGTTGGGCTCCTTCACGGAGGCGCCGCAGACCACGAACAGCAGCGGTCAGGCCACCCAGGCGGCGGCGACCACCGCTGCGAGTGCGGCCGCGGCGCCGAGCGATCTGGAATCGGTCCTGGAACAGGCGGAGGCCACGGCCACCAACTTCCTCAACCAGGTCACCACTGTGAACGGTGATTTCACCAAGTTGGTCACGAACGCGCTCGGCACAGTTCCCGGCGGGTCCACGCTGGCCACGACATGGACCAATATGTACTCCTTCATCTCCGGCGCCGGTAGCCAGGCCACCTGGACCAACGTGGCCAACAGCACGACCGGTATGGGCATCTCGCAGTGGAAGAACTTCTTCATCTACCAACCCTGGAGCCACGGGGTCGGGCTGGGATCGCTGAACGGTGGGCTGTCCTCGCCGGGGCACGCCGCGGGCCTGGGGGCACGTGCGGCGAGTGCGGCTCTGGGCAGCGCGCACACGATCGGCAAGCTGTCGGTGCCGCCCAGCTGGGCCGGCGCCACGCCCGCGATCCGGCTTGCGGCTACGTCGCTGCCGGACGGCGCTTTTGCCGCGACGGCCGCTCCCACGATGGACATTCCGCTGAGTGCGCTCAACCAGGCCAGCCTGGGCAGCCTGGCCGGAGGCGCGTTGGGCAGCCCGGCCTCCCGCGTCGTCACGTCGACCGGCGTGCGGGCCAAGGTGACCGCGCCCGCGCGGACGAAAGGACCGATCCCGCTCGACAAGGTCATCGCGAAGCTGCAGGAGTCGCCGGACGACGTGCAGCACTGGAACGTCGACGAAGCCGGTCTTGACGAACTGGTCGCGAAGTTGTCGACCAAGCCCGGTATCCACGCTGTGCATCTGAACGACGGCAAGGCGACCGCTGCGGTGGCGAAGGCCGCGACCGAAACCGGATAAGGAGGATCGATGAAATCTCTCTTCGCCTTACTTGGCATAACCCTCGGCCTGGTGCTTGCCGTGCCAGCGCACGCCGAACCCGGCCTCGACGAGCCGGCCGGCGACGACAACAACCCCACCTTTCTTGCTGACCTGAAAAAGGTAGGGATCGGCTTCTCCGATCCAGCCCAGGCTGTCAGCGCCGGCCAGGCAGTGTGCGGGGCACTTCACAACGGCATGGGCGGCCTGCACCTGATCCAGCACCTGCAGGAGAGCAACCCGGCCCTCACCGAAAACGGCGCCGCCCAGTTCGCGACGATCTCGGCGAAGGCGTACTGCCCGAAGCAACTCGAGGAAGAACAAGAGCCTGGCAAGAAGTACCTGCACGGCAACGCCCCGGGTAAAGGCACCGGAGAAGGGGAGACGACCGTGATGAAGGGCGGCGGCGGAGGCGGATAACGCCTCAGTCCTTGACAGCCTCGACGAAGTAACCGCGTGGCGCGTTGGGTACATCGGCCGGAACCGGCGGGTGGGCCCAACGTTTCCATTCGTTGCCGGGTACGGCCATGTCGGTGACGTCGGCGGTCCAGCCTTGGTTCTCGACCAGCGTCGCCGGTGCGTCACTGCTGAAAACCCATGGGGCACCAAGCTTTTCCATGTACGCCAAAGTTGCCGCCGAGAATGGCGCCTCCAACAGCGCGGTACCGACGACGTCGTAGAGCAGCACCGAACCGGGCGCCGACAGCGCGTCGACTCGCGCAAACAACCGGTCGACAGCCGGCGCGTGGAGGTACTGCAGCAGCCCTTCGATCGTCCAGACCGTCGGGGCAGCAGAGTCGAAGCCATGTGCTTCAAGCGCTTTCGGCCAATCATCCGCGAGATCGATGCCGACTGCCACCCGCCGGCAGCGTGGTTGTTCATCAGCGAGCCGCTCGTCTTTCATTTCGATCACCCGCGGCTGGTCGACCTCGAACACCGTAGCGCCGTCCCGCCACGGCAGCCGGTAAGAGCGGGCGTCCATGCCGGCGGCCAAGATCACCGCCTGCGACACTCCGGCGCGCAGCAATGCCTCGTCATAGAGCTTGGTGCGCACCACAATTGCCGCCGACGCTTGCCCCGTCGCCGCGGTCGCCTCGGCAAGCAGTCGCCGGCCATCGTCGCCGGCCAGTCGGTCAGCGAAGGGGTCGTGGAAGAGTGCGTCGTCTCGAAGCGATTCTTCGGCGCGCATAGCCGCGACGAGCAGACCGGTGGCCGCTACCGCCTGTTTGGTGTTGTCCATGAATCGATCATGGGCGAGCAGCCGCCAACGGTCTTGGATATTTGTGCCGCATTTCCTGCGTCATGGGGACGTGGCCGGGCAACACCAGGCGCTGCTGCGTGTACTGCGTCGGCGTCATGCCGGTGAAAGACCGGAACTCCCGGACGAAGTGGGCCTGATCGAAATAACCGATCTCGGCCGCGACCTGGGCGCCGCTCATCGAGCCGAGCAATCGCAGCGCCGCCTGGAGACGGCGGACGCGGGCATACGCCTTCGGCGACAAGCCAATCTCGGCGCGGAACAATGCGATCAGCCGCTTGGTGGTGATACCGACCAGGTCGCGAATCTCGGCCATCTGAATGGACGGATTGGCTTCGATCGCGGCAACTGCGCCGGCCACGCCGGGGTGCCGGGGGGCCGATGACCACGGCCTCGACAGCAAGAACGTCTCCAGGATGCCGAATCGGGCCGCCGCCGTCGGTGCGTCGACCAAACGCTCATGGAGTTCGATGCCGGCGCGCCCCCAGATCTCGTCGAGACCCACGTACGCATTCTCCAAGTCGCTCAACGGGATTCCGAAGAACGGGAATGCTCCGCCCGGCAGGAAATGGACCGCCATCGCCGGTTCGTCAGCCGGCATCTCCGACACATACGAGGCGGTGTGCGACCCGGTGACGAAAGCCGGCGGGACGGGCAGCTTGGTCTGGCCGTCGGCGGCGTAGAACTCGAGTTGCTGCCGTTGTCCCACGTCGATGATCACCGTCACGGCACCACGCGGGAGTGCCCGACTGCGGTAGCCGACGTGGGCGTGCCAGTGCCCGATGATCTCGATGTGGTCGGCCATCGCTGACGAGGGGCGGTATATCCGGGGACCCTCCACGAAAGCGACGATAACGCAGCACGGTGCCTGGTAGCCGGTTGCCAGCATCCGCAATATTTACTAGGATGTCCTAGTAAACACCCCGCTTATTTTCTATGTCCGAGGGACACCATGACTCAGAAGATTCCGCATTTCATCGACGGACGCCGCAGCAACCTCGCATCGACGCGGACCGCGGACGTGCTCAACCCGAGCACCGGCCAGGTGCAGGCGCAGGTACTGCTGGCGTCGGCTGCCGACGTCGACACGGCGGTGACTTCGGCCAAGAAGGCGCAGAAGGAGTGGGCGGCGTTCAACCCGCAGCGCCGGGCGCGGGTGATGATGAAATTCGTCGAGTTGGTCAACGCCAACATCGAGGAGCTCGCCGAACTGCTCAGCCTGGAACACGGCAAGACCGTTCCGGACTCCAAGGGCGACATTCAGCGCGGCGTCGAGGTCATCGAGTTCGCCATCGGTATCCCGCATCTACTCAAGGGTGAGTTCACCGAGGGCGCCGGCACGGGCATCGACGTCTACTCGCTCCGCCAGCCGCTCGGCGTGGTCGCCGGTATCACGCCGTTCAACTTCCCTGCGATGATCCCGCTGTGGAAGGCCGGGCCCGCGCTGGCATGCGGAAATGCCTTCATTCTCAAGCCTTCTGAGCGCGATCCGTCGGTGCCGCTACGTCTGGCCGAGCTGTTCCTGGAGGCCGGTTTGCCGGCGGGGGTGTTTCAGGTGGTCCAGGGCGACAAGGAAGCCGTCGATGCCATCTTGCACCACCCCGACATCGAGGCGGTCGGTTTCGTCGGCAGCTCCGACATCGCGCAGTACATCTACGAGACGTCGGCCGCCAACGGCAAACGGTCACAGTGCTTCGGTGGCGCGAAGAACCACATGGTCATCCTTCCCGACGCGGACCTGGACCAGGCGGTCGACGCGCTGATCGGCGCCGGCTACGGCAGTGCCGGAGAGCGGTGCATGGCGATCAGCGTCGCGGTGCCGGTCGGCGAAGAGACGGCAAACCGGTTGCGCAACAGGCTTGTTGAGCGGATCAATCAGCTGCGTGTCGGGCACAGTCTCGACCCGAAGGCCGATTACGGTCCGCTGGTCACCGAGGCCGCGCTCAAGCGGGTGCGCGACTACATCGGCCAGGGCGTCGAGGCGGGTGCCGATCTGGTGGTCGACGGACGTGAGCGCACCACCGACGAGTTGACCTTCGACGACAACAGTTTGGAGAAGGGCTTCTTCATCGGCCCGACGTTGTTCGACAACGTCACGACCGACATGTCGATCTACACCGACGAGATCTTCGGCCCGGTGCTGTGCATCGTGCGGGCGCATGACTACGAAGAGGCGCTGCGGTTGCCCACCGAACACGAATACGGCAACGGGGTGGCGATTTTCACCCGCGACGGCGATGCTGCCCGTGACTTCGTGTCCCGTGTGCAGGTGGGCATGGTCGGCGTCAACGTGCCGATCCCGGTGCCGGTGGCCTACCACACTTTTGGCGGCTGGAAGCGGTCCGGGTTCGGTGATCTCAACCAGCACGGTCCGGCGTCGATCCAGTTCTACACAAAGGTCAAGACCGTCACGCAGCGCTGGCCGTCGGGCATCAAAGACGGAGCCGAATTCAGCATCCCGACGATGAGTTAGCCCGGCGATGCAATTGTTCGGTTTGGACGACGACGAACGGGTCATCACCGAGACGGCAGCCGCGTTCGCCGCCAAGAAGCTTGCTCCGTATGCGCTGGAATGGGATGCCGCACAGCACTTTCCGGTCGACGAGCTGCGTGAGGCGGCCGGCCTGGGGATGGCGGCGATCTACTGTCGCGACGACGTGGGTGGCAGCGGGCTGCGGCGCCTCGACGGGGTACGGATCTTCGAGCAGCTCGCGATGGCCTGCCCGACGATCGCCGCGTTCATGTCGATCCACAACATGTGCGCCTGGATGATCGACGCCTTCGGCACCGACGAACAACGCAAGGACTGGCTGCCGCGGCTGGCCTCGATGGACGCCATCGCCAGCTATTGCCTGACCGAACCCGGCGCCGGCTCGGACGCCGCAGCATTGAGCGCCAAGGCGGTCAAGCAGAACGGCGACTATGTGCTCGACGGCGTCAAGCAGTTCATCTCGGGCGCCGGCACCTCGGACGTGTACGTGGTGATGGCGCGCACCGGTGGCACCGAAAAGCCCGGCCCCCGCGGCATATCGGCGTTCATCGTCGAAAAGGGAACACCAGGGCTGAGTTTCGGTGCACACGAAGAGAAGATGGGCTGGAACGCGCAGCCGACCGCGCAGGTGATTCTCGACGGTGTGCGGGTGCCGGCCGACGCGATGCTGGGCGGCACCGACGGCGAGGGCGGTGGCTTCGGCATCGCGATGAACGGCCTCAACGGCGGCCGGATCAACATCGCGGCGTGCTCATTGGGCGGCGCGCAGGCCGCTTACGACAAGGCTGCAACCTATCTCGCGCATCGCGAAGCGTTCGGGGCTCCACTGCTCGACGAGCCCACCATTCGGTTCACCTTGGCCGACATGGCCACCGCGCTGGAGACGTCGCGATTGATGCTGTGGCGGGCGGCCGCCGCGCTGGACGGCGGTGACGACGACAAAGTGGAATTGTGCGCAATGGCCAAACGGTATGTCACCGACTCGTGTTATGACGTCGCGGACAAGGCCCTGCAACTGCACGGCGGCTACGGCTACCTTCGCGAGTACGGTCTGGAGAAGATCGTGCGCGATCTGAGGGTGCACCGCATCCTCGAGGGAACCAACGAGATCATGCGGGTGGTCATCGGCCGAGCCGAAGCCGCCCGGGTCCGCGCCAGCGCCTAGGAGGGCCAGAGCAGATGTCTACCGTGGCGTTTTTGGGGCTTGGCCATATGGGCGGTCCGATGTCGACGAATCTGGTCGCCGCCGGCCACACGGTGCGGGGTTTCGACCCGGTGCCCGCGGCCGTCGAAGCCGCGATCGGCAACGGCGTCGCGGTGTTCGACAGCGGACCCGCGGCGGTGACCGGAGCTGACGTCGTTATCACGATGCTGCCGCACGGCGATGCGGTGAAGCGTTGCTATGCTGAGCTCCTGCCCGCCGCCGACGGCAACACGTTATTCATCGACAGCTCAACCATTTCCGTCGACGATGCCCGCGAGGTGCATGCGTTGGCGGCCTCACGCGGCGTGGCCCAGCTCGACGCACCGGTCTCCGGTGGGGTCAAAGGCGCGGTCGCGGGAACGCTGGCTTTCATGGTCGGCGGCGAAGACGCTGCCGTGGACCGCGCCCGCCCGGTGCTGGAACCGATGGCGGGCAAGATCATTCACTGCGGCGACGCCGGCGCCGGGCAGGCGGCCAAGGTCTGCAACAACATGGTGCTGGCCGTCCATCAGATCGCCATCGGCGAAGCGTTCGTGCTTGCCGAAAAGCTCGGGCTGTCAGCGCAAGCGCTGTTCGACGTGATCACCGGCGCAACCGGAAACTGTTGGGCCGTGCACACCAACTGCCCGGTGCCCGGCCCGGTCCCGACATCGCCGGCCAACAACGACTTCAAGCCCGGCTTCGCCACCGCGCTGATGAACAAGGACCTCGGTCTGGCGATGGATGCGGTCACCTCGACCGGCTCGGCCGCGCCCTTGGGTAGCCACGCCGCCGACATCTACGCCAAGTTCGCAACCACCAACGCCGACAAGGACTTCAGCGCCATCATCGAAACGCTGCGCGGCTAGACAATAGCCTGGTGGATCCACCAGCGGCGGTGCGCCTGCTGGCAACTGGTCGCCGACACATCGTCGACGACCACGGTCGGCAGTCCCACGGCGTTTGACGAACGCAAGCCGGCGCCCGGGCCCGTCACGGCCAACGCTTCGCGCGCCGTTATCCCCATCTCCCACAACGCCAGCCGGTACAACTCACCACTGCGAGCCAGCTCCGCATCGGGTTGGGGCAAGTCGTCGACGGTCACGATGGTCTCGACCAGGCCGTCGCCGAGAAGGTGACGTACCAATGTCTGCACCTTTGTTCGGGGCCGGGCGCTGACCACGCTCACCCAGATACCGACGACGAAGAGACTCATCACCGAGTCGATCAGCTCGGTCCTGGCCGCTGCTTCGCAGTCACGTTCGAGGTGAGCCAGCGTGGAATCGGCATCGAAGATCACCGCACGCAGTACATCGGGTTCGGTCGGGATTTCGCGGTCCCACCAGAACGTCCGGGCAGGACGAGTCTGCAACTTGGCTCGCACGCAGCCAGGGTGCCCCGAATCGGCGCGCCCTAGCCTCCCCCATTAGGGGGATTCGGGAGGCCAACCGCGTGCCTTTGCCTAGGGTGTTGCCATGCCGGTACGTCTGGTCCTCGTCGATGACCACGAAATGGTCATCGAGGGCCTCAAAGCGATGCTGACCTCGTTCAAGGACCGGGTCCAGGTGGTCGGCCAGGCAGTGGGCGTCGAGCGCGCCGTCGAGGTCGTCGACGAGCTGCAGCCCGATGTCGTGTTGTGCGACGTGCGCATGCAGGGCTCCAGTGGCCTCGACGTGTGCAAGATGCTGCGTGAACACAATCCCGACCGCAAAGTGGTGATGTTGTCGGTCTACGACGACGAGCAGTACCTCTTTCAGGCGCTGCGGGTGGGCGCCAGCGGCTATCTGCTGAAAAGCATCAACAGCGACGAGTTGGTGCGCCAGCTGGAGCTCGCACACCAGGGCGACACCGTGATCGACCCGGGAATGGCGGCGCGCGCGGCCGACACCGCGGCCCGCATGCAGCGGGACGAATTCTGGCCGGGTGCCCGTCAAGGGCTGACTCAGCGTGAGAGCGAGATTCTGTCCTGCATGGTCAATGGGCTGTCCAACCGCGGGATCGCCACCAAGTTGGTCATCGGCGAAGAGACGGTCAAGAGCCACTTGCGGTCGATCTATCGCAAGCTCGGCGTCAATGACCGCACCGGCGCGGTGGCGACCGCTCTGCGCGAGGGCATCTACCAATGAGCACGGTCCAGTGAGCGCGTCGCCTGACAGCGGAGCCCGCGGCTCGAACGCGGTCCACAATCTCGTCGACGCCGATCGAGAATTGGCGTTGCTGCGCGAACTGATCACGGCCGCCTCCAGCGGACCCGGGGTCGAGCCCTTGGCCGCCGCCGCCGCGCGGATGATCACCGCGGCCACCGGGGCCGACGTGTGTTTCGTGCATGTGCTCGACGACAGTAACCGGTCGCTGACCCTCGCCGGAGCGACGCCGCCGTTCGACGCCTCGGTGGGAAAGATCCGGCTGCCGTTGGGATCCGGCATCTCCGGCTGGGTGGCCCGGCACCGCGAGCCCGTCGTCATCACCGACGACAAAGAGGCCGACCCCCGTTACCTGCCGATCGAGTCGTTGCGTGGACGCGACTTCACCTCGATGGTGTCGATGCCGATGGAAACCGATCCCGGTGGTCTGGTCGGCGTGCTCAACGTGCACACGGTCGCGCGCCGCGAATTCACCGACGGCGACGTCGAACTCCTGCGTGTCATCGGCCGCCTCATCGCCGGGGCCATGCACCAGGCACGGTTACACCGGCAGTTGGTGGCCAGGGAGCGCGCACATGAGCTGTTCGTCGAGCAGGTGATCGAGGCCCAGGAGATCGAACGTCGCCGGGTCGCCGGTGATATTCACGACGGCATCTCCCAGCGCCTGATCACGTTGTCCTACCGGCTCGACGCCGCCGCGCGGGCCGTTGGCAGCGACCCCGCCGAAGCCTCCAGCCAACTCGCCGAAGCCCGCGCAATGGTCGGCCTGACGTTGGACGAAGCCCGGGTGGCGATCAGCGGGCTGCGGCCGCCGGTGCTCGACGACCTGGGCCTGGCCGGCGGGTTGGCCAGCCTCGCCCGGTCGATACCGCACCTGGACACCGAACTCGACCTGGCCGATGTCCGGCTGCCCGAGCACATCGAGATCGCGCTGTACCGGATCGCCCAAGAAGGCCTGCAGAACATCGTCAAGCACGCCAGAAGCTTCGGTGGCGCGGCTAAGATTCGCAATCGACGCAGGACCCATCGCGCGACTCGAAATCGCGGACAACGGAATCGGTTTCGACACTTTCGAACACCCACTCGGCAGTGACGAGATGGGCGGCTACGGTGTGCTGTCGATGGCCGAACGTGCCGAGTTGGTCGGCGGCAGGCTGAACATTCGATCGCGGCCCGGCTCCGGGACGACGGTCACCGCGACGATTCCGGTGCCATCGCTGGTCGACTAGAAGTCGCCCGCGTTCTGCCGCAGTGTCTCGATCGACGCCACCAGTGCCTGCGACTCGCGATCCGTGATCCCGATATCGGCGAACACCTGCTCGTTGAGTGTGACGGTGGCGTCCTCGACGGTCGAGCGCCCCAGATCAGTGATCTGTACGAGCGTGGTTCGACCGTCGGTCGGATGCGGCACGCGTTGCACCAGCTTGTTGGCCTCCAGACGGCGGATGGCGTGCGTGACGCTGGTGACGTGCACCTGCAACCGGTCGGAGGCCTTGGTGATCGGCAACGCCCCGCTGCGGCTGAAGGCCAGCAGGCGCAACAGCTCGAACCGGGAAAAGCTCAAATCGTAAGGCCGTAGGGCGCTTTCGACACGGGCCAGCAGAATCTGGTGGGCCCGCATCACCGACGTCACCGCGACCATGCCTTCGGCGACGCCGCCCCACCCGGCGCGTTCCCAATTCGAGCGGGCGACGGCGATCGGGTCGCGGTTGTCGGACTGCCCGCGGTCATTGGATGGGGCCACGCCCCTTTTCTTACCGCATCCGGTCACGATCCGGGGGCTGACCCGCGGTTGGAGGTATCCCCTCCGGGGTCAGCGCGAACTGATTGCCATCGACTTTCCCACCGCTGCCAACACCGCTTGGGTGGACGTGCTTGGGCCGACGGTGATCCGCACACCGCCGTCAGCGTAGTGGCGGGCCTTCAGCCCGGCTCTATCGAACATCTCGCGCATCGGCCGACCCCTCGGCGGCAGGTACACGAAGTTCGCGTGTGAGTCTGTGGTGTAGACACCCATGGCCCGCAGGCGCCGGCTCAGGTAGTCCCGCTCTCTGGTGATTCGCAGAATGCGTTGTCGCAACTGGTCTTCGGCGTCGTAGGACGCCGAAACCGCGACTAAGCTGGTGATGCCCATGCCAAACGGCAATTGCATCTTCCACAGTATCGTGGCCAGTTCTGGCGATGCGAAACCGTACCCGATCCGCAGACCGGCCAGGCCATAGGCCTTCGAGAACGTCCGCAGCACAATAACGTTCGGGAACCGTCGGATCAGGTTCGGCCCGTCGATCCGGTGCTGGGGGGCGACGAACTCGATGTAGGCCTCGTCGAGCAGCACGATGGTGTCGCTGGGAATCTTGCTGAGGAACCTTTCAATTGCCGAGACCGGCTCCAGCGTTCCGGTCGGATTGTGGGGTCGGCACAACACCACCACCCTGGCGTCCGCGGCCAACTCGGCCATTGCCTCCAGGTCGTGATGGCCGTGCTCGTCGAGCGGGACGGTGAGCGACGTCAGGCGGGCCATCCTGGCGAAAATCGGATATCCGTCGAAGGTCGGCTCGCTCAAAACAATCCGATGACCGGGCCGCGTTACCGCGTGCAGAACCTGCATCACCACCCCGCTCGCACCAGCTCCCAGCACGACCTGCTCGTCGGAGACCCCGATGTGGCCCGCGACGAGCGTTCGCAGCTGCTCGGGCAGGAATTCCGGATACCGGTTAGCGGCATCGATCGAGTGGATCAAGGCCGAGCGCACCGCCGGTAGCGGCGGGAACGGGTTCTCGTTGAGGGACAGCGCAAATGGATCGGTGGCGTCCGGCAGCGCGTCGACGATGTCCGCGGTGGCAGAGCTTGTCTGCAGCAGGCTTGTCATCGGTTCCGCCCGCCCCAGCGGACCGCCGCAGCACCCGCGAAGTCGCCGGCGTGCGCAAAGGCCGCCATCATCACGATGTCGCCGGCGTTGACCTGACCATCGGATATCGCACGATCCAGGTTGACCGGGATACCGGCACCGAACAGGTTGCCGCATTCATCAAAGGTGTCACGGTGTCTCGATTCGGGCAGCTCGAGCGCTTCGCGCCAGTTGCGCAAGAAAATCCGGTTCGGTTGATTGGTCACGAGCAAATCAATCTCCTTGGAGGACAAGCCGATTCGGTCGCAAACCGCGAGCGCCACTTCGGGAACCTGCCGGTTACCGCGGGCCAACACCTTGGTGATATTCGTTTCGGTGAAACCGATGGAAGATTCACCGGATCCGGGCTGCCACCACCTGCGGGGCCCGTCGGTGGTGATTGTCATCTCACCGGCATATTCCCCGTAGGTGCGGCACTCGACGTCGAGGATTGGCGAATCGTTCGACAATGTCACCAATCCCACCGCGGCGCCGTCACCCGGAACCGATGCCTGCGCCTTGCGTCGCACGCCAGGCTGGTCGAAGATCTGGCCGGCAGCGTTCTGCGCGATGGCGATCAGCGCGGTGCGTCCTTCGCCCGCCATCAGTAGTTGACGCGCTACTTTGAGCCCCAACACGAAGGCCGCGCAACCGCCGTTGTGTAGATCTAGCACCCAGTTCGGCCGCATGCCCAAACGGTGAGCGATGCCACCGCCAGCACCGTAGAACGGCATGTCCGGCATCTGGGTGTGGGTGATCAACACGTCGACATTGGAGATCACGTCCTGGCCGTGTCGCTCGACGACGCCTGCCGCTGCTTGCTCAACCATGTCGATCGCGGTTTCGTCAGCCCCGACGTGATGCCGGAACTTGGGCGCGCGGAACATCGCGTTGGACGCCAGGTCGTCTTCACCGGCGAATTGCGCGTAATAGTCTGCGCCGATCGGTTCTCCGGGCAGGTAGGTGGAAACGTCGATCAGGCTGACGGTGGGCTGTTGCATGTCAGTGCTCACTTCATCCACGCCGGGGTGACCGGAAGTCCGTGGCGGTGGCGGTACTCGGCAATGCTCTTGAGGTTGTTCAACTCCAGGCTGTGACCCGGACCGAACAGATCCCAGAAGTCGCCCACCCAGCCGGTGCGTCCCGCCGGGGCCGTGTCGGGATAGGGGTTGCTCTCATAGAACGGATGACGGCAATTCGTCCACAGCACAACGGAACCCGGCTTACCCAGCACCACTTGTGCGTCGAGGACCCGCATCACGTAAATCATCCACAGGTGCTTGCCCTGGTCCCAGGCGCAGTGGTAGTCGACGGTGCGGGCTTGGGCGTTGGCGACGGTACGGGTGTAGATCGTGGTGTCCGGCAGGAGCCTGTCGTAGGCCGCCCACAGTCCCGGTTCGTCGGTCGGGGTGAAGTCACGCAGGGTGTAGGTCCACTCCTCCAGGCTGCGGGTGTCGGAAAGATATTCGAACAGTTCGTCCGGTGGGCAGTCGACGTAATCGTTGACCGTGCAGTACTGACCGAACACCTCCTGGTGCGGATATGCCGAGCGCAGCTGCGTGAAGAACGTGGCGGCGGTGTCCTCGAGCGGCGTGGTCTCGATGCGGACCACGCCGTGAATCGGCTCGGCCGTCCCGGTGTGGGTGGCGATATCGTCAAGCGCTTGCAATGACATGGGCGCGGTTCTCCTTTTCGGTTGCGATCTTTTGTCCAACAACCTGATTGGCAGGCTGGCTGTTCAGGAATGCTGCGAATGGCGGGATTTCGTCGGCGGAGCACTCAACGCTGACGACGGACGGACCATCGACGGCCATTGCCTTTTGAAGTGCTACGGGTAGTGCGTCGATGTCGGTCACGTCGACCGAAGACAGCCCCGGGAACATGGCCGCCAGCCCGGCCCCCAGCTGACTGGGAGTGAACCGGTTATAGCTGTAAAGGTCGTCGTAGAGCAGCTGCTCGCGGGTGACGCACATCGCGTGGGCGTTGTTGTTGAAAAGGATGAAGGTCACCGGAAGCCGGTACTGCACTGCGGTGTGCACCTCCATGCCGTGCATGAAGAATGCGCCGTCCCCGGCGATCACCACGGTGCGCCGGCAAGGCCCGCTAGGGTCGCGATTCATCGCACGCCCGAAGGCCATCCCGATACCGGCACCGAAGCTGTAACCCATGCCGCCCATGCCGAGTGCGACGGCAAACCGCCCGTCCCGACGAACGGGCAGGTAATGGATGGCGGCTGCGCCGGTGTTGCCGGCGTCGACGACGATATCCGTCCCGTCGGGCAACACGCCGTCGAGCACGACCATGGCATCGCGGTAGCGCACACCCGTGCCGTCGAAGGCCGGGGGCTGCAGTTCTTCGTGCGCCACCTCATCAGGCACGCGTAGGCCGGGTGGCCGCCCATGCCCGGACAAGGCATCTGTCAGCATGGTCAGCGAGGTACGCAGATCGTCGGTATGAACGTGGGTGCACGCCAGGTACGGCGGCGCCGAGCCGATCGAAACTGTGCGCACCGCCGCGAGGGCGTCGTCGAGGCCGGCACGCGCGGTGACCGAGAGCCGGGTGCCCACAACCAAGCACAACCCGCTGCCGGCTACGGCTTCAGCCACACCAGGGTGGCCCATCACTCCGGTAACTCCCAGCGCAGACGAGGAACCGAAACCCGGTGTTCCGGCTACATCTTTGGCGTCGGGCACACATGCCACCTGCGCGCGCAGCAGGGCCCGCAGCTCCTCGAGTTCGGCCCGTGCGTCATCGCGCGCCACCTGCTCGCCGGCGATGATCGTGACGGGCCCTTCTGCTAGCGCGCAGAGCGCGCACGATCGGATGTGGATCGCCAATGAGCGACCGCGGCGGGTCAAAACCTAACCCGCTACGTTTGTGGTGGCCGTTGACGCCAACCTTTGACTGCTGAATATCTTTGGGCAGCAACAACACTGCCGGACCACCAGTTCGCGCCGCCGCTATAGCGTCGGGCAACGCCGCAACGATGTCGGCGGGCGTCGACACCCGCCGACAGAAGACAGACACCGCAGAAAACAACGCCTCGGCATTCAGCGAGCCGTTACGGCCACTGGTGTCTTGAAAGCTGCCCCGACCGTCCATCGTGGTCGCAGGCTGACCCACCAGAGCCAACACCGGTACCCGGCTGGCCAATGATTCCCCAAGGCCGGCAACGAGGTTCAACGCACCCCCGCCAGACGTCGCCGCCACCACCCCCAAGCCAGCGCCGCTGCGACTGTACCCGTCGGCCATCGTGGCCGCGGAGAACTCGTGCTTGGCCAACACCGCGGTGATGTCCGAACGGAAGTGTGCGGCGTCGTAGAGGTCTTCGATGTTGGCTCCATCGACACCGAATATGTAGTCGATTTCGATTCTGGCAAGGTGCTCGACGATATGGTCGACCACCCTCTGGGTCCTGGACATCTGCTCACCTCCCTTGTCTGTCAGTTACACGGCCTGCGGGTGAATTCGGTTCACTCGGGGGCGAGATCCGCGAAGGAACGCTCCAGGAGCACTCGGCCATCGTCGGCGGAAACCACCTGCACAGAGGCGATTTGATCGACGCGTGTGGAATTACTGCCAGCGGGCGTCGCCGTGTGGCCTGGATTCGCGACCCAGGTGGCGATCCGAGTGTGGCCGCCGTCGCGACCTACCACGACCATCGCCAACGTGTCGTGATGGGTGTTCAGCGGAGCCAGGCAGACGCAGTTCATCGAGATGAACGTTCCCCACTGGCGGCTGCTGAGCGAGACTGTCGAGGCCAGCTCGTTGGTCCCGACCTGCGCCATCGGCTGGACCGACAGGCTCGCCTGCGGCGTCGTGGGCACAGGTGTCAGGCCATGGCCCCCAACGCCGACCAGCACTCCGATCGCGAGCACCGCGGCTGCGGCGGCACCGGCCGTCCACGTCACGATGCGGGAGCGGCGCTGCCGCCAGCTCACCCTGGACAACAGGGACGGAAGCAGCTCGTCGGGCAGCAACGGTTCTACGCCACGGCGGCCGTCGATCGCCGCCAACTCGTCGCGATCCAGCTGCGATAGCAGGGCCGGCATGCCGCTGAGCTCTCCAATAGCGTTGCCGCACAACGGACAGACGGTCATGTGGGCTTCGAATTCCCACCGTTCGGCGGACGACAGTGATCCCAGCACGTATGCGGCATCCCACATCGTGTACTCGTCGTGCCCGGATCGATCACCGCCGTGCGGCGTCCCGGGCCGCCATTGCGGCATCATCGTGTAACACCTACTTCTTGCGTCGTGAGTCGAATGGCCGGCAAGGCGCAGTGCCTTCGGCGATGTCGAGATCGACGGCGCGACACTCGGCCCGCAGTTGCGCCGCCGGTGATTTATGGTGCGGCGACTGTGAACAACCCTTGCCAGTAACACGATCGAAGCGCCGGTTTGGTTCACCCGCGACACGGGCGACGGCTAGCTCAAGGGCACGGTACGAGACCCGACCGTCAGCGATTCGACGCCGCTCATCCAGCTATGGAATCGACCATCTGGGTCGTAGGCAGTGCGCACATTCTCGAGGCGTGCCATATTCGGTTCGGTGATAAATCGTGCAGGACGCCGACACAGATTCTCATCGGCGAGCGAGATGCCGGTCGCCAAGTGCGACATCGCCGCCATGTTGGATGCGGCCCAGTCGCGGTAACGTTCGTCGTCGGCCGGATCCTGCCAAATGGTGTAGAGCGCCATGTAGATCTCGTCTTCCAAGCCATAAACCTTGTCCGCTCGCTCCGGGGACGTTTTCCACCCGGTGAAGATGAAGTGCGAGGGGTGCGGTGGCATGGTGTCGATGATCCTGCGGATGCCCGGCAACAGTTCTTCGGCGGAAGCCGATGTGAACATGCTGTCGGCGATATAGCGATGCCCCTGCGGATAGTTGGTCATTACCGCGGTATACCAATTGGCCAACGTGGCCGGCGCGTAAGGAACGTTGACGATCGCCTTATCAATCACCGGGCAAGTGCCCAGCGGGGCAAGGGCTTTCGTCGCCTCCTCTTCTGAATCGGCGAATACTGGCGAGGCGATCGTAATGCCGGGCTGGTCGAGCCCGGCACCCGGAAAGCTGCGTGCGGTGTGAATCTGCAGTTCCACCTTGTCGTCGAGCTCGGAACTGATCGAGCGCGCCCAGGTGAACACCTCGTCAGCGACCTCGATCGGGTACATGTACAGGCAGGTACCCCAAACTGCCGGACGTGGATAGATGCGCAGTGTGAAAGAAGTAACCACACCAAAGAAGCCCGGTCCCGAGCCGCGGGCCGCCCAATACAGGTCTGGGTGGTTTGCGGGGTCGCAGTAGATCTGTTCACCTTCTGCGGTGACGACTTGCAGTCCAAGCACGCTCTCGCACGCCGGCCCGACAACCGAACTGTTCCAGCCATATCCGCCCTGCAAAAGATAGCCACCGAGGCCAATGCCTTCACAATGACCAGCAGGAAAGAAAAGCCCTTGTGCGTCAAGGTCGGCCGCGAAGGCGCTGGCGGCCTTGCCTGGGCCAACGTCCGCGGTCATCCGACCCGGTTCGACACTGCAGTGATCGAGGCGACTGACATCGAGCAGCATGCCGCCGTCGCGCAGGTGACTGGCCACCCAGCTGCGTCCGCCCGAACATACGCCGATGTGATCTCCGTTGGCCTGCGCATAACGCACCGCCGCGACTACGTCGTCGGTGTTGTGTGCCTGCACGATTACGTCGGGAAAGCGTTCCGGCAGAAGGCCATTCCATACCGTTTTCCGACGAGCCGCCTCGTAACCTTCCGTGCCGCGAAAGAATGTCTTCTCGGTGGAAATCGAAATCATCGTGTCTCCATGGTGTTCACGGGTGCCATCATCAACTGCACCTCGCCGCCGTCAAAACGTTGCTCAGCTGGACCAATCCGATTCAGGTAGGTCGCAACTTCCCGAGCTAATCGCGTCGAGTTGACGCGGATCGCCCGGAGTGGGCCATTGGGCGGAATGCCGTACGCGATCGCGAACATTCCGTCGCCGACGTGTGAGGCAAAGCCGCCGCGCGGGTTGCCGTGCTCGTCGAGGACGCCAAGATGTCCGACCAAACCTTCGAGATCTGTGCCGAACCCGGTCGCGGCGATGATCACCTGCGGCGCTAAGGACGTGCCGTCGGCGAGGATCACGCCGCGGGATTCGACTGCGTTGACGGCACCGACGACTGCGACGCGCCCGACCCGCACCGCGTCGATGAGCTCGTCGGCCAGCGTCGGGATTCGGCCTCGTCTTTCCACCGTCGCCTTCAGCCCGAGCGGCGGCGACTGGAAACCGTAGGCCGACAGGTCACCCCACATCAGGCGGTTCATCCGCGCGATCAGCGGATCGATCATGCGGGCGGGGACCCTCGAAAACAGCTCAAGGAAGACATCCGATGGAAACGGTCCGATGGCCCGCCGGACGAGGTGCGGCGGGGTGCGCACTGCAAGCCAGATCCGTCGCGCGCCGTTGTTAGCCAGCTGAACAGCGATGTCGGCGGCCGAATTGCCTGCGCCGACAACGAGGACGTCGCGGCCGCGGTAAGGCCACGCGTTGGTGAAGTCCCCGGAGTGAACGATCTCACCGTTGAAGCGTTTGAGTCCAGGCCAGGGCGGGATGGCGGGTGCGCTGTAGTTACCCGTGGCGAGAATGACTGCCGGGGTATGGATTTCACCCGACGACGTGTCAAGTTGCCAGAATCCATCGGCGCGGTCGACGCGGTGGACTTTACATTCAAGCAAGAGCTCGATGTTCTGCCGCTGAACATAGTGATCGAAATAGCGGACCATGTCCTCTTTGGTCGGCCAACGACCAGCATTCAAGGGAATCCGTTGTCCGGGAAGGTGCGACAAGAACCCGGTCGTGTTGAGGCGAAAGTTGTCATAGCGCGTGCGCCACGAAATCGCCGGGGCTGCTGCGCGGTCCAGAACGAGCGCTTTGATGCCGTGCTGATGATCGAGTTCGCGGGCGACAGCCAGACCCGCGGGCCCTGCACCTATGACCACGGCATCGGGGCTGTGCTGGGTCTCTATGATCATCCGCGCTTCCTGTCGTCTTCATTGGCGCCGAGGACCTTTAGTCCGGCGAGGTCCCAGTAGTGACACGATCCAGAGTCGCTTGCGGTTCATGCCGGCCGGCTGCCACGCTTCACGCGGCAAAGGTGTGCACCACCGTCGCAGCCACCGGGCTGTCCCGCTGTTCTGCTTTTGGGTGAACCCAGAACTGCCGCCGCAGCAGCCGCCGATACGCGGCGAACGTCAGCGTGATCGGATCGCACCACCGCGGTATGCCGCCGACCAGATGCAGGGCTGTCACCAAGATCATCGACGCGGTGGCAATCGGCTGAGACTTGAAGTACCGGCGGGCCGCGGTGGTCAGCTGCTCGTCATCGGGAGCGAGCAGGTCGTAGGCTGTCACGCCACCGGCCAGTGCCACCCACGCACGGTCTGAACTCCGCATCGCTACCGCCTCCTATATCTAGAAGACGTCGGGCGGGGCCGGGAAGTTCACCCACTGACGGTCAGGGTGGCGTCCGCTACAGCTGGATGAGGGGGATCACGTTGTGCGACAAGATGTTCAGAGCGAGCGTTGCAGCAGCACGTTGCCGTTGTCGGCGGCAACCACTTGCACCTGGACGATCTGGTCGACCGGTGTGGAGGTACTGCCGGCCAGCTTCGCCGTGTGGCCCGGGTCAGCGACCCAGGTGGCCAGCTGCGTGTGGGTGCCGTCGCGACTCACCACGACCATCGCCAGCCTGTCGTGGTGAGCGGTCACCGGGGCCAGGCAGACGCAGTTGAGGTCGATGTAGGTGCCCCATTGCTGGCTGCTGAGCGACACCGTCGAGGCCAGTGCGTGCGTGCCGACCTGATCCATCTGGAGCGCAGACACGCCGGCTTGTGGAGGCGAAGACGTCGGGTGATGGCCTGTTATCCCGACGAACAAGGCGACCGACAGCAGCACGGCTGCGGCTGCCCCCGTCGTCCAGGTCACCATCTGGGTGCGGCGCCGGCGGCGGCGAACCTCGGTCATCAACGACGGCAGCAGGTTCGGGGTCGGCTCAGGTGCTGCGGTGTGGCCGTCGGCATCCATTCCGGCTACCGTGTCGCGATCGAGTTTCGACAGCAGCGCCGGTATGCCGCTGAGTTCGCTGACGGACTGGCTGCAACTCGGGCAGACGCTCAGGTGCGCCTCGAACTCGCGGCGATCGGTGGGCGACAACGATCCAAGGACATAGGCCGCGTCCCAGGTCGCATAGTCGTGGCTGGTGCCGGTGGGCACGTCGCGGTCACCGGTCGAGCCGAAACCCCCGACAACCCTCATCGTTTCTCCCCAGCAGCTTTCATACACAGGTATTCGAAGCCGACCGCCCCCTGGACGGCCCGGCATTTTGTCATTCGGATCGTCATCGGGTCACTCCCATTTCCTGCAGAGTGAGTCGAAGAGCCCGCACCGCATAGTGTAGCCGCGACTTGACCGTTCCCTCGGCTATGTCCAGGTCAGCGGCTATTTGCGCGGTGCTCCAACCGCGGTAGTAGGACCGCTCGACAACGGCTCGATGGTCCACCGACATCTGCGCCATGGCGTCAGCGATCAGCAGCCGGTCCAGCGCCGAATCGACCTGGTCGGGCGTGGATCGCTCCGGCACCCCCGAGTCGTCCAGCGAGGCAACGATGTTGCGGAACTTCGGGCTTCGTCTTTCGTCGATGATCATGTTGCGCGCAACGGTGAAAAGCCATGCGCGCGCTGAACGTTCGGTGTCGCCGATCACCTCGGGATGCTGCCAGGCCCGCAGACAGCGTCTCCTGGACCACGTCCTCGGCGCGACTCGCGTCGCTGGTCAGGCGAAGCGCGTACCGCCACAACGGTCCGGCGTGCTCGTCGTAGAGCGCCTTCATCAACGCGGCCTCGTCGCCACTCGCTCCGGTGAGTCGACTCACTCGATCACCTCCTGACATGTGATACGAGTTGCGCCCCTTTCCAGTTCACCGCGGGAATTCAGCATCATGGTCGCGCTCAGTCCGAGATCCAGTTGCCGTGGAACCCATGCGGCACGCGACGCGGCATCCGGATCCGGGCCACGGGTTCGGCCGCAAAGTCTGAGGCATCGATGACCACCAGATCGCTGCTGTCGGTCTCCGCGTCGTAGACATACGTCAGGTACCAGCCGGAGAGTTCGTCGGGCTGTCCGGCCGCGGGTGCGAACACCGCCTCACCGGGCGCCCCGGCGATCCATGCCTGCCGCGGCCGAACCGATGCTCGATTGCGGTGTCGCCCTGCAGGTCGTAGCGGACGAGCGCACCGCTGCCGACCGCGACGGAGTAGCGCGCGGCGGTGCCGGCCAGCCGATCGTCGACGCGCGGGAACTCCACGCCGCGGTCGTCGAGCTGACGCTCCTCGACCACTCCGGTGTCCAGGTTGATCGTCCAGCGCCACAGGGCCGCGTCGCTCCCGAAATCACTGTTCTGGCGCCACATTTCGTCGTACCGAAGCACCTCGAGCACGATGGCGTTCCCGCCGGGTGATGTCAGGTCGTAGGCGTTGGCGACGTGGAAGACGAAGCACGGGTCGATGTCGAACCAACGCAACTGACCGTAGGGGTCGTCGCGGCGTAGCACGCCGAGTCGGGCCGGGTACTGGTCGTCCCAGCGGTACGGCAAGTCCCGCTGATAGGGACGCGTGAGCGCGACTCCCAGGTTGAATAACAGCGGAAGGTCCAGGAAGACAACGTATTGCGCGGTCAATGCGAAGTCGTGCATCAACGTCAGCGCGGGCACCTCGATGGGCCGGCTGACCGTCAGCCGACCGTCGGCATCGGCGCGGTGATAGCTGACGTGAGGTTCAAAGATGTTGCCGCACCCAAAGAAATGCAGTTCACCGGTGCTGGGGCAGATCTTCGGATGTGCCGTCATCGAGTCGGTCAAGGTGCCGCCGAAGTCATAGACGCCCAAGGTCGACAGGTCGTTGCTGATCTCGTAGGGCAACGAGAATTCCATCAACGCCAGAGTCTTTCCGGCATGCCGGACGACGTGGGTGTTGGCGATGCTGGAGTGCAGGTTTCGGCTGCCGTCGTCGTTGTACGGCGGGAAGGGGTCATCGAAGCTCTCGGTGCGCACCCAGCGATTGCGGTACCAGGCGGCACGTCCGTTCTCCAATCGGACGCCGTGGACCATGCCGTCACCGACGCACCAATGACCGTCGCCGGAACGCGGATTGGGCCCGTTGCGCAGGTACCAACCGTTCAATTCGGCGGGAATACTGCCCTCGACCGCCAGATCGAATTCGGTCAGCTCGTCGTGGACGGGTGCGTAGTTTCCGGTGCGGAAGACCGGAAAGACCGTTTCCGCCTCCACAGTCGGTGCCGCCTTCAGTTGCACGCTGTCGGATGCCGCGGCCAGCCGCTGATCGGCCTTCGCCATCAGTGACGGCAGCAGGTCAGGGCACGGTGGCGCCGATGCGTCGTCGCCGGCCAGCGAGAGCAGCGGCGCAACTGCGGACAGCTCGGCCACCGCCTCCCGGCACGACATGCAACCGGCCAAGTGCGCCTCGTATTCAGCACGGTCGGCATCCGAGAGCGCGCCCAGCACGTATGCGGCGTCCCACATTTCGTACTCGTCGGTCTCCCTGCGGCACGTTCCCGTTCCTGTAGTCCGTCATTGCGTAACACCCATCTCCACCAGAGCCTGGCGAAGTCCTCGCAGCGCATAGTGCAACCGCGACTTCACCGTGCCCTCGGCGATGCCGAGATCGGCGGCGATCTGCGCAGTGGTCCAGCCCTGGTAATAGGACCGGCTCACCACCGCCCGATGTTCTGCGGACAGCTGCGCCAGCGCGTCGCCGATCAGTGCCCGGTTCAGCGCCCCAGTTGCCTCGTCGGGGCCTGCCTGTTCAGGCGGGCCCGAGCTGTCCGACGGGATTACCTCGTGGCGGAATTTAGCGCTGCGCCGGTCGTCGATGACCATGTTTCTGGCAACCGTGAAAAGCCACGCACGCGGGGACTGACCGTTGCGCAGGACGTCCGGGTGTTGCCACGCCCGCAGCAAGGTTTCTTGCACGACGTCCTCGGCGTGGGCATGATCACCGGTCAACCGCCAGGCGTAGCGCCACAAAGCAGCGGCATGTTGATCGCACAGCCGCTCCAGAGCGTTCGCATCGGCGCCGGCGCCCGGTATGTCCATCACCAGCCTCTCGGTGATTGACACGGTGTAGGTGTCCGTTTGGTTCACCTCCGCCCGAAACGACGTCAGCCGAGGGTCAGGATGCGGGGCCCGTCTTCGGTGGCAGCCACGGTGTGCTCCCAGTGTGCGGCGCGCGAGCCGTCGGTGGTAGTGACCGTCCACTCATCGTCGAGGATCACGGTCCTGCGCGTTCCGAGGGTCAGCATCGGCTCGATCGCCAGCACCGATCCGACGGCCAGCAGCGGACCGCGTCCGGGGGCGCCTTCGTTGGGCAGAAACGGGTCCATGTGCATCTGCCTGCCGATGCCGTGCCCGCCGTAGCCCTCGACGATGCCGAACTTGCGTCCGTAGCGGGCCTCGGCCGCGTGGGTGGCGGTTTCGATGGCGTGCGAGACGTCGGTCAGGCGGTTACCGGGGATCATCGCGGCGATCCCGGCTTCCATGGACTCCTTGGTGGCCTGCGAGAGCAGTTCGTCGGCGGGGATGAGTGCGCCGACACCGAAGGTGATCGCGGCGTCGCCGTGCCAGCCGTCCAAAATCGCACCGCAGTCAACGGAGACCAGATCACCGGCGGTGAGTTCCTCGGCAGCCGAGGGGATGCCGTGCACGACGCGGTCGTTGACCGAGGAGCAGATCGAAGCCGGGTAGCCGTGGTAGCCGAGAAACGACGGTGTGGCACCCGCGTCGCGAATCACCGACTCGGCGATCTGGTCGAGGTCGCGCGTCGTCGCTCCGGGAACCGCCGCTTCACGCGCCGCCGCCAACGCAGCGGCGACCACGGCGCCGGCTGCGGCCATCGCGTCGAGTTCAGCGGCACTGCGCTGCGGCACCACCTTGCGACTGCGCAGGCCGGCCAGGCCGATCACCGTTACTTCCCGAGAGCCTGCAGCGCGCGGGCGAACACCTCGTCGACCGTGCCGACGGCCTCGACGGTCTTCAGTTCGTGGCTGTAGTACTCGATCAGCGGCGCGGTCTCGTCGCGGTAGACGTTCATCCGGTTGCGGATGACGTCGTCGGTGTCGTCGGCGCGTCCGCGCGCCTTGAGCCGCTCGAACAGCGCGTCTTCGGGCACGCGAAGCTCCAGCACCGTGTCGAGTTGGATCCCGCGGCGTTCGAGCATGTCGTGCAGCGCCTTGGCCTGCTGGACCGAACGGGGGTAGCCGTCCAGGATGAAGCCGGCGTCGGTGTCGGAGTTGCTCAGCCGGTCGTCGACGAGCTCATTGGTCAGTTCGGACGGCACAAGATCTCCGGCGTCCAGGTAGCTCTTGGCTTTGAGCCCCAACTCGGTGCCGTTGCCGATGTTTTCGCGGAACAGGTCACCGGTGGACAGGTGCGGTAACTCGAGCTTCTCGGCCAGCTTGACGGCCTGCGTGCCTTTACCGGCCCCGGGAGGCCCCAGCAACACAACTCTCACTTGAGGAACCCTTCGTAATTGCGTTGCATGAGCTGGCTCTCGATCTGCTTGACCGTATCCAGCGCGACACCGATGGCGATCAGCACCGCAGTACCACCGAACGGCAGGTTCTGTACTGACCCGCTGTTGCCGATCTGAAGGAACAGGTTCGGCAGCACCGCGATGACACCTAGATAGATCGAACCAGGCAAAGTGATCCGGCTCAACACGTAGCGCAGGTAGTCGGCGGTCGGCTTACCCGGGCGGATACCGGGGATGAACCCGCCGAACTTCTTCATCTCGTCGGCGCGCTCGTCGGGGTTGAACGTGATCGAGACGTAGAAGTACGTGAAGAAGATGATCAGGCTGAAGTAGATGGCGATGTAGACCGGGCTTCCGGGGTTCGACAAGTAGTTGCTGACGAACTTGTCCCACCAACTGTTGCCAAGGCCGCCGCTGCCGCTGCGGATCAGCTGAGTGATCAGGTGCGGAATGTAGATCAGCGACGACGCGAAGATCACCGGGATAACGCCGGCCTGGTTGACCTTCAGCGGCAGATACGTCGACGTGCCGCCGTACATCCGCCGGCCCACCATGCGCTTGGCGTACTGCACCGGAATGCGGCGCTGGCCTTGCTCGACGAACACCACGCCGACGACGATGATCAGCGCTGCCACACAGACGGTGGCCAGCACGACCCCGCCGCGGCTGTCCAGAATGCTCTTGCCCTCACCGGGTATTCGGGCGGCGATACCCGCGAAGATCAGCAGCGACATGCCGTTGCCGATGCCGCGCTCGGTGACCAGCTCGCCCATCCACATCACCAGCGCCGCGCCCGCCGTCATCACCAGCACGATGACGATCAGGGTGAAGATGCTCTGGTTGGCGATGATGTCCAGGCTGCAGCCCTGCAGTAGCCCGCCGTTGGCGGCCAGCGCCACGATGCTGGTGGCCTGCAGGACGGCGAGCGCGATCGCCAGGTAACGCGTGTACTGCGTCATCTTGGCCTGACCGGACTGGCCTTCTTTACGCAGCTCCTCGAACCGAGGGATGACCACGGTGAGCAGCTGCACGATGATGCTCGCGGTGATGTAGGGCATCACGCCGACCGCGAACACGGTCAGCTGCAGCAGCGCCCCACCGGAGAACAGGTTGATCAGCGAGTAGATCTGCGCGGAGTCCCCTCCGCTGATCTGCGCGAGGCACTTCTGCACGTTGGGGTAGTTGACGCCGGGCGACGGCACCGTCGCGCCGAGCCGGTACAACACCACGATGCCCAGCGTGATCAGAATTTTGCGTCTGAGGTCGGCTGTTCGCAGCGATGAGATGAAAGCCGAAAGCACTCTTCCTCCTGCGCAGCCGAGCTCTGGTCGCGGCATGCCTACTTGCTGGCGTATCCAGCCCTGATGTCCTGCATGGTCTTGCGTCGCGCGCGGAGCACATGCAGGCAGAACGTGTCCGGGCGCGCGTCAGACAGTCTACGAGACTAACAGCGCATGACGCGCCCGCCCGCAAATGGGTGGGATGCGGCGGCTGGCCGACGCCGACTGCGCTCGCAGCACGTACACAGCAAAAAGGCGTAGGGTTTCACTGGCTCTTTACCTTGGCTAAATATCAAAAGGCTACAGCTGAGTGTGGACAGGAAGGGTGATCATGACGCGCAGCGATACCGACAGTTGGGATCTTGCCTCCAGTGTGGGCGCCACAGCGACGATGGTCGCGGCGGCCCGGGCGCTGGCCACCGAGGACACCGACCCCATCATCAATGACCCGTTCGCCGCCCCGCTGGTCCGGGCGGTGGGCATCGACTTCTTCACCCGCGTGGTCGACGGTGACATCGCACTCGGTGACGCCGGTGTGGATGGCACGGCCGAACTGCAGACCGAAACCGACTCACTGGCGGTCCGGACGCGGTTCTTCGACGAGTTCTTCACCGATGCGGCCGCGGCGGGCATCGAACAGTCCGTGATCCTGGCCGCCGGCCTGGATTCCCGGGCTTACCGGCTGAACTGGCCCGCCGGCAGCATCGTTTACGAAGTCGACCAACCTCAGGTCGTCACATTCAAGACCAAGACCATGGCGGCGCTCGGCGCCGAGCCGACGGCGCAGCGCCGCACGGTCAGCATCGATCTGCGCGACGACTGGCCGGCCGCATTGCGCGACAGCGGTTTCGACGCCACCAGACCGTCGGCCTGGAGCGCCGAGGGACTGTTGATGTATCTGCCGCCGGAAGCGCAAGATCGACTCTTCGACCACATCACCGCGCTCAGCGCGCCGGGCAGCCGGATCGCCACCGAATATCACCCGGACAACGGCTCGACGATGGCCGAGCGCGGCAAGGCGATGAGTGATCGGTGGGCGAATGTCGGTTGCGACGTCGACTTGTCCGGGTTGTTCTACGAAGGCGATCGCAACAATGTCTCCGACTATCTGAGTGAGCGCGGCTGGGACGTGCTCGCCCGCAACCGCCGAGACCTCTTCGGCGAGTACGGTCGCGTGTACCCGGATGACGACGCGCTTGCCGCATTCCGGAACATCGTGTCCGTCATCGCAACTCGTCGATAGGAGGCCTCCAGATGACCGCAAAGGACACTGTTCGTCACGACGGGGACAGCTGGGATTTGGCGTCCAGCGTGGGCGCCACCGCCACCGCGGTGGCCGCCCGGCGCGCGATGGCCTCCAAAGGACCCGACCCGCTGATCGACGATCCGTTCGCCGAGCCGTTGGTCAACGCGGTCGGCGTCGAAGCCTTCATCAAGATGATGAACGGTGAGATCGAACTCGCCGACGAAGATCCGGCCTTCACCCCGCGCCGACTTGCCGAGGGCATGGCGGTTCGGACCCGGTTCTTCGACGCCTTCTTCACCGAGGCCGCCGCGGCGGGCGTGCGCCAAGCGGTCATCCTGGCCGCCGGACTCGACACCCGCGCCTACCGGCTGCCGTGGCCGGTGGGCACCACCGTTTACGAGGTCGACCAGCCGCAGGTCATCGAATTCAAAAGCCGCACACTGGCCGACCTGGGTGCGGCCCCGACCGCGGACCGCAAAGCGGTGGCTGCCGACCTTCGCGACGACTGGGTAAGCGCCCTGCGCGACAGCGGGTTCAACTCGCAGCGGCCGACGGCGTGGATCGCCGAAGGGCTGCTGGGCTACCTGCCGCCGGATGCGCAGGACCGGTTGTTCGACACCATCACCACGCTCAGTTTCAGCGGCAGCCGAATCGGCACCGGATACGTTCCGGACATGCGCGACCGAGTCGCCAAGCGCGGCAAGGAGATCAGCGAGCGCTGGCGTCGGCTCGGGCTGAACCTGAATTGGTCCGAGCTGGTCTACGACGGTGAGCGCAACGACGCCGTGGAGTACCTGGCCGACCGCGGCTGGCAGACCGTCGTGCACACCACCCCGGAGTTGTACACCGCCAACGGTTTTGACTTTCCTGAGACCAACTCCCTCGAGGGCTTGGGCGACATCAGGTACGTCTCGGCCGAACTACCGTAACGACGACGCCAGCTCGAGGAACCGGTGGTAGCGCTCCTGCACCGGAACCACCCACGCCGGGCTGGGCTCGACCACGCGTTCGGTGGCGGCCCAGCGGGCGGCATCGGTGAAAGCCGATTCCGCACCCACTGCCATCCGGCCCAGGAAAGCCGCGCCCAGCGCCGCACCCTCGGCCACCCCCGACAGGTGTAGCGGTCGGCCGGTGGCATCGGCGATGGCCTGCATCCACGGCTGCACGCGGGTGCCGCCACCGGCGACCACGATCCGCGACACGTCCGCCCCGCTGAGGTCGATCAGTTGGCGCACAACGAATCCCGACGCTTCGTATGCGGCCCGCCGCAGCGCGGCCGCATCATGGCTGAGGTCCACGCCGTCGAGTAGGCCGCGCCGGTCGGGATCGTGCAACGGTGTGCGCTCGCCGCGCAGATAGGGCGACCACACCGGCACCCGTCGCGGGTCGGCCGCGGCGGGGTCGCCCGGTCCCAGCACCCGGTCGATCCAGCCGAGGAACAGGCCGCCGGCGTTGCTCGCCCCGCCGATCTGACTCTTGCCGGTCATGGTCGGGATCGTCCACAAACCCGGCACCTGCCGGGCCTCGGGAATGGTCACCCAGACGATCAACGTGGTGCCGCACAGCACGAGCACATCGCCATCCTGATCGGCGCCGGAGACCATCTGCTCACAGACCGCGTCGATGGCCCCAACCGCCAACACCGCGCTGCCCACCTGCCCGGCAGCGGTGCCCGGCGCCGCCACCTGCGGCATCTGTTTCGCCGTCGCGCCGCGATCCGCGCAGGCGGCCGCATTCCAGCCGTCGCCATCGAACAACGGCGATGCGGTGTACGCGGTCGGAAAGTCGACTACCGCGGTGCCGGCCAGCGCATGGTTGGCCACCGCCGGGGCCGGCCAGTATCCGGCCGCATCCGGTGCTTGGGCGGCGGTCCAGCGCAGGAACTCGGCGGCCTCGCCTACCGGGAACGGCCCGTCGCCGCCTTCAATGCCGGCCCGCCCGCGGCCGTCGCCGTAGAGCAGCCCAGGCGTGATCGGGATGCCGGTCGGCGTCGACGGCGGTCAGCGACGGGACCATCGCCGAAACCGCCACCGCCAGCGCATCGGGTCGTGCCAACTGCTCGAGTGCCGCCAACGGGCCCAGCCGCCACGCCTCGTCGGCGTTGTGCTCCAACCGATCCGGCGCCGGCACCCGCAGCTCGTGTGGAATGCGCGCCCGCGCGACCACTCGGCCGTCCTCATCAGCCGCCACCGCTTTGACTGCGGTGGTGCCGATGTCGATGCCGATTGTGACGCCTTTGCGTGACACGGGCGTCACCGTACGCCAGCATGGGCAATCATGACCCGTGCTTTGGTGACGGCCCCGCTGCGTGGCGACGGATTCGAGAAACTGCGCCGGTTGGCCGACGTCGTCTACGACCCGTGGATCGACCAAAGCCCGTTGCGCATCTACAGCCCCGAGCAGCTGGCCGAACGGATCTCTGCCGAGGGCGCGGATATCGTTGTAGTGGAAAGCGATTCGGTCAGCGGGCCGGTTCTCGATCTGGGTCTGCGAGCGATCGCATCCACCCGCGGCGATCCCAACAACGTCGACGTCGCGGGCGCGACCGCAGCCGGCATCCCGGTGCTGAACACTCCGGGTCGCAACGCCGACGCCGTCGCCGAAATGACGCTGGCGCTGCTGTTCGCCGCCACCCGGCAGGTACTCGGCGCCGACGCCGACGTCCGCGCCGGAGAGGTGTTCCGCGACGGCACCATCCCGTATCAGCGCTTCCGCGCGTGGGAGCTGGCCGGCCGAACGGTCGGGCTGGTCGGCCTCGGCGCCGTCGGGCGGGCGGTCCGGTGGCGGATGGCCGGGCTCGGCATGCGGGTCATCGCCTACGACCCGTACAACGACGAGGCACAACACAGCCTCGACGAGCTGCTCGCCGAGTCCGACATCGTCTCACTGCATGCGCCGGTGACCGCTGACACCGCCGGGCTGATCGGCGCCGAGCAGTTCGCGGCGATGCGCGACGGCGTCGTCTTCCTCAACAGCGCCCGGGCGCAGCTGCACGACACCGACGGGCTCGTCGAGGCGTTGCGCAGCGGCAAGGTCGCCGCCGCCGGGCTGGACCACTTCGTCGGGGAATGGCTGCCTACCGACCATCCGCTGATCGCGATGCCCAATGTGGTGCTCACGCCGCATATCGGCGGCGCAACGTGGAACACTGAGGCGCGCCAGGCCCAGATGGTTGCCGACGACCTGGACGCCCTGCTATCCGGCAGGACACCTGCCCACATCGTCAACCCGGAGGTGCTAGGACCGTGACGTTCGTCGCCGACACCGAAACCGCGGTACTGGCAGCGGCCAAGGACATGCTGCGCCGCGGGCTGGTCGAGGGCACCGCCGGCAATATCTCGGCCCGCCGCGAAGACGGCAACCTGGTAATCACCCCGTCGTCAGTCGACTACGCCGACATGACGCTGGACGACCTGGTGGTGATCGACCCGGACGGCGCGGTGCTACACGCCGCCGACGGCCGATCGCCCTCGACGGAGATGCAGCTGCACCTGGCCTGCTACCAGGCGTTCGACGACATCGCCAGCGTCATTCACAGTCACCCGGTGTGGGCCACCATGTTCGCGATCGCCCATCAACCGATTCCCGCCTGTATCGACGAATTCGCCATCTACTGCGGCGGCGACATCCGCTGCAGCGAGTACGCCGCATCGGGCACACCCGAAGTGGGCAGCAACGCGGTGAAAGCGCTGGAAGGCCGCGCTGCCGCGCTGATCGCCAACCACGGCCTGGTGGCGGTCGGCCCCCGGCCGGACAAGGTCCTGCACGTCACAGCGCTGGTGGAACGGACTGCCCAAATCGCCTGGGGTGCAAGAGCACTCGGCGGACCCGTCCCGATTCCCGAGGATGTCAACACGAACTTCGCCGGCGTCTACAGTTACCTTCGCACCAACCCGATGTAGCCCCGCCAGTCGCGGGGCGACATGCCGTGCGTTCGGCGGAACAACCGGCTGAAGTATCCGGGATCGGATATGCCGACTCGTCGGGCCGCCTCCTGGATCGTAATATCGTTGTCCGTCAACAATTTCCGGGCTTCGGCCATTCGGCGCTCGATGATCCACTCCTGCACAGTGCGGCCGGTACGGCGACGCACCACGGTTGTCAGGTGTCCGGGCGTCATACCCACTTCCTGCGCCACATCGCACAGCGACAGCCGCTCGCCGAGCCGGCGATCGATGACCGCGAAGACTTCGGCCAGCATCGGTTCGCCGCTGCGCCGCAGGTCGCCGACGACGTCTCCGGCAAGTCGCGCGAGGTCGATCAACAGCAGCGTGAGGTGCGCCAGAGCTGCCTGCCGATAGCCATCGTGGCGCTCGGCCAGTTCGGTCTCGATCGACTCGATGGCGGAATTCCAGTTCAGTCGCCGGGATTTCGGCAACTCCAAGCCGGAGCAATCCACCGGACTGCCCGTGCAGGAACGGGAACAGCAATGGATGGGTCCGCCAGGTCGGCCACGGCGATTGTCCGTCCTCACCCAGTGCGGCCGGGTCGAAGATCACTCCGACTCCGCCTTCGAGATCGATGAGCGCATCTGGATCGAGGACTTCCCCGGCGGCAACCACGTACACCGCTCCCGCCGCGGGCCGATACCACAACGCCGGGAAATCGTGGATGTGACGGCCCTGGTTACGCGCCTGCTCGGGACGCCGGATCACCGACAGCGGGGGCGTGTGAGGGTCGGTCCGGTACTGGTAGACCGGCACTCCGCCGCGGTGCCGGATCACGCGGGTGGGCGTTGAGGTCTGATCGGCCACCTTGCCGAAGATAGTCCTAGTTTGCCCGAAGATCACTCAAACTTGTTCAGGCATAGCCCTGATGATGGTTGCATGACCAAACATCATCCTCACGACTACATGCCCGCAGCGCGGCACGACGCCCTGCTGCCCGCCTACGACGTGCTCTCTCGCGTGCTCGGGCATCGGCAAGGTCCACCGAACGCTGGTCGAGCAGGCAGAACTCGCCGACGGTCACCGCGTGCTGGAAATCGGCAGCGGAACCGGCAACCTGACCATTCGCGCCAAGCGGTCGCGCCCGCGTAGCCGACGTGATCGGAGTCGACCCCGACCCACTCGCACTGGCTCGGGCGCGACGAAAGCTGCACGGCCAAGCTGGGATTCGCTTCGACCACGGTTACGCCCAGAAGTTGCCGTATGCCGACGGTGAATTCGACCGGGTGTTGTCGTCGCTGATGCTGCACCATCTCGACAGCGACGCGAAAGTCGCCGCCACGGTCGAGGTCTTTCGGGTGCTGCGCCCCGGCGGCCGACTGCACCTGGTCGACGCCGATGCCGAGGCCACCGAGCACGACGGCCGCATCGCCCGGTTCTTCGCGCGCCGCCAACACGCCGCCGCGCACTTCGAGCGAGTCGATCCCGGAGCTGCTCGGTGCGGCCGGATTCGACTGCACCGCGCTGGACACTCGACGGCTACCTGTGATCGGACGCCTCACGTTCTTTTCCGCGACCCGGCCCGTTTAACCCTCGGTGGTAGCCTCGTTATATTGGCTAAGTAATAACCGGGTTCTCCACGCGAAGGGGTGGCTATGGCACGCACTGACGACGACACCTGGGACCTCGCATCGAGCGTCGGCGCGACCGCCACCATGGTCGCATCAGCCCGCGCGATGGCCAGCAAGGCCGACAAGCCACTGATCAACGATCCGTACGCCGAGCCGCTGGTTCGGGCGGTGGGCCTCGACCTGTTCACCAAGCTGGCCAGCGGCGAGCTGTCCCCCGCCGACCTCGAGGACGACAGCGATGGTGCGCCGGCGGGCGTGCAGCGGATGACCGACAACATGGCGGTCCGGACGAAATTCTTCGATGAGTTCTTCATCGAGGCGACCACATCGGGTATCAAGCAGGCGGTGATCCTGGCGTCCGGGCTGGACGCGCGGGCCTACCGGCTGCCCTGGCCCGACGGCACCACCGTCTACGAAATCGATCAGCAGCAGGTGATCGAGTTCAAGTCGCGGACGCTGGCCGAGTTGGGCGCCCAGCCCACCGCACACCGCCGCACAGTCGCCGTCGATTTGCGCGACGACTGGCCGGCCGCGCTGCAGGCGGCGGGATTCGATCCCGGCCAGCCCAGCGCGTGGAGCGCCGAAGGCCTGCTGGGCTACCTGCCGCCCGACGCGCAGGACCGCTTGCTCGACACCATCACGGAGCTCAGCGCACCGGGCAGCCGAATCGCCACCGAGAGCGGGCCTACCCGCGGCAAGGACCACGAGGAGCGGATCAAGGACCGGATGCGGACCGTGTCGCAACGCTGGAGCAAACACGGCCTCGACCTCGACATGACGGAGCTGGTCTACTTCGGTGATCGCAACGAGGCGTCGCCGTATCTGTCCGATCACGGCTGGGAGATGGGCGGCAGCACGATCCGAGAGCTGTTCGCCGCCAACGGTCTTCGCGCCGATCGTGGAAGACGACCTGCCGTTCGCCGACCGTCTTTATGTCAGCGGCACGCTGACCGACAAGAAATAGGAGCCATCGATGCCACGTACCGACGACGACAGCTGGGATCTGGCCTCCAGCGTAGGAGCCACCGCGACGATGGTCGCGACCTCGCGCGCGATGGCCTCGCAGGGACCCGAGCCGCTGCTCGACGATCCTTTCGCTGCTCCGCTGGTTCGCGCTGTGGGCCTCGCGCCGTTCGTCCGCATTCTCGACGGTGAGCTCAGCCTCGAAGATCGACCCGACTGCTGAATCGCAAGACTCGCACCGAGCAAATGGCCGTGCGCACAAGGTTTTTCGACGAATTCTTCACCAGCGCCGCGGACTCGGGTGTGCAGCAGGCGGTGATCCTCGCTTCGGGTCTGGACACCCGCGCCTACCGCCTGCCCTGGCCCGACGGCATGGTCGGTCTACGAGATCGACCAGCCCCAGGTCATCGAATTCAAGACCGAGACGCTCGCCGGCCTCGGCGCCGCACCGACCGCGGAGCTGCGCACCGATCGCCATCGATCTGCGCGAAGACTGGCCGGCCGCGCTTGCGCGCCGGCGGTTTCGATGTCGACCAGCCGACCGCATGGAGCGCCGAAGGACTGTTGCCCTACTTGCCGCCCGATGCCCAGGACCGGCTGTTCGACAACATCACCGCGCTCAGCGCACCGGGCAGCCGCCTGGCCACCGAGCACGTCCCCGACCCGAGCGCCTTCATCGAGGAACGCCTGCAGCAGATCAGCGAGCGGTGGCGCAGCTTCGGTTTCGACCTCAACGCGGCCGACCTGTTCTATCAGTCGGCGAGCGCAGCTGTCGTCGCCGACTACCTCACCGAGCACGGCTGGCAGGTGGACGCGCATCCGCGCCAAGGAGCTTTACGCCCGCAACGGCTTTCAATTCCCCGAGGACGCGACGATGGCTGTGTTCGGCGAAGATGAGCTACGTCGCCGCCACTCTGAAATAGGACACGCATGACACGCACCGATGACGACAGCTGGGATCTGGCCTCCAGCGTGGGCGCCACCGCGACCATGGTCGCTGCGGGCCGCGCAATGGCGACCAAAGATGCCCGGGCACTGATCAACGATCCGTTCGCCGAGCCACTGGTGCGCGCCGTCGGGTTGGATTTCTTCGTCAAGATGATGGACGGCGATCTCGACGTCTCGCTGCTCCCGAACGCGTCGCCGGAGCGAATGCAGGCGATCGTCGACGGAATGGGCTTGCGCACCAAGTACTTCGACGACTATCTGCTGGACTGCCGTGCGCCTCCGGCGTGCGGCAGGTGGTGATCCTGGCTTCGGGTCTGGACGCCCGCGCCTACCGGTTGGACTGGCCTGCCGACACCGTGGTGTACGAGATCGATCAGCCGCAGGTGATCGAGTTCAAGACCCGCACGCTGGCCGACCTCGGCGCCGAGCCCACCGCGACGCGCCGCACCGTCGCGATCGACCTGCGCGGCGACTGGCCGGCCGCGTTACGAGAAGCCGGGCTGGACACCGACGCACCGACGGCCTGGCTGGCCGAGGGTCTGCTGATCTACCTGCCGTCCGGAAGCTCAGGACCGGTTGTTCGACAACATCACCGCGCTGAGTGCACCGGGCAGCACGGTCGCCACCGAATACGTCCCGGGCATCATCGATTTCGACGCCGACCAGGCCCGCGAGATGTCCGCTCCGCTGCGCGAGCAAGGCGTCGACATCGACATGCCGTCGCTGATCTACGCCGGCCAGCGCAGCCACGTGGCCGAATACCTGCGCGGCAAGTCGTGGGATGTCGCCGACACGATCGCGCGCGGATCTGTTCGCTCAGCAACGGACGTGACGTTCCCTCTCCCGAGAACGACGATCCGCTGGGCGAGATCATCTACATCAGCGGGACGCTCGCAGGCTAGAAGCGGGACTGCCTAGTAGCGGGACTGGCCCACCCACAGCACGCTGGCGCCGGTCAGCGACCGCTCGGCCTGCTCGATGATGCCGACCACCGACTGAGTGATCAACCCGCCCAACGCATCCGGAATGCGACGCCGCCGCGGGCTGCGACGATGGTCGTGGCCGCAGCAGCTCCCACACCGACGAGCCCGGATAGCCGACCAAACGGACCTTGGTCGTCTTCGTCCAGTCCGGCCAGCACTTTCGCCTTGCGTACCGCGGTCCGCAGACCGCCGAGTTCATCGACCAGGCCGTGGTCGAGAGCATCGGCCCCGGTCCAGACCCGGCCCCGGGCAACCGCATCGACGGCTTCGACAGCTCAGGTTGCGGCCTTCGGCGACGCGCTCGACGAAGTCGGTGTAGAACAGGTCGGCTTCGGCCTCGACCTGCGCCTGCTGCTCGGGCGTGAACGGCGCGTTGATCGACCAGGCATCGGCATTGGCGTTGGTACGCACCGCATCTGACCCGACACCCAGCCGGTCCTTGAGATCGCGGGCGACCAGCTTGCCCGTCACCACCCCGATCGACCCGGTGATCGTCCCGGGGTTGGCCACGATCGCGTCGGCGCACATCGAGACGTAGTAACCGCCGGAGGCCGCAACCGCACCCATCGACGCCACCACCGGCTTGCCCCGCTCGCGCGCCCTTTTGACTTCCCGCCAGATGGTCTCCGACGCGGTGACCGAGCCGCCCGGCGAGTCGACCCGCAACACGATCGCCGATACCGAATCATCATGCGCCGCTTCGCGCAGCGCCGCCGCAATGGTGTCGCCACCGGCGTTGGACGAGCCGAACGGCAACCGCGAACCGCCACGGCCGCTGACGATCGGGCCGGCGACAGTCACCACCGCGATCGTCGACTTGGGTCCGCGCCCGGGCATCGACGGTCCACCCGGGCCGGTGGCGCGCGCGTAACGGCTGACAAACAGTCGCGGCGGGGCGTCATCGTCGTCGGCATCATCTGAGGTCCGGCGAAACACGCTTCGGCGCCAACCAGTTCCGCGATTCGCGCATACGCCTCGTCGCGGAAGCCGACGCGATCGATCAGCCCCGAATCGATGGCGACATCGCGCAGCAACGGCGCACGGTCGGCCAGACCGTCGAGGGCGTCCTGGCTGATCGTGCGCGACTCGGCGATCGCCTGCCACACCTGGCCGCGCAGGCTCTCCAGCAGCCGGGTGTCGGCCTCCCGGTGGGCGTCGGTATAGCGGTCCTGCGTGAAAAGATTTGCCGCCGACTTGTATTCGCCTCGCGCGACGAACTGCGCTTCGATACCGGCCTTGTCCAACGCGTCCCGCAGGAACAGTGCGTTGGTCGCGAATCCGATCAGCCCGACGGTCCCGGACGGCTGCATCCACACCTCGCCGAACGCCGACGCCAGGTAGTACGACAGCGTGCCGGGATAGGTCTCAGCCCACGCCAGCGAAGGCTTCACCGCGGTGAACGCCGCGATGGCCTCCCGCAGTTCCTGGACCGGTCCCGCCGCGGCGGCCGGGAGCTGGACCCGGGCGATCAGGCCGGCGACACGGGGGTCCTCGGCGGCCCGGTGCAGCGCCGAGACGGCTTCGCGCAGCACCAGGGCGCGGCCGCCGCCGGTGATGATCGCCAACGGATCCAGACCGCTGGTTTCCGGCGGCGCCACCCGCAGGTCGAGCTCGAGCACACAGCCGCTGGGAACACCGTGGTGGCGGGCGGTATCCACCCGGCGAACCAGCGCGCGCACGTCGTCGACACCGGGCGGATCAGGCAGGAAAGAGAACATGTGACGAGCCTACCGATGGCCCGCCGTACCGTGATGGGGTGCGGTTCTCGATATCAATTCACCAACTCGATGCGACCGGGTTCGATGCGTCTGGTGTGCGGGATTACCTGGCTCGGGCCGAGGAACTCGGCTTCGAAGCCGGCTGGGTGCTCGAGCAGACCATTGGGCCGGCACCGCTGATCGCGCCGCTGGAGATGCTGGCCTACGCGGCGGCCTGCACCGAACGCCTGCGTCTCGGCGTGGCCGTGCTGGTCTCGTCGTTGCACGACCCGCTGCAGCTGGCGTCGTCGATCACCGCGGTCGATCGGCTCAGCCACGGCAGGCTGGATATCGGGGTGGCGCCCGGCGGCGGGAGACGTCAGTTCGCCGCGTTCGGGGTGGACGCCTCCACGTTCATCAGCAGCTTCACCGAAGGGCTGCAGCTGATGAAGGCGGCCTGGTCCGACGAGCCGCGAGTCACGTTCGACGGCCGTTTCCGCCAGGTCGACGATCTGCCGATCCAGCCCAAACCCGTGCAGCGGCCGCATCCGCCGATCTGGTTCGGCGGTCAGGCCCCGAAGGCGCTGGCCCGCGCGCGTCCGGCATGGCAATGCGTTTCTGGGTGCGGGCTCGTCGACCACCGCGAAGTTCGCCGAGGCCGTGCGGGGCGTGCGGCACGAACTCGCCGAGCAGGGCAAGGATCCCGCGCAGTTCCAGATCGGAAAGCGCGTCTATCTGATGATCGATGACGACCCGGCGCGAGCACGCGAACGCGTGCTGGACGGGCTGCATCGTATTTACGGCGGCATGCCCGGCATCGACGACGTGCCGGTGTCGGGCACGGTTGACGACGTCGCTGCCGGTCTGCGGGAAGTGATCGACGCCGGCGCCGAGACGATACTGCTCAATCCGGTCGGCCGCGATGTCGCCGAGGATCGCGAGCAGATGGAACGTCTTGCCGCAGAAGTCATTCCGCAGCTGAGCTGAGTCGCAGCAGCCTCAGCCGTCGCTCTCCGCGGCGAGTCTCTTTTTCGTTTGTGACCAAGCGATATCACTGGCCTGGTGATATCGCATGCGGCAACGATTTCAAAAAGAGTGCCACCTAACTGGCGGTGCTGGTGTGATCGCGAGTATAACGACTCAATGGTTCACAAAGTCGTGGTGTCAGCCGGACCTGATCGGGGGCGACGTCGCCGAGGGTTACGGCAAGGTCGCCGACGCATTTCGCGCGAACTTCGCCGCCGACCGTGAATCGGCGCTGCTGTCGCGGTATATCGCGACGGCGTCAAAGTGGTCGACCTGTGGGGCGGCTACCGCAACGGCATCACCAAAGACGCCGTGGCAGCACGACACCATGGTCAACATGTTCTCTACAACGAAAGGCGTTGCCTGCCCTTGCGGTCGCGGTGGCGCTGTCGCGTGGGTTGTTCGGCTACGACGACAAAGTCGCCGACTACTGGCCGGAGTTCGCCCAGGCCGGCAAGGCTGAGGTGACCGTCCGGCAGTTGCTGTGCCACCAAGCCGGATTGTGCGTGCTGGACCACCGCTGCGACTGTGCCGATCTCGCCGACCCGGCCGCGGCTTTCCGCGATGCTCGCGGCCAGAAGCCCCGGCGTGGCCGCCGGGCACTCGGCACGGGTATCACGCGATCACGCTGGGCTGGTACGAATCCGAACTGATCCGGCGACACCGACCCGGCCGGCCGCACGCTGGGCCGAGTTCTTCGCCGACGAGATCGCCGGCCCGCTCGGGCTGGATCTCTACATCGGACTGCCGGACATCGGTGTACCGCGATCGGGTGGCGCACGTGCATGACTGGCGCGGGCCGGAAGCCCTGCTGCACCTGCAACTCGATGCCGCCCGCGACTGGTGGTGGCATCGTTCAATCCCGGTCGGCCTGCTCGCGCGTGCCGGCTCAACCTGCCCGCGAGGTCGATGCCATGGGCGGCGACTACAACCGCGACGACGTCCGCAGCCATCGAGATCCCGTCCGCCAACGGAATCGGCACCGCCGACGCTCGGTTGCCAAGGCCTACGGTGCGCCGCACCGGCGATGACGCGAACTCGGCCTTGACCGCAGACGTGCTCGACGAACTCATGGCCGAGCCCGCCACACCAAGCCGCGGGATGCGGGACAAGGTCTGCGGGTCGACTCGTGTATTCGCTGGGACTGTCGAAGCCGGCGCCGCGCTGTCATGTTCGGATCATCCGACAAAGCTTTCGGCACACCGGGATTCGGTGGATCATTCGGGTTCGCCGACCCCGAAACCGGAGTCGGGTTCGCCTACGTGATGAACCGGCTGGGTTTCCACCTGACTAGCGATCCGCGCGAGCTGCGCTACGGCAGGCCTTGTTCCGCGACGTGCTTGGCGCACGGCCGCAGAAGTAGCGAGCTGTTTAGAGCTCGGTCGCCGAACCGCCGGCTGCGGTGATCTTCTCCCGCGCGCTGCCGCTGAACTTGTGCGCGGTGATGTTGACCTTGGCGTCCAGCTTCCCGTCGCCGAGAACCTTGACGAGCTTGTTCTTGCGAACCGCGCCCTTGGCTACCAGCTCGTCCAGCCCGACCGAACCGCCCTTGGGGAAAAGACGATTGAGGTCGCCGACGTTGACGACTTCGTACTCGGTGCGGAACCGGTTACGGAAACCCTTCAGCTTGGGCAGCCGCATGTGAATCGGCATCTGCCCACCCTCGAAGGTGGCCGGCACGTTCTTACGCGCCTTCGTACCCTTGGTTCCTCGACCGGCGGTCTTACCCTTGGAGCCCTCACCGCGGCCCACCCGGGTGCGCTTGGTCTTCGACCCGGGCGCGGGGTGCAGGTCGTGCAGTTTGATCGTCATTTGGTGCTACCTCCCTCGACCGGCTCGACCTCGATGAGGTGATGGACGGCCTTGATCAGCCCGCGGGTCTGTGGGTTGTCGTCACGGATGACCGACTGGCGAATCCGCCGAAGTCCCAGTGTGCGAAGGCTTTCCCGCTGCGTCCAGCGAGCGCCGATCACGCCGCGGACCTGGGTGATCTTCAGCTGCGTCGGTTGTGCTGCTGTTGTCTTTTCTCGGTGGCCATTTTTACGCGCTTCCTTCACGAGCGGCGCCGGCGGCCAGCGCCTCAGCTTCGCGGCGGGCGCGCAGCATGCCGGCCGGAGCCACATCCTCGAGCGGCAGTCCACGACGTGCGGCGACCTCTTCGGGCCGCTGCAGCATCTTGAGCGCGGCGACCGTCGCATGCACGACGTTGATCGCGTTGTCGCTACCCAGCGATTTGGACAGAATGTCGCGTACGCCGGCACATTCCAGCACCGCACGCACCGCACCACCGGCGATCACACCGGTACCGGGGCTGGCGGGGCGCAACAGCACCACGCCCGCAGCGGCCTCACCCTGCACCGGGTGGATGATGGTCCCGCCGATCATGCGGCACCCGGAAGAATCCCTTGCGGGCCTCCTCGACGCCCTTGGCGATCGCGGCCGGAACTTCCTTGGCCTTGCCGTAGCCGACACCGACCATGCCGTTGCCGTCGCCGACGATGACCAGCGCGGTGAAGCTGAAGCGCCGACCACCCTTGACCACCTTGGAGACACGGTTGATCGTGACGACCCGCTCCAGGTAGTTGCTCTTGTCCCCGTCACGGTCACGACCGCCACGGCCGCCACCGTCCCGGCGGCCCCGGTTGTCACGCGAGCCGCCACGGTCGTCGCCGCGGCCCTCGTTCGTCGGGCCGGCCGTTCCAGCCGGTTGATCCGCCATTATGCGGTCCTTCCAAAGTTGTTAACTTGCCATCAGAATTTCAATCCACCTTCACGGGCGGCGTCGGCCAGTGCCGCGATCCGCCCGCCGTAGGTGTAGCCGCCACGGTCGAACACCACTGCGTCGACTCCGGCGGCCTTGGCCCGCTCTGCGATCAACTGACCGACCCGCACGCTGTGGGCCTTCTTGTCGCCGTCCACGCCGCGCACGTCCGCCTCGATGGACGAGGCGGCGGCCACGGTCGTGCCGGTGAGGTCGTTGACCAACTGCACGTGGATGTGCCGCGACGAGCGGTGCACCACCAGGCGCGGACGCTCCGCGGTGCCCGCGATCTTCTTACGCAGCCGCGCGTGACGACGCAGCCGCTGCTTGCGGCGAACGGCGGATGCGCTCTGCCCCAGCGGCTTCTGCGCGGTGCCTGCTGCTTGTGTTTGCGCCATGACTACTTACCTGTCTTTCCGACCTTGCGGCGGATCTGCTCGCCTTCGTAGCGGATGCCCTTGCCCTTATAGGGATCGCTCTTGCGAAGACGGCGGACGTTCGCCGCGATCTGGCCGACTTTTTGCTTGTCGATACCCGAGATCGAGAATTTGGTGGGCGTCTCGACCGCGAAGGTCACACCCTCGGGCGCGTTGATCAGCACCGGGTGGCTGTAACCCAGAGCGAACTCGAGGTCGCTCCCCTTGGCCTGCACGCGATAACCGACCCCGAAGATCTCCAACTTGATGGTGTAGCCCTCCGTCACACCGGTGACCAGGTTGGACACCAGGGTGCGCGAAAGCCCGTGCAGCGAGCGGTTGTGTCGATCGTCGTCCGGACGGTTGACCACGATGGCGCCATCGTCGTTGCGCGCCACAGTGATCGGCTCGGCGACCTGCAGATCCAGGGTGCCCTTGGGCCCCTTCACCGAGACCTGCTGGCCATCGATGGAGACCTCGACCCCGGACGGGATCAGGATCGGTTGCTTTCCAATACGCGACATGTCAGTTCCCCCTCACCACACGTACGCGAGGACTTCGCCGCCCACGCCCTGTCTGGCTGCCTGCCGGTCAGTGAGCAGGCCCGTGGAGGTCGAGATGATCGCCACGCCCAGACCGCCGAGCACGCGCGGCAGGCCGGTCGACTTGGCGTACACCCGCAGACCGGGCTTGGACACCCGGCGCAGGCCGGCGATGCTGCGTTCCCGGCTCGGTCCGTACTTGAGCTGAACGGTCAGCGCCTTACCAACCCGCGCATCCTCGGTGTGGTAGTCGGTGATGTAGCCCTCGCGCTTGAGGATCTCGGCGATGTTGGCCTTGATCTTCGAATGCGGCAGCGTCACCTCATCGTGGTACGCCGAATTGGCGTTGCGCAGACGCGTCAAAAAGTCTGCGATCGGGTCCGTCATCGTCATCGAGCGCTGCTCCTCTTCGTCGCTACGCTCTGCATGGTCGTCATCGCGGTCATGACAGGTCTGTTACCTTCCTCGCGGTGGTTCCCCGGTCAGGGGCCTGCCGCGCACCTTTTCTGGTAGGGGTGATATGTCGTGGCTGTCTATTACCAGCTGCTCTTCGACACGCCGGGCAGTTCGCCCGCATGTGCCATTTCACGCAGGCAGATCCTGCACAGCCCGAACTTGCGGAAAACCGCGTGCGGGCGGCCGCACTTGTTGCAGCGGGTGTACGCGCGAACCTTGAACTTCGGCTTGCGCTGGCTCTTTTCGACTAGTGCTTTTTTCGCCATTGGTCACTTCTCCTTGAACGGAAAGCCAAGGCCGCGCAGCAGCGCTCGGCCCTCGTCGTCATTGGTCGCCGAGGTGACGACGGTGATGTCCATGCCGCGGGGCCGGTCGATGTTGTCCACGTCGATCTCGTGGAACACCGACTGCTCGTTGAGCCCGAAGGTGTAGTTGCCGGTGCCGTCGAACTGCTTGGGCGACAGACCGCGGAAGTCGCGGATACGCGGCAACGCAATCGACACCAGCCGGTCCAGGAACTCCCACATCCGGTCGCCGCGCAGGGTCACCCGCGCTCCGATCGGCATGCCCTCACGAAGCTTGAACTGCGCGATCGACTTACGGGCCTTGCGGATTTCCGGCCGCTGACCGGTGATCAACGCCAGGTCCGAGACCGCGCCGTTGATCAGCTTGGCGTCACGGGCGGCGTCACCGACGCCCATGTTCACCACGACCTTCACCACGCCCGGGATCTGCATGACGTTGGCGTAGGCGAATTCTTTGTTCAGCGCCTCGCGGATCTCTTCGCGGTATCGCGTCTTGAGCCGGGGCTGAACCCTCTCGGTCGTTGTCATGCGTTGATGTCCTTGCCGTTGCGCTTCGAGATGCGAACCCGCTTGCCCGACTCCTCGTCGACCCGGTAGCCGATCCGGGTGGGCGTGCCGTCCGAGTCGACCACCATCACGTTCGAGACGCTGATGGGGGCTTCCTGCGTGACGATGCCGCCGGACTGGGCTCCGCGCTCGTTGGTCGAGATCGCGGTGTGCTTCTTGATCCGGTTGACGCCCTGGACGAGCACCTTGTTGCGGGTCGGGTACGCCTGGAGCACTTTGCCTTTGGCGCCCTTGTCCTTACCCGAGATGACGAGGACGGTGTCGCCCTTGTGCACCTTCATTTACAGCACCTCCGGGGCCAGCGAGACGATCTTCATGAAGCGCTTCTCCCGCAGTTCGCGGCCAACCGGCCCGAAGATGCGGGTTCCACGCGGGTCGTTGTCGGGCTTGATGAGGACGGCCGCGTTCTCGTCGAACCTGATGTAGCTGCCGTCGGCGCGGCGGCGCTCTTTGACGGTGCGAACGATGACGGCCTTGACGACCTCACCCTTCTTGACGTTGCCACCGGGGATGGCGTCCTTGACGGTCGCCACAATGACGTCACCGATACCGGCGTAACGCCTACCCGAGCCGCCGAGCACACGGATGCACAAGATCTCCTTGGCACCGGTGTTGTCGGCCACCTTCAGCCGCGATTCCTGCTGAATCACTCGATCTCCTTGACCTGGTTCACATATGCACGCCCACGCGTGGATGGGCCGGAGGACACTGGATTGCATGGTCCACCAGACCTTCGTGCATGGTCTTTGTCATCGAAAGGCACGCGAGGCTGACGGTAAAGATCGAAATGCCAGCCAAGGTCTGCCCACGGCAACCCCTAGAGTCTAGGGGAAGACCTGCTCAGCGCCAAATTCCTGGTCAAAGGCAGTTCTTGGCGGCCGTCTGGGGTCAATCCCCTTGGCGGATGTAGGAGTAGATGTACAACGCCATCGCCGATGCCAGCGCGAGCAGCACCCACTGCACCAGCGCCTGGTCGATCATCGAACCCGGCGGTGGGGCGCCGGGCAGGATATTTCGCAGCGGAACGATCGCGAACAAGTTCGCCGCGTACCAGGTGGCGAACGGTGGCACGAACTTTCGCCTGCCCATCGCCATCGGAATGGCGACCACCAGCGCCAGGGTCGGCAGGCTGATCAACACCAGGATGATGCCCAGGTCGAAGATCAGCGGCCCCTTGGCCCGGTGCAGGGTGACCACCACATTGCTGGTGTTGTGGCTGCCGGCCTCACTGGTGTCGCTGTTGCGTGTGACCGATGCATCCCAACCGTCCATCGCTCCGGTCACCTGAACGAGTGCGGGTAGCCGCTTGCGTTCCGCACCCTCCCCGACGAAGACGTCCGCCGAAATCGGCTCGGTGCGATAGGAATCGAACGGCCAGTTGCCGGGATCACCGTGCGCCTGGATCATCGTGCTGACTTGAGCCGGCGCCTTGCCCTTCGGGTATTTGATGTCGCCCAGATCATTCGGCGGGTACAGCCGCACGGCGATATCAGCGTTCAGCTCGTCGAAGCGCTTGTCCTCGAGCGACTCACCCGGGTAGATGAGCACGTTCACCGTGAGGCGGTTCGTCGTGGACTTGAGCTCTTCGAGCCGGATCTGCACGACGGTCTCGTCGGCGCCGGCCTGGCTCAGGTCCAGCGGCGGCAGCGGACCTTCGGACTTCTGCAGCAGATGGACGCCGAACAGCGACAGGCCATAGGCGGTTAAGACGGCCATCACAATGGCCACCCCGATGATGATGCGCGGCCGCTTTCGCGGCTCGATCCGGCGTTGGCGTCGACGTCGTCGACGGCGTCTGAACGGTCATTGCTGGCCGCCATCCCGGAAGATCGGGACCGCTTGCCTGGAGCGGACGGGCGCGGGGCGGTGGACGTCAGCCTGTCGGGGCAACACGGTCGTCACGTTAGCGAACCGGGGTGCCGAAAGCGCGGCGAAAGAATGATGATGGGCAGGGCGCCCGAATCTCGTCACCCGCTGTCCACCCGGCAGTAACGCGCAGTTCAGGAAGGCTAACGGAAAACATGAATTCGCCCATGGGACGGGACAGTTCGCCCTTCGACCCGCTAATCTGACGTCGGTTAGCGTGCTCGAAGGTGAGCCGTATTTCTCAACAAAGTGTCGAGTTCCGGGGTGAGGCAATCAACATGAAGCACAGACGACTAGCCGCCGCCGTCAGTTTGCTGGCCGCGGGCGCCACGGTGCTGTCGGGATGCGAGGTCCCGCATACCAGCATGGCCTACGCAAGCGAAGTCGTGAACTGTGGCGGTAAGTCGGCGATAACGGCCAGCGGCTCGACCGCCCAATCCAACGCGATGAAGCGGTTCGTCAGCGCCTACAGCAAGTCATGCCCCGGGCACAGCCTGAACTACACGGCCAACGGCTCCGGCGCCGGAATCACCGATTTCCTGGCCGGCAAGAGTGATTTCGCCGGATCGGACACTCCGCTCGGTGACGACCAATACGACGCCGCCAAGCAGCGCTGCGGCGGGGCCGAAGCCTGGAACCTCCCGGTGGTGTTCGGTCCGCTGGCGGTCACCTACAACCTCCCCGTCGACTTCCTGGTGCTCGACGCGCAGACACTGGCCGGGATCTTCAACGGCAGCATCACGCGCTGGGACGACCCGTCGATCACGGCACTGAACGCGTCGATGCCGCCTGAAGAGATTCACGTCATCCACCGCAGCGACAACTCCGGCAGCACCGCCAACTTCCAGGCCTACCTGCAGGCCGCGGCCGGCGGGGTGTGGACCCAGGGCACCGGCAAGGCGTTCAAGGGTGGCGTCGGAACCGGCGCCAAGGGCAACGACGGCACGTCGTCGGCGGTGAAGAACACCGAAGGCGCGATCACCTACAACGAGTTGTCCTTCGCCATGGAGGAAGGGCTGTTCGCCGCGGAGATCAAGACCCCGGCCAGCCGCAAGTCGCGGCGCCCGGTGCGCATCGGCACCGACTCGGTCGGCAAGACCATCGCCGGAGCCAAGATCGTCGGCAAGGGCAACAACTTGGTGCTCGACCTCTCGTCGTTCTACAACCCAAGCCAGGACGACGTCTATCCGATCGTGATGGCGACCTACGAGATCGTCTGCTCGAAATACCCTGACCCGCAGACTGGTCTGGCGGTCAAAGCCGCCCTGCAGGCGACGCTCGGCCCCGGCCAGATCGATCTGGACAAGAACGGCTATATCCCGCTGCCCCCCGACTTCCAGTCGAGGGTGTCAGCCGCGGTCGACGCCATCGGCTGATCCGGCGGGCAGGTCGCTCACGCACCGGAATCCGATGTGGGTGGTCGCGGTGTCCTGCGACTGCGGCGAGCGCGCCGCAGGCCGGTAGCGGTGACAGTACTCCGGGGCACACAGATGCGAGCCGCCCTTGAGCGTCTGCGTGACGGCCGGATCAGCGGATCCGGTTGGCGCACAACAGCTCTTGGGCGGCTGATCGAGTCGGTGGTGGGCGGAGAACTCGGTGGCGGTCCATTCCCAGACGTTGCCGATCATGTCGAAGAGGCCGAATCCATTGGGCGGGAACGCGGCCACCGGCGAGGTGCCGGACCAGCCGTCGTTGCGGTAGGGAAAGCTTCCCTGCCAGGTATTGGCCATCGGCTCGCCGTCCGGCTTCTCCTGCTCGCCCCAGGCGTAGGTCGTGGCGGACCCACCGCGCGCGGCGTACTCCCATTCGGCCTCGGTCGGCAGTCGCCGGCCGGCCCACCGCGCATACGCGGCCGCATCGGGATAAGCCACCTGGACCACCGGATGATCCGCCCGGTCGCCGATATCGCTGTCCGGCCCGAACGGGTGGCGCCAGCAGGCACCCGGCACCCAGATCCACCATTGCCGCCAGTCCCGCAAGTCGACCGGGCCCGACGTGGGGCGGAACACCATTGCGCCAGGCTGTAATTCAGCTAGATCGGCGCCGGGGTAGAGCGCGGGATCGATGGGCTGCTCGGCGACCGTGACATAGCTCGTCGGCGGCGACGAATTCCGCGAATTGCGCGTTGGTCACCGGATGGCGCTCGACGGCGAAAGCCTCGACGCTCACCGGTGTGGATCGGCGCTTCCTCGGGGTAGAAGCTGGTCGAGCCCATCCGAAACGATCCGGGCGGCAGTTCGACTAGCTCGGTAGGCATGAGTTCAGGGTATGACCACCGCGAACTCCTGCATCAGCGCGGTTTTCGCCGCGCCGAAACCCGGGGCGTCTTCCGGGCCTTCCATGTCAACCGCGACCAGGTACTGGGCGGTGTTGGTCCAGATATGGGTGAGCCGGTCGGCGAACTCGACGGGGCCCGACGGCCCGCTGAACGTCCCGGCCAGTTTCTGACTGCTGTATCCGCAGAACTTGGCACCCACGGTGGCGACGTCGAAGTCAGGCTTCGAATGCGCCAGCGTGGCGGCGTAATCGGAGAAAGCTCTGGCGGGATCGAGTTTCGTCGCGGCGATGGTCACCGTCCCGCTCATGCCGTCGGGCCCGCTGAGCGACAACGCCAGATCACGCTGTCCCGGCTCGCTCGTCCACCCATCGGGGATGGTGATGGTGATCCTCGGCGCGGCCGCGTCTTGCACCTGCGCCACGGTGCCGATGCCGACCCCGGCCGGTGCCCGGGAAGCAGAGGAACGCATTGGGTGGAATGTGATCCGGCAAGGTCGTCTCGATCCCGGGAGCCGGCGTGCCGTGGCTCGTTGTGGGGTGTCGAGATTCGGCCGACCCCCCGGTCCAGGCAGCGACCCCGTCGATGTTCCTGGCGCAGCCCGACAGCACAGCGACCGTGAGCAGACCGGCCGCGGCCCAGCGCAGTCTCGACGGCCTCTCAGTCACGCGAAAAGGCTAGCGCCAATTCCTTTTCCACATCTTGATATGGCCGGCCGGAGAGATCGACGGTCACCTGCGCGATGGTGCCGCCGGTGAACGCGAACGGCGCCTTGTAGCGGCTGGACACCGCCGAACCGCCGTTGCGCCCGACCGTGATGCCGGCACCGGCCAATCCGAAGGTCCCCGGATGCGACTGCACGTCGGCCAGCGTGCCCACCGTCGCGTCGTCGATGAACAAGGTGATCGTCGCCCAGCGGCGTGTGACTGTTCTCCACCGTGCCGGTGCGGTCGTAGCGAACGCCGAACACATGCCGGCCCAGCGGCACCGCCTGCGACGAGGCAACCTCCTGCTGGCGTTCGCCGAGGAAGTTGTAGACGTAGTGCAACCGGCCGTCCTGGATGAACAGCACATGCCCGCCATGGGCGCCGCCATGCTTGAACAGCACGCCTTCAGCGCCGGTGGTGTCGATCGTGACATCGGCCAGCACCGCGAACGAACGCCCGCGGATCTCGGCGAGCGGCGCCGGTGGCCACGTCCGCGCAGTCGGGATAGTAGGTGTAGCTGTCCCGTTCGCTGGCCAGGTAGGGCCGCGAGCGCATCAACGTCTCGAAGATGTTCAGGTCCGCCAACGGCAGACCGTTGTACTTGGCGGCCTCGGAAAACCACAGCGCCTTGAGTTCTTCGAGCTTGTCGGGGTGCTCACCGGCCAGATCGTGACACTGGCTGCGGTCGGCCTCGATGTGAAAGAGCTCCCAACGATCGGCGTCGAAATGCCCCCAGCCCGCGGGCGTGGCGGCATGCACGGTGTTGGCGAACCAGCCGTCGTGCCAGATCCCGCGGGTGCCCAGCATGGTGTAGAACTGGGTCGTTTTGCCGGTGTCGGCTGACGGATCAGCAAGGGCCGCTTTGAAACTCACTCCGTCCAGCGGCTTCTGCGCGATGCCTTTGACGGTCTCCGGCGGCTCGATGTTCAGCAGGTCGTAGACGGTCGGGGTGATGTCGGAGACGTTGACGTAGTTGTCACGGACCTCGCCATGCGCCGCAATTCCGTTGGGCCACGAGATGATTGCCGTGTCGGCGATCCCGCCCTCATGCGAGGCATACCTCTTGTAGAGCTTGTAGGGCGTGTTGAAGGCCATCGCCCACCCGATCGGGTAGTGGTTGTAGGTCTGCGGCCCGCCGAGGTGGTCGAAGAGCTTCATGCTTTCTTCGACGGTGTCGATGTAGCCGTTGAAGAACTTGCCCTCGTTCACCGATCCGTTCGGCCCACCCTCACCGCTGGCGCCGTTGTCGGAGATCACCACGATGATGGTGTTATCCAACTGCCCGGATTCCTCGAGATAGTCCAGGATCCGCCCGATCTGGGCGTCGGTGTAGCTGAGAAAGCCGGCGAACACTTCCGCGAACCGGCTGAACAACTTTTTCTCTTCGTCATTCAGCGAGTCCCAGGGCCGCACAGTGTCCTGCAGCGGCCACGGCTGACCGTCGGGCCCCGTGACGTCGAGGTAGGGGTTGACCGGTGACAATTCGGTGTCCTGCGGCACGATGCCCAGCGACTTCTGCCGATCCAGCACGATCTCGCGGTAGTGCTCGTAGCCCGAGTCGAACTTGCCGGCGTAGCGGTCCGCCCATTCCTTGAAGACATGATGTGGGGCATGCCCGGCGCCGGGGCACACGTAGCTGAACCACGGTTTGTCCGGTGCGATCACCTTGGCGTCACGAATGAACTCGATTGTCTTGTCCGCGATGTCTTTCGACAGGTGGTAGCCGTCCTCGGGGGTGCCCGGGCGGGTTCACCGGGTGGTTGTCGTACACCAGGTCCGGATACCACTGGTCGGTCTCGCCGCCCATGAATCCGTAGAAGCGTTCGAACCCGCGCGATGTCGGCCAGTGCCGCTTGGTCGACAGCCAGATTGGACTCTTCCAGCGGGGTCAGGTGCCATTTGCCGACGCAGTAGGTGTTGTAGCCCTGTTCGGCCAAGTACCTCTGGGAGCAAAGCGGTTTCGAACGGGATCCGGCCATTGGAGTTCGGGAACCCGTCGGTGAATTCCTCGATCGTGGCCATGCCCACGGTGGTGGCGTTGCGGCCGGTCAGCAGCGACGCCCGGGTCGGGGAGCACAGCGCGGTGGTGTGGAACTGCGACAGCCGCACACCGCGTTCGGCGATGCGCGACATCGCCGGCATCTCCACCAGGCCGCCGAAGCAGTCCCAGGTCGCGATGCCGGTGTCGTCCCACACCAGATACAGGACGTTGGGCGCGCCCTCCGGCGCGGTCGGCGCAGCGAATGGACCCCAATCCGGTTCCGAATCACGGATATCCAGTTCGATCTTGCCGTTGAACTCGGTAGCCATCGCTGGCCTCACTCTCGTAGTGGACCCCCGGGGAATGCAGATTACACCGCTGCGGCGAACTGCCGGCCAACATCGCGACGGACCGCTACGGCCTGTCCTGACCTTCTTCCGGCGTCCAGGTGTGCGGCAGCATCGGCATGCTCGGTCCACCGCCGAAATCGTCATCGGGCAGCGTGGCCAATCCGGTCGCCTGCTCGCCGGCATTCGCTCACCGTCCCGGCGAAGCCGAGCGGCCCCGCGCCGCTGCCCGACGCCGCCGTCGACGCGACCGGCTCGTCGGGCGACGGGCCACCCCAGTCCGGGTCGACCTCGTAATCCATTGTCGCGTCGGCATAGTCATACTTGTACGCCTGCTGTTGCTTGCGTTTGCGCGCACGCCGCCGCGTTGCTGCCGCCGCGGCAACTGCGGCCGACTCGGCCGGTGCTTTCAGCCGCGCACTGGAACCGACGCTGGCCTTGGCGCCGGAGTCGAATCCGATGGGCGGGCCACCGCCCGCAGCGATCAGGTACGGGAACGCCAGGCCGTGCACGCCCGTGGGCGGGGGACCCGGCGGCGCGGGGGCCGTGCCGGAGGCCGGGCTGGCGGCGGGCGCGGCCGCCGAGGTCGGTGCGGGCGGCGCCGGTGCGCCGGTCGCGACTGCCAACGGCGTCGACGCGGCGACCGGCGCAAGGGGCAGCGCTGCGATCGGAGGCAGCGGCGGCAGGAAGGGCTGGAAGAGCGAAGGGTCGATCAGTCCCGCCACGGCGGCTACCGAGGCCACTGCTGCCGCGGCGGCGGCGGAAGAACAGCGGTCGCCGAGCTGGCCGCAATCGCGGCGGCGACCACCGGATGCGCGACCAGGAACGCGATGATGTTGGCCGGCGTCAGGCTCGCCAGCGCTGCCTCTGGATTGGTGGCCAGCAACTGGGCGAAGTTCTCGAGATCCTGAACGAGCGTGACGGTGTTCTTGACCCAGTACAGCGTGGTGAGCGGGTTGGTGTACGTCGAGTAGGGCAGCCCGTTGATGGTGCCGGCGGTGGGATCCCAGGTGATACCCCGCGCCTGCAGAAATTGCACGATGAGTTGGTCCAGCGGAGTCTCCGTCGTGGAGTCGGCGGGTGATGCGGCGGTTTGGTTGTCCGCCTTGAGAATTGGTGGTGCCGGCTCGGTGACCGGTGTCGCAGCGACCGCCGAGCCGGCCACCGCTTGATATGTCCCCATCGTGGTGGCAGCTTGGACCCACATGCGCGCATAGTCCGCTTCGTTCAGCGCGATCGGGATGGTGTTGATACCAAAGAAATTGGTGCCCACCAATGCGCCGTGCACGACGTGGTTGGTGACCAGCTCCGGCAGCGTGGGCATCGCGGCCAGTGCGGCGGTGTGCGCCGCGGCCAAGGTTTCGTGCTGGGCAGCCGCAGCGGCGCTGTTCGCGCTGGCTTGATTCAGCCAGGCCAGGAAAGGCGCATTCGCCGCCACGAACGATTCCGCGCTCGGACCCTGCCACGCCCCGGCCTGTACCTGAGCCAGCAGATCGGTGAGTTCGTCTGCCACAGTGGTGTATTCGGCGCTCAGGGAGTTCCATGCACCGGCCGCTTCCAGCAGCGGACCGGGTCCGGGACCGCTGCTCAGCAATGTCGAATGCACCTCCGGCGGTGCGGCGATCCAGATAGGAGCAGTCATCGTCAGCCGGTCGGGAAGAGGTACAGCGACGACCCGGCAGCGTCACCGCTGGCGTAGCTGACGCCCGACTCCCCCACTCCGATCCCCGCCCGACCAAGCTCCTGGGCGCCTTGAGCGGCCACGGCCGCGTGCAGTCCACCGCGAGCACTGAACTCAGCTGCGCTCTGCAGCGACACCGGATCGATGGCCGGCGGTACCACCGCCGTAATCAGCGGCGCCGCAACGGCATGCGCGGCCGCCAGCCGTGCCGTCAACGCCTCCACGCCCGCACAAGCAGCGGCCAAGCCCTCGGGAACGACGCGCAAAGTCATAACTGCCACTCCTTCAACACCTCTGGTGCGGATACGCAAGGAACATTGGAAATCTATCCAACTGCGGCTCGACCGCCCAGCGAGCACGCGTCGTCCCGGGGCGCCCGATATCGCGTTGTACCACCCGCGGTGGCGAATACACCCGATTCAAATATGCTGTTGCAGAATGCCATTCAGTACAGTCCGGTGCGTTTGTACTGGTCAGGGCCCAGACACCGGCCCGGCTTCGAATCACGATGGTTTTGACAACACCACTGTCTCAACGTGTTTCAGCATTTGAACTATTTCCGTTGCGGGCCTCGAGCCCATGGCGATTTCACTCATGGTGATTTCTGGCCGACGGCAGCCGCGCCCGCCATCAGCGAAGTGCTGCTGAACTCACAGGTGACCAACCGGGGCGGCGCACACACGACGCGGGCCGCCAGGCCCACGCCGTACAGTCATCTATCGACAGCCAAGCTAGCTTGCTGCCGCAGCATCGCGCTGTCTCCTTGCCCAATCTGCATCCGCGGCATGGGGTCCCCCAACTCTTTGGAGCGTTATGGACAACCGGTTCCTGCCAGTGGTCGTCGGGGCGGTCATGCTCGCTCTCGGATTGACGCTCACCGTTGGCGACTTCCGTCGGGCGGCCACGGTGCGCCGCCCACTGGCGATCGCGTTGGTGTGCCAGTCACTGGTGTTGCCGGCGCTGTGCTGGGTGATCGCGGAGTCGTTGCACCTGACGCCGAATCTGGCGGTCGGCCTGATGCTGATGGCAGCTACCCCCGGCGGCATGCTGGCTAACGTGGTCAGTCATCTCGCCCGTGGAGACCTGGCGCTCAATCTGACGGTGACCGCCATCAACGCAGTGCTGTCGATCTTCACCATCCCGGCGATATTGGCGTTCTCGTTGACCTGGTTCCTCGGCGAAGGGCGTTTCATCCCACTGCAATTCGACAAATTCTTCGGCGTGTTCGCGATGGTGCTGGTTCCCGTCGCGATCGGGGTGGCGATACGTCACCGCTTTCCGGATTTCGCCCGGCGGCTGCAGAAGTTCGTCAGGATCGCCGCGGCGGTGTTATTGATTCTCGCCGTCGTCGGCGGGATCGCCAGCGGCCAGTCGACGCTGTGGAAAGACTTCGGCGTGATCAGCGCAGCTGTCGCATCCTTCTGCGCGGTCAGCCTGACCGTCGGTTACCTGGTGTCGCGCCGGATGCAGCTGGGGCCGCCGCAGGCAATCGCGGTCAGCCTGGAGATCGGATTGCACAATGCCGTGGTTGCGATTGGCATTGCGCTGAGCCCGCAGTTGCTGAACAACGCAGAAATGGCTATGCCGGCAACCGTCTACGGGATTATCGGACCCCTGATCGCGCTGGCGTTCATCGTCGCCGTACGCCGCTTGGACCCTGCGTACCGTGAGCTCTCCAGCTCACGGGCAGCTGAGGCTACTTAGCCTTCTCCAGAATTTCGACGAGCCGCCAGCGCTTGGTGGCCGACAGCGGACGGGTCTCCATCAACGAAACCCGGTCGCCGGTACCGGCGTCACCGTGCTCGTCGTGCACCTTGACCTTCTTGGTGGTCCGGATGATCTTGCCGTACTTCGGGTGACGCATACGGTCTTCCAGCTCGACGACGATGGTCTTCTCCATCTTGTCGCTGACCACGTAGCCGATGCGGGTCTTACGACGACCGCGCGGCTTCGGGGTGGCCGGAGTGTGCTTGGGCCCCTTGGCGCTTGCGTCTTTCGCCGCAGCCTTGGGAGCGGCCTTGGCCGCCTTCGCCGGGGCTTCTTTCTTCGCCTCTGCCATTAGGAGTCCTCACCACCATTGGGCCCAGATGCTAGGCCGAGTTCGCGTTCACGTAGCACGGTGTAGATCCGTGCGATCTCCTGCCGCACCAGGCGGAGTCGACGGTTGTTGCTGAGCTGGCCGGTCGCCATCTGGAAGCGCAAGTTGAACAGCTCTTCCTTGAATTCGCGCAACTTCTCGATCAACTCTTCGTCGTTGAGCTCGCGCAGTTCGCCCGGCGAAGTTCCCACTGCCATCAGAACTGATCCTCTCGGGTAACAATGCGTGCCTTGATCGGCAGCTTGTGGATCGCTCGGGTAAGCGCTTCCCGGGCGGTCTGTTCGTTGGGGTAGCTGAGCTCGAACAGCACGCGACCCGGCTTGACGTTGGCGATCCACCACTCCGGCGAACCCTTACCCGAACCCATCCGGGTCTCGGCGGGCTTCTTGGTCAGCGGACGGTCCGGGAAGATGTTGATCCACACCTTGCCGCCACGCTTGATGTGCCGGTTGATGGCGATACGAGCGGACTCGATCTGCCGGTTGGTGATGTAGGCGTGCTCCAGTGCCTGGATGCCGTAGTCACCGAAGCTCACCGACGTGCCACCGCTGGCAATCCCGCGCTGACGCGGGTGGTGCTGCTTGCGGTGCTTGACTCTGCGGGGAATCAACATGACTCAGCTCTCCGTACTCTGCGCCTCGACAGCGGGCGCCTCGGCCGGCGCAGCGGCCGGCGAGGCAGTTGCCTCCTCGGCGCTCGACGCGGCGCGACCGGCTTCGGTGCTGGTCGCCGTCGTGCCCGCTGAACCGCTACGACGCGGGCGGGTGCCCGCCGGACGCTCGCGGCGCGGACGCTCAGCGCCAGCCGTCGGCGCAACCAGCTCGCGCTTGCCGCCGACGATGTCGCCCTTGTAAATCCATACCTTCACGCCGATGCGGCCGAAGGTGGTCTTGGCCTCGTACAGGCCGTAGTCGATGTCGGCACGCAGCGTGTGCAGCGGCACCCGACCTTCGCGGTAGAACTCCGAGCGGCTCATCTCCGCGCCGCCGAGGCGACCGGAGCACTGCACCCGGATGCCCTTGACGTTGGGCTGACGCATCGCCGACTGGATGGCCTTGCGCATCGCGCGGCGGAAGGCCACCCGGTTGCTCAGCTGCTCGGCCACACCTTGAGCGACCAATTGTGCTGTCGACTCAGGGTTTTTCACCTCGAGGATGTTGAGCTGAACCTGCTTGCCGGTCAGCTTCTCCAGGTCGGCGCGGATGCGGTCGGCTTCAGTGCCACGGCGACCGATGACGATGCCGGGACGGGCGGTGTGGATGTCCACCCGGACCCGATCGCGGGTGCGCTCGATCTCCACGTCGGCGATGCCGGCGCGCTCCAAGCCGGTCGACAGCAGCTTGCGGATCGCCACATCTTCCTTGATGTAGTCCGCGTACTGCTTGTCCGCATACCACCGGGACTTCCAGTCGGTCGTGATGCCGAGGCGGAAGCCGTGCGGATTGATTTTCTGGCCCACTACTGCGAGCCTCCCTTCGCGTCCGAAGTCGCTTCAGTCTCAGTGGACTTCGCGGCGGATGCCTTCGCTTCAGATGTCTTTTTGGGGGATGCCTTCTTGGCCGGGGCCTTCTCGGCGGATGCCTTCTTGGCCGGGGCCTTCGCGGCCGATGCCTTCTTGGCGGGTGCCGTACCCGCAGCCTTGCTGGCCTGCGCGCGACGTGCGCGGGTCGCGCTCGCGGACTGCGAACCCCGCCCGTCCTTGATCGGCCGGCTCTCTACCACCACGGTGATGTGGCTGGTGCGCTTACGGATCCGGAACGCGCGGCCTTGGGCGCGCGGACGGATCCGCTTGGCGGTGGGGCCACCGTCGGCGTAGACCGTGGCCACCACAAGAGTCGCCGGGTCGAGCCCACTGTTGTTCTGCGCGTTGGCCGCAGCGCTTGCGATGACCTTGGCCACCGGCTCACTCGCGGCCTGCGGTGCCCAGCGCAAAATGTCCAGCGCTTCGGTCACCGACTTGCCGCGTACCAGGTCGATCACCCGGCGCGCCTTGGTCGGCGACACCCGCACGAACCGCGCTACGGCGGCCGCCGAAGGATACTCAGTAGCCGTACTCATCGCCGCTTGGCCTTCCGGTCGTCTTTGATGTGTCCTTTGAAGGTGCGCGTCGGTGCGAACTCACCCAGTTTGTGGCCCACCATCGATTCGGTGACGAACACCGGCACGTGCTTGCGGCCGTCGTGGACGGCGAACGTGTGACCGATGAAGTCGGGAATGATGGTCGAACGGCGGGACCAGGTCTTGATGACCTGCTTGGTGTTCTTGTCGTTCTGCGTGTCGACCTTCTTGAGCAGATGGCCGTCGACGAACGGACCCTTTTTGAGGCTGCGTGGCATCGGCTGCTCCTAGCGCGATTTCTTGCCGGTGCGCCGGCGTCGGACGATGAGCTTGTCGCTGGGCTTGTTGCCCTTACGGGTACGGCCTTCGGGCTTACCCCACGGGCTGACCGGGTGACGACCACCGGACGTCTTACCCTCACCACCACCGTGCGGGTGGTCGACCGGGTTCATCACGACACCACGGACGGTCGGGCGCTTGCCCTTCCACCGCATCCGGCCGGCCTTACCCCAGTTGATGTTCGCCTGCTCGGCGTTACCCACCTCGCCGACGGTGGCGCGGCAGCGCACGTCGACGCGACGGATTTCACCGCTGGGCATGCGCAGTGAGGCGTGTGTGCCTTCCTTGCCCAGCAGCTGGATGCTCGCGCCCGCGGAGCGAGCCATCTTGGCCCCACCGCCCGGTCGCAGCTCCACAGCGTGGACCAAGGTACCGGCCGGGATGTTGCGCAACGGCAGGTTGTTACCCGGCTTGATGTCGGCGTTGGCGCCCGACTCCACCACGTCGCCCTGGGAAAGTCCCTGCGGCGCAATGATGTAGCGCTTCTCGCCATCCAAGAAGTGCAGCAGCGCGATGTTCGCGGTGCGGTTCGGGTCGTACTCGATGTGCGCGACCTTCGCGTTGACGCCGTCTTTGTCGTTGCGCCGGAAGTCGATCACCCGATAGGCCCGCTTGTGGCCGCCACCCTTGTGGCGTGTGGTGATGCGACCGTGCGCGTTACGACCACCCTTGCCGTGCAGCGGCTTGATCAGCGACTTCTCCGGAGTGGAACGAGTGATCTCGGCGAAATCGGAGACGCTGGCACCGCGGCGACCCGGAGTCGTCGGCTTGTACTTGCGAATTCCCATGTCTATTAAGTCTCTCTATCCTGGCTACGCTGTGTTGCCGAACAGTTCGATCGGCTTGCTGCCGGGCGCCAACGTCACGATGGCGCGCTTGGTGCTCTTGCGTTGTCCGTACCCGCTCCGGGTGCGCTTGCGCTTGCCCTGGCGGTTCGCGGTGTTCACCGCGGACACCTTGACCGAAAAGATCTTCTCGACCGCGATCTTGATCTGCGTCTTGTTCGAGTCAGGGTGCACCAGGAACGTGTACACGTTGTCATCGATCAGGCCGTAGGACTTCTCCGAGATGACCGGGGCCAGGATGATGTCGCGGGGGTCAGTGACGGTCGCCATCAGGCCGAAACCTCCTCTGAGTCGTTCGAGTGGCTCCGCGTATTCGAAGCGATGAAGGCGTTGAGCGCCTCCACCGAGAACACCACGTCGTCGGCGTGCAGCACGTCGTAGGTGTTGAGCTGGTCCGGCGAGATGATGTGCACACCGGGAAGGTTGCGCGCGCTCTTGAGGCCGGCCTCGTCGCTACGTCCGATGACCACCAGCACCTGCTTGCGGTCGGTCAGCGAGCCCAGGAAAACCTTGGCGCTCTTGGTCGACGGCGTCTGTCCCGACACCAGTTCGGTGATCGCGTGGATACGGCCGTTGCGGGCCCGGTCCGACAACGCGCCGCGCAGTGCGGCGGCGATCATCTTCTTCGGGGTGCGCTGGCTGTAGTCGCGAGGCTGGGGACCATGCACGACGCCACCGCCGGTGAACTGCGGTGCACGCGTCGAGCCCTGCCGGGCGCGGCCAGTGCCCTTCTGCCGGTAAGGCTTACGGCCACCACCGCGGACCTCGCCACGGGTCTTGGTCGAGTGCGTGCCCTGACGTTTCGCGGCCAGCTGAGCCGTGACCACCTGGTGCAACAGTGCGATGTTCGCGGGTGCGTCGAACAGCTCGGCCGGCAGCTCCACGGAGCCTTCGGTTTTACCGGCCGGCGTCTTGACGTCGATCTTGACGGCTTTCCCAGACTTCTCTGTAGCCATTACTTCTCACCTCGTTTGATCGCGCTGCGGACCACGACGAGTCCGCCGGTGATGCCAGGCACTGCGCCTTTGATCAGCAGGACGCCGTTCTCGGCATCGACCAAGTGCACCAACAGGTTCTGGGTGGTCACCCGGTCGTGGCCCATCCGCCCGGACATCCGGGTGCCCTTGAACACGCGCGCCGGAGTAGCGCAACCACCGATGGAGCCCGGACGGCGGTGAACCGCCTGCGCACCGTGGCTGGCGCCCTGACCTTTGAAGCCGTGACGCTTCATGGTTCCCGCGAAGCCCTTGCCCTTCGAGGTACCGGTCACGTCGACATAGTTTCCGGCAGCGAAGATTTCAGCCGTCAGCTCCTGACCGACCTGATAGTCGGCCGCAGCGGCCTCGTCGTCGAGACGAAACTCGGCCAGGTGCCGGCGCGGGTTGACCCCGGCGGCGGCGTACTGACCAGCCAGCGGCTTGTTGATCTTGCGGGGACTGATCTCGCCGTAGGCCAACTGCACCGCGCTGTACCCGTCAACCTCCGGAGTACGGATGCGGGTCACCACGTTCGGCCCGGCTTTGACCACCGTCACCGGGACAACGCGGTTGTTCTCGTCGAACACCTGCGTCATACCGAGCTTGGTGCCCAGAATGCCCTTTCTCGCCATTGCTCGCAGCTCTCCTACTGGATGTTGACGTCGACGCTGGCAGGCAGATCGATGCGCATCAGCGCGTCAACGGTTTTCGGGGTGGGGTCAAGGATGTCGATCAGGCGCTTGTGAGTGCGCATCTCGAAGTGCTCCCGCGAGTCTTTGTACTTGTGCGGTGAGCGAATAACGCAATACACGTTCTTCTCAGTGGGCAACGGCACGGGGCCCACCACGCTGGCGCCCGTTCGGACAACCGTCTCGACGATCTTGCGCGCCGAGGCATCAATGGCCTCGTGGTCGTAGGCCTTGAGCCTGATGCGGATCTTCTGTCCCGCCACGCTTCCTCACTCTCCAGGTCGAGACCCGGTTTCCTGCCGGGCGCCATAGCTTGATCGGTCTGGCCGATCAAACCCTGCGCCCGGTTGTTGCGCCGCTGTTTACCTGTCTTGGTCCACCGGCCCCCGCGGTCGGGTGTGTCACCCTCACGCAGCCTGGTCCGCGACCGAAATTGGTCACGCTCCAAATTGGGACCGGACGCGCCCGTGTGGGCGCTGGTCGTATGCCCGGCCAGGCGCGAACCTGGCTCAAGGCAACCCGAACAGTATGCCCTAGATCGCGGTGTCGGCCAAATTCCCCCGGCTCGGCAACCGGATGGGCTGATCATCGGCGAAACCGGCGGCGGACACTGCGTGGGCCAGGATTCCTTACTCCAGAGTAAGGTAGGCCGCTATGACAAGCCCGACCAGCACATATGCGGCGTGGCAGCGCCTTTCCGGTCGCCCCGGCGGCAGTCGGCTGTTCTCGATCGCGGCGATGGCACGCGTTCCGTACTTCGCGTCGGTGCTGCCCCATGTGGTGCGGATGGAGCCGGGCCTGGCCGAGGTTCGGGTGCCCAAGTGGTTCTTCGTCTACAACCACCTGCACACCGTGCACGCGATCGCGTCCTGCAACGCCGCCGAGGTGGCGATGGGGATGCTGATGGAAGCCACCGTCCCGCGCACCCATCGGTGGATACCGAAAGCAATGACTGTTCAGTACCTCGGGAAGGCGACCACATCGCTTCGGGCCCGGGCCGAACTCGATCCACCGGACTTCAGCCAGATCACCGATGGCGTCGATGTGGTGGTGCCGGTCAGCGTGACCGATCGCAACGGCACCGAAGTCGTGCACGCCGACATCACCACCTGGGTCACCCCGGCCGGCTAGCTGCCCGAAACGTCCGGCTCGGGTGTGCTCACGATTCGCCTTTCAGCGTCGACCAGAACGGGCATTGGTGTGCCGCCTCGAAGTCGGTGCCGACCTGACTTCCGCCGGGCCGCAACGACATCCAGAAATTGTGGTCCGGGTTTCCGTCCTGGGCCGGCCAATCGGGCAGGCCGGCGGCCTTCGGTGCGCCGTTGGTGACGAAGTGGCTCCAATAGCTCATCATCTGGTCGGACAAGATCTGCTGCGCCGGATCCAGCGGAGGGGCGCCGCCCATGCTGAACAGGTACCTCAACTCCAGGGAGTGGCTGGCGCCGACCGGGAACGGCGCGTGCCGCAGGAAGTCGGGCTCCGGTGCGTGCGGGTCGTCGAACTCGTAAGCGTAGACCGGTGCGTTGCGACTCAGTGAGTCGGCCATTCTGTCTGCGGCGCAAGCGAACACACCGTCGGTGGCCGCAGCCGAGTAGGCGAGCGAGACATCGCCACCGTAGCGATCCGGCGGATAATGCGCGAGCACCGGGTCGCCGTCAGTGCCGAAGGTGTCACCAAGCACACGCGGATACTCGCCGGGGGTGATGCCCCGATTCAGCCTCGAGGCCCGCAAGGCCGCGAACAGCGTGAACTCGTCGTGGTTGACGCCCATCAGCACCGGAACACGAGCGGCCCGGTCGGCGGCGAATCCCGCGACCGGATTATCCGGCAGCGCAGGCGTTCCGGTCACCGGGCCGGAGAGCGCGTTGGAGTCTCCCAGGAAGTAGTACCAAGGCGGACGCTCCAGCCGGGTCGCCGGCATAGCGCGTAGACACCGCGCCGTGGTCGCGGGGTTACGGCAACCCGCCGCGATCGCGTAATCCACGCTCCGCCGTTGCCCCAACTCCACATCCGCCTGCGCCTGACACGGGGCGCTCTGAATGATCGCCGCGCGGAACAGTCCTGCCGACCCCGGCGCGATCAGGTGATCGCACACCGACATTCCGCCCGCGGATTCGCCGGCGATGGTGACCTTCTTCGGGTCACCGCCGAATGCGCCGATGTTGTCACGGACCCAGCGCAGCGCAGCCTGCTGGTCGGCCAGGCCGTAGTTGCCGACCGTGCCGGGCGGACCGAGCGACGGGTGAGCCAGAAAGCCCAGCGCGCCCAACCGGTAATTGATCGTGACGACGACGATGTGGCCTTTGGCCGCCAGCCAGCGCGAGTGATAGATGTCGCCGCTGCCGTTGACGAACCCGCCACCGTGAATCCACACCATCACCGGACGTTTCTCGCTGTGTTGTCCACGGGGAGGAGTCCAGACGTTGAGCGTCAGGCAGTTTTCACTGGTCGGCTTACCCACCCCCGGCTTCAGTCCGGTGTCCTGCATGCATTGCGGCCCAGCCTTGGTCGCGTCCAACATGCCCGACCAGTGCGCCGCCGGCCGCGGCAGTTGCCATCGCAATGGCCCCACCGGAGGCTCTGCATACGGAATGTTTTGGAACACAGAGTAATCCGAGGCGACCTGGCCTCGCACGGACCCCATCGTGGTGCGCACGACGCCGGCATCCAGCGGTCCCGCGTAGGCCGGTTCAGCCTTGCGGGGCTTGGCGACGGCGTCCTGCCCGCACGCCGCCACGAGCAGGGCCGTCATCAACAGGACGGCCCACGCTCGTCGGCGACGAAGCGATCGGATCGGCACGGAATAACAGCCTACGGATTACCGGAAAGCGGTCATCGAATATCCACGATCACGGAGGCCGGATGTGACGCGTGTCAAATAATGTCGCGGTTGGACCCGCCAGATGGGAAGACAGACGCACGCCCGCGGGGCGAGTCGGTGTATCTGGCTAACGTCGTTGAAATCCATTGAACTGAAAGGAAACCCAGAGCTGATCTCGACGACGCTCGTCGGTGGGCTCAAGCATCGGTCGATTCGTTACCAGCTTTGTTGAGCGCGCCGTTCTGCGTGCGCTGCACATGCAGAAAACCATCCACCGCGGCCTGCGCACAGTCGCGGTAATCGAAGTCGGGCAGCGTCGACAGCCGGCCGAGTACCGCCGGGCCGATCAGCAGAGCGATCGCTCGCGACCGATCAATATCCCCGAGTTCGGCCGCCTCGGGGCTGTCGAAGATCGCGTCGAACGGGGCGGCGTACTGCTGGGCAATACGTTCGCGCAAAGTGCTGATCGCAGGGCTGTCAGCGGTCCGGCTTTGGCGTGATGTCGGCAACTGTTCCAGGTCCCGCCCGAGCGCCAGCCAGCTCATCGCCATCACCATGCCGGGCGCCTCGGCGATCGACTGTCCGAACGCCAGCACCACCGCGATCAGCCGATCACGCAGGGCGCCTTCTTCGGCCGGCATCGGCGCCGGCGGTATCAGGCTGCCGAATGCCGCTGCCAGCAAGTCATTTCCGCTTGGAAAGTGGCGGTACAAGGTGGCCCGGGCCACGTTGGCACCCCGCGTGACTGCATCGACGGTCACCGCACTCGGGCCACCGGCGCGCAGCAGAGCGGTGGCGGCCTCGAGCAACCTGGCCCGGGATCGCGCCGGCCGCGGATCGGTCTTCTCGGCGATGTGGACCACCTCCTCGTGTCCAACCTAGACAGCCTACGCAAATGAGTCAGCCGACGAACTCCGCGGCCCGATGCCCCAGCATGGCGATGGTGGCGTGTGGGCCGCGGCTGGTGATCCTCGGCAGCACCGACCCGTCGATCACCCACAACCCGTCGATACCGTGGACGCGGCACTGGTGATCAACAACGGCGACCGGGTCTTCGGCGGAGCCCATCGGGGCCGTACCGCACAGATGCTGCGACGTCGACCAAGCCGGTTCACCGACTTCGGTTGTCGGACCGGCTATTTCGCGGGCCAGATCGCAGCCGGCCTGCAGTGCGGCAGTGTCGGCCGGTTCGCTGTCGTAACGGTGCTCGATGATCGGCGGCACCAGTGGGTCGGCCGACGCGAGCGTGACCCTCCCCCGGGAAAGTGGTTGCATCAGCGCCACCCCGAGGTGCGGCCAGTCCGGGTGACCTGGCGTTCCGTCGCCGACCATCGCCACGAAGCCGCCGGTATACGGTCGGATCTCGACGTCGTCGGGCGTGCTGAGCACCACTTCGAGCGCGGGCCGGCCGGGCGCGACCGCCCAGTTGGTGGGCAGCACCCATTCCGGGTGGTCGCTGCAGGCCATCCCGACCGGCAGTGGGGCGAGCACGTCCACTCCTGCGGCGCGCAGCACCGCCTCGTCGCCCACGCCGGAAAGCATGAGGAGATGAGCGGATTCGATCGCTCCGGCGCTGAGCACGATGTGATCGGCGGTCATGGCGATCGGCCCGCCCGGGCCGACGGCGTCCACGCCCGTGACGCGTCCGCGCGAGATACGCAGACGCACCGCGCGGGTCTGGGTCAGCAGCGAGAGGTTCGCGCGGTCCAGCGCGGGCAGCAGATACGCCGCCCCGGGACCGATCCGCATACCGTCGATGACGTTGAGCGGCACGGCACCGACGCCGGACGGCAGCGCGTCAGCGTCGGATACATCGTTGAGGTCCGGCAGCCAACCGAATCCGTGCCGCCGCGCTGCATCGACGAAAGTTGCTGTACTGCCGACGATTTCCCGCGTACGACGGACCAGTATTGGGCCCGAGTCGCCGTGGGCGGGCCCGGTGAAATCCAGATCGGTCTCGATCGCGCGAAAGTGATCGACGACGTCGGACCACGCCCAGCCCGATATCCCGAAGCCGTCGAAGTCGCGCGGCAGACCCCGGCAGAAGTATCCGCCGTTGACAGCGCCTGAGCCGCCAACCGTGGAGCCACGCATGATCGCCGTCTGGCGCACCGGCTGGTCGGTCAGCTGGGCCTGGTAGCGCTGCACCAGCGGGCTGGCCGCGCCGATCGGCAGCCGCAGTCCGTTGGCTGTCTCGGCGAGCAGCGCCGGGTCGCTCAGGCCGAGCCCGGCCTCGATTACTGTCACCAGACGGCTCGGTTCAGCCGAAAGCTGGTTTGCGACAACAGATCCAGCGCTTCCGGCGCCGATGATCAGCACATCGCTGTGCAGCGCGGCTGCAGTCAGGGGTCAGACTCGAATCTGCGGTTTGAGTGGACCGAAGTTGCGCTCCCGCAGCACGCCGTACCAGAGTCCCAGGCCGTAGGCCAGGTCGTCGATCCGCTTGAGCAGCAGGTAGGTCAGCAGTCCGATCGGCTGGGCATCGTCGTCCGCGGTTTGCCGGCGACTGGCCCAGTCCACCACCCCGTCCATGACGGCAGCGACCAAGACAACTCGGCGGCACGAGCGGAACAGGATCGCTGCCAATAATGCGACCGGCCAGTAGTGCCGGCAAATCGCCGATGCCAACTGCAGGGCGGCCGACCACAGGCTGCGGGCGGCGACCGTCACGACGTCCGATATCTGCGTCTCCGTGCCCTGCATGCTTTTCGCGACCCGGCGGCCGGTCACCCCAGCAACGAAGAGCGAAGCCAGGTAACCGAAGCTCGAGCCGAACGCCATCAGGACCCAGGCCGTCAACGCCCAGCCAGAGATCATCAGCGGGGCGATCTTGTCCGGGTGCCGAACCGAGAGCGGAGCGGCCGAGCCACCGTAAAACGCTTTGCGCGCAACCCAATCCCGCAATTCAGTCCGATGATCATGTGCCACTTGGGCAATCGGCTCGTAACGGAGCCGCGCACCCGCTTCGACCAGACGCCAGCACAAGTCGACATCTTCACCGGACCGCAGGGTTTCGTCGAAGCCACCTATATCGCGTAATGCTGAAGTGCGGCAAATGATTGCGGCACTAGGCACATAGGAAACACTGGTGTAGGGAATGACCGGAGCTTCCCGGTGCCCGAGATCCAACGACGAACGCACCGCCTCGTAGCGGGCGACCAGATGATCGGTCTGCGCAAGCCCGACGATCCGCGGGGCGGCCAGGGCCACGGTCGGGTCACAGAAGTGCCCGAGCAGCGCCTCCAGCCAGCCACGGCGAGGGACCACATCGGAGTCCAGGAATGCGACATAACCCGTCTTACAGCCAGCGAGGCCGGTATTTCGGGCCGCGGCCGGACCTTTGCTCTGTGCGTGCCGCAGAACCTCGACGTCGGTGTGCACCCCGGCGAAGTCGTCGCTGCGGATCGGGGTCGATGACCCGTCGTCCACGATGACGATGTGCAGGCCGCGCAGCGAGGTGACCAGTCTTAGCAATCCAGATGCGTTGTCGCGCACTGGAATAACGATCGTTACGTCGCGATGGGACGGACCGCCGGCGGGTCGCGGATGAGCTACCGTCGCGTCGAGCAGGGTCCGGGCCAACTCGGCGCTCACCGCGTCGCGGACTTTCAGCCGGCCATCGGCGAGCATGTCCTGGGCCGCGGGCGCCAGCCGCAATATCCGGGTCGGTGACCCACCCAGCAAAGCCGAACCCTGACCCAGCACCCTGACCCGGCGGTCGACCTGCACAGCAAACCCGTCCGGCAACCGCGTCTGGATCATCAGCGCCGCTCCCCGGTGCCGGCTGCGCCGGCACCATCGTCATCCGCGCGGTTCATGACAGCATCCCGTCGGCTGCGGGCGTCCAGCGCAGGATCCGGCTCAGGCAGTCGTCGATCATCTCGGCCAGCATCCGCTGACCGTCGGTGGCGGTGGCGGTGGTTGGGTCGCCCAGCACGCCGACCTCGCTGACCGCGGCAACTCCCCCGCTGCGCATCGACGGCAGCAGGTCGGACAACCGCGCACTGTTGCCCGCGCGCCACCGGTCGGTGCGGACGGTCGCCGGTGAAATATGCAGCAATAGTGAAGTTTCGGTGTGCCCGGCATGGGCGTCGCCGCCGGCCACGACGCATGGGCACCACGCGGCGTCGCGCCCCTCGCGCCGCAGTTGCGCGACGGCCTTGCCGAGCGCGGCGATATTGCCGCCGTGGCCGTTGACGAAGAGCAGGCGCTGCGCCCAGCAGGTCGCTGATCTGCCGTACTCCACCAGCAGCATGACCAGCGCATCGGTGCCGATGGAGATCGTTCCGGGGAAACTTTGGTGCTCACCGCTGGCGCCGTACGCGATCGCCGGAGCGGCCAACCAGGTCAGGTCGCGGTCCTCCGCCAGGCGCGTCGTGACCGCGCCGGCGACCGCGGTCGCGATCCGGGTGTCGGTGTCCAGTGGCAGGTGCGGCCCGTGCTGTTCGGTGGAACCAACGGGTATTGCGAGCCCTACCGGCACGCTTTGCAGTTGGCTCGACGTAGAGCCCCCAAGGTTGGGCTGGACTACCACTCGGTGATGGTAAGACGAATTCACCTGTCGTGCATCGGTTGTTGGCGCTCTCGAAAAAATATTTCCTGCCGACCGTTCACTAGAACCGGTCACCACCGCCACGTCAGCCACGTGAGCATCAACATACCCGCTGGTCTCGCGCCTGCGGCCGGTTACGCTCCGCCCGCCGCAGGCGACGCCGCCCCTAGGGTTCGCGTGAAGCCATCGGGCACCAAGACGTCGTCCCGGTTGAGGTCGTGGACCGATGCGCGCCCGAGGCCCATCAAGGCTGAGTCGATTCCGCTGTGCAGGATGTCGAGCACGTTCTCGACGCCCGGCTGCCCCGCGGCGGCCAGGCCCCACAGATAGGCGCGACCGATCATCACGGCGCGGGCGCCCAGCGCCAGCGCCTTGACGACATCGCTGCCTCGCCGGATGCCGCCGTCCAGCAATACCTCGACCTGGTCGCCGACCGCGTCGGCGACGGCAGGCAGGGCGCGAATTGACGCCGGCGTTCCATCCAGGTTGTTTCCGCCGTGGTTGGACACCGAGATCGCCGAAACACCAGCGTCCACAGCTCTTTTCGCGTCATCAAGCCGCATCACGCCCTTGAGCATGAAGGGGCCGCCCCACAGTTCGCGCAGCCAGGCGATGTCGGCCCAGGTCGGCGGTGGGGTGGACATCCACTCCCCGTACGCCGCGAAGAACGGGGGTCCGGCCTCGCCGCGCCCGGCCAGGTTGGGCACTCGCAGGTCCGGCGGACGCAGCGTCTTGCCGAATCTCCACAACCAGCCGGGACGAGCAATCACCTCCGGCGACATCCGCAACATGGTGCGCAGGTTCATCTGCTCGGGAATCTTCGGGCTGCCCCAGTCGCGGCCGTGGGAGAACGACCAGTCGGTGGTCACGATCAGACCGACCGCGCCGGCCTGCCGTGCCCGCTCCACGCGCTGCGCGATGACGTCACGCCCGCCCGACCAGTAGACCTGGAAGAACAGCTTCGGGTTGCCGGCGATCACGTCCTCGATCGGCTTGCTGGCAAACGACGACAACCCCATCGCGGTGCCACGTGCGGCGGCGGCCCGCGCCACCGCCACCTCGCCGTCCGGGTCGACTGCCTGCACGCCCGTCGGCGAGATGATCACCGGCAGGGAAATATCTTGTCCCATAACGGTTGTCGACAAGTCACGCTTCTCGAGCGCGCCGACCACATGCGGCGCGAAACCCAACTCACCGAAAGCCTCGACGTTGTCGGCGACCGTCAGCCCTTTTTCGCTGGCGGACACCAGCGCGGAATAGGACGACTTGGGCAGCCGCTTCTTCGCGCGCTGCTGCGCGATGGCAACGGTCTCGAACCAGACGTCACGAGCCACGGCTAGACCGGGCTCTCGTTGCAGATTTTCTGCGGTGGCATGGACAGTGTCAGCGGCACGGGCCCGCTCTTACGCCGACCGTGCGAGTGGTCCCCTGCCGGACGCGGCTTGTCGCGCTCCTGGGCCAGCGCCGGCACGCCATAGCCCTGGACGCATTCCGGGTCGGGGCCGTCGAGCGGCAGGCCGGTGAAGAACTTGGCTGCCATGCAGCCGCCCCGACAGCTGTCGTAGTGCCCGCAGCTGCCGCAGGCGCCCGCGGATTGCGGCTCGCGCAGCTCTTTGAACAGCGGGGCGTCCTTCCAGACCTTGTCAAACCCGCCGTCGGACAACACGTTTCCGGCCAAGAAGCGGTCGTGGATGGCGAACGGGCAGGCGTAGACGTCGCCGATCGGGTCGATCAGGCACACCACCCTCCCGGCACCGCACATGTTCAACCCGGACAGTGCGCCCGGTTCGCCAAGACCGGACAGGTGGAAGAACGAGTCGCCGGTGAGCACCCGCTCGCCCTTGGCGACCAGCCACTGGTACAGCTGGACCTGCTGGTCGGCGGTCGGATGAAGGTCGTCCCAGACGTCGGCACCCCGCCCCGAGGGCCGCAGCCGGGTGATGCGCAGGGTGGCGCCGTATCGGCTTGCCAACGAAGCGAATTCGTCGAGCTGGTCGACGTTGTGGCGGGTCACCACCACCGAGATCTTGGCGTCGGCGAATCCGGCGGCGGCAAGGTTCTCGAGGGCGCGAATGGCCATCGCAAAAGATCCGGGGCCGCGGACGGCGTCGTTGACCTCAGCGGTAGCGCCGTCCAGCGAGATCTGAACGTCGACGTAGTCGCTGGCAGCCAGCCGGGCAGCCACCTCGGGGGTGATCCGCACGCCGTTGGTGGAAAATTTCACACCGACGTGGTGAGCGGTCGCGTAGTCGACCAGCTCCCAAAAGTCTGGCCGCACAGTCGGTTCCCCACCTCCGATGTTGACGTAGAACACCTGCATGCGTTCCAGCTCATCGATGATGTCTTTGCAGTCCCGGGTGGACAGCTCACGCGGATCGCGCTTGCCCGACGACGACAGGCAGTGCACGCACGCCAGGTTGCACGCGTAGGTCAGCTCCCAGGTCAGGCAGATGGGTGCGTCCAACCCGTGTTCGAACTGCTCTATTAGCCGTGGCACGGTCGACGTCATCAGTGTTGCTCCACTTCCGCCGGTACCAACATGTGGGAGCCGGCCAGTACGCCGAGGGCATGTAAGTACGGACCTTGCTGTGCATCCTCGACACCGGCGGCGCGAAGCGCGGACCGGACGTCGGGATGGTCGGCCAACGATTGCACCACCGCGAGGATGGTGCGGTTCTTCAAGAACGAGAGTTTGCGAGTTCCGAAGTGGTACAACAGCGCACCGAAACTTTCGGGCCGCACGGCGACCTGCGAGTGCAATAGCCAGGCGTGGTCGGGATCGAACTCGCGACCTCGGCCGTCCAGCCCCTGCGCGGGGGCACTCACGGTCAGTAGACCCCGCACATCCCGTCGATGGACACCTCTTCGACCAGCGTCTCGGTAACGAGCTCGGTGTCCGTGTCGGTGTCGGTGTTCTGGTTCGGCTCCATGACGTTGCCTTTCGTTCGGGGCGGGGCTCGACAAGTGGCGTCGATGTGGTCAGAATCTCAGTCAGAATATGGCATCGAGTGCCGGAACGGAAGGGTGGGGACTATGGCGCAGCAGCAGCCGCGGGTCGGCCGCCGCCGGTCCACCACCCCGCAACACATCTCCGACGTCGCGATCGGGCTTTTCGCCGACCGCGGGTTCTCGGAGGTGAGCGTCGACGATGTCGCTGCGGCGGCGGGCATCGCGCGCCGGAGCGTGTTTCGCTACTACGCGTCGAAGAACGCAATTCCCTGGGGAGACTTCGACGCCCACCTGCAACACCTGAGCGAGCTGCTGGACGACGTCGATCCGGAGATGCCGCTCGGCGACGCGCTGCGGACCGCACTGCTTTCGTTCAACACTTTCGACGAATCCGAGACCGTCCGCCACCGGCAACGGATGCGGGTGATTTTACAAACAGCTGAGCTGCAAGCGTATTCGATGACGATGTATGCCGGATGGCGTGAGGTGATCGCGGGCTTTGTGGCGCGCCAGACGGGTGTCAAGACCACCGACCTGCGACCACAGACCGTCGCTTGGATGATGCTCGGCGTCGCACTGAGCGCCTACGAGCACTGGCTGGACGACGAGTCGGTCTCGCTGCCGCAGGCCCTGGGGGACGCTTTCGACGTCGTCCGCGGCGGGCTGAAGGAAGTGGAACCATGAGCCGACTGCTGCAGACCATCCAGGTGCAGGGTCAGGTCTGTGCGGGCATGGGTTCGGCGATGTACGGCGACGTGTTGCAGCTGGTGGCCGACGACGTCGAAGCCGACGGCGTGTTCGCCAAGATCTTCGCCGGACACGAAACCGACTCCGGCCGCATGGCTTTGCCGCTGAGACTGCTGGGCGGACTGCACCGGCTTGCACTCGAGGGGCGCGCACCGGCGCTGCGCCGCTGGTATCCCAGCGTCGGTGGAGACTGGGACGCCGAGGCCGGATGGCCCGACATCGTGCAGGCCGCCTCCGAACACGCCGACTACCTGCGTGCCGCCCTCGACCAGCCGCCGCAGACAAACGAGGTCGGCCGCTCGGCCGCGCTGATCGGCGGTCTGCTGGCACTGTCCGACCGCTTCGGTTTGCCAGTAAGACTTTTCGAGATCGGCTGTAGCGCCGGTCTGAATCTGAGGGCCGATCACTACCGTTTCCGCTATCCGGGCGGCGAGTGGGGCCCCGACGATTCGCCGGTCACCATCGATGACGCGTGGCGGGGCAAACTGCCTCCCACGGCCGCGGGACTGACCATCGTCGAACGTCACGGCTACGACATCGCGCCGCTGGACGCCACCGGCATCGATGGCGAGCTGACGCTGCTGAGTTATGTGTGGCCCGATCAGCAGGCCAGGCTCGACCGGTTGCGCGGCGCGATCAGTGTTGCCCGCCAGGTGCCGGCGGCGCTGCACCGCCGCAATGCCACCGAAGCCGTGGCCGGACTCGAGCCCACCGATGGAACGCTCACTGTGCTGTGGCATTCGATTATGTGGCAATACCTTTCGCTGTCCGAGCAGTCGGCCATCGCGGCTTCGATCGAGGAGATCGGAGCGCGGGCGCAACCCGAATCGCCGTTCGCGCACCTGACGCTGGAACCACACCGGCGAACACCCGATGCGGATGTCGAGTTCATCGTGCGGGCCCGCTGCTGGCCCGGCGGCGACGACCGACTGCTGGCCGCATGTTCGCCGCACGGGCCGCCGGTGGTCTGGGAGTAGTTGCCCGCGGTATCGCAGCCGCAGTGGACAGGCCGCACTCATCGAACACCAGGCCGGCAAAGCGCTCCCCGCACTGCGCAAGGCGGTTGCGCAGTTCTCGAGCTGACTTAGCCCAGGACTTCGGAGATCGGCACCGCGGCAGCAATTTTGGCGCGAGCCTTCATCACCTTGCCGGGCATGCCGCCCCCGACGACGCCGGCCACCGCGCCGTCCCGCTCGTAGTAGGCGAGAAATTTGCGGCCGTCATCCTCGACGATGTGCACGGTGTCGGTGGCGATGGGCTCGCCCAGGCACTGGATCTTGATGTCGTACTGATCGCTCCAGAAATACGGGACGACGACGCCCGCTGGTGCGTCCTGCCCGAGCATCGCAGGCACCACGGCGCGTGCCTGGTCGGCGACGTTGCTCCAATGTTCCACCCGCACTTGGTGTCCCTTCGGGTCGCGCCATGACGCGACGTCGCCGAGAGCCCACACGTTCGCCGCGCTGGTCCGGCCGGCGGCATCGCAGATGACGCCGTTATCGACCTCGATGCCGCTGCCCTCGAGCCAGTCGGTGGCCGGCCGCGAGCCGATGCCCACCACGACCAGATCGGCGTTCACCTCGGTGCCGTCGGTCAGCTCCACCGTTTCCACCTGCCCGCTGCCCCGCACCTCGGCCACTCCGACACCGGTGCGCACGTCGACGCCTTCATCGCGGTGCAGCCGGGCAACCAGTGCGCCAATCTGCTCGCCGAGCACCGCCGCCAGCGGCGCAGGCTGCGGCTCGACCAGCACAACCTCGACTCCGAGGCCACGCAGGCTGGCCGCCACCTCGCAACCGATGAATCCGGCACCGACCACCACCGCACGGTGCGCTTCCGACGCATGCTTGCGCAGGGCCAAGCTTTCGTCGAAGGAACGCAGTACCCGTATTCCCTCCAGATCGGGAAAGGCCGGAATGCGCCGTGGCACCAGGCCTGTCGCGATGACGAGTTCGTCGTAGCTCAAGGTTGATCCGTCGTCGAGCGTCACGGTCTGCGCTGCGGTGTCGATGCCGGTGGCCGCCGACCCCAGCCGCAGCGTGATGTTCTTCTCGTCGTAGAACTCGCGCGGCTTGAGCGTGACGTCGTCGACTTCGCTGCGCAGTACCTCTTTGGACAGCGGGGGCCGGTCATAGGGCAGGTGCACTTCGTCGCTGACGATGGTGATCGAACCGGTGAATTCAGCCCGGCGCAGCTGCTCGGCGGTCCGGGTCGCGGCGAGTCCCCCGCCGACGATCAGAATGCCGTTGTCGCCAGAGCTAGTGGTCATTTGGAGTTCATACACGATTGCGGCGGCGAGGAGTTGCTCACCCCTGCGCGCGTGACCTGTCGATCAGGTTCGACAACACGACGATGCTTTCGCTGCGTTCGATGTCAGCACTGATGCGGATTCGCTCCAAGGCGTCTTCCAGGTGCTGCATGTCGCGCGCCAACACCCGCAGGATGGCGTCGGCGGTGCCGGTCACCGTTGCGGCACTGACGACTTCGGGGATATCAGCCCAGGCCCGCCGCAGCTCATCGGGCGAAATCCGGCCGTGACAGAAGACTTGGACATAAGCCTCGGTGTTCCAGCCGACGGCATTGCGGTCGATGACGGTGGTGAATCCCCGGATCACGCCGCTGTCGAGCATCCGGTCGACCCGCCGTTTGACCGCCGGGGCGGACAGCCGAACCCGTTCCCCGATTTCGGCGAATGTCGCCCGGGCGTGCTGAGCGAGCTCGGCCAAGATCTGCTCGTCGATCCCGTCCAACCGGTCCATAACCCCTCCAGCCACAACAGACCTTCACTTTACGGCATTTCACGCAATAAAAGTGTTGTATATAAGCAACAGTCATTCGATACATTGCGCCCACGCCTCCCATACCGTTGATTTATGACGATCTTCGCCGAGTCGGGAACCGTAACCCGCCGTCGCGCCGTCGAACGGCGGGCCAGCCTTCGCCATTACGTCATGACGCCGCCACGGTTCTTCGCCGTCGACTACGCGATCAATCCGTGGATGGACACCACCACTCCGGTCGACTCGGCTGTCGCGCTGTCGCAATGGCAGCGCCTGCAGGACGTCTACCTGCAACTGGGGCACAGCGTCGAGCTGGTCGCTCCGGTACCCGGCCTGCCCGACATGGTGTACGCCGCCAACGGCGCGCTGATCATCGACGGCACGGCATTGGTTGCGCGCTTCAAATACCCACAGCGCCAACAGGAGTCAGCCGCCTACGGGGCGTGGCTGCAGTCGCAAGGATTCGACCCCGTTTACGCGCAGCACGTCAACGAAGGCCAGGGTGATCTGCTGCCCGTCGGTGACATCATCTTGGCTGGATACGGATTTCGAACCGCGTTGCGGGCGCACAGCGAGGTTGCCGGGGTCTTCAACCGTCGGGTGATCAGCCTCGAACTGATCGATCCGCGTTTCTACCATCTCGACACCGCGCTGACCGTGCTCGACGACACGACCATCGCCTACTATCCCCCGGCTTTCTCGTACGTGTCGCGAGCGCATCTGAAGACCCTGTTCCCCGATGCGATCATGGTGGACAGCGCCGACGCCTACGCGTTCGGCCTCAATGCCGTCTCCGATGGGCGTAACGTAATCCTCCCGGCCGCCGCCGCGGGCTTTGCCGAACAGCTGAGCGGCGCCGGATTCCAACCGATCGGCGTCGAGATGCCCGAATTACTGAAGGGCGGCGGCTCCGTCAAATGCTGCACGCTGGAGGTGTATTCGTGAGACACGCGGGCAACGAGGCGAAGTTCAGCGATGACACTGCTGGATAACGTAACCGGTCGTGGCGCGCTGACCGAGTCGGCGATCGCGATCGACGGGCGCTCATGCGCGCACAACTATTCGCCGCTGCCGGTGGTAGCCGCCAGCGCCGAGGGGTCGTGGATCACCGATGTCGAAGGACGCCGCTACCTGGATTGCCTGGCCGCGTATTCGGCGGTGAATTTCGGGCATCGAAACCCGGAGATCATCGCCACCGCCCATGCCCAACTCGACGTCTTAACCCTGGTCAGCCGAGCATTCCACGCCGAAGGCCTGGGCCCGTTCTGCGCGGCGCTGGCGACGTTGTGCGACAAGGACATGGTGCTGCCGATGAACAGCGGCGCCGAGGCGGTCGAGAGCGCGCTCAAGGTGGCCCGCAAATGGGGTACCGACGTCAAAGGGGTACCCGTCGACCAGGCCAATATTGTGGTGGCCGACAACAACTTTCATGGTCGTACCATAAGCATCGTCAGCTTCTCGTCGGATGAGACCGCGCGTGCCGGCTTCGGTCCGTTCACGCCGGGCTTCCGTTCGGTGCCCTTCGGGGATGCCACCGCGCTGGCCGACGCGATCGACGAGCACACCGTTGCCGTCCTGCTGGAGCCGATCCAGGGCGAGGCCGGTGTGGTCGTGCCGCCGGATCATTACCTGCCGGAAGTGCGCGAGATCTGCACGGCCCGAAATGTTCTCATGATCGCCGATGAAATTCAGTCCGGCTTGGCCCGCACCGGCCGCACCTTTGCCTGCGACCACTGGGACGTGGTGCCCGACATCTATCTGCTCGGCAAGGCGCTGGGCGGCGGCGTGGTACCGCTGTCCGCAGTGGTCGCCGATGGCGACATTCTCGGGGTGCTGCATCCCGGCGAGCACGGCTCGACGTTCGGCGGCAACCCGTTTGCGGCGGCGATCGGTCACACCGTGGTGTCGATGCTGGCTCGAGGTGAGTTCCAGGAACGCGCCACCCGGCTGGGGGCGCGGCTGCATTGGCGGCTGCAGGCATTGATCGGCCACGGCGTGGTCGCGGTGCGCGGACGCGGATTGTGGGCAGGTGTCGACATCGACCCCGCGCTCGGCAGCGGGAAGCAACTCAGCCTGCGACTGGCCGAACGCGGTGTCCTGGTCAAGGACACTCACGGATCGACGCTGCGGTTCGCACCCCCGCTGGTGATCACGATGACGGAAATCGATTGGGCCATCGATCGATTCGCCGAGACCTTGACACAGGTTGCGAACTAGTACTTCAGCACACCCTTGTCGACCGGAATCTGGGCACCGGTCAGCGTGGCCGAGCCGTCACCGGCGAGCCACGCGATGACGTCGGATACTTCGGCGGCACCCATGAACCCCCTGGGCTGCAGCAGCATTGGGCCGAAACTGTGGATGTAGTGCGGATGCTCGGCGAACACCTTCATCATCAGCTCCGGCTCGATCATCGGCGTCTCCACCGAGTAGGGATGGATCGAGTTGACCCGGATGCCGTACTCGCTCAGTTCGATTGCCAGCGAGTTGGTCAGACCGGTGAGCCCGTGCTTGGACGCCGAGTAGTGCCCGTTGCCCGGGGTCGCTTTCAGCCCGGCCGACGAGCTGACCACCACGATGACCCCGCCGTTGCCGGCGTCGATCATCGCGGGAATCGCCGCGCGCAGGGTGTGGAACGTGCCGGTCAGGTTCACGTCGATCACGGTGTTCCACTGTTCGTCGGATAGCTCCCAGATCCGTCCCCAGCTGAGCACGCCCGCGTTGGCGACCATGATGTCGAGTCGGCCGAACTGCTCGACGCCGTCACTGACCAGCTGCCGAACCGCGGCGTCGTCACGGATGTCGACCTGGCGGGCCAGGATCTTGCGCCCCTCCGCTTCGACCGCCCGGACCGTCTCCGCCAAATCCTCAGGGGTGGCCGCGGAATAGGTGATGCTGTCGGACACCGGCGCGCAGATGTCCAAGGCGATGATGTCCGCTCCCTCGCGGGCCAGTCGGGCCGCATGGGCGCGCCCCTGGCCGCGGGCGGCGCCGGTGATGAATGCCACCCGTCCTTGCAAAGTTTCCGACGTGCCAGACACTCACAGCCCCTTTCGCCGACTGCCGATCAGGCTAGCAGCGAAACTGAAACGTGTTCTAATCGGCTGGCGCCACCAGTCGACCGTCAGAGATCGGCGATGATTTTCTGCCGACCCGCGGCGTACTCGGCATCCGAGATCGCACCGCTGGCGTGTAGTTTCTGCAATTCGTCCAGCCGTTCGGCCACCGATTGCTGCGGCGGCGCGGCCACCCCGCCGGCCGCCGCCGGCTGCTGCGCTTCGGCAGCCCGCCGGACCACGGCCAGCACCTGCTGGCGCACCGCCGGGTAGTTGCGGATGTCAACCGTGCCGCCGAACGGCAGGTTGTTGGCCTTGTAGATCTGCATGATCTCCATCAGCGGGCCGGCCTGACCGCTCAGGTCGTAGGTCTTGTTGTCCTCGCTGACGGTGATCTGCGCGGGCACCACACCCGCAACCAATGCGCTCGCCTGCCAATCGATCTCGTACTCGCGAGTGTTCGGGTCGACCAGGACGACGAGTTTGCGCGACGTGACGATCGCCTGCTTGGAGATGTCGACGGTGACCCGCTTTTGATCGTTGAAATCGAACCCGGGGCCGGTGACGCGTAGATCCAGCTTGACCACCGGACGCTCGTTGATCCGCACGCCGGTTTCCGCCAGACCCTGGATCTGCGCCGTGGCGAGTACGCCGGTTTGCTGGAGGGCAGCCATTTTGGCCGAGGACTGCGCGCCGCGGTTGGCCAGCCAGATTGCCACCAGGACGTCGGCGACGGTGATCAGTAACCCGGCCCAGAGCAACCACGAGGTGCTCTGCTCGACGATCGAGTCCGCTTCGCCACCAAACGAACCCAGCATGCTGGGCAACGCGAAGTAGGTGACGAGAAAGATCGGGCCGACCAGACCGCCGCAGACCAGAACGATGAGTTGGGCTTTGAGATAGCGCGCAAGCATGGCTGCTCCATCGTCGGTCGATCGATGACGCGGGACAACGCATCGCTTTTAGGCCAGAGCATACTGGGTAAGCGAAACGGCGCCCACCCTTTTGGGTGAGCGCCGCTTGGCTGTGCACTCGGTCGAACTTCTTCGCCTCCTCCGGGGCTGCGCCCCGCATCGTCGACGGAGTTATTTGATGATCTTGGTGACCCGGCCGGCGCCGACGGTGCGGCCACCTTCACGGATCGCGAACCGCAGACCGTCATCCATGGCGACGGGCTGGATCAGCTTCACGACGATCTCGGTGTTGTCACCGGGCATCACCATTTCGGTGCCCTCCGGCAGCGTCACCACGCCGGTCACGTCGGTGGTGCGGAAGTAGAACTGCGGACGGTAGTTGTTGAAGAACGGTGTGTGCCGGCCGCCCTCGTCCTTGGACAGGATGTAGACGTTGCCCTCGAAGTCGGTGTGCGGCGTGGTGGTGCCGGGCTTCACGACGACCTGACCGCGCTCGACGTCCTCACGCTTGATACCACGCAGCAGCAGCCCGACGTTGTCGCCGGCCTGACCCTGGTCGAGCAGCTTGCGGAACATCTCGACACCGGTGACCGTGGTCTTGGCGCTGGTCGGCTTGATGCCGACGATCTCGACTTCCTCGTTGACGTTGATCACGCCACGCTCGACACGGCCGGTCACCACGGTGCCACGACCGGTGATGGTGAACACGTCCTCGACGGGCATCAGGAACGGCAGCTCGGTCTCGCGGACCGGGTCCGGGATCGACTCGTCGACCGCGTCCATCAGTTTCTCGACGGACTTGACCCACTTCTCGTCACCCTCGAGGGCCTTGAGCGCCGAGACCTGGATGACCGGCGCGTCCTCGTCGAACTCCTGAGCGGCCAGCAGTTCACGGACCTCCAGTTCGACGAGCTCGAGCAGCTCCTCGTCGTCGACCATGTCGGCCTTGTTCAGCGCCACCAGGATGTAGGGGACGCCGACCTGGCGGGCGAGCAGAACGTGCTCGCGGGTCTGCGGCATCGGGCCGTCGGTCGCGGCGACCACCAGGATCGCGCCGTCCATCTGGGCGGCACCGGTGATCATGTTCTTGATGTAGTCCGCGTGGCCAGGCGCGTCGACGTGCGCGTAGTGGCGCTTCTCGGTCTGGTACTCCACGTGGGAGATGTTGATCGTGATACCGCGCTGACGCTCTTCGGGCGCGTTGTCGATCTGGTCGAACGCGCGCGACTCGTTCAGGTTGGGGTATTTGTCGTGCAGGACCTTGGTGATAGCCGCGGTCAACGTGGTCTTACCGTGGTCAACGTGACCAATGGTCCCGATGTTGACGTGCGGCTTCGTCCGCTCGAACTTCGCCTTCGCCACTTCTGTGTCCTCCTGGACTAGTTGGTGCTTGTTAAAGCAGTGTTGTTATTTCCGTCGTGCCGCGGTTGTGACCGGGCAAGGTTACTCCGCCGGCTTCGGACCCATTACTCGGCTCCTCACTCGTGAGCTTCGCTCACTCGCCGGTGGCCTTTGCGATGATCTCCTTCGACACGTTCGCCGGAACTTCGGCGTACGAGTCGAACACCATGGAGTAGTTCGCCCGGCCCTGGGTCTTCGACCGCAGGTCGCCGACATAGCCGAACATTTCCGACAGCGGCACGTGAGCTTTGACGACGCGCGCACCGCTGCGCTCTTCCATGGCCTGGATCTGGCCACGGCGGGAGTTCAGGTCGCCGATCACGTCACCCATGTAGTCCTCGGGCGTGGTGACTTCGACAGCCATGATGGGCTCCAGGATGACCGGCTGTGCTTGCGCCGCGGCCTTTTTCATCACCTGAGAACCGGCGATCTTGAACGCCATCTCGGACGAGTCGACGTCGTGGTAAGCGCCGTCGAGCAGCGTCAGCTTGACGTTCACCAGCGGGTAGCCGGCGAGCACGCCGTACTGCATGGCGTCTTGGGCTCCGGCGTCCACCGACGGGATGTACTCCCGGGGGATGCGGCCACCGGTGACCTTGTTGTCGAACTCGTAGGTCGCGCCGTCCTCACCGGTGAACGGCTCGAGGCTGACCAGGACCTTGGCGAACTGGCCCGAGCCACCCGTCTGCTTCTTGTGGGTGAACTCGACCTTTTCGACCTTGCGCTTGATGGTCTCCTTGTAGGCCACCTGCGGCTTGCCGACATTGGCCTCGACCTTGAACTCGCGGCGCATCCGGTCCACCAGGATGTCCAAGTGCAACTCGCCCATGCCGCCGATGACGGTCTGGCCGGTCTCGTTGTCCTGGTGCACCTTGAAGGTCGGGTCTTCTTCGGCGAGCTTCTGGATGGAGAGGCTCAGCTTCTCCTGGTCGCTCTTGGTCTTGGGCTCGATGGCCACCTCGATGACCGGGTCCGGGAAGGTCATCGACTCGAGGACGACCTGGTGGTTCGGGTCGCTCAAGGTGTCACCGGTGGTGGTGTCCTTCAGCCCGATCACCGCGTAGATGTGACCCGCTGCGGCGGTCTCCACCGGGTTCTCCTTGTTGGAGTGCATCTGGAACAGCTTGCCCAGCCGCTCCTTCTTGCCCTTGGTGGCGTTGATGACCTGGCTGCCGGAGTCGACCTTGCCGGAGTACACCCGGATGTAGGTCAGCTTGCCGAAGAACGGGTGCGTCGCAACCTTGAACGCGAGCGCCGAGAACGGCTCGTCGGTCGACGGGTTGCGCGTGATCAACTCGTCTTCCTTGTTGGGAGCGTGGCCCACGGCAGGCGGCACGTCCAGCGGCGACGGTAGGTAGTCGATGACCGCGTCCAGCATCGGCTGGACGCCCTTGTTCTTGAACGCGCTGCCACACAGCACGAGGTAGGCCTCGGAGCTGATGGTGAGCTTGCGCAGGGCGCCCTTGATCTCGTCGACCGTCAGCTCCTCGCCGCCGAAGTGCTTCTCCAGCAGCGTTTCGTCGGTCTCGGCAACGGCCTCGAGCAGCTTGTTGCGGTACTCGTCGGCCTTGTCCTGCAGTTCGGCCGGAATGTCGATGGTCTCGTAGGTCTCGCCGAGCTTCGTCTCGCCCCGCCATACCTTGGCGTTCATCTCGACCAGGTCGATGATGCCCTCGAAGTCGCCCTCGGAGCCGACGGGCAGCTGGATCGGAATGACGTTGGCGCCGAGGCGGTCTTCCATCGTCTTCACCGAGAAGTAGAAGTCGGCGCCGACCTTGTCCATCTTGTTGACGAAGCAGATGCGGGGGACGTCGTACTTGTCGGCCTGGCGCCAAACCTGCTCAGACTGCGGCTCGACACCTTCCTTGCCGTCGAACACCGCAACGGCGCCGTCCAGCACGCGCAGGCTGCGCTCCACCTCGACGGTGAAGTCGACGTGCCCGGGGGTGTCGATGATGTTGATCTGGTTGTCGTTCCAGAAGCAGGTGGTTGCCGCGGAGGTGATGGTGATCCCGCGCTCCTGCTCCTGCTCCATCCAGTCCATGGTGGCGGCGCCGTCGTGCACCTCACCGATCTTGTAGCTGATACCGGTGTAATAGAGGATGCGCTCGGTCGTCGTCGTCTTACCGGCGTCGATGTGCGCCATGATGCCGATGTTGCGGACCTTGGTCAGGTCCGTCAGCACGTCCTTCTGTGCCACGGGAGTCTTACCACTCTTTCGATTGCTCGGTTATTTCGCTGTTGTACTTCGACCCGGCTCAGTCGCCGGATGTCTCACCAGCGATAGTGCGCGAAGGCCCGGTTCGCCTCGGCCATCTTGTGGACGTCTTCCCGTCGCTTGACGGCGGCGCCCAGACCATTGCTGGCGTCCAGCAGCTCGTTGGCGAGCCGCTCGACCATGGTCTTTTCGCGGCGCTGCTTCGAGAAGCCGACCAGCCAGCGCAGTGCCAGCGTGGTCGAACGCTCGGGACGTACTTCGACGGGCACCTGGTAGGTCGCACCACCGACGCGGCGGCTGCGGACTTCGAGCGCCGGCTTGACGTTGTCGAGTGCACGCTTGAGCGTGATGACCGGGTCGGTTCCGGTCTTGTCGCGGGCCTGCTCGAGCGCACCATAAACAATGCGCTCAGCCAGCGATTTCTTCCCGTCCAGCAGAACTTTGTTGACCAACTGCGTCACCAGCTGCGACCCGTAGACCGGGTCGTTGACCAGTGGCCGCTTCGGCGCGGGGCCCTTGCGCGGCATTAGCTCTTCTCCTTCTTGGTGCCGTAGCGGCTGCGAGCCTGCTTGCGGGACTTGACACCCTGGGTGTCCAGCGAGCCGCGGATGATCTTGTACCGCACACCGGGCAGGTCCTTCACACGACCGCCGCGCACCAGCACCATCGAGTGCTCCTGCAGGTTGTGACCCTCGCCCGGGATGTAGGCGGTGACCTCGACCCCCGTCGTCAGCTTGACGCGCGCGACCTTACGAAGCGCCGAGTTCGGCTTCTTCGGAGTCGTGGTGTACACGCGGGTGCACACCCCGCGGCGCTGCGGGCTGCCCTTGAGGGCCGCGGTCTTGACCTTGTTGACCTTGTCGCGGCGACCCTTGCGGACCAGCTGCTGAATGGTTGGCATCTACCGGCTTCCTACTTCTCGTTCATTTGCTGCTGTCTGATTTTGATGCTTCTAAGTCTCTGTACTGCAGTTATGCCCTTCGGCGGTCCCCCGCGTCCGGGTGTGTCGCACGCGCCCGCCGCAGAATCAATCCGTTGCGTGGTTGCCATGCGAATTGGCCCGGCGTGCGCGTCTTAGCTGAAGCGCCTAAAACCGCCAGGCACGAGGCTCCACAATACCCGCCGCTAGTCGGGCAGGTCAAAGCGACGACATCGGCGTCCAATGGACCACCTTACCGGGCAACGTCACGGGGCGTCGTGCGCGGCGGATCCGCTGCGCAGCGCTATCCCCGCGGCCAGCCGCAGCACCATGTCCGAGAACACCGAATCGGTGTCGATGTCGTCCATCACGCCCGTCATTTCGAGCAGGACAAACCCATGCATCGCCGACCAGAACTCCAGTGCCGCATAGAAAGCCTGCTCGAGGTCGAGTCCGTACGACGTCAACACCGCGATCACCGGCGCAGCAGCAGCCCGGGTAGCAGCGGTGTACTCCGGGTCGTCGCCGCCGCCCAGCGGCATCCGGGTGAAGGCCGAGTACCGGCCGGGGTGGTGATGGGCGTAGCTGCGGTACGCGCTGGCCATCACCAGCACGGCGTCGTCGCGCGTACGTCCCTCGCCAACCCGGTTGAGCATGGTGATGATGTCGTCGATGACCCGGATTCGCACCGTGCGGCGCAGGTCCTCCAGGCTGACGACATGGTTGTACAGCGACGGGCCTTTGGTTCCCAGCTGCGTCGCCAGGGCATTGATCGTCAGGGCATCCCAGCCCTCGCGATCCAGGAAGGTGAGCGCGGCGTTGACGATGATGTCGCGGCTCAGCCTGGCCCCGCGGGTCCCGGACCTTGCCCCGGCGCCCGACCGACCGGCCGGTGACTCCGGCTCAGCTGGCATGGCGATCACCCTTCGGTTGCGTTCAGCTACGGACTCTAGTTGCGCGGTCCCCGGAACGACGAACTCTAGTCTGCTGGTCACACCAGCACGTACGCTCTTTCCGTGGCTCTTTCGGAGACTCTTTCCGAGGCCCTTTCCGAGCAGATCGCGCGCCGTGGCGAGAGGAACCCGCGATGAATTGGTCGATCCCCTGCCGGGCCGTGGCGGCCAGCGCAATCGTGATCGCATTCACCTCCGCCGGCGCACCGAGCGCGCCCGCCAAGAACGGTGACACCCACATCACCGGCATGGGTATCGAGCAGACCATCGACTGCAACGGCGCGACGCTGTTGGTCGACGGCACCAGGAACACCGTCAACGCGCTGGGAACGTGTTGGGCCGTGACGGTGATGGGCTCCGGTCACACCGTCGTTGCGGACAACGTCATCCACGACATCACCGTCTACGGCTCCAACGAGTCGGTCTTCTACAAGAACGGCGAGCCGTTCGTCTGGGACCGCGGTCGCGAACTCGGCATGGTCAATCGCGTCAGCCACGTGGGAAGTTAGCCGCATGCGCACGAACAACTCTCGACGTCTGGGCTTCACCGCCGGTCTGGCACTCACCGCGGCAGCGGTGTTCGGGGTGGCCGGCTGCGGACAGAGCAATCAACAACGGCACGGTTCCGTCGAGTGGCTCCCCCAGCTCGTCGACGGCGGCACCGTCGACGACCAGCACGGGCGCCCAGTTCGACATCGGGAACACGATCAACTACGGATCACTGGGCACCACAACCACTCTCGATTGCGGTGACGGCAAGTCGCTCAACGTGGGCGGGTCGAACAACACGCTGACGGTCAAGGGCTCCTGCGGGACGGTGAGCATCGGCGGCGCGGACAACAAGATCACCATCGACAAGATCGACAAGCAACTCAACGTCGTCGGGTTCAACAACACCATCAGCTACAAAGATGGTGAGCCCAAGGTCGAGAACCTCGGCAGCGGCAACACCATCAACAAGGCCGGTTAGCCTTAATAGCAATGCCTTTCGACATTCTCATCAGCGGCGGCGGTATCGCCGGGCCGAGCTTGGCCTTCTGGCTCACCAGGCACGGCCACGACGTGACGATCATCGAACAGGCCCGCGAAATACGCACCGGCGGGCAGGCCGTCGACTTTCGCGGTCCCGCGCTCACGGTGCTCGAAAAGATGGGCCTGCTCGACGAGGTGAAAGCGGGAGCCACCAGCATGGGCCCGCTCGTACTCGTCGACGGCCGGGGTAGAGAAATCGGGCGCTTGCCCGCCGAGGTGGTCAGCGGCGAGGTCGAGATTCACTGGGGAACGTTGACCCGCATCCTCTACGAAGCCGTCCGCGACGACGTCAATTACCGCTTCGGCGTACGGATCAGCACACTCGATGACGACGGCCGGCGGGTCAACGTGACCTTCAGCGACGGCTCCGCCGGCAGCTACGATTTCGTCGTCGGCGCGGACGGCCTGCATTCCGGCACCCGCCGACTCGTGTTCGGACCCGAAAAGCGTTACGTCACACAGTTGGGTCAGTGTTTCGGGTTCTTCGACGTCGAAAACCGTTTGCGGCTCGACCATTCCGGTATGGCGTACATCGACGCGGGCCGAACCGTGGCGCTGCAGGGCATTGATCCCGACGAGCCGGCGCGAGCCAGCTTCTTCCTCACCGACCCCCGCTTGGAATTCGACTACCGCGACACCGAAGGCAACAAGCGACTGTTCGCGCAGCGATACGCAGGAATGGGATGGGAAGTTCCGCACTTGCTCACGGGCCTCGCCGAAACTCCGGAGGTGTACTTCGATTCGATCGCCCAGGTCCATCTGGACTCCTATGCGCGCGGACGGGTCTGCCTGACCGGAGATGCGGCCTGGTGCGCGTCACCCCGGTCGGGCATGGGCACCACCCTGGCGATGGTCGGTGTGTACCTGCTGGCGCATGAATTACAAACGGCCGGTGCCGATTACGCCGCAGCCTTCGACCGATACCAGCGGTTGATGGAGCCTTACGTCGCGCGGTGTCAAAAGAGCGCCATCGACGCGCTGAAAGCTGAGCGCTTCGCCTCGGGCCGTCTCGCCCCGCTACGCAACGTCGCTCTGCGGATTCTGCGGATTCCGTTGGTCAGCAAGTTGGTCGCCCGCCAGTCGCTGGCGGTCGCGCGGTCGTTCACGCTGCCGAGTTATTGAGCGGTGCCGTGGCGACCCGCGCCGGCGGCGAACCGCCCCGCCCCTTCGTTCGCTTCGGCGGCCACCCTGGAGATGCTGGCGAATTCGTAGTCCAACGCCTCGGCTTCGGGTAGCCCCCACTGATGCAGCGCCGAGAGTCGATCCGATCTCAGACACTGCTGAGGCAACGCAGCCAATTCGGCGGCCAGTTGCTCGGCGGCTTCGCGCGCCTGGCCTTTGGGCACAACACGATTGGCCAGCCCGATCGCCAGCGCTTCACCGGCATCGACCGCGCGGCCGGTGAGGATCATGTCCATCGCGCGGCTCTGCCCGATCAGTCGAGGCAACCGGATCGTGCCACCGTCGATCAGCGGTACACCCCAGCGGCGGCAGAACACCCCGAACACGGCATCTTCTTCCGCGACCCGCAGATCGCACCACAATGCGAGCTCCAATCCCCCCGCAACCGCGTAGCCGCTGACCGCGGCGATCACCGGTTTCGACAACACCATCCGGCTCGGTCCCATCGGTCCGGGACCGGTGCGGTGCACCGCGTTGGCATCCGGCGTGCCGAACGCCTTCAAATCCGCTCCAGCGCAGAAGGTTCCGTGATCACCCCAGAGCACCGCCACCGACGCGGAGTCGTCGCGGTCGAATTCCTCGAACGCCTCGAACAGCCCTGCCGCGGTCGGGCCGTTGACCGCGTTGCGGGCCCCGGGCCGGTTGATGATGACGGTGGTCACCGGGCCCTGACGTTCTACGCGTACCGGGTCGTTCATGTCGCCTCCACTAATCGGATGTCATCGCGCCGCTCGAGCAACTCGGCGGCGAAGTCGTTGTAGGCCGTACGCAGCCGCGTGCCCGGCCATTGCGCGGGCAGCAGCTCGCCGGGCAGCACCGGATCGGTCAGCAAGTGACGCACCATCGCAGCGGCCGTGACGAATCGCCCGGGGACGTCGGCTGCGTCGGCCATGTCGGCAAGCAACCGTTCACCGGTACGCGCCCACGACGGTAGGTCCCACAGTTGGCTGGCCAACTCGGCGGGCTCGTCGTCGCGGGCCTGCACGATCCGCACCCGGGACCGGACGTCGGAGTCCAGGTCGAGCTCGAGATTGTCCGGCCTCATCCACACGCCTTCGCGCAACTCGCCGAAACGCTTGTGATGCAGCGTGGTTCGCAATCCTGCCCGGGCGCGGGCGTCGGTACCGACGCTGGTGACAATCAACGTCGTCCAGCTTCCGTGCCAGGGCAGCAGTTTGGGCCGCATGGAATCGTCCTGCCGGCGCTGACGTGCCAGCAGCCGGTCGGAAAGCCGGTAGCCGTCGGCGGAGCGCACCAGGTCCCCTGCGCTGACCATTCGGGTCAGGGCAACTCGGAGAGTGGCCTCTTTGATGTCGAAGTCTCCTGTGAGCCGAATCAATTCGGCGGCGCTGGCCCATGCCGGATGGGCACCAAGCATCACGCTCAGCACCACCGACCGAGCGGTCATGCGGGCCAGCGACTTTGACATGGTGTCAGACCTGCGAAGCTCGCCGGCCGTAATCACCGAACGGCTCGTCGCGATGTTTGACCGCGTCACGGAAGCCGTGCTCGACCGCGTCCGCGACGAATGCATGGCCCTCGGGTGTGTGCCGCGCGACCCCGTCGAACACCGTGCTGACCATCCTGCTGGTGGCCACACCTTGTTGCAGCAGAGCGGAATTGAGTGCGAGCTTGACCATGATCAGTTGGTTGACCGGGACAGCGGCGATCCGTTCCACCAGGCGTTCGGTGCGCTCGTCGAGGTCTTTCGGATCCGGCGCCTCGACCGCCAGGCCCCACTCGGCCGCTTGGGCGCCGGTGATGCAATCGCCGGTCAGCAGAAGGCGTTTGGCGCGCTGATCGCCCAGGCGGTGCGCCCACATGCCGGCCGCCGGCACCCCCCACACGCGGGTCGGCGGATAGCCGATCTTGGCGTCAGCCGCGGCGATCACCTGATCGGCGTGCAGAGCGATGTCTGTGCCGCCGGCCACACAGTAGCCATGGATCTTGACCACCGTCGGCTTGTCCGCGTACAGCAGGCTGGAGAAGCCTCGGGTGAAGCGACTCATCATCTGGTAGTCGATCATCGGATCCC
>CAVWLG010000017.1:0-177645 GCA_963755805.1 uncultured Actinomycetota bacterium
GAGTTGACTATAGGTGCCGACCTGTCATGGCATCGCCTCGGCCCACTCGATATGCCCTTCGAAGCCAAGCGTATTCGCCATGTCGCGGTAGCGATCCCGGAAGTCCGCGTAGGACACGGCATCGCCGTGAGCCCGCGCCAGGAGAGCCCGCAGCCGCAGCAGCCAGATCTCGCGCACCGCGAAACCGCCGTCGGCCTCCGCTAATCGCTCGATCGTGGCCTCCGCTAACCGCTCGATCGCGGCCTCGGCTTCGACCAAGTCACCCTCGGCCCCCCGATCGAGCAGTGTTTCCACCAGAACACCTGTCGCCGGAATGCTCCACCCCAGCAGCCGTCCCTCGCGGAACTGGCCGTCTGCGGCCACGCGCAGGAGCGGTATAGCGCCATCGCGATCTCCGCGTTGAGCCTTCTCACGAGCCAGGCAGACCTCGACGATAGGTAACTCGGCCAGGAAGAACCCCCGACGCACAAACACTTCACTGACCTCCGCCAGGACTTGCCGTCCCCGGTCGCGCTCCGCGTTCGTCCGGCGGTGCACCAGCGCAATGCCCAGCGTCATCCGGGAGATGGCGACGGCGACATCATCACCGGATTGTTCGGCAATTCGCAGGGCATCCTCGATCTCGCCCATCGCGCGATCGTCGGGCCTCAGCATGCCCGGCGGTATTGCCGCGGAGTAGGAGTAGGTGACAACGGTGGCGTAGGACATCGGGTCGGTGCTGCGGGCCATGGCGAGGCCGTGCCGCAGGTCGTCGCGCCATCCCGGAAGTCCCAGGCAATAACTGGCCGTTGCCCGCGTCGTAAAGGCGAGCGCTAAGGGAGAGCCGATGATGAAGTTGCCTTTTGAGGGATCACCGTCGGCCAGGTCGATCACCATCTGTGACCACCGCAGCGCGTCAGGCCACTCGGCGCACTTAGCTCTGGCGTAGATCGACGCGAGGGACAGGCCCACCGTCAAGTTCGGATCCTCGAGCGACTCGATGAGGGCCATCGCTTCCGATGCCAGCTGCGACGCCTCGTGCAGCCGGGCCTGATGCAAGTGATCCATCACCTGCCCCGCCATGGCGATGGCCAGTGAAGGCTTGTCCCCGGCAGCGGCGCACAACTCCCGCAATTCCTCAAAACGGGCGCCTGTCGCATGCTCATTAACTCGCCAGGCGATTCCGCACAACATGGTGCGAGGAGCAATGCGCATGGATGCCCGGTCGGGGTCATCGGCGGGTAGGGCGTCGGCGATGGTCCGGGCGCGCTCCCAACTGCGCCATGCCGCGGCGATGTCGCGGTTGGTCGCCCAGGTTGCGGCCCGCACTTGCCAGCCGTAAGCGGCGTGCCCATCGCCGGCCGCCTCCAGATGCTCGGCAATCAAGGCGGCATTTTCATCGCCCGCTGCCGGGTTACGTGATTCGATGGCGGCCGCGACGCGCCGATGCAGCTCGGCGCGATCCGATTCGAGCTGGAATTCGTAGGCCACCGTGCGGATCGACGGATGGTGAAACACGTACTCCGGTTGCCGGGTGAAGCGGACCTGATCGATGAGCTGAGCGGCCAGCAGATCGTCAACGACCGCTTCAACTCCCAGCGCGGCCAGCAGGTCCAGGTCAAACCGCGCGCCGAGCACTGCCGCTGCGCTCAGCGTGCGCTTTGCCCTTGCGTCGAGTCGGTCGATGCGAGCGGCGATGGCTGCCTGCAGCGTGACCGGCACGCTCACCTCGCCAACCTCTGCCGCCGAGAGGTATGCACCCGGCTCGCCGCGCAGCACGCCGCGCTCGGCCAGTTCGCGCACGATCTCCTCGGCGAAGAACGGATTACCGGCGGCCCTCTGGGCGATCCGCTGGCCCAGCGCGCCATTCGAGGGATCCGGGCCGAGCAGCTCCGAGACCAGTCCCGCGGTTTCTGAATCACTCAGCGGCGCAAGGGCAACAGTTTGGGCACCTGCCACTCGGGTCAACGCGCCCTGATATTCGGGTCGGTAAGTGACCAGCACCAGCGAGGGCGTCTGCAGCATGACCGTAAAGAAATCGGCCAACAGCGACTCGCTGACCTCGTCGATCCAATGGGCGTCCTCGATGACGAAGACCGCCGGGGCCCGGCGGGCCAGCGAGGCCGCATTGACCAGCATGGTCAACCGCCGCCGACGGGCATCCGGATCGATCTTCGGCAGCTCCACATCGGGATCGGCGATGCCCAGCAGGTCGTCAAAGAGCAGCAAGTCCTCAGGCGCCGCGTCGGGAGCCTGAGCCCGGATCTGCGCCCGGGCGGCGGGTGGGTCAAGACTCTCGACGCCGGTGGCTGCGCGCAACAGGCGCGTCACGGTATGGAAGGGGACCTGGCTGGTGTGCGATTCGCAGAAGGCGGTGAACACGTCGACATCATGGGCATCTGCCATTGCCGAAACTTCACGCACCAGACGGCTTTTGCCTATGCCGGGCGAGCCGACCACGCCGACCACCGCGCCGTGGCCATCGAGTGCACGCTTCAGCAAGCCTGCAACGGCGGACATTTCCCACTGCCGACCCGACCAGATCCGGCTGCGGCACACGGCGGCCGAACTGCTACCGGGTCGTCTTCGTCGGCAATGTCGTCGAGGTCGAGCAGCGACAGCAGGGCGGGCATGCCGGAAAGCTCGGTTACCGCATCCCGACATGTCCGGGCACTCTTCCAGGTGTGCCTCGAATTCGCGCCTGTCCGTCTCGGACAATGACCCCAGCACGTAGGCCGCGTCCCACTCTGCGTACTTGTCGCCGTCTTGTCCGCGCGGTCCGGGGATGGGTGCTCCCTGCCCCGGAAAGGCGGTCATGGTGCCACTCCCATCTCCTGCAGCGTCTGCTGCAGGTCTCGCAGCGCGTGATGCAGCCGCGATTTCACGGCGCCTTCGGCGATGCCCAGGTCCGCGCCGATTTGTGCGGTTGTCCAGCCGTAATAATACGCGCGTCGAACCATTGCGCGATCCTCGGCAGACAGCCGCGCGAACGCGTCAGCGACCAGTGTCCGGTTGGTTTCCGGAACGTCCATAACCAGCCTTCCAGTGGTATCACGAGGGCGGCGCCGTTTTGGTTCAAGACCACCGCTAGCCGGTGGTCGACGTGCGGGCCGGCTGCCGTGCAATCAGGGAGCCGCAGAATCACAAAACCGTTGCCCCCGCGCGCGCGGTGCCACATGCGCGACACGTAGTCGCTAACGTCATCCGACCCTCCGCCGATTCCGGCCCCCGAGTTTCCAAGGCCTCCCAAGGATAGGGCGCGCCAGAGGCCTGATTAGGCCATTTTTGCGGTCGAATCAGGACTCGCGCCGCCAGGCATCGAGTCTTCAACTCTTTAGCTATGCGAAGTACTGCCGCCCAACGGAACACAAGACACGAATGGATTGCGTCAGTACAAGAGCGAACAGAACGTTCGCTGGAAGTGGTCCTTCACGAGCTGTTACTTGTTGCGGATTCGGCGCACCGCCAGGGCGGCGGCGAGTGCTGCAATCCCGGCCAGCGAGATCGACAACCGCCGGCTTCTTGACGAACCCGATCGCCCGGGCTTTGGCGTCGTCGGCGAGTCGGCGGGGATTGGCCCGCACAGCCAGCGAGTCGACGGTCGATGCGAGCTGGTCGCGGGCCTTGTCGATGTCCTGCTTGATGGTGTCGGGATCCCGCTCCGCCACTCTCGTCCTCCCTGTCGTCGGCGAACCCAGACCAGGCTCGGTCTAGGTTGGTGCCTGCCGACCTACCCTAGATCAGCCGGTACTCATCCCACCTGCCGGTGAACAGAAAGGCAGCTCCTTGACCGACACCGCACGCCTTGCGCCGGGCGACAAAGCGCCCGCCTTCAGCCTTCCTGACGCCGACGGCAAGAAAGTCTCGCTCGCCGACTACAAGGGCCATCGCGTGATCATCTACTTCTACCCCGCGGCATCGACGCCCGGCTGCACCAAGCAGGCCTGCGACTTCCGCGACAACCTGAGCGAGCTCAACGGCGCCGGCCTCGACGTCGTCGGCATCTCCCCCGACAAGCCGGAGAAGCTGGCCAAGTTTCGTGACGCCGAGGGCCTGACGTTTCCGCTGCTGTCTGACCCCGAGCGCAAGGTGCTGACGGCCTACGGCGCTTTCGGCGAGAAGAAGATGTACGGCAAGACCGTTCAGGGCGTGATCCGTTCGACGTTCGTCGTTGACGAGAAGGGCAAGATCGCCGAAGCGCAGTACAACGTCAAGGCCACCGGGCACGTCGCCAAGTTGCGCCGCGACCTGTCGGTCTAGTCCTGTGCGGAGTGTGTGGTCGTCGACGCGGCTGAACGCGTGTTGATCCGATCGACGCCACCTTCACCGAGGAGGAGCTCCTCTAGCGGAAGAACGATCGAATAGTCCTGCGGCCGTGTCGCTCTGACCAAATGACCGGCTTACCAGTGCCGGCGAGAGAAACCTCGGACCCGCGAAGGTCCGAGGCTCTCCCGTTCAGCTATTCAGTTGTCCGACAACCGATCAGGGCGCGTCGTACAGACGCACCACACCGGCCGGGTTGGCGAAACCCCACGAGACACGAGCAGTCGCACGAGCCTGCACAGCGTCGTAGATGAACGCGGCGTCACCGGACTTGGCCACCGTGGCTCGGGTGCGCTGCACCACGACGCCAAGGCGGCCGGGCACGTCGCGAAGTTACGTCGCGATCTGTCGGTCTAGCTCGCACGGCAGTGCCGAGGTGCTGCGCAACACGCATGCTGTGTGTGCGCCTGCGTCCGATGTTGGCCACGAGCAGGCACACGAAAATGGGTCAATTGCCCTATGGATTAGCCATCAGCAAACACTTACGGTGCTCTAAGCAGATGCTTATGTTTCCTCATCTCAGGTTCATGGGCCGACGATTGGAGCAAGCCATGAGTGACACGCGATCGCGATCCGCAATCTTGATCGGCCTTGCCGCTGCTGTGGGTGCCTTCGGGGCCGCCGCGATGATGTCGGCGGCCACCGCGCCGACAGCCCGCGCCGACGACTACACCGACGTCATCAACGCTATCGACGGCGACTACGCGGCTGGGCAAGCCGACTTTGCGACCGCCTTCACCGATTTCAGCAGCAACGAGCTGGCCCCCGGGCTATTAGCGCTTGTCAACGGTACTGACGAAGAATCGCTGTCTCCGTCTATCAATTTCTTAGTAGGAACGATCGAGCTGCTAGACAACGAACCAGTCACTGCCGCCATTCCATGGGAGTTCGTCCTCCCGGCAGATTTCAGCGATGCTGTAACCACTGCGGGAACCTACCTCACCGGTAATGGCTATTTCGAGGCTGCACAAACAGCCTTTTCCCTCGGTGACTACGGCGAAGCCGCCTACGACGATCTCATCGGTCTCGACGTTGCCACCATTGCTCCTCTACAGGAGCTCCTCCTGGGCGCGGCGGTGTCGTTCTGACAGATTGACCGGTCGTTGCAGGCAGGCAGTGGACAATGCGCCGCGCCTTTTGCAGCGATGCGCTCACTCAACATCGATGGGGCAAATGCCCCATGTGCACGGAGCCGGTTGAGAGGAAACTCCGGTTATGAACCGATTGATCCTTGGCATGGCTGCGACTCTCTTGGCGTCGGGTGGTCTGGCGCTGGCGTCAGGCACCGCACAGGCTCAGGCGCCGCATCACTGGTGCCCGGGGGAGCCTATGCAATACGACCCTCGGGTGACCGAACACTCAGGTCCGGGCACTGCTTTTAACTGGGACATGAATATCTGCCACACCTGGTACTGGGTGCGTAGTGGTATGGGCAACGTTCCCTATCAGGGCGGCCTTCGGTATAGCAATGCCTGGGACGGAGAGACTCCCCCGCCCAACTCCGACCCTGGTTGCGGCACAGACATGTTCACCGGCAGACCGGGGACCTGTTGAGGAGCTGAGCGCAGCCGAAGGCCCGACGCGCGTTCGAGCCGGAAACGTAGGGAAACACCTCTATCAACCACCAGGCCTCGGCACACAGGATGGTCTGAGCCAATACCTATTTTTGATTGATCTGGTTCACAGACCGATGCTTTGGGGGAAGAGAGCATGACTCACGCGCGACCGCGAACGGGGATGATGGTCGGGCTTGCCGCAGCCGCCGGTGCGTTCGGCGCCGCCGCCATGATGTCCGCGCCCACCGCCCGGGCCGATGACTTCACCGACGTCGTCAACGTCGTCGACGCCGACTACGCGGCCGGACAAGCCGATTTCACGGCCGCCGCTGTGGATTTCAGCGGGGGTGACCTGGTCCAGGGCCTCGCGGCGCTCTTCGACGGTGCCGACGACGATGCGCTGAATGCACCCAACGACCTCTTGGTGGGGACAGTCGAAGCGCTGACAAACGAATCAATCGGCCCCTCCGATCCGTTTAATTTCGTGATCCCCGCAGATTTCAGCGATGCTTCAACCGATGCGCAACAGATCGTCGCCGAAAGTCAGAGCTTTTTCACCAATGCTCTCAGCGCTTTTTCCGCCGGAGACTACGGCGACGCTTTGAACTTCGACCTCATCGGTGCGGACGACTCCACCATTGTCCCGTTAGAGGTATTAATCCTCGGTGCAGCGGTGTCGCTCTGACAAGTTGAGCGGGAACGGCAAGTCACCGACTTTCGGCGGCCAGGTTCGCCAGTAGCAGCGCCTCGGCGGTCGCGGCCCGCTCCAGCACACCCAAATGCAGGCTCTCATTGATGCTGTGCGCCTGCGTCGCAGGGTCTTCCACGCCGGTGACCAGGATCGCGGCTTTCGGGAATGCCGCGGCGAACTCGGCGATGAACGGGATCGAGCCGCCCATGCCCATGTCGACGGGTTCGGTCCCCCAGGCCTGCCGGAATGCGGCGCGCGCCGCGTCATACACCGGCCCGGTCACGTCGATGGCGTACGGCTGACCGATCTCGCCGGGCGTCACAGTCAGCTGCGCGCCCCACGGCGCGTGCTGCTCCAGATGTGCGATCAGTGCATCCAGATGCGCGGCCGCGTCCCCACCGGGAGCGACCCGCATACTCACCTTGGCGCGGGCGCGCGGGATCAGTGTATTCGACGATGCTGCAACGGAAGTGGTGTCGATGCCGATCACAGTGATCGCCGGTTTGGCCCACATCCGTTGCGGTACCGAGCCGGAACCGATCTCGCTCACCCCATCCAGCAATCCCGATTCCGCGCGCACCCGATCGACCGGATAATCGACTGCGGCGGCGGCGCTTTCGTGCAGGCCGGCAACCGCGACATTTCCATCGTCGTCATGCAGACTGGCCAGCAGGCGCGTCAGCACCATCAGCGCGTCAGGTACTACGCCGCCCCATAGGCCGGAGTGCAGGCCGTGATCGAGGGTGGCCACCTCGACCACGCAGTCGACCAGCCCGCGCAACGACACGGTCAACGCCGGGACCTCGGTGCTCCAGTTGTCCGAGTCGGCGATGACGATCACATCGGCGGCCAGCGCGTCGCGATGGGCCGCCAGCAGTCGCCCCAGCGACGGCGAGCCCGACTCCTCCTCGCCTTCGACGAACACCGTCACCCCGACCGGCGGGCTGCCGCCGTGCGCCCGAAAAGCCGCCAAATGCGTTGCGATACCGGCCTTGTCGTCAGCACTGCCACGTCCGTAGAGTCGTCCGTCGCGTTCGGTCGGCTCGAACGGCGGCGACGCCCACTGGGCAGCGTCACCTTCGGGCTGCACATCATGGTGGGCGTACAGCAGCACGGTCGGCGCACCCGGCGGCGCGGGGTGCCGTGCGATGACAGCCGGCGCGCCACCCTCGCTGACGATCTGCACGTCGGCAAAACCGGCGTGCGACAACAAGTCTGCCGTGGCTTGGGCGCTGCGGTGCACCTGGTCGCGGCGGGCCGGGTCGGCCCACACCGACTGGATACGGACCAGATTCTCCAAATCCTCGCGCACGGATGGCAACAACTCACGTACGCGTTCGACCAGATTGCTCATGGCCTCCCAGGCTAGCTAAGGCAGTTCCAGAATGGCGACCGCCGCCGCGGTGTCGGCTTCGTGTGTCAGCGACACGTGAATCGTCACATCCTTCAGATGCTTGGCGATATCACCGGTCAGCCGCACCCGCGGCCGCCCCCACATGTCGGTGACCACCTCGATGTCGCGGTGGATGTCCTCGCGCAACACCGGCCGCTGCGAGAAGCGCGAGCCGGACCAGGCCTTGATCACGGCCTCCTTGGCCGCCCACCGGGCCGCTAGGTGGCGTGCCGCCGACGAACTCTTAACCGAGGCATCACGCCGCTCACCTGGCGTGAAGGTTTCAGCGAAGACCGTTCCGGGCTGATCTACCTGCTCGGCGAATTCAGTAATGGAGACAAGGTCTATCCCCACTCCGACGATGCTCATTGGTAGAAACCTATCGGATGCTCACTGGAGGTAGATATCGTCGTCGCCCAATCGCGCGTTCTCGTCGAGCAACATCGCTGATTCCTGGCGCTTCTCGGACCCCTCGTGGTCGAAGCGACGGTCGGCGGGCCGCTCGTACATCGGGCGGCCGCCCGCGATTGCCGACGCGAGGCGGCGCTGTCCGGCCAGCAGGCGGGCGTCGGCCCTGCGCAGGTAGTCCGCGCGCTGCTCGGCGTCCAGCGTGGCCAGGAAGGCCTCGGGGTGCACTAGCGCGACCAGGCCGGATACGTGGCCGAATCCCAGGCTGGTCACCAGACCGGCCTTCAGCGGGAATTTCTCCCCGAGCCGCAGCGTGTCGCGGACCCAGACGAAGTGCGCCGAGTCGGCGAGTTCGTCGTCGACGCAGTCCAGGCTGCGGTTCGGCGGGATGACGCCGTCGCGCAGGATCTGGCACAGGCCCATCATCTGGAAGACCGCCGCACCACCCTTGGCGTGTCCGGTGAGGCTCTTCTGCGACACGATGAACAGCGGCGCTCCGTCGGAGCGCCCCATCGAATCAGCAAGCCGCTCATGCAGTTCGGTCTCGTTGGGATCATTGGCCAACGTCGAGGTGTCGTGCTTGGAGATCACCGCGACATCGTCGGCACTGACCCCCAGCCTGGCCAGCGACCGGGCCAGCGGCGAATCCTTGCCGCCACGGCCGGCACCCAGCGCACCCAGACCCGGAGCCGGGATCGAGGTGTGCACGCCGTCGGCGAACGACTGCGCGTAACCCACCACCGCCAGCACCGGCAGACCCATCTTGACCGCGAGGTCACCGCGGGCCAGCAGGATGGTGCCACCACCCTGAGCTTCCAGGAACCCGAGCCGGCGTCGGTCGTTGGGGCGGGAGAACTTCGCGTCGCTGATACCCCTGCCCCGCATCATGCTCGTCTCGGCAGTAGCGGCCATGTCACCGAAGCCGATGATGGCTTCCAGCGTCAGGTCGTCGAAGCCGCCCGCGACCACCAGTTCGGCCTTGCCGAGGCGGATCTTGTCCATGCCCTCCTCGACCGAGACCGCCGCGGTGGCGCACGCGCCGACCGGGTGGATCATGGCGCCGTAGCTGCCGACATAAGACTGAATCACGTGTGCGGCAACGACGTTGGGCAGAACTTCTTGCAAGATGTCGTTCGGCTTGTTCCGGCCGAGCAGGTTGCCGTGATACATCGTCTGCATCGACGTCATACCGCCCATGCCGGTGCCCTGGGTGCTGGCGACCAGGCCCGGGTGCACCCATCGCATCAACTCGGTCGGGGTGAAGCCCGACGACAGGAACGCATCGACGGTCGCCACGATGTTCCACAGCGCCACCCGGTCGACCGAGCTGGCCATGTCTTGGCTGATGCCGAACACCGTCGGGTCGAACCCGGTCGGGATCTGCGCGCCGACGGTCCGCGACAGCTTGGTCTTGCGCGGCACGCGAATCTCGGTGCCCGCCTTACGCGTAACCTGCCAGTCGCTGGAGCCCGGAACCGGCCGGACTACCGTGTGCTCGGCGTCGAACTGGGCGAACCCGCGGGCGTCGGCCTCCGAGGAGACGACGAACGTGAAGTCCTTGTCCAGGAACACGCTCACCATCAACGGCGATGCGTGATCGGGGTCGATCGCGCCGTCGTCGACGAACTCACGGATGCCGACGCGCTCGACCACGACGTCGTGGTAGCGCTCGACCAACTCGGCCTCGTCGATCAGGTCACCAGACGCGACGTCATACCAGCCCGGAGTCGGGTCCTCTTCCCACTTGATCAGCCCAGTGGTCCAAGCCAATTCGAGTACTCCGGCGGCCGACAGTTCGTTGTCGACCTCCATCTCGAAGCGGGTCCGCGACGAGCCGTACGGGCCGAGTTCGGCACCACCGACGATGACCACCAACTCCGACGGGTCGAGGTCGAGGTGGCTCCACACCGGCGGCGGTGCCGGGTTGAAGCCGCGCGGCGGCGACGGCAGCGCGGCGATGGTTCCGTCATCGGCGTCATCGTCGTCGACTGCCGATTCCGAGGTCATCTCCTCGCGGGCCTTCGCTGCCAGCTCGGCCATGTCCAGTTCGACATCGCCGAGGCCGCCGGTGAAGTCCACCTTGATCGGTGTGGCCGCCGCGGCCGCCCTGGACTCGATGTCGCAGAGTCCCAGCAGCATGTCAGCCATCTCATCGGTGGAATACGTTGTGACACCGGCCTCTTCGACAGCGCTGACGATCGCGTCGTTGTGCCCCATCAGCCCGGTGCCGCGAGTCCACCCGATCAGCGCGTGGGCCAGGCTGACCCGGTGCGCCCACGACGACTCGGCTCCCCAACGGGTCACCAGGGCGTCCAGGGCCGATTTGGCTTCACCGTAGGCGCCGTCACCACCGAACATGCCGCGGTTCGGCGAGCCCGGCAGCACCACGTGCAGACGTGAGGCGATGTCACGGTCGGCGCCGATCTTGGACAGGCCACCGATCAGCCGTTGCACAGCCCACAGCAGCACTTTCATTTCCATCTCCGAGCGCGAACCGGCCTCGGACAGGTCGCCGACCACCCGCGGTGCCGCGAACGGGAACAGCAGCGTCGGGGTTTGGGCGTCCTTGATATGAATCGACTGCGGCCCAAGGCTTTCGGACTGCTCGTGACCGATCCATTCGACAAGCGCATCGATGTCGGAATACGACGCCATGTTGGCCGCCACCACCCACAACGAGGCACCGAAGCGGGCGTGGTCGCGGTAGAGGTTCCGGTAGAACGCCAGCCGCTCGTCGTCGAGCTTCGACGTCGTGGCGATGACGGTGGCACCACCATCGAGCAGCTTGCCGACCACCGATGCGGCGATCGAGCCCTTCGACGCACCGGTCACTACGGCAACCTCGGTGTGGAACGGGCCGGTGTCCGGGTTCTCCGCACCGGCCGCGATCCGGCCGTACAGCGACGCGTGGATCTGACGTCCGGCCGCCAGTGCCCTGCCCTGCCACCAGGTCGCCTGTGTCGCCACCACGTGGCCGGCTCCCTCGAAACGCTCTGAGAGCCTTGCCCAGTCGGCGTTGGCTTCGTCGTCCTCGACCAGCCACAGCTTGACCAGGTCTTCGCGCGCGCTGGCCCACCGGTCGTCGAACACCACGGCCTTCTTGCCGTCGAACGCCGGCGCCACCAACCGCGGCCAGTCGGCGCCCAGTTCGGCGGTCACCAGGTCGATCAGGTCGGCATCGGTGGCCGCCGGCGGCACGCTGACCTGCTCGTCGAGGCCCAGCTGGCCCAGTACCAGGCGGGCCGCCGAGGCCAGCACACCGTCGCGACCGGTGATCTGCTCGGTGAACTCGCCCAGCGCCGCGGCGTCGACGGTCGCGCCGCCACCACCACCGCTGGACGGCAGCGCCACCGCGATGCCCCGGCGGGCGGCCACGGACGTGACGGCGGCGTCGATGACGCTGTCGACCGCGGCGACGTCAGCCAGGGCGCCCTCGTGCAGGTTGCCCAATGAACCGCCACGAACGCTGGTGCCCTCGCGAGTGCCGAGCGCGACCTCCACCGTGACGTGCTTGACCCAGCCTTCGCCCAGCTCCCAGGTCTTGGTCACCCGCTCGGCGATCGCGGCGGGCCGCTTCCCGGACGGACCGAGGATGGTGCGCAACTGATCGTTGATCGCGTCGGAAAGCACTGGCCCGTAAGGCTTGTAGGTGCGGGCCAACTTGGTGACCTGCGCCCGCAAGCCGGCCAGGTCGGCCTCGGCGGCGCCGTCGATGGCACCCAGGTTCAGCTCGGAGCCCAGGTCGACCAGCAACTGGTTCCGCCGCGACGAGGCACCGTCGGTGATGGACTCGATGGAGTCCAGCTGCTCGATCTGGTCGATGCGCATCTTGGCCGACAGCGCGATCAGCGCCAGTGTGGCGTCGGCGGCATCGAACCCGATGTCGTCGGGTCTCGGAGCACCCGACGGAGCTGCGGCGGGAGCGGCGGCGACGGCAGGCGCGGCATCAGGGCTGGGCGTCTCGGAGGCAGCCGGCGCCTCATCCATGATGTCTTCGGGTTCAGGGTCGGTGTCGGTCGCGAACAGCACCGCGGCGTCACGCTCGGCGTTGAGCACTTCCACTGTGCTGTGGGCATATTCGGGCAGCTTGAGGGTGTTGGTGGCGAGCCCGGCGACCGTCGGTGCCGACTTCACGCCGATCTCGACGAAACGCTCCACGCCCAGACCGCCGGCGGCCTCCTCGGTGAACAGCAGGTCCTGGGTTTCGATCCAGCGGACCGGGCTGGCGAACTGCCAGGCCAGCAGCTCGATGATCAACGTTCGCGCCAAGTCGAACGGGCGCTCGTTGCGCCAGTAGTCGTAGTTCTCCAGGATCTCGTCCAGCGGCTCGGCCGGCACCAGATCCCGGATCTCCTGGACGAAGTCGCGGTCCAGGCTGAACGGCCGCGGAACCAGGTTCGGGATGTAGCGCCCGATGATCATTTCGGCGTCTTTGCCATGCGGCATGGCCCGTTCCAGTGAGCGACGGAACTCGGCGACACCGACCCGCAGCACCTCGGAGTGGAACGGCACATCGATACCCGGCACCAGGATGAAAGACCGCTTACCGCCGGAGATTTCGCGACGACGCTCGACTTCGGCCTCGAGCTCTTCCAGTCCGCGGACCGTGCCGGCGATCGCGTACTGCGAGCCGCGCAGGTTGAAGTTGACGATCTGCAGGAACTCCCCGGTGCGCCGGGCGATCTCGTCGACGAACTCCGGCACGTCGGCATCGTCGAGATCGATCTGCGACGGCCGGATCGCGGCCAGCCGGTAGTTGGACCGGCCGAGCTCGTCGCGCGGCACGATGTCGTGCATGTTGGATCCACGCTGGAACACCGTCTCCAGCAACGCTTCCAGCCCGTAGACGTCGCTCACGCAAGCCAGCGCGGTGTACTCACCGACGGAGTGACCACAGGCGATCGCGTCTTCCACGAAGGCACCCTGCTCACGCATCTCGGCGACCTGCGCCGCAGCCACCGTCGCCATGGCGACCTGAGTGAACTGCGTCAGGTACAGCACGCCCTCGGGGTGGTTGTAGTGCACGCCGCTGGCGGTAAGAGTGGTCGGGTTGTCCCGCACCACATTCAGAATCGAGAAGCCCAGCGTCTGGCGGGTGTACTTGTCCGCGTCGTCCCAAACCTTGCGGGCGGCCTTGGAACGGGCACGGACGTCCATGCCCATGCCCTTGTGCTGGATACCCTGGCCGGGGAACGCGTAGACGGTCTTCGGCGCGGCCAGTCGCGCGGTCGCCGACATCACCAGATCCGAACCGATCCGTGCGGCGACCTCCAAAACCTCTGCGCCCTGGTCGATTCCGACGCGATCGACGCGGAAGTCCACCTCGTCGCCGGGGCGCACCATGCCGAGGAAACGCGCCGTCCAGCCGATCAGCCGGGCCGGGGGCCGGGCCTGGCCGTCGGTGGCCGTCACCACGTGCTGCGCGGCGGCCGACAGCCACATGCCGTGCACGATCGGCGAGTCGAGACCGGCCAGCAGTGCGGCCGCCCGGTCGGTGTGGATCGGGTTGTGGTCACCGGACACCACCGCGAACGGCCGCATGTCGACCGGAGCGGTGAGCGTGACGTCGCGCCGGCGCCGGCGCGGGGTGTCAGTGGCGTTCTCGGAGACCGCGCCGCCGGCCCGCAGTGGGTCGGTCAGTTCGCCGGGCCCAGTGCGGCCACGGATCGCGAACCGCTCTTCCATGGTGGCCAGCACCGTGCGATCCGCGTCGGCAACCGTCACCGAGATCGGGAACGACCCGGCCGACCTCGGTATCGGTGGCGACCGAAGCCGTTGCGGTCACGATCAATTCGGCCGGCACCTTCGGCAGTGCGGCAACCAGGTGAGCGGCGTGGTCCAGATGCACCAGGCTCAGCAGACCCTCGACGACCGGGACGCCCGCGCCGGTGACGGCGGAGCCGATGGCCGCGAAGACCGCCGGCCAGCACCGGCCGACCAACGCGTCGGGCACGGTGGTCAGGGTCGGCGCCAGCAGTTCGCCGAAGATCGCGGTGACCCCGGTGTGGTCGGCGACCCGCTCGGGATCCCACTGCACAGTCACGGTCGCGGTGCCGTTGTGCACCCGGGGCAGCGTCTCGGGGCTGTCGGCGCCGGCGGCGATCGCCAACACCGAACGCATGGCCTCGATCGCATCCTTAGTCCGGATCACTGGGATTGCGCCGTCGATCGTGTTGGCGGGCAAGCTGAATCGGATGTCGATCCACACACCGGCGATCGGCACACTCAGCACCACCTGGTCGGCCCCGTCTGCCTTGAAGGCCTGCAGACGCGCTCCAGTGGACGAGTGGGTGGCTCGTGGCTCTTCGGGCCCGCCGAAATCACCGTGCACCTGCCAGTCGGCGGGGTCGGCGATGCGATGCACCGGGTTGGTGGCAACGCGGCCGGCCCACAACACATCCGGCGCGTCGAGCACGGTGGCCAGCGGACCGCGCACGTCGATACGGCCCTGGCGGCGCGCGGTGACCGGCGTCGGGGTCGCGCCGGTGGCGATCACGTCGTCGACCGCAGCTTGCTCGAAGCGGTCCAGCAGTGCGCCGACGGGCTCATCGAGCCGGGTGATGCCGGCGACCGCGGCGGTGCCGGGGATGATGCACACCTGGTCGGCGTCGTAGCGGGCGTCGTGGGCCTGCCACAGCGAATCGCTTCGCCACCAACGGCGTACGTCCTTGTCGATCACCGGGACGAAGTTCACCGGCTTGCCCAGCGTCTTGCACTGCGTGACGAAGAACGGCACGTCGGCCGGGTGCAGCAGCACGGTCTGCGCGTCCGGGTAACGGGCGACCAGCGCGGCGACCGCTTCGTCGGGGCGCTCCAACAACTCGGGGTCGCCGAACAGCGTTTCGATCGGGCCCAGAGTCCTGCGGGTGCAACCGGGCCTCGGCCCGCTGCAGCATCTGCGCGAATCGATCACGCCAGGTGTCGGCCAGCCACTGGCTGCCGGGCGCGGCGGTGTCTGCGGTGCTGTCGCCGTCGCCGATCGCCAGCTCGACGTAGCGCTGCAGCCACTGCAGGTAGGTCATCTCGCCGACGTCACCGAAGTACGGCTTGGCGGTGTTGGCCATCGCGGCGATGATCTCGTCGCGGCGCGCGGCGACCGCGTCGCCGTCTCCGGCGACCTCGTCGAGTAGCCGGCCGCAGCGGGACGCGGTGTTGTCGATCTCGTGGATGTCGGCACCGAGCTGACTGCGGCCAGAAGCCATGCCGCCCTGCGCTTTTCCAGCGCCCACCCAATGGTCGGTGCCCTGGATGTCGACCAGCATCTGCTTGACCGAGGGCGACGTGGTGGCCTCCAGCGTGGCCATCGCCGCAGTGCCGACCAGGATGCCGTCGACCGGCATCAGGGGGAAGCCGTAGGACTGGGCCCAGCGTCCGGACAAGTATTCGGCCGCCTGCTCGGGAGTGCCGATGCCGCCGCCGACACAGACGGTGATGTTGGGTCGTGACCGCAGTTCGGAGTAGGTGGCCAGCAGGAGATCGTCCAGGTCTTCCCACGAGTGGTGGCCGCCGGCGCGCCCACCCTCGATGTGCATGATGACCGGCTTGGTCGGCACTTCGGTGGCGATGCGGATGACCGAGCGGATCTGCTCGATGGTGCCCGGCTTGAACACCACGTGCGAGATGCCGACCTCGTTGAGCTCCTCGATGAGCTCGACGGCCTCTTCCAATTCGGGGATACCGGCGCTGACCACCAAGCCGTCGATCGCCGCACCCGACTGGCGGGCCTTCTGCACCAACCGCTTTCCACCGACCTGCAGCTTCCACAGGTACGGGTCGAGGAAGAGCGAGTTGAACTGGTACGTGCGGCCGGGCTCGAGCAACCCGGCAAGCTCCTCGACGCGGTCGTTGAAGATCGGTTCGGTGACCTGCCCGCCGCCGGCCAGCTCGGACCAGTGCCCCGCATTGGCCGCGGCGGCAACGATCTTGGCGTCGACGGTGGTCGGGGTCATCCCCGCCAGCAGGATTGGAGACCGGCCGGTCAGCCGGGTGAACTTGGTGGACAGCTTGACCCGCCCGTCGGGCAGGCTGACGACCGACGGGGCGTAGCTCGACCACGGCCGGGCCACCTCGGGAACGGCGCCGACGGTGAAGAGGTTGCGCTGGCCGCCACGCGTCGCCGCGGGCACGATGCCAACTCCGAGTCCGCGGATGACCGGCGCGGTCAGCCGGGTCAGGATGTCGCCGGGCCCCAGGTCGAGGATCCAGCGCGCGCCGGCCTCGTGAACCTGGATCACCTCGTCGACCCAGTCGACCGGCCGAACCAAAATAGCTTCCGCCATGGCGCGGGCCAAGTCGACGTCGATGCCGACTTTCTCGGCCCATTCGCCGACGATGTCGATGCTGTCGGCCAGCCTCGGCGTGTGGAAACCCACCTCGACCTGGACCGCATCGAAGATCGGCGCGAACACGTCGCCGCCGCGGACCTTGTTTTTCCGGTCGGCTTCTTCCTTCTCCGAAATCTGCTTGCAGTACAGCTCGAAGCGGGACAGCTGCTCGGGCGTTCCGGTGATGACGACCGAGCGCCGGCCGTTACGGATGGACAGAACCGGCGGCAGCACGGTGCGGACGTCCTGCGAGAAATCCTCGAGCAGTCGGTAGATGCGCTCGGGGTCGGCGTTGCTGATCGACACCATCGGCGAGCGATCGCCGAGCACCGAGATCCCGCGCCGGCGCGCCACCAGCGTGCCAGCCGCGCCGATCAGCTGCGCCATCGCCAGCAGCTCGATATCGCGCGCACCCGCCGCCTTCAGCGCCTCGACGGCCAGGATGCCCTGCGAGTGCCCGACCACAGCCACCGGCGGAGTGGCCATCAGGTCCATGCCCTGCCGGGCCAGGGTGCGGATCGCGGCGATCTGGGTGAGCAGGACACCGGGCAGCGACACCGCGGCCGAGGTCAGGTGCTTGGCGGACGGAACCGGGTCTTCGGCAGCCAACGCTCGCACCCAGCGAAGCGGCTCGAACCCGATCGGCCGCACAACGACCAGCTCGTTGGCCACCGGCTCGAGCAGCAGGTCCACCTCGCCCGCCAGCGTCGCCAGCTCGGATTCGATGCCGGACGACGACACCAGCTCTTCCAGCGTCTCCAGCCACGCGCCGCCCTGGCCGCCGAACGCGACCGCGTAAGCCTCACCGGCAGTCAGACGATCGACGAGCGCATGAGTGTCGGCGTTCACTCCGTCGCGGTCAGCGGACACTCGATGGTGCTCATAGATCGTCACGTATGTATCTCCCTCATTAGCGCTCGTCCGCTTAGGCGCCGGTGCCGCGCTGCCCCGTGAATACCGTCAACCCCGTACGAGCCCCCGGTCCAAACCTGGCCGCGTCGTGGCCGACCCGGCTTTCGCGGGTCGCGCCAAAGGGGCGTCGTCGGCTGCACTAAGAGTGTCATAAGGAATTAGGAGGTTTCCGGGGGAAATTGGTTACTGGTGAGTACTACGCATGAGTAATGGTGGGCTGGGTAACAGTCCGCTCAAGGGCCACTGTGGGCGTCCGGACCAAACCTGCTGCGTGCGGGTGGTTACGGTTGAGTAGCCATAACTGCGCAGATCAAGGCAGTATTGTTACCTAATCGTTATCTGGAAAATCTGCGCCATATCGAGCTTCGCGATCCCATGCCGACAAGCCGCCGCGGTGCGACTGTTGAGAATCCGGCCGATTCGGCGGCCCGCCGGAGTTTGCTGGGAACTTACTTCAGAGTCAGCTCAGGCCCGCTGGCGTCAGCATCACAGTTGACGACCGCCGGACTCCGCGCTTCTGGCCAGAGCATCCGACGTCCGCTGATGCCCAAGCGATTCGTAACTGGCGACCACCGCGGCCGGCGCCGCGGTGACTACCAGCAGACACACCGGGGTCGAGACACCCGCCGCAGCGAGGGCGACCGCGGTGCCCAGCAGCGACAGCGTGACCAGCACGACAGCTGCGTAAAAGCCGTCCCAGGCTCGGGTCAGCAGCAGATAGGTCCCGTAGACAGCGCCGATGTACACCCCGACCGGAACGGCGACCGCGATCACGGTGGCCACCGAGTCGAGCCCGGACCGATGCTCGATGAAGTCCGCGGCCGCGTGCAGCCCGGCGCCGGTGGCGACGATCGATCCGAACACCGCGATGTGGAGGTAGCCATAGCCGATCGAGCGTTCGCGGTGAGCGTGCAGCAGGCGCGCCGCCGGAACGACGAAATACACCCACCACATCCCGAAGGTCAGGCCCGTCCCCGCGACTGCCACCAGCACGGCGTCGGCCGTCCAGCCGTGCTCGGCGACCATCGCTGACAGCGAGGCGACCGTCCCCACCACGCCTTCACCGAGCGCGATGATCGTCAGCAAGCCGTTGCGCTCGGCGATGTGGTGCGCATGCCAGGGCGTCCCGCCCATCCGCTTCTCGACGAGCAACGGGCCGCTCACCTCGATCGCGATCATCACCGCGAACAGGGCAAAGCTGACACCCACCGAACTGTTGACGATGGCGATGACGATCCAGCCGACCTGCGCGACGGTGATGGTGGCCGCGTAGGTCAGACATGCGGCCTTGCGCGCCGGATCTTGCATCGCGGCGCGCAGCCACTGGATCACCATGGCCACCCGCATCACCACGTAGCCGCCGACCAGTACCCGATTGTCCACGTGGTCACCGGCGGCGATCGACGAGAACACCGCGGAATCCCGAGCGTCAGCACCAGGACGCCCACCATCTGCAGCATCGTCGTCAGCCGGTACACCCAGTCGTCGGTGTCATAGGCGGAGGCGAACCAGCTGAAGTTGATCCACGCCCAACAGACGGAGAACGTGGCGAAGGTGAAGCTGATCAGCCCGGCCTCGACATGACCAGACGCCAACGAGTGCGCAAATTGCGAGGCGGCGACACCGAACGCGATGACAAAGGTCAGATCGAACAGCAGCTCCAGCGGGGTTGCCACCCGATGCAGCTCGTGAGGATCTCGTCCCGACATTCGACGGAACCGGTGCGTCGGGACCAGGTGGTTTGAGTGGCTTCCGGGTTCGGTCACGCCGATATTTTCCCCCGGTCTCGATTAGGTGACCGCTTTGTACCGCATCCGTGAACGGTGTGCGGCAGTCTGTACCATCTCCCCATGCCGCTGGTCATCGGCGCGACGGCCGCCGGATTCAACATCGTTCGGCAGCTCGGATACGAAGAGTTCGGTGAGCTCTACGTGGCCGAGCATCCGAGGCTTCCCCGCCAGCAGGTTCTTCACCTCATTCCCGCCGAGATTTCGGTCGACTTGGATTACCGCGAACGGTTCAACCAGGAATCCGATCAGGCGGCCACACTCTGGCATCCGAGCATCGCCGGTCTCACCGACCGCGGCGAGTTCGAGGACCGGCTGTGGATCTCGACCGAGTACATCGACGGCTCCGACGCCGCCGAAGTGCTGGGCGAGAACCATCCCGACGGTATGCCACCGCGACTGGTGATCGAGATCGTGTCGGAAATCGCCGACGCCTTGGACTACGCGCACGACCGTGGCGTGCTGCACCGGTATGTCAATCCCGGCAACATCCTGATCAGCAAGTCGCCGGCCGACAGACGACGAATTGCCTTGACCGGCTTCGGAGTAGCGCGGCCAGAGGGCGCCCATAACACGCTGACCCGCGCCGGCATGTTCATCGGTAGCGCCGGCTATACCGCACCCGAGCAGCTGATGGGCGAGGAGATCGACGGCCGGATCGATCAATACGCTCTGGCGGCCAGCGCTTTTCATCTGTTGACCGGGTCGCCGCCGTTCGCACATTTCAATCCGTCAGTGGTAGTCAGCAAGCACCTCAACGAAGCACCACCCAGGCCTAGCGATGTGCGGCCGGACCTGACCGAATTCGACGCCATCTTCGCCCGCGCGCTGTCGCAAGATCCCGTCGACAGATTCCGGCGGTGCCGCGACTTCGCCAAGGCGCTCGAATCGACCAGCGGCAAACGCTCACACATCCGCGCCAGCTCCGAGGTCCGGGCGGCGTCAATCTTCCGCGACGCCGCCGACAATGGCGTTTCCGCAGCCGCAGCATTCGTCGCGACGCCCAAGACCGACGATCCGACGCCGACCGAGGCCGTGGCCGTGGCCCACGCTGCCCCCGAAACCACTGCCCTTGCTCCGGTGGTCAAGTCAAACGGTCACTCCCACAAACACATCGACGATGTCACCACGACTGTCGCGCCCCCGGTATCCGAAGAGTTCGACGACGACGACGAGTTCGACGATGATGAAGCGGCCGCGGCACGCAAACGCCGACTGCAGCAGTCGGCGGCGATCGCCGGCGTGATCGCGGTCGTGTTGCTGGCATGGTTCGTAGGAGTCAAGGCTCTGCGCTCGGCCTCCCAACCCGACGACGCTCCAGCCAATGTCGAGACCACGTCCGCTGAACCGACCACCCCGGCACCGGCGATCATCGCGCCAACGCCGATCGTCGTCGCCCCGCCTCCCCCGCCTCGAGTCGCTCCCCCACCGCCGGTAGCCACGACGGCCGCACCGAAGCCAACTGTGCCGACAACCACATCGCGCCCGACCACCACGGCGCCGGCCCAGAGCACCGCGCCGCAGACAACCACCTCGAAACCGGCAAAGCCGGCGACGACAACCCCGCCTGGGCCGAACGTTCTCGACACTCGGCCGGCGGTCGGCATGCCCTGCGGCGCAGAGGGTTCCGCGGCCGTTTCCAATTCCGGCGGTCCGGTGACCTGCGTCGGTACCCCTGGCGGGTTCGCCTGGGAACCCCCCGGCGGGTGACCGGCAGAGCGAGGTTTCAGGGCGACTTGAGGCGCCGCGAACAGCAAGGCTACCAACGTTGTCCGTGATGCCCAGGTTCTCAGATGTCTTCGACGAGAGCGTTGGTGGCGTCGATTAGCTCCTGTGGCGTGATCTCGATTTCCACACCGATCGCGCCAGCGCCGACAAGGACTGTTTCGTGTCTGAGAAGGCTGCGGGCCACCACGACGGAGATCACCGAGTTCAGCCCGAACGGCGAAACACCATGTCGCGGATATCCGATCATCTCCTCCAGCTCCTGAGGGCTGGCGAATTCCAACCGTCCCACATCGAGCGACTGAGCGGCTTGCTTCAGGTCGATGCGCTGATCCATTGGGCCGACGAGTACGACGTAGCGAGCTTTCGACTGGGATCTGCAAAACACGGATTTAGTGATTCGGGCCGGCTCGTAACCGAGCGCGTCGGCGAAATCTGCTGGCGTGCGGATGTCGGACGGAAAGTCCCGGTGATGTCGAGCTGTGTAGGAAATGTCCGACGACTCGATGTGGTGCAGCACCCGAGAATTCATCGTTGTCACTGTGCGCGTAAGACCCGCTGCTCGGTGTCCGCGATCCCGGACCGAATGGGGAACTGCGCCTTGCCATCAGGCGGCAAAACGTCCTGATCGTCTGGGACTGGACACCCGGCGGAGATAGTGGCAGCGAATCGCGCGATGTACGCCTGCATCCATTTGTCGTTGTCGCACAGGAATGGGTAATCGGTTGCCACCATATGACGGACCGCGAGCATCGCGTATGGCGCGTCCAATGCCCTGAAGTCCGGGTTACGTAACCCGCCCTGCTGATGGCCGGGGTAAAACTGGCCGACCATGAGACCCTGCTTGACGAAGGCGTTCTTACATTCGTCCTGGACGGCGTCGAACTGCTCGAACTCAGTCACGTCGGGGAACACAACGACAACGGCTTTGTAGATCGACTCCAGCCCGTGCGCCGGAGAAAGCAGTGGGAAAGCCGCGGCGATTTCCTCGAGCAGGCCGACCATGCTGCTGTGGTCGAGGTTGTTCCCGCGCACGAACGCCACCCGGAACAGGTTCTTCTTGATCGACGTACCGGTGAAAGGGCAGACGGAACCCTCACGCCCGAGATCGGGGTGCGACTTGCTCAGCCAATTCGTGGCCCAGCGCTTGACCGTCTCGAATTGCCGCACCGGCACTCCCGGAGGCGCCGGATCGGCGAGTGCCGACAGCGTCACCGAGAGGTCGAAGTCAGGTCCACTCCGGTCACTCATGTCGGCCTGGCTCATGCGATGGTGGCTCCCATCGCAGCGTCGAACCCACCCGCGCTCGTCCACGCGGCACCGACTGCTGGCGTCACAGGCACAGCGGTGACGTACGACATGCGCCCCCTCCTACGCTGACGTCGAACCGGAGCTCGGCAAAACGGTAGGACGATTCCCGGAAGTCCAAGAAGGGCATACCGTGCGTATCTATACAGCTTCTATTCATACCATATTACTGGCAAATGGTGCATAACAAACTACGGGTCAGACGGTCGGTGTCACCTGCGGCGCGCGAGCACCCAGTGTTCGGCCGCGACGGTCACGGCATCGCCACATGTCGGGGGCGACGCATCAGCGGTCGTCCGACAGCACCTCGATCAGCGCCTCGGCGACATCGCGGCCTCCGGTAGGAAGCGTTGTGAGATTGTCCTGCAGTAGCTTTCGGGCATCCGCCCGATTGCCGGCCGCGACGAGCGAACGCAGCTGATCGAGCACATCGTCCCGGTCGTGGAGGGTGGACGCCAGCACGTCGATCAGCTCCCAGTCCCGGTAGAGCGCCAGCGAGCGTTCGTAGAACGCGAAGCCGCTCACCGGTTCCCCGCGCATCGTTCCGTGATAGCGATAGGGCCCCTCCATGTATTCGATCGGCAGCCCGTGGGCCGGTGCCGGAACCAGCGGTTCTCCGGTGAGGTCCAATTCCAGTGCGGCGCTGCGCAGCCGATGCAGGTTGGGCATGAAACGGTCGGGAGCCGGCGGCCGCACCAGTGGCCGAATCGAATTCGGCCATCGCACATAGGTGCTCACCGTGACCTCGACGTCTTCGGCGCACTCCGGCGCTGTCGACGGGTCCGGGTAGCTCACCGTCGCACCGGAGAACGGCTGCAGCGCATTGCCATCCGACCGGTCGAACTGGTGCCAGATGCTCATGTCGACCCCGTTGTCCAGGTTGATCGTGCGCCATTCGTGCGACCTGGCCCTGGGGTCGCCTTCGGTTCCGCCACCGCCGGCGTATTTCGGAAACCATTGCCGGTCGACGTGTCCCGCGTTGCCGCTGACCTCTTCGTACTGCTCACCCCAGCGCAGCGTTCCATTCATGACCAACCCGGTCTGGAAGTACGAGTAGGTGTCGGGCTGGCCGAAGCAGGTGATCACGCCGTCGTAGGTGTTCGCACCGACAGGTACCGGTGCACGCGTCGGCGTCACGTCCAAGTCCAATTCCATGGACTTGGCCGGCCTGATCGACGCCGCGCAAGCTCACCCGGTAGCTATAGGGCCGCAGTTCCCCGTCGTCGTCGCGACAGGAGGTCCACGCCACCGGCCCGGCGCTGCTGTCGTAACGGATGTCGAGGTAGCCGGCGGCCATCGTCATCTTCGGTTGCGCACCCGGCTGCATGTTCTTCGGCGGCATGTCGTAGTCGGTGTAGGTGCCGTATTCGCCTGTATCGCAATCGAATAGCGCCATCGTGTAGAAATCGGCGACCACGGTCCCGCCGGGGCGGTTCTTGTTGAAGATGGTCAGGTATGCGAACTTGCGGCCCGTCGCACCGGTCAGCTCGCCGGCGATGAACCAGGTGTCGGACTCCTGGTCGGCGTGCAGACCTTCGGCGGCGGGGAAATCCATGGCACTGTCGCCGGGCACCAGGCGGAACGGAAACTTGCGCCAGTCAGTGTTCATCTCACGCCTCGGGGGTTGGGATCGCCTCGCCTTCACAGTTCTTTCGCGGCAGATGCCAGGCGGCCCGTCTTTTTTGCTATGTTAGCATCAATAGCGAAGTTGCCATCGCCTTTTCAAAGGTCGTGCCCATGCCGGAAACCCGTGACCACCGTTGCTACGACCAGCTTTTCGTCGGCGGGCGATGGCGCAAGCCGTCCACCGATCAGCGCCTGACGGTCATCTCCCCGCACACCGAGAGTTCGATCGGCGACGTCCCCGCGGCGACTCCTGCGGACGTCGACGACGCGGTCGCCGCCGCCCGGCACGCCTTCGACCATGGCCCGTGGCCCCGGTTGGACCCGCAGGAACGCATGCGCAAGGTCGAGGAGCTGGCGAACATCTACGGCGGCCACCTCGACGAGATGGCCGACTTGATCACCGACGAGATGGGCTCGCCGCGCAGCTTCAGCCGACTGGGCCAGGCCGCGGCGGCGGTCACGATGATCCACCTCACCCTGGGGGTCGCCCGCGACTTCCCCTGGACCGAGCGGCGCCATGGCGTGCTCGGCGAAGTACACCTGCGCCGTGCCCCGGTCGGCGTGGTGGCCGCCATCGTGCCGTGGAACGTGCCGCAGTTCCTGATCATGCCGAAGCTGATCCCCGCGCTGATCGCCGGCTGCCCCGTCATCGTGAAGCCCGCGCCCGAAACACCTTTGGATGCTTTGTGGTTGGCCGAGATGATCGAGCAGCTGGACCTGCCCGAAGGTGTGGTGTCGGTGCTTCCCGGCGGCACCGATGTGGGTGAGGCGCTGGTTCGCCATCCCGGTGTGGACAAGGTGTCGTTCACCGGGTCGAGCGCGGTCGGACGCCGCATCGCCACGCTGTGCGGCGAGCAGCTCAAGCGGGTGAGCCTCGAGCTCGGCGGCAAGTCGGCCGCGATCATTCTCGACGACGCCGACATCGGTAAGACGGTCCGGGAATTGAAGTCGGCCAGCCTGATGAACAACGGGCAGGCCTGCGTGGCGCAGACCCGCATCCTGGTCAGCGAGCGGCGCCACGACGAGGTGATCGACGCGCTGGCCGAGATGATGTCGGGGCTGCAGGTCGGCGACCCGACCGATGAGGCCACCGACGTCGGACCTCTGGTCGCACAACGTCAGCAAGCCCGGGTCCAGGACTACATCCGATCCGGAGTCAAAGAGGGCGCCCGGATGATCCTCGGCGGCGAGGACGCGCCGCACGACCAGGGCTGGTACGTGCGCCCGACGTTGTTCACCGACGTCACCAATGACATGCGGATCGCGCGCGAGGAGATCTTCGGCCCGGTGCTCAGCGTGCTGACCTACCGCGACGAGGCCGACGCCGTCCGGATCGCCAACGACAGCGACTACGGCCTGGCCGGGTCGGTGTGGACCGCCGACATCGCGCACGGCCTCGATGTGGCCGCGAACGTGCGGGCCGGCACCTACGGCATCAACATGTACACGCTCGACATCGGCAGCCCATTCGGCGGTTTCAAGCAGTCAGGCATCGGCCGCGAGTTCGGCCCCGAGGGCCTGCACGAGTACGTCGAGCTGCAGTCGGTGATCAGCAAAGGCACGATGCCGCCGCTGTCCGGTTAAGGGCAGCTGCAGGGTCAGTCTCGACCGGGCTGCACAGCTCACCACGCTGATTGGTGACGTCGATCAGCAGGTCGACCAGGCCCGGCGCAGGTTTGGCGACCACCCGGCCCCGGCCCACCATCGTGTCGCCGGCGTAGATCGATCCGGCGAGCCTCATCTTTCGGCGCACCACTCGGCTCTGCGGGCCGGCCCAGTCGGTGGCGATGCGGTCGGCGAAACCGGCGAGGTGCATGGTGTTGACGAAAATGCCTGGATGGCCTTGCTTTTCGGCGTAGTACGGGTCGAAATGGACCGGGGTGTAGTCCCAGGTGGATCCGGAGTTCATCACCACCCGTTGGTAGCTGATCTCGTCACGCACCTCGGGCAAGTCCGTCGGCACGGTGACGTCGTCCCACGAGATCATGGTCACGACGTCGCCGCCGGGGTGAAGCGGAACAACGTGTTCCGGTTGGTCGCCACGACCGCGCCGTCCTGACGGGTGAAGGTGTCCAGCAGTTTCGATGAAATGGCCGACGCCGAGCTTGGACTGCTTCTCCGGTGACACCGACACCACTTGTTCGACGATGGTGAGCCGGTCGCCGTCGACGATAGGCAGCGGAAACTCCGCCTCGTTGGCGGCGTTCACGATTGTGGTGCCGGGCAGCGGAACCCGGAGCGCAATCGCTGCGACCGGCGGCTGTCCACCCGGTTCCCACGGCAACGGAACCAGCCAGCCCATCAGCAGCGCCGGCGGTGCCAGCAGCCCTCCCCAGGTCTTCGTCGCGAAGTCAGCATCCCAGTACGACGGGTTGCCGTCTTGCACTGTGGCAGCGAACATTTGGATCCGCGCCGCGCTGACCACGGTTCCCGCGAGCCGCGGCTCGGAGGTCACTCCGACCATCCGCAACGCGTCCTCGTAGGTACCGAACGCGAGCTTGTAGCTGATGGGAGTCGATGTCACGCCGAGACCGGCACCGAATCCCATTGCAGCTCGCGGGAAGTGAAGTACCAGCCGCCGCGCTCGTAAATGAGTTGATCGCGGTAGCTTCCGGTGGCACGCAGCGTGGAGCCGCCGTCACCGTTCGCCGTGAAGAGCAACGCCACGCATCGTTGCGTCGCATTGACGCCGTCGACGGTGATCTCGTGGTCGACGGTGACCAGTCGGCCGCTACCGCCGTCGAAAGCCTCGCGCAGATCGGTGAATTCCGAACCGTCGCGGGTGAATCGGGCACCCGAGTGGCGGAACGTCGCGATCCACGCGTTGCGGTCGCCCTTCGGAGAAGGATCGGTTGTGCCGCGCCGTCAGGTTCAAGATCGCGTCGCGGCCCACCGAGCCGTCGAGGACGTATTGCTGTTGATAGGTCATGGCCATCTGTTGTTCTCCCTGTCGCCGTTGATCCGTCTAACGACTGACGATGTATCCGTGGGTTTCGCGGTCCCAGGCCGTGGGTCCGACACCTTGCGCGCGAAGCATGTCCTTGCGGATCCGCCCGATCACGGTCTTGGGAAGCTCGCCTGACTATCTCGACGTACCGCGGTACCGCGAAGTACGGCATCCGGGCACCGCAAAAGTCCATCAGCTCAACGTAATCCAGCTCCGCACCGGGCTGAACCGTGACGAACAGCAGGATGTCGTCCTCACCCAGGTCGCTGGGCACACCGACCACCGCGGCTTCGAGCACGGCCGGATGCCGCACCACCACGGTCTCGACTTCGACCGACGAAATATTCTCTCCGCGGCGGCGCAGCGAGTCCTTCACCCGGTCCACGTAGGTCAGGTTCTGCTCGGCTGTCGAGCACGCCGAGATCGCCGGTGCGAAACCACTCGCGGGTGCGGGACGAGTCCTTCGCCCGAGGCGTCCAGATAGCCCTCGCTCATCACATGCGGGTGGCGGGGTCGGCAGGCGATCTCGCCGACCGTACCGTCGGGGACTGGCGTGCCGTCCGGGCCGACGATGTGCACGTCGAAGTTGGGGTTGGGCCGGCCCGACGTTCCGGGCACCCCGTCGTCGGCGACGCCTTTGACGGCGATCGGAAAGGCTTCGGTCAGTCCGTACATGGTGACGATCCGGCAGCCGTAGCGCTTTTCGATGTCGCGGTATATCCCGGCGGCGATCGGCGCCGCGGAAATGAAGCGCAGCGGCAATTGCGCGTCGCGGGAATCCGGCGGCTGATTCACGAGCATCGAGACCATCGCGCCGGCACCGACGAAGCCCACGGCACCGCAGGCCCGGATCTCGTCCCACACCGAGGCCGGGTGAAACCCGGACGCCAATACCGTTGTGCCACCGACCAGCATCGGCGCCAAAACCGCCGGCGCGGCGCTGAGGTGAAACAGCGGCATCGCTGTCCACAGCGCCTCACCGGCCCCGAACTCCCAGGCCGCAGCGGCGGTCGCGGCCGTGGTGAACAGGTAGTGCCAGGTGGTCGCAACGGCTTTCGACGCCCCGGTCGTGCCGGACGTGAAGAACAACGACCCGATGTCATCGACCCGGCCGGCGTGCTCGGCGACCGCCGCAGCGTCGTCGTCCAGCGAATTGTCGTTCGACCACAATGCTGGCCAGCCCGGGCAATTGGTCGGCCAACTCGGCAACCCGCGACTGCCGCTCGGCGTCGGTGACAATCACTTTCGCCCGCGACAAGCGAAGCGCGTGCAGGAGGAAGTCGCCCTTGTTGGCCGTGTTCACGGCCGCGGCCACCGCGCCGATGCGACCCGCACCCAACCAGAAGTAGACCCATTGCGGACAGGTGCCGGCGAACAGCGCGACACCATCGCCCGGTCCAATACCCAAGTCCAACAGAACATGAGCGGCCGCATCGGACCGCCGACGCATCTGCTCGAAGGTCACCTCGACGCCGTCGATCGACATCATCACCCGGTCGGGACACTGTTCGGCGCGACGATCGAGGACGGCCGCGACGCTGAACTGCTCGACGCCGAAATCAGCTGGGCCGATGGGCTTTCCGTCGCATGCGGCCGCCCGAACCGGCACGCGGGACATCAGGCTCCTGCAGCAGCCGGGTCCGGATCACCGTTGGCGGTGTAGCCGAAGTCGTCGTGCGCTGCCTCTTCGCCCGGGTAGAAGCGGTGCGCCCAGCGCCGCAGCGCCGCGTAGTCGTGCGCCTCTTCCGGTGCCAGGTTCGGCTTCTCCAGGTATTTCATGTTCTCCCAGGTGAAGAAGTCCTGCTTGATGACCTCTTGCTGCAGCGCCAGGAACTTTGCGGCGCGACCAGTGGGCGCGTCGCCGGAGTCGCCGGGCTCGCGAACGGACGCCTGGGTGTAGAAGTAGTCGGTGTAGTCCTCGTCGACCGGAGTCTGACCGGTCACCTCGATGGTGGCCACCAAGTCGCTGGGGAAGCGCACGATGCCCAGGCCCAACGAGTAGTTGTCGTAAACGATCTTGGCGTCGACCGGGCCGTTCGGGGTCAGCCAGGTCTGTGACCGGCCGCCGCCGAAGTGGGCGCTGACGGTGGCGTGCAGGTGGTAACCGGCCACCTCGAACGACGTGGTGTTGGCCGGGTTCGCCGCCTTGTGCACGTACTGCACGTGATAGGGGTCGGCGGCGTTTTCGATGATCATCTGCGCGTGCACTTTGACCCGGTTCAGCATGCGGCTGTGCGGGTGCAGCGGGTAGTACTCGTCGGTCTCCAACTCGGGCAGCACCGGCGGCTGCCAGTACGGCGCCCGGCCGTGCCGCTCGTGCCACACCAGGATGAAGCCGTACCACTCCGCGCTGTGGTAGGTCCGCACGCGGACGTTGTTCTTGCAGCCGATTTTGCTGTACGGGATCAGGGCATTCGTGCCGTCTCCGCGCCACTGCCACCCGTGCCACGGGCAGACGATGTTCTCCCCCTCGACGGTGCCGCCGACACCCATGTTGGCGCCGAGGTGCTGGCAGTAAGCGTCCAACACATTCACTTCGCCGGACTCGGTGCGGAACAGCACCATCTCCTCGCCGAAGTAGTGCACCCGCTTGACGTCGCCGGGCGCCAGCTCCGAGGCGAACCCGACGATGAACCATCCGGTCGGGAATCGGTACGGCGACAAGCTGATGCCGCTCGGCCCGAATTCCCGTTCCGATGGGTCGCTGTCGGACGGATCGATGGCGGAGTCCGAAATTGTGTCGGTCACTGGCTGCTCCTTCTGCGTCATTCCCGCGCCAGCCAATTGGCGCACGGCCGCGCTGACGCTCGCCGCGCTTTTGAAGACTTCGTCTATTTTTACTATTTTAAGCATTGAACGTCAACGCGGGCCCTCGCCGGCGGTAGGGTCACGTTGCAAACCCTTCCCCCGCGCGGAGTAAGCGTCCTAATTAATCGAGGTTGCGAATGACGGCTTCGACAGTCGATCTGTCCGATTTCACATTGTGGCGCAATGGCTTTCCCGACGAGCTGTTCGCCGAGCTTCGCCGCAGCAGGCCGCTGTTCCGCCATGGCCTGACGCCGGGTGTCGAGAAAACCGTCAAGCGGGATTTCTGGATGACCACCAAGCACCGGCACGCCGTGCGGCTGCACCGCGACGCCGATTCGTTCACCGCCGTAGACGGTCCGCTTATTCAGCCGGCCGACCTGTTCGCGTCGAATCCGACCATCATCACCCTGGACCCGCCGGAGCAGAGCAAGCACCGAAAACTCATCTCGAGCGCTTTCACCCCGCGGGCGATCGCCAAGCTCGAAGACGGCATCCGGGCCCGTGCCGTCGCGGATGATCGACGACCTGCTCGCCCGCGGCAGCGGCGACTGGATCGACGATGTCGCCGACGCACTGCCGATGACCGTGATCGGCGACATCATCGGCATCCCGGAACAGGATCGGCCGCGCATCTTCGACGGCTTCGACCACATTCTGAAGGTGCAATCCAAGGGCGCCCAGATGGACACCGAGGTCTTCGCGTCGATCTTCGGCTACGCGATGGAACTCACCGCCGAGAAGCGGCGCAATCCGGCCGACGACATCTGGAGCACGATCGCGTCCGGCGTCATCACCGGCGACGACGGTGAGCAATTCAGCTTGGCCGCAAACGAACTCGAGTTCTTCTTCTTCGTGCTCGCGTTCGCCGGCAGCGACACCACCAAGAACGCGCTGGCCATCGGACTGCAGGCGTTCGTCGCGAATCCCGAACAGATCGAGCGGTACCGCGACGACGAATCCGTGCGATCCAGCGCCGTCGAGGAGGTGCTGCGCTGGTCATCGCCCGTCGCGTACTGGACTCGCAGCACCAAGGTCGACATCGAGATGGACGGCCAGCACATCCCGAAAGGCGAACGGGTGGTCGCGATGTTGCGTTCGGCGAATCGCGACGAGGAGGTCTTCGACTCGCCGTTCACGTTCGACATCGGACGTCATCCCAACCCACATGTCGCGTTCGGCGGCGGCGGAGCGCACCACTGCCTGGGCGCCATGCTGGCCCGCGCCGAGATCCGCGCCGTGCTCGATGAACTGCTGCTGCGGTGCGACAACATCACCCTCGGTGCGGCGCAGGTGAGCTACCCGAACCTGACCACCAACATGTCGATCTACGACGCAGATGCCGGTAACGCTGACTGCGCGCTAGCGAATCAGTCGACGACCCGCAGCGCAGCTTTCGGGCACTGGTCGACCGCGGCCGCCACATCGATCTTCAGATGCTCCGGCACCTCGCCATCGGCGACATGCACCACGTCGGACTTTCCGATCTCGAAGATGTCCGGCGCCAACGATTCACAAAACCCGTTGGCCTCACATAACGACTCGTCGACGATTATTCGCATCCCGTACTCCCTTCGAATAAGATCACAATCTCCCTCCGAACACGGTCACAGTCCTTTGGGCCGGGTGCCGATCACCCCGGCGGTCGCCAGTCGCGCCAGTTCTTCATCGGTGACGCCGCACAGGTCGCGCAGCACCTCGCCGTTGTGTTCACCGAGTGTCGGGGGCGGGCGCATCAGCCAGTTGCGCTGTCCACCCAGCGGCGCGAACGGCGGACTCGGGTAGCGACCCGGTCCGGTGCGTGGATGGTCGAGCGTTTCCAGGAACCCGCGGTGGTTGAGCTGAACGTTCTCGGTCACCAATGACGGCGATACCACCGGCGCGGCCGGAACTCGCCACGGCAGCAAGAGCATTCACCGCATCGTCGAGTTTCTGGCCGGCGAACCAGCCTTGCAGCCCGCGGTCGATCTCGTCGGCGTGGGCGCGTCGCCCGTCCACGGTGTCGAACCGGCGATCGTCGGTCCACGAGGGCCGGCCCAGCACGTCGGCCAGCGCTTGCCACTGCTCGTCGGTGCGCACGGTGACGGCGATCCAATCGTCGTCACCGTCACAGCGGTAGAGGTTTTGCACGGCCCAGCCGTGTCCGCGGTTGCCCCGGCGGCTCAGCGTGACGCCGAATACTTCGGCTTCGATCGGCTGGATCGCGGTGACGTTGAGCACCGTCTCGATCATCGGCAGCTCGACCAGTTGGCCCGACTCCGGTGCGATCGGCGAAGCACAGCGCGGCCGTCACGGCGAACGCCGCATGCACACCGGCCAATGGGTCGCACGCTCCCCGCGGCGGTATGGGTGGGCCGTCCGCTGATCCGGTGACCCACGCCAGGCCGGCGATCTGCTCCATGGTCGGCGCAAAGCCGACCCGGTCGCGCCACGGACCGTCGAGCCCGAATGCCGGCATCCGGGCGACGACCAGCCGCGGATTGATCTCCAGCAGCGCATCGGCGGTCAGGCCGAAGTGATCCATCACCCGCGGGGAGAAGTTCTCGATCACGACGTCGGCGTCGGCGACCAGGTCGCGGAACAGGCGACGCCCTTCGTCCGATCCCAAATCCAGTGTGACAGAACGCTTGTTGGTGTTCATGGCATGGAACACCCAGCCGTATTCCCACCAGTCGTCGCGGTCTTTGCGCATGCCGCCCGAGTACCTGATGCCGTCGGGCCGTTGGATCGATTCGACCTTGACGACGTCGGCGCCGAACGCCGCGAGCAGGTGGGTCGCGGCGGGTCCGGCCCAAAACGCGGTCAGGTCGACGATGCGAATGCCGTCGAACGGTAGCCGCGGATCGGACGGCGGCTCGCGATATTCGCGGGCAGGCCACGGCGCGGTGGCGTCGGCCTCGCCGAGCGCGGGCGCACCACGCAGCGACGCCGGCGCGCATCGTGACATCAGCCACGGCGTGCGCGGCTGATGAAAACCCGCCGGGTTGCGCACGAACGCGCCGCGTTCCGTCACGTAGGCCGTGTCGCGGATCGTCGCACCGTTACCCAGCGCCGCGATCGGCAGCCGGAACAACTGGCCGAGCTCGACCACTTCCGCGACGGTGCGTTCGGCCAGCCACGGCCGGATCTGCTCGCGGATGAAGTCGCGGTACTGCCATCGGCCGATCTGAAAACTCAGCTGCGGATTCTCGGTCAGCTCAGGGCAGTCGACCATCGCGGCGAAATCCAGCCATTGCTGACCGGTGACCATGGTGATCCCGATGTAGCCGTCCTTGGCCGCTTCGATCGACGGCACCTCGATGGTCCGCGTCACCGGCGGTGCCTGCAGCAGATGCGAGTGCAGCCATTCGCCGCTTTGCATCAACGTGATTGCTTCCAGCATCGAAAGATCCAGATGTTCACCGGGTCCGCCGTGTTCGACGCGGCGGCGCACGGCCAGTGCACCGAAGGCGGCGAACACCCCGCCCATGTACTCGCCGAGGTCGCCGCCGACCGCGATCGGGGGGCCGGCCGGGTCGCCGCGGAATCCGGTCAAGCCGGACCATGCCTGCAGGGTGAACTCGCTGGCGGCACGATCGGCATACGGACCGGTCCAGCCGAAGTCGGAGATCGTGACGATGACCGCCCGCGGGAACTCCGCCAGCAACCGCTCCGGTTCGATGCCCCACTGGGCCGCCTGCGATCGAGTGGCGGTCACCACGATGATGTCGGCGCCGGCGATCTCGGCGCCGAGGTCGGCACCCGGCCAGGTGACGCTGCGCTTACCGGCATTGAGATAGCTGAACTGCGGAGAGTCCGTGCCGTCGGGGATGGCCGATCCGCTGGCGCTGAAGCGCCGCAGCCAATCCCCTTGCGGCGGCTCGACTTTCCGGACTTCGGCGCCGGCGTCGACCAGGAGCTTGCCGCAGTAGCTGCCGGCGATCCGGTCGCTGATCTCGACAACACGGACGTCGTCCAGCGGTGTCGGTCGGCTGCCGTGCCCGTCGCTCAACCTGTATCCCATTCGCCTTCAACCGCGCTGTTGACCAGCGCGGCTATTATGCCATTACTGCTAAGATTGCACTAAATGGAGTTCGCGGGCGCAGCGGCCGTGTCTCCGGCCGGTGAGTTCCGCTGCTGGAATCAGATGACTGCGCTGGGAATTGGCCCCGAGGCCCGACGCCGACTGTCGGCGCCGCGGATCGCCGAGATCGTCGCTGACGAGTTGCGGCGGCAGATCATCGATGGCGAGTTGGCCGACGGCGATTTGCTGCCCCGGCAGGAAGTACTCGTCGAGCAGTTCAATGTCAGCCTCGTCTCGCTGCGAGAGGCGTTGCGAATTCTGGAGACCGAGGGCCTGGTCTCGGTTCGGCGCGGCAACCGCGGCGGCGCCATCGTGCACGCTCCGGCGAAGACCAGCGCCGCCTACATGCTGGGTCTGCTGCTGCAGAGCGAGTCGGTTGTCGTCGCCGACCTCGGCACCGCGCTGCTGGAACTCGAGCCCGCGTGCGCGGCACTGGCCGCCCAGCGAGCCGACCGCGCCGACACCATCGTTGCCGAGCTCAAAGAGATCAACGACGCGATGGAAACGCATTTGGAAGACGGGCCCGAATTCACCGAAATCGGCCGCAGATTCCACGATGCCATCGTGCAGGGCTGTGGCAACAAAACCATCATCGCCGTCGTCGGCACGCTGGAGACGCTGTGGACCAGCCACGAACAGCAGTGGGCTGACGAGAGCGCCGCCAAGGGCACCTACCCGTCGCTGACCAAACGCCGCGCCGTTCTCAACACCCACATCAAGATGGCCGAGATGATCGAGGCCGGCGATGTCGAGCGGGCGCGTCGGGTGGCCGCCCGGCATCTTTCCGACACCCAGAACCACGTGCTGGCCGCCGGACCCGACCAACGGATCTACGCCTTGTCGCCGCAGGCATTGTCCCGCCCGCGCGACACCCGCCATCTGTAAATCGTGGACGCGCGAAGCGGTGTGAGAACCGCGCTGGTCACCGGTGGCAGCGGCGGTATCGGTAAGGCGTGCGCGGCCAAACTATGCGAACTGGGTTACGACGTAATACTTTCGGCGCGTCGCGAAGAACCGTTGCGTGCCGCTGCCGACGAGATCGGGGCGCGCTATCTCGTCGCCGATGCCGCTGATGCGAATGGCTTCGCGCGCGCCATCGGCCCGCTGGAGGCCATCGATCTCGTCGTACACGCAGCGGGCGCTCTCGGCGGGACCTACGCGCGCAAGCAGACATTCGAGCAGTGGCAGGCGATCATCTCGGCCAATTTGGATTCCTGCTTCGTGCTGACCTCAGCCGCGCTACCCAAAATGCGCGCCGGCTCCCGGTTCATCTTCATCTCGTCCTCGGCCGCGCACGAGCCGATGATGGCCCGCACCGCCTACTCGGCGTCCAAGGCCGGGATGAACGCTTTCGCCCGGGCGCTGGCCCTCGAGGTCGACCGTGACGGCATCGCCGTTCACATCGTGACGCCGGGCCCGGTGGAAACCGAGATGCTTCAAGATGTTCCGTTCGAGATGCAGGCTATCCAGGTATCCGATGTGGCCGACGCCGTTGCGTGGCTCGACACCGTGGACCCATCGGTGGATCTGCCGGAGATCCGGCTGAGCGCGGTGCGGCGCGGGCCTTATGCACGAGTGCCGGTTGTTCCCGACGAGGTTCACCGGCGGGCAGCCCAACGCCACTAGCGAAGCGCTATTGGGGGAAAGTCTTGATCACCGTTTCGCCGAATTCGTGCAGCGATTCCGGTGCGGCGAAATCGGCGAACCAGACATAGAAACGCTCGACGCCTTGACCGGACAAATCACTGAAATGTCCGGACAATTCGTCGGCATCACCACAAATCAGGCCTGACCCGAGATTGCCGAAGCGCTTCGCGCTCACCTCACGCACCTTGTTCGGATCGCTGTCCTTGCGTATGAAGCCGACCATCTGCTGGATCGACACCCGAGCGGAGCCGGCCGCCGGAGCCAACTCCGCGAGTCTGTCGATGTGGTTGGCCGGGATGTTCCACCAATCGGCATGCCTGCGAACAAGTTCCATCATCCGTCGCCCCGTCCCGCCGAGGATCAGCGGTATGTGGTGGGTGGGAAGCGGGGACTGACTGCCGGCCGCGCCCTCGCCACGCCCCCAGTACTGGTTCATCAGGTCAAGATGCTGCTCCAGCTGTTTGACCCGGGCAACCGGATCTTGTTGACCGACATCGAATCTGGCGAGCTCCGCGGGCCAGGACCCCGACCCGAGCCCGAGTTCGAACCTGCCGTCGGATGCCTCCGACAAGGTGACGGCCTGCTTCGCCAGCACCGCCGGGTGGCGGAATGCGTCGCAGAGCACCAGATGCCCGATCCGTAGCCGCTCAGTTTTCGCGGCCACCCAGGTCGCGACGCTCATTGCCTCCCAGATGTTTTCGTCAGGTAGCCCTGGCGCCTCGAGATGGTCGATGAACGCGATCCCGGAGAATCCGCTGGCCTCGGCGCGACGTGCCCGATCCACGATGTCGGCTACCGGCACCCGCACCTGCGGCAGGAACAAGTACCACTCGGCCATAACCCACCACCATTTCGGGTCGCAGAACTGCGCGGGAGAAGCGATTGACGTTTGTCGCGCTAGTTTACTATTTTTACTATGTTAGGGGCCTTATGGATGTCGGACTGAATTCCGGACAATTGGCGCTGCGCGACAGCGTGCGTGACGTCCTGCGCACGGAATGCCCGCCGACCGTCGCTCGACAGGCCATGACGGACCCGGAGCGCTGGCGCACGGTGTGGAAGACGGTCGTCGACCTCGGCTGGACTGAACTGGCCGGGCCCGGCCCCGACAGCGACAGTCCGTTCGGCCGGATGGACCTGAGCGTTGTCCTCGAGGAATGTGGTGCGGCCCTGGCACCCGTCCCGCTGCTGTCCAGCGTCGGCCTGGCCGCGGGTCTGCTGCGTCAGGCCGGTCCCGCCGTCGCTGACGTGTTGACCGAGATCGGTGGTGGCGTCGTCGCCGCGCTGGCCGTTCATCCGCCGGGCTATCGCCTGCCCGGCGTCCCGATGACGATGCAGGGCGGACGCGTGCAGGGACGCGCCGTCGCGGTGCCCGGTCTCCCCCGCGCCGAACTGGTCGTCACCCTTGCCTCGTCGGCCGACGGGCCGGTCGTCGCCGTCGTGCGCGTCGGCGATGGCGTCACCGTGCAGGGCGCCGAATGCACCGATCCCGCCCAACCGGTCGCCGATGTCGAGGTCGACGCCGAGCCGGTCGCCATCGCGCCGGTGGATCTGGAGTCGGCGCTGGCAACGCCACTGCTCGCCGCGGCCGCCGACCTGGTCGGTGTCGCCGGCGCCGCACTGGCCCGCTCTGTCGAGCACGCGAAAACACGCCAGCAGTTCGGCAAGCCGATCGGCGCATTCCAGGGCATCAAGCACGCCCTGGCCGACAACTACGTCGCGCTGGAGCGCGCCCGCGGTCTGACCTACGCGGCCGCCGCGCGCCTCGACGATCCCGCGACTCCGATGGCCGCAGGCTGGGACGCCGCGGCGATGGCCAAGGCGGCGGCGGGCGAGGCCGCGGTCGGTTGCGCGCGTACCGGCGTGCAGGTCCACGGCGCATTGGCGCAGACCTGGGAACACGACATGCACCTCTACCTACGCCATGCCTGGCAAGGCGCTTCGACGCTGGGCGACAGCCGCGCGCTCTACCACGCGGTCGGGCGCCGCTTCGCCGGGAGCGTCGCATGACGCGCCCTGCGACCACCACCGACCTGAAGGCTGAATACGGCGCCTGGCTGTCCGACTTCCTGCCGGACGACTACTACGACCGCTATGACGACTACCGCTGGGACATCGAGCTTCGACGCGATCACCAGCGCGCCGCATTCGAGGCCGGTTGGCTGCAGCCCACGTGGACGCGCGAACACGGCGGCCGATCGCTGGGACTGGCCGAGGCGATGGAAATCCGGCTCGAGGCAGCGATGCGCTCAGCGCCCAAGTTGCCCAACGTCGCCGGGCCGGGTGTCGCCGCGCCCGGGATTCGCCAGTTCGGCACCCCTGAACAGATCGACCGGCTGCTGGTCCCGCTGCTGCGCGGCGACGAGTGGTGGGCACTGGGCATGTCCGAGCCCGAAGCCGGATCCGATTTCGCCGGCCTGCGCACCCGTGCCGTGCGCGACGGCGACATATTCCGGGTCAAGGGCAGAAAGATCTGGACCACCCAGGCGCATCTGTCGCGGTGGTGCACCCTGTATGCCCGCACCGATCCGGACGCACCGAAGCACCGCGGAATCTCCTGCTTCATCCTCGATCTCGAGTCGCCCGGTTTGACGATCGAGCCCATCCGGATGGCGTCGATCTCCGACGAGACGTTCTGCGAAGTCATTCTCGACGATGTCGAGATACCCGCCGACAGTCTGCTCGGAGAAATCAACGGCGGATGGCAGGTCGCGATGTCGTCGCTCAACCATGAGCGGCAAATGATTTGGATCATGAACTGGGTGGAGATCCAGCGCGGACTCAACGAGGTCCGCGACTCCCAGGCCACCCACGACGACTACGCCTCCGGCGAGGTCTTCTCCGAACTCGGCTCGCTGCTCGCCGATGCCGAGGCCCTGCGGGCGACCGGGTATCGCGCGCTCAACAACGAACTCGCCGGCCTGCCGAGCCCGGAATCCGACATTCTCAAACTTCTTGGTTCGGTTACCCTGCAACGGGTTTGGGAGTTGGCCGCCGCGGCGGCCGGGCCCCGCTCGATCGACGACGCCGACCTGCTCTTCGAACGGCAGGATGCGCTGGCGGCGACCATCTACGGCGGGACATCTGAGGTCCAGCGCAACATCATCGCCGAGCGACTGCTCGGATTGCCGAAGGGATGACGATGGATTACGACCTCGGCACCGATGCCGTCGAACTCAGAACACGCTTGCGCGAGTTGATCTCGTCGCACATCCCCGAAGGCTTCCTGGGCGCCTGCACCAACGATCCCAAAGACCTGGCGACCACCGAGTCGTTCTGCAAGATGCTCGCCTCCGACGGACTGCTCGCTCTGGCCTGGCCGAAAGAGCATGGCGGGGGCGGCGGTTCGGTGTGGCAGCAGACCGTGCTGCGCGAGGAAATGTGGGCGCACCACGAACCCCGCGGCGCCCAGTACATGGGCATCAACTGGGTCGGGCCCGCGCTCATGCGGTACGGAACCGCCGAGCAGAAGGCCCGGCACCTGTCCGCAATCGCCGGCGGGGAGGTGATCTGGTGCCAGGGATTCTCCGAACCCGAGGCCGGAACCGACCTCGCGTCGCTGCGCACCCGCGCGATTCCCGACGGTGACGGCTGGCGCGTCACCGGACAGAAAGTCTGGACGTCCTACGCGCAGATGGCGTCCTGGTGCGTGCTGGCGGCCTGCACCGATCCGAACGCGCCGAAACCCAAGCGGCTCAGCCTGTTTCTCGTCCCGATGGACCGGGACGGGATCACGGTGCGGCCGATTCGGTCGATGCTGGGGCCCCATCACCTCAACGAAGTGTTCCTCGACGGCGTCGAAGTGTTCCCCGACGAGGTCCTCGGCGAATTGGGCGACGGCTGGCGGGTGATGCGCGAAGCGCTGGCGTTCGAGCGAGTGGGGATCGCCCGGTACGCCCGGTGCGAGTCATTGATGGACCGGATGCAAACCGAACTGGGCGACGACTGGGACCAGTTGCCCGAGTCGATCCGGACGCGCTGGGTGCGGGCCTTGATCGACCTGCGGATCGCCCGGCTGCTGGCCTACCGCGCAGTGTCACTGCAAGACGACCCGTCAGCCGGCGCGGCGGCCAGTGCCGCCCGCATCGCCACCACCACGTGCGATCAGCAGGTCGCCGAGTTGCTGTTCGACGTACTCGGCCCGTCGGCGTTGGACAGCGGAATGTCAGCGCCGCTGCATGGTGCCATAGAAGATCATTGGCGCTACGCCCAGGCGGCCACTGTGGCATCTGGAACGATCGAAGTGCAGCGGATGCTGGTCGCGCGTGAAACATTGGGAGATCACTGATGAAAACCGCTCTGCCAGAAGACATTGCCGACTTCGCCGCGGTCGCCACCAAGCGGCTGTTCCGGTTCGGCGGCGCGCAGGCCGCGCTGCGAGCCGAGACCGAAGACCAGCTGCGGCACGACGCCCGGACGGCGCTGTCCGACCTCGGAGCATTCGACCTCGACGTCCGAGGCTCTGCCGAGGATCTGCTGGCGGCGGCCGTGCTCTGCCAGGCAGCCGGCGCGACCGTACTGCCCTATCCGCTCGTCGAGGAACTGCTCGCGATCGACGGTGCCCGGCTCGCGCTGGTAAATCCCGGCGCGCCACGGATCGACCACGGCGACTTGGCCGGCGCGTGGGTCGCCGCCGACCTCGACGGCGCGCGGTATGACGTGCAGCCGTCGTCACGCACTGCCGCGAAGCTCGGGCCTTTTCTGGTGCCGGCCACGTTGAGCCAAGCTGCCGGCACGATCCCGGCCGCCGACGTCGACCTGCACCTCACGCTGGGATCGTGGCGGATCGTCGGCGCGGTACAGCAAGCGTTGGAGATCACTCGCCAACACGTGAAGGCCCGGATGCAGTTCGGCAAACCTCTCGCGGAATTCCAAAGCGTGCGATTCACCATTGCCGACGCCTCCGTTGCGGCCCGAGGGCTGCACGAACTCGCCAAGTACACCATCAGCCGCCTGGAATCGGCTCCGGCGCAGGTCCGTTCCGCGGACGCGCTGGTGCTCAGGCTCAAGGCCGCTGACACTGCGCGGCAGGTGTTCCGCACCGCACACCAACTCCTGGGAGCGCTGGGGTTCTGCGACGAGTCCGACGTCAGCGTGCTCGACCGGCATACCCAGCCGCTGATCAGGCTGCCGGTCGGCACCGAGGTGCTCGCGATGCGCCTGCTGCCGGAGGTACGCGGCGGCGGGCTCGAAACGTTGTTCTCCGGCCCGGTATCGGCGTGAGCACCCAGACGACCGTGTCGGGGAGCGCCGCCAATCCGCCGGACGAGGGAATCCCGTTCGGCGCCAAACTTCGTCAACTCGCCGAACAACGTCGAGACGACACGGCTCTTACCGTCGTCGCGCGCGACGGTAACGCGCAATCGATGACCTTCGCAGTGCTGGATGGCCGGGCCAATCAATGGGGTCGGGCGTTGGCGGCCGCTGGCGCACAGTTCGGTTCTCTTGTTGCGCTGGGGATTCCCAACTCCGAACAGCTGATACTGGCCGCGCTGGGCTGCTGGAAGATCGGCGCCGTCCCGGTCCCGATGCGCTGGGACCTGCCCGATTGGGAACGGTCTCGCGTGCTCGAAGTGATCGCCCCCGCGGTCACCGTCGACGACGAAACCCGATCGGTACTCTCCGCAAGCGCCGCCGACCAGTCCGCGGACCCGCTGCCGGACGTGGTGTCCCCCAAGGCCAACGGGATATGCAGCAGCGGATCCACCGGCCTGCCCAAGGTGATTCTGACGCTGGCGCAGGGCATGTGGACGCCCGAGTCGTCATTCCCGTTCCTGGCTGCTTGGGCTCCCACACCCACGCCGCAGACCATCCTGGTGCCCGGCCCGATGTATCACACCAACGGGTTTTCGCCGCTGACGTACCTGCTGGGCGGTGATGAGCTGGTTGTCCTCGAAAAGTTCGACGCCGCAATGGTTGTCGATGTCGTCGAGCGCTACCGCATCACGAACTTCACCGCCACCCCGACGATGTTGTCGCGAATCGCCGCGTTGCCCGACATCCGCCAACGGGATCTGTCCAGCGTCGCGTGGATCCTGCAGGGGGCTGCAGTGATGCCGCAGGCACTATTGCGCACCTGGTTCGATCTGCTCAGCCCGGAACAGGTCGTGATGGCCTACGGGATGACCGAGGGCCTGGGGCTGACCGCTTTACGCGGCGACGAATGGCTGGCTCATCCGGGCAGCGTCGGTCGCGGCTTCCGTGACACCGAGGTTCGGATCCTGGATCAGCATGGCCAGCCGGTGGCGGCGGGCGAACTCGGCGAGGTGTATCTGCGCTCACCGATGAGCGCCGGGTACCTGTATCTGGGTGGTGCGCCGCTACTGCCCTCGACGCCAGACGGATTCCGGACCGCCGGTGACATCGGACATCTCGACGACGACGGCTACCTCTACATCGCCGATCGCCGCAGCGACATGATCATCACCGGCGGGGCCAATGTCTTTCCCGCTGAAGTGGAATGCGCGTTGGCCGAACACGACGCTATCGCCGACGTCGTCGTCATCGGACTCACCGACAGCGAGTGGGGCCGTCGCGTGCACGCGGTGATTCAGCTCGCCGAAGGTTCGACGCCGCTGACCGAGCGCGACGTGATCGCGTACGCGAAGGCCCGGCTGGCCGGTTACAAAGTTCCCAAGACCGTGGAATTCATCGACCAGATCCCCCGCACCGCGGCGACCAAGGTCAACCGCTCAGCGATGGTCGAAGCCCGCGGCGGCTGAGCTCAGTGGCCGATCCCGCTCGTATTTTGGTCCTCGGGTCCGGGTTTGCGGGTCTGTGGGCGGCGCTCGCGGCGGCCCGGCGGCTCGACGAGCTAGGTGTGACGCCGGGAACCGTCGATGTCACGATGGTCAGCTCCACGCCATACCACGACATCCGCGTGCGCAACTACGAGACCGACCTGGGCCCATCGCGTATCCCGCTCAGTGATCTTCTCGATCCGGTCGGAGTCAAGCACATCATCGGCGAAGTTACGGCGATCGATGCCCTGGCGCGCATCGTGGAATCCAGTGCGGGCGCACAACATTACGACCGACTGGTACTCGCGTTGGGCAGCCAGGTGGTGAAGCCTGACATTCGTGGCCTGCGGGAGTTCGGTTTTGACATCGACACCCACGACGCAGCGAGCAGACTGCATGCCCACCTGCGCCGGCTCGCGGAGGGCCCCGCTGACCCGGCAGCCGCGACAGCTGTCGTTGTAGGCGCGGGTTTGACGGGAATCGAAGCGGCCACCGCGCTGCCCGTGATGCTCGCTGAAACCTTTGCCGGACAAACACTCACACCGCGGGTCATCCTGATCGACCGCAGCCCGTTCGTCGGGTCGGACATGGGCGCATCCGCGCGACCGATCATCGAGGCGGCTCTGGATCAATCCGGGGTCGAGACCATGTTGAGCGTCGGGGTCGCCGCGATCGACGAACGAGCCGTGACGCTTTCCTCGGGTGCGGTGCTGGCGGCCGCGACCGTCGTCTGGTCTGCCGGTATGCGAGCCAACCCGCTGACCGCAGAGTTCGGCGTCGACCGCGACCGACTGGGTCGACTCCCGGTTGACGATTATCTGCGGGTCGGCGGTGTGCCCGCGGTGTTCGCCGCTGGTGACGTCGCTGTGGCAAAAATGGACGATGAGCATGTATCGGTGATGTCCTGCCAGCACAGCCGCCCGATGGGCCGCTGGGCGGGATACAACGTCGTCGGCGATCTCCTGGGCAAGCCGATGAAGCCGTTGCGGATACCTTGGTATGTAACGGTTCTCGATCTTGGACCGGCCGGCGCGGTATATACAGAGGGCTGGGACCGCCGCGTCGTCGCGTCCGGCGAGGAGGCGAAGGACACCAAGCTCGCCATCAACACCCGGCGTATCTATCCTCCGTTGAACCGCGACCGCGACGCATTGCTGGCCGCTGCCGCCGCCGATCTGCAAGCGGCGCCCTGACACTGCCCTCGCCCAGTGAGATCAAGCGAGCTCCAGTTCAGCTGATGCTGTTGACCGCGGCGGCGACCCTGGTCTGGAAATCGGACGGCAACGGGATATAGCCCAGCGGGGTGAGGCCCTGCTGTCCATCGGTGACGGTGGACTGCATGAACGCCTTCACCGCTTTGCCGGCTTCGGCGTCGGGGTACTTGCCGCAGACAAGCTCGTAGCTGGCCAACAGGATCGGGTACGCCCCGGGCGTTGTGGCCGCGTAGACCTTGGACAGATCAAGCACCAGATCGTTACCGACGCCTTTGATGGTGACGTTCGAGATGGTCTTACCGACCCAGTCGTTGCCGATGTGCACGACTCCGCCCGCAGTCTTGATCCCTGCGACATCGAGATGCTGCTTCATGGCATACGACCACTCGTTGTAGCTGATCGCGCCTTCGGTGTTCTTGACGGCCTCGGACGTACCCTCGTTGCCTTTGGCCGAGGTTCCCGCGCCGCCGTTGAACGTTTTGCCGGCGCCCTTGGTCCAGGCGCCGCCCGACGCGGCCTGCAGATACTGCTGAAAGTTGTCGGTGGTCCCGGACGCGTCGTCGCGGTACACGACGTGGATGTCCTCGGCGGGCATGTTCCCGTTCAACGCGGTGATGGCCGGGTCGTCCCAGCGCGTGACCGCGCCGCTGAAGATTTTTGCCAGCGTCGCAGCATCGAGCGTGAGGACGTCGGTCGTCTTGACGTTGAAGGTGATCGCTATGGGGCCGAAGACGACCGGCAAGTCCCACGCGTCCGCTCCGCCGCAGCGCTGCTTCGCAGCCGTCTGCTCATCACTACCCAGCGGCGAGTCCGACCCGCCGAAGTCGGTCTTGGCGCGCGAGAAAGTCCGCAATGCCGGCACCGGAACCGCTGCCCGTGTAGGTCAACTGCTTGCCCGAGCAGGATTCTTCGTAACTCGTGATGAAGTGGCTCATCGCGTTGGCTTGAGCCGTCGAACCACTGCCGGTGAGGTCCTGCTTGCCGCCGCAGTCGACGTGGACGCCCTTGGCATACTTCGGCGGCGTGTCCAGATGCGTACAACCCGACAAAGCGAGCACACCCGCGGCGAGCAAGCTGACGACGGACCGGGATCTTTTGTGCTGCTTCATGTTTGCCTCCTCGGCAACAACCGGTTAGCCGCACATCGGCGCGTCTCAGCGCCGCGCGTCGGGTCGAGCACGTCCGCGATCATTAAAAGTCACCGATATCGAAATCGAGTCAATACGGAAGCGAACAACAGGTGAAGCAATCGGTGAGGGTCGGCCGCGGCGCGTCCGGCGCAGGCATCGATATCCCGCGTCAATGCTCAAAAACTTTGAAATGACTGGCGATTTGCGTGCACGGATGTCGCGTCGTTTGGCGGTCGCCCGGCGCCGCGCTAAACCACCAATGTGGCGAATTCATCCGGCCTTTATCGCACGTTCAGCTGTCTGACTTAACGTCTGCGAAGTTGACGCTGGTCGGTGGTTTGTGCGCACCAGCAACGCCGCGCTGTATCGCTGCACCGGAGAGGTGACATGACTGACACGCTCGACAAACCGCAAGGCAAGCCGCAGGTCAACGGCAAGTCGGTGCAGCAGTACATCGACGAGCTGCCGCAGTGGCCGGACGGCACAGCGCTGAAGTCGATGCCGATGACCGCCATGCAGTTCCGGATCTGGGCGCTCGCCTGTGCGGGCAAGTTCTTCGAGGGCATGGTCGTGTTCATGACCGGGGTGGCCCTGCCGCTGATCGCGATCCAATTCCACCTGAACGCGGCCGACAAAGGCTTCGTTACCGCAGCCTCGCTGGCGGGCATCCTGATCGGTGCCACAGCCCTCGGCGGCTTGGCCGACAGCTACGGCCGCAAGAAGATGTTCATCGTCGAGATGATCATCTTCGCGGTGTTCCTGGTGGCGCTGACCTTCGCCCCCAATTTCATCACGCTGGTCATCTGTCTGTTCGGCGCCGGAATCGCGCTGGGCTGTGACTACCCGACCGCGCACATGGTGATCTCGGAGAGCATCGCCACCTCGATGCGCGGGCCGACTCGTGCTGAGCGCCTTCGCTTTCCAGGCCGTCGGGGCGTTCTTCGGAACCGCGTTGGGCTTCGGCATTCTGTATGCGAACCCGGACGTGGGCGCATGGCGGATGATGTACGCGGCGGCGATCGTGCCGGCCATTCTGGTCGTCGTCGGGCGTTTGTACGTCACGGAGAGCCCGCACTGGCTGGTGGCGAAGGGCCGCACCGCAGAAGGCGAGAAGGCCACCACCCAACTGCTCAAGCGCACCCCGCAGTATCCCAAGAGCGTGTCGCTGGGCCACTTGGCCGATGAGGCAAAGGCCAAGGCCGCCGAAGGTCACGGGTCTTACCTGTCGCTGTTCAAGAAGAGAAACCGTCGCGCGACGATCCTGGCTTCGGTGCCGTGGTTCCTACAGGACCTGGGCGTCTACGGCATCGGTATCTTCACACCGACGATTCTGGGCGCCGTCATCGGCAAGGAGTCGAAGTCGCACGCGCTGTCGGACACCATCCACAACGACATCCTGGGCGCCAAGGGCTCGGCAATGATGGACGTGCTGTTCGTCTTGGGCGTCATCGTCGCGATCTTCCTGGTGGACCGAGTCGGCCGAATCAAGTTGCAGATCTGGGGCTTCATCGGCTGCGCGGTAGGCCTGTTGTTGGCCGGGCTGTCCGTCCACTCCGACGGCACCAACACCATGTGGTTGCTGTTCCTCGGCTTCACGCTGTTCTACTTCATGGTCAACTTCGGGCCGAACGCTATGACCTATCTGCTTGCCGGCGAGGTCTTCCCCACCGAGGTGCGGGGCAAGGGCGCCGGCTTCGCCGCGTCTTTCGCCAAGGTCGGCGCGGTGTTGACGGCGTTCCTCTTCCCCATCCTGCTGAAGAGCATCGGCACAACCGCGCTGCTGTGGGGCTTGGTCGTGTGCTTCCTGGCCGGCGCCGTGGTGACCTACTTGTTCCGCATCGAGACCGCGGGCGTGAACCTCGAGGACATCGGCAAGGAAGAGGCGCCAGCCGTCTGATGTCGGAGCTCATCCGAATCGCGAAGGCGTAATCGCCCGGTCAATTGCGTTGCGGGCACGGCGATCTCCTATCCCCCAATCGTTACCCAGGCCTTCGGCATCTCCTGTCGCTCACCCGACTTTCTGCCGACAGTGGTCAGCAAGAGCAGTCCAAATTGACAGCTTCGCAGGCGAACACGCGCGTCTCCCTACTTTGTGTGACGTGAGGGGAATATACGGCCCTAGACCATGGCCCGGTAGATACTTATTCGGTGACAGGATCTCTCCGGGCGTCTCGGCGGGGATAGCATCACCAACATGACGGCGGCTCTGTTGAACGGCATTCCACGCGTGGACCCGACGAGCAAACCAACGGTGATGCGGCGCGAGGTGGCCCGCATCCTGACAACTAAGGGCGGCACCGCCTTTCACCGCGTGTTGATGGCTCCGCTTGACAGGCGTTTGATGCAACTTACCGGTGGGCGCGTGCACCTCGCGAAGGGCACGATCCCGCTCGTTTTGCTGCGTACAACTGGGGCGAGGTCGGGAGTGGAGCGGGATGTGCCGCTGACCTACTTCACAGATGGCGATGACGTCATTCTGGTCGCCTCGAACTACGGGCAGGCCAATCATCCAAGCTGGTACCACAACCTGCTTAAGAACCCGAAGTGCACGTTGTTCGCCGACAGTCGCAGCGGCAGCGGCGGTAGCTTCATCCCTGTCCGACCGAGGGCGAGGATCATGATCGGTTGTTCGCTCTAGCTGAGCGTTACGCCTCCAACTACACCTCGTACGCCGCGAATACCCATGGCATTCGCACCATCCCGGTCCTGCGCCTGACGCCGGACGGTCGTTGATCGCGCTCCTCACGAGCATTCCCCTGAAATGTTCTGTAGCAATTCGCTTCCAGGACCGGCATATAGCCGTCCGGAAACGAAGTAGCCGGTTACCTGATCGAGCCGATTACTTCCAGAAAGCATTCATGGGTGGGGCGTACATGTCATTGTCGGTGAGCGCGGGGCCAGAGTTCCCGGCGTAGCACGCAAGGCGTCTTCGATCGTGGCCATCAGGCTGTACTCGTTGTAGTATGCGTCGGTGGTGAAGGGGCCGGATTCCATCCCGTTAGCGCCAGACTCGGCGCCCCCGTTCGGGATGACGATCATCGGAACGTTGTTGCCCTCGTTACCGAAGCCCAGTGACAGGTTGTTGTTGTCCTCGTCGAACGTGATGATGATCGCGTCCTTCTCGTCGGGTCAGTCCACGTTGGCGAGCTTTCAATGGTCGGTTATCTCTTGCTGGACGAACTGGTCGCCGGCCGCGACGTTGTACTGCTGGTCCGTGAACTGGCTGGTAATGAATTGGCCGAGGCCAGAAGGAGTATCGATGGGGCCTTCCACGTTGTTGGTCCTCGTTGGCAGCGATCCACGTGAATTCCGGGAACTGCTCGGGTCGGGAGATCGTCGTGGACAACTGCGTCAGCGGGAGCAGGTGTTCCTGCCAGGTAGCCGGGGGTGTTGTCGTAGACGTAGTTGAATTGGGCAAAGGGCAATTCGTCGACGGAGTAGTCACCCGATGACACGAGGTCACCCGCGGTGGGCATGCTCTGCGCGTAGCCGGCCCACGATATGCCCGCCTGATCCATTTCTTGCATGAGGCTGTTCGCGTCGATGACGTTCCCGGCGGGGTTGTAGTCGAGGCCGAAGTCGGATCCGCCTACGGGCCGGATGTAGTTGGGGTCGCTGGGGTGGCCGAGCGCGAAGTAGTTGCTGTCATATCCTTCGGTGTTGATCAGGCTGTTGATGTACGGCGCGTTGGGGCTGCCGACGATGTCGCCGACGCCCTTGTTCTCCAGGTAGATCAGGAACACGTGATCGAGTTGGCCGACGTCGGACGTCGGTTGGGTGAGCGGCGCCGCGGTGAGGCTCGGATCGCCGACGGTGAACGACTCGTTGTCGGCGTAGGCGCCGTTGTAGTTGCCGAGCAACGTGTCGTTGTCGGTGAAGGTCGTGGTCACCTGCGCGGAGGTGGTGCCGTCCGGGACCGTCCCGGAGATGTCGCGTGCCTCAAACCCGGTGAGACCCAGGCGATCCCATACCGTGACCGGGTTCAGCGAGTCGGTGCCCAGAACGCCCCCTTGGGCGTCGAGGAAGGTGACCTGCACTGAGGCGTCGGACGGGTCCCAGCCTTGGCCGCCGAGATCTGCACTCAGGTTGAACGGCGTTCCGGCTGCGCCGGTGAGGTCGACGGTTTGGCTGATGGTGGACGTGGCCACGGGTCCGCCGCCGGCGAAATTGTCGCCGCCGCCCGCAGGGCGCGTCCTGTGGAAAGTCGAAGAACTTTGGCAGCGGAGTCCCGAATGCGAACGGATAACCGCCCTGGGTGCCGTATTGGATCACGGTCGGGGTGCCGCTCTCCGTCCAGCCCGGAATGGTCACCCCGCTGTATCCCGACCCGGACGGGTCGGCCGTTTCGAAGCCGGGGTTGACCAGCAAGTTCTCGCTCATCGGCACCGCAGCGTTGCCGGCATCACCGAAGATCAACCCGCCACCTTGACCAGCAGCGCCGTCACAGATCAACCCACACGCACTGCTGGTGGGATCGGCCAGGTTGAACCAACTATTGATCAGGGTGTCGAACTGCTGACCAAAGCTGCTGGTGATCCAATCCTGTTCTAGCCCTTGCAACCCGGCATCAATCGGGCTGGCCGCCGTTGCCGAGCCAAGATCAGAAAGCGAACCGCGCCCACCCTGCCGCGACTCTGCGCACCCAAGCCCAGACTGCCCAGCTCGGGAACCGCCGCCGAACCGGCAGCCACATCACTCAACGAACCAGTGATCGCATTGACGACCTGGTCAATGACCACGTCAAACTCATCGGCCTTGGCTTGTGGCGCATTGGCCAGCTGCCCCAGCCCCAACATCAAAAATGCGCTGATCGCGCCGGTCAACCCGACTGCACGCTGACGGCGGTGGGCCATCGCTTTGCGCGAGTGCGGATTGTGCTTGCTGCCGCTTCGATCAGCCATCGCTGGTACTTCCTAGGCAAGGGGCGCGGGGTCTCAGGTTCGCTTAAGGTAAGCCTTGGGTTTTGTTTCAGCTAGGTTTTGAGCAAAATTTTCTTCGGCAACTCCGCTTCTTTTCCCTGCCACCGCCGCTTCGCGGCATTGATGCTGCTCAACGGCCATCAAAGTTCCTTGGCTCAACAGCCCAACCGGCACCGGCCCGCATGGCGGCTTTGAGAGCCCTACGATTCGGCTAGCGCAACCTGCGGCGGCGGAGTGCCGTGGTCTTCCCGAGAAAAAGGAATCCCAAGATGATGGCAAGAATATTGAGGGCCACGGTCGGCGGTGCGGCGGCAGCCTTGGCCGCTGGCGTTATGTGGACCGCACCGTCGGCCTCGGCTGGTAGCGACTTTTGCAATTCGCTGCCCCCCGCGCAGATTCATGATTGCAGCTGCGGCGCTGACAACGTCCCGGGCACCGACGAATATCAGCAGTGCCTGCATCCAAATGCGGCTGTGCCCGGACCGGCCAAGTCACCGTCACCCGCGCCATCCCCCTAATCCCTACCGCCCGCAACGAGGCGGGCGAACCGGCGCAGGCGCGAACTACCTGTTCGGGATAAGCGGCATTTGCGAGTCAGGGGTGGTGCCTGGCGGGCACTGAAACCACTGGAATTGCGGCAACGGACAACCGATTCCTTCCGCAACCTGGTTGTCTCTCATGGTGTAGTCATGGCAGACGTTGGTGTCCCACGCCGGGTTGACGGGACCCGGTGCCCAGCCGCCACCGGGCAGTGGGCAGCAAGGCTTTGGGCGGGGGATCGCCGGGGCACCAGCGAAGTGGCCCGGCCTGCGCGGTACCCGCGCCCAGCACCCAATCCGGCTACTGCGACACCGCCGGCCAGCAGCGCCGCGGCAAGGATCCGATGGGTATTCATGGTGGTTACCTTTCTGTTCGGCACATCTGTCGGGCTACGGGCACATGAATGCGATTGGCGGACAATGCCTTCGCGTGATCGCTTCCGGCGGCGGGGGTGGGTTGTCCCCGTCCCAGACGGAAGCGTTTTCGCCGTCGTAAGAAGTGACAAGATTGCCCATTCCATAATTGGTGAAGAAGAAGGTGTGGCAGACGTGCCAATCCCAGACCACCTGGCCCGGACCGGTGGGCGGATCTGTTCGCTGCCCCGGGCACCAATGGTGAGGCGCGAAAGTATCGTCCGCGTGAGCGACAGCGCCGGTGTGCCCCAACCCGGAAACCGCCAGACCGCCCGCTAGCAGAGCCGCGGCGGTCATCCTCTTCAGCGTGGGGGTGATGTCCATGGCGCGGTACCTTTCGTCGTTGTTGTTGGGCAAAAGTTAACGCCGACCGCTAAATGGATACTTAACGTCGACCGCGGGCGAATCGTGTTCGTCGCTCCAGCTTGTGCGCACTTCTAGCTGTCACCGCTGACGGCCGTCGCGCGGTAACCTCATTCTCACAGCGCAACGTGTGTGGGATTGAGGAGGCGGCATGGCCGAGGACCGCGAAGCCGAACCGACGACCCGGGACGCCCGCTTCATCAAGACCGCCGTGGAGATCCTTCGCGAGACCGGGCGCACCGACTTCACCGTGCAAGAAGTCGTGGCCCGCTCCAAGACATCGCTGCGCGCGTTCTATCAACACTTCAGCAGCAAGGACGAACTGCTGATCGCTCTGCTGGAACGGACGATGGCGCAGTCGACGCAGGCCTGGCGCGCCGAGACCGCGGACTTGGCCAGCACCTCGGCCATCAAGCTGATCATCGACCGAATCAGCGCTGAACCCGAGTCGAGCACGCAGGACAGCCTGAACCGGGCGATGAACCTGTACAACCAGCATCTGGCCGAGACCAGGCCCCGCGACTACGCCCGGATCATCTCTCCCGCTGCACGAGCTGATGCGCGACGTCGTCCAGCGCGGCATCAGCGAAGGCGTCTTCCGGCCCAACCTCGACGTCGGGCCGGCCGCGGCAATCATCATGCAGACCATCTTGGGCGCTCTGCGACTGCACTGGCTGGGTGCCGAATTGACCGGTGCGCCAATCGATGCCGCTCACCTCTACGACTTCTGCGTGCGCGCGCTCGGCGCCGACGAGGACGTCCAACCGGAAGCGCCGACGCTGGCGGAGTTGTTCAACCAGATCGGCATGCGGCCGGGGACCCGCAACGGCGAATTCGCGATGACCATTCCGGTGAGCCCGCAGGTGGTCAACACCTCCGGCGCGCTGCAGGGCGGCCTGATCGCCACGCTGGTCGACGTCGCCGGCGGGCAGTTCGGCCTGGACTATCTGCAGGACGGCACCACGATGACGACCGCCGACATGAACATCCGCTACCTGCGTCCGATCCGGCAGGGCACCGCATACGCGGTCCCGCGGATGTTGCGCGCAAGTCGGCGCGCGATGGTCATGCAGATCGACGTCCTCAGCGACGATGACGGCGAACAGGCGCTGCTCGCCTCCGCGACGGTGAACTTCGCCGTCATCAACGGGGCGACCCCCAAGCTGCCGGAGTGGCCGCCGGCCTGAGCCCGATCGCAAGCGACTTTCGGGCTGTGGCGCAGAGATGGTAACGTCATTACCGACAAGTGAGAATCCCATCCTTTTCAGACCCAGTCCTGCAGGAGATCGTCATGCCGTCTCGCGAGCTTTCCTTCCCGGTGTTCGATGCCGACAACCACATGTACGAGCCGCAGGAAGCGCTGACCAAGTACCTCCCGGACAACCGCAAGAGGGCCATCGACTACGTGGAGGTTCGCGGCCGCACCAAAATCGTGGTGCGCGGCCACATCAGCGAATACATCCCGAACCCGACCTTCTCGGTCGTCGCCAAGCCGGGTGCCCAAGAGGATTACTTCCGCAACGGCGCGCAGGGCAAGACCTACCGCGAAATTCTCGGCGAGCCGATGAAGTCGATCCCGGCGTTCCGTGAGCCGGCCGCGCGGCTTGAGATGATGGACGAACTCGGCATCGATTACGCGCTGATGTTCCCCACCCTGGCCAGCCTCGTCGAAGAGCGCATGAAGGACGACCCGGAGATGACCCACGACGTCATCCACGCGCTCAACGAGTGGATGTACGAGCAGTGGACGTTCAACCACAAGGACCGCATCTTCGCCACCCCGGTGATCACCCTGCCGATCGTCGACCGCGCGCTCGAAGAGCTCGAATGGTGTCTGGAGCGCGGCGCCCGCACCGTGCTGGTCCGCCCGGCGCCGGTGCCCGGTTTCAAGGGCAGCCGCTCGTTCGGGCTCGAGGAGTTCGACCCGTTCTGGCAGGCCTGCGTCAAGGCCGGCATCCCGGTGTCGATGCACGCCTCGGACAGCGGCTACTCGGAGTTCGCGAACGTCTGGGAGCCCGGCGACGAGTTCCTGCCGTTCAAGCCGACCCCCTTCCGCAGTTTCGCGATGGGCCACCGCCCGATCCTCGACGCCATGGGTGCGCTGGTCTGCCACGGGGCGCTGTCGCGCAACCCCGAGCTGCGGATCCTGTCGATCGAGAACGGTGCCGACTGGGTGCCCGATCTGTTCAAAGGCCTCAAGGGCGTCTACAAGAAGATGCCGCAGGCCTTCCTCGAGGACCCGGTGGAGGCGTTCAAGCGCTGCGTCTACATCACCCCGTTCTGGGAGGACCGGTTCACCGAGATCGTCAACATGGTCGGCACCGACCGGGTGCTGTTCGGATCCGACTGGCCGCACCCCGAAGGCCTCAAGGACCCGATCAGCTTCGTCGACGAGCTCAAGGACTTCGGCGAAGAGGACGTCGCCAAGATCATGGGCGGCAACCTGATGGAACTGATGAAGGTCGGCAAGCCGGTAAACGCCTGATCCGCCGACTCCCCGTAATAGGGTCGCCAACATGGAGCGGCGCACCCTGGAAGCGGTTATCTACGAACGCGAACCGCCGATCGCGCGGATCATCCTGAACCGGGCCGACAAGGCCAACACCAAGGACGCGACGCTGGTCCAGGAGGTCGACGCCTGCCTGCATGAGGCCGACCGGGACCGCGAGATCAAAGTCGTGATCCTCAAGGCCAACGGCAAAGGCTTCTGCGGTGGGCACGTGGCCCGCTGGGGTCCGGACGAAAACCCCTATCCCGATTTCGGCGACACGTTCGAAGATCTCTACAAGGGCACCGCCGACCTGTTCCTCTGGCCGACGTTGTATCTGTGGGAGTTTCCGAAACCGACCATCTCGCAGATACATGGCTACTGCATGGGCGGCGGGATCTATCTGGGGCTGCTGACCGATTTCTGCGTGGCATCCGAGGATGCGTATTTCCAGATGCCGCTCGCGCAGAGTCTGGGCGAGCCCGGTGGGCACACCATGATCGAACCGTGGCTGCTGATGAACTGGCATCGCACCATGGACTGGCTGCTGCTGGCGCCGACGCTGTCAGCGGCCGACGCGTTGGAATGGGGACTGCTCAACAAAGTGGTGCCCCGCGACGATCTCGAAGACACCGTCGAGGAGATGGCACGCAAGATCGCGCAGATACCGCTGACCACGACGATGGCGGTCAAGAACAGCGTCAAACGCGCCTACGAGTTGATGGGCATGCGGGTGCATCTACAGGTCAGCCACATCCTGACCAACATGGTCGGTGCGGCGTCCGATGTTCAGGAACGTCGAGCCCAGCTCATGCAATCCGGTTTGAAGCCAAGGGATTTCATCGGCCGCGACGACGCCGAGCCTGCAGCGGACTAGCGACTTCGTTCGCCGGGCAGCGCACGCCCTGCCGCGTGCCGCGCGGCGACGTACCCGAACACCATCGAGCTGGCGATGCTCGCACCTGCGCCCGGATAGGTTCGGCCCATCACCGTCGCGGTGTTGTTCCCGGTGGCGTACAGGCCGTCGATCACCTGGTCCTTCTCGTCGAGAACCTGCGCGTACTCGTTGGTGATCACACCGCCGCACGTCCCGACGTCAGCCGGCAGCACCCTGGTCGCGTAGAACGGCGCCCGCTCCAGCGGGCCGACGGCGGCGTTGGGCCGATATCCCGGATCACCCAGGCAGTCGTTATAGGCCGACTGCCCCCGGCCGAAGTCGGGATCGAGCCCTTTGACTGCGAACTCGTTGAAGCGCTGGATCGTTCGCGCTAATTCGTCGGCGGGAAGCTCGGTTTGGCGGGCCAGGTCCTCGATGGTGTCGGCACGTTTGACCGCACCGGACTCGATCAGCTCGGCGGGCAGCTGCTGTTTGCGCTTGAGCGGGTTGGCGCTGGTGACGTAGCGCCGCACATATCCGTCGTCGAAGATCATCCAGCAGGGCACCGCCTTGTTGGCGTACATCGCCTTACCGACCTCGACGTAGGAGTTCGACTCGTTGCAGAATCGTCGGCCGGTGTAGTCGACGTAGATGGCCCCGGGACGTTGACGTCCCGAACCCAACGAAGCAGCGACAGTCCCACCGTCTGGCGATGAAAACCGAAGGCAACCACCAGGCTTCGTCGAGCAGGTCGGTCTTGGCGCCCAGTCGCATCGCGGTCTGCAGCACTTCGCCGGTGTCGCCGGCGTTGGCGATCGACCACTTGGCGTCGTTGGGCTGGTCGCCGCTGTACTGCTGCCGCATCTCGGCGTTGTGCCCGAATCCGCCGGCGGCCAACAGGACTCCCCTGCGCGCCTCGACGTTCAACGGGGTGCCGTCGTGGACGATGCGCGCACCGACCACTCGGCCGTCTTCGACGATGAGGTCCTCCATCGCGGCGTTGATCCACAGCGGTGGCCGGCCGTCGCTGAGATCCATCAGCGACTTGAGCATCTGACCGATCAGCGAGGCGCCGTTGGTCAGGATCTGCCGTCGGCGCGCCCGACCCGCGGCGGTGCGCAGAAAGACTTTCGTCGCGACCGCGAAAGCCTTTGGCGCACGGTTGAAATACTGGACCGAACGGAGCTCGTTGGTCAGCACCGTGTAGCCGTAGTTCTTGGCCAGCGCCGGCTGCACCTTGTCGTGCCAGTCCCCCAACTCGGCGGCGTCGAACGGAATACCTTCGACGGCGCGGCCGGCGGCGTTGCCGCCCTTGTGATTCGGGTAGTAGTCACTCCAGCCGGCGCAGCGGATCAACTTGACTCCCCGGCGGATCAGGAAGTTGATCATCTCGTAGCCGGCGGTCAGAAACATCTCGCGGCGCTCGCGGTGACGACGGTGCGCCGACGTCACCCACCACGTCGGCGAGGTAGGCCAGCCCGTCCTCGTGCGAGTCGGCGATGCCGTCGGCCCGCATCAGTGGATTGTTGGGCAGCCACACGATGCCGCCGGACAATCCCGTCGAACCGCCCACCAACGCTTGCTTTTCCACGATCAGCGGCTCGAGCCCACTGTCGAGTGCGGCCAGGCCGGCGACCATGCCGCCGCCGCCGCTGCCGGCGATGACCAGGTCGACGGAGCGGTCCCAGTGCGTGGTCATTTCGCCTCCGAGGAGAAACCGAGATCGGCGATCGGTACATCGATCGTGGTGTTGGTCTTCTGGATCGCGGGGATCAGCGCCTCATAGGGCAGGCCGGCGAGGAAGCCGTCGATGACCCGTTCGAAGTTCGAAATCAGTCCCTCGATCCGGCCCGACAGCCGCATGTAGTCAAATCCCTTGGAATGCAATCCTTTTTGCTGCCGTGGCAAGTTGGAGAAGTCCTGAGCGGGGATCGGCGGCCAGCGCGGGTCGTCTGGCGCCATCGGCTCTGGTGGGGTCGGCTTGCCGGTGGAGAGGTCGTCGGGCACCCGGGTCAGCGACCAGATCTCGAACAGGGTCTCCTCCGGACCGAGCGGGCGGATCCGGTACGAGGAGGCGCTGCTGTACGTGGGCAGGATGAAGTGGTGCGGGAAGGCGAAGTTGATCGCTTCGGTAATCCCGCGGCGGATCAGATCGTTCAAATCGGGCATCGTGCTCCCCCGGGCCCGATGCCACTTCACCACCGCATCGTTGAGCGCGCTGCGCCAGCCCGCCATCGCCTCCGCCGGATCCGATGGCAGCTGAAGAGTCTGCATGCCTTCAGCGATGCGGATGTCGTTCTCGTGGGTCATACCGCCCATGCCATCGCCCAGCGTCCGCATGAAATAGAGACTGCTGGCAACGACGGGGTGCACCGCTTCCGACGGGCTGCCGTTCTCGCGCCGACGGCAACAACTGCGGGTGCGTCTGCGGAACGTGGTAGCCCTCCATGAACGCGGCCGTCGCCAACTTCCAGTTCACCGGTAGCCGGCATGATTGCCACCACTCGACGCGTAGCGACTCGACCTTCCAGGCGTCGTAGATCGAGGCGAAAGGCTCCATCCAGTCGCGTAGCGGCGGGGCGTCGTCGTCGAGGTTGATCCAGGCGCAGCCGCCCCACAGTTCGCACTTGACCGAGACGAGCTGCAGATCATCGGCGGCCATGTTCTCGTCGGCGAAGGCCTCGGGTCGCAGCACGAAGGTATTGCGCCCGTCGATACCCCAGCACCAGCCGTGGAACGGGCAGACGAACGTACGCCGGGCCCCAGGAAGAGAGCCGTTGCCTTCCACCAGCTTTACCCCGCGGTGACGGCAGGCGTTGTGGTAGGCCCGCACGGTGTCGGCATCGACGCGGACGACGATGATCGACTGGTCCAGGATCTCGTATTCGACGAAGTCGCCGGCTTTCGGAATCTCCTCGAGCCGGCACGCCATCTGCCACACCCGCGGCCAGAACAGCTCGGCCTCCAACGCGTAGAAGTCGGGATCGTAGTAGCGCTGCTTGGGAATCCGACTCGGATCCTCAACCGCCAACGGCACCGGTAGCGGTGTCCAATTCACGTCAGTTCGCGAATTCATCTGGTTGTCTCCGTTGTCTTCGTCAGCTCATACGATCCGGGACGCCCGCCCCTGCCAATACCGTTCGCGGATGCGCCGCTTGTAGAGTTTCCCGTTCGGGTCGCGTGGCAGGATGTCGAATTCGATTGTGCGCGGGCATTTATAGGCCGCGAGGTGTGTTCGGCAATATTCGATGAGCTCGGCTTCCAGCTCAGGTCCGGCCGTTACGCCGTCGGCCGGTTGCACCACGGCCTTGACTTCCTCACCGAACTCGTCGTTGGGCACCCCGAATACCGCGGCATCGACGAGCTTGGGATGCATCACCAGCAGGTTCTCCGCCTCCTGCGGGTAAATGTTCACCCCGCCGGAGACGATCATGAACGTCGAGCGGTCGGTGAGGTACAGGTAGCCGTCATCGTCGACGTAGCCCATGTCCCCCAGCGAACGCCAGCCACGATCGTTGGAGACCGACGCGGTTTTGGCGGGGTCCTTGAAGTACTCGAACTTCGGCCCGCCTTCGAAGAACAGCTCACCGGTCTGCCCGACGGGCACCTCTTCGCCGTCATCATCGACCACGTGCACCGGCGACATCGGGATACCCACCGACCCCGGGTGGGCCAGCCACTCCTGGGGCCCGATCGTGGTGCCCGCGAATCCCTCGGTGCCGCCGTAGTATTCGTGGATTATCGGGCCGAACCAGTCCATCATCTGCTGTTTGACGTCCACCGGGCACGGGGCGGCCGCGTGGATGACGCACTGCAGACTCGACACGTCGTAGCGTCGGCGCACCGACTCGGGCAACTTCAGCATCCGGACGAACATCGTCGGCACGAACTGGGCGTGGGTGACCCGGTGCGTCTCGATCAGGCGCAGCACCTCTTCGGCATCGAATTTGCGCATGATGATGGCCGCGGCGCCGACCCGATCGACCGCCATCGTGTAATTCACCCCGGCGGCGTGGTACATCGGTGCGGGCGACAGGTACACGCTCTGCGCCGTCATGCCGTATTTGTGGATCAGCGCCAACTCCAGCACCGACTGAGCCCACGACCCGTTGCCGTCGGTCGGCAGCGGTCGACGAACGGCTTTGGGCCGGCCGGTGGTGCCCGACGAGTACAACATCTCCGATCCGTCCGACACCGGCGGCGGCTCGCCCGCAGTCGCGACGGCTTCGGCGTAGGACTGCCAGCCGGCCAACTCGCCGCCGACCGCGATGTGCACCGCGACGCCGGCGTTGGCGCTGCGCAGGTGCGCCGCGAGATCGGCCATCGACGTATCGACGAAGACCGCCTTGGCGTCGGAGTCGTCGACGACGTAGGCGACTTCATCGGGGGTGAAGTGGGTGTTCACCGCGGTGTAGTAGAGCCCGGAAAGCTGGCAACCCCAGGTGATTTCGAAGAACTCCGGCCGGTTCGGCAGCACCAGCGCCACGCCGTCGCCGGGGCGCAGCCCCGCCTTGTGCAGCGCCGCGGCGACCCGTTGGCTTCTGGCGTACAGCTCGCCGAACGACATCACATCGCCGTCGGACATGATCAGCGCCGGCGACTGGCCGGCGCTGATCGCGTGATCGGCGATGTTCACAGCCGGACCTATGGGGTTGCTGCGCCGTCGCTCGATGCGGCGGCGGCGGCCTGGCGTCGGGCTTGCTCGGACGGCAACACCTTGTCCTTGAACACCGTCTGAATCAGTTCCTGCACGTCCTTGCTGACCGACGCGAGCGCGACCAGGTCGTTGGAGGTCTGCCAATGCACCCGCATGCCCATCAGCTCCCAGGCCCGCTTCAGGTTGGCCTTGGTGAGCATCAGCGTGGTCAACGGCGCCTGGGCGATGTGGCGGGCGATCGAATCCACGCGGGCGTCCAGGTCCTCCCGCTTGACCACCTCGTTGACGAGGCCGACCTCCAGCGCCTTCTTGGCGTCGATCACCTCGGCGGTGAACAGATAGTAGGCAGCGCGGCGCCAGTTCATGAACACCCAAGGCTCGATGGAACATTCACCGGATGGCATGCCGAACCCCTGCAGAGGCGGGTAAGAGAAGTAGGCGTCCTCGGAGGCGATGACGATGTCGGTGGTCAGGCCCATGTGCGTGCCGCCGCCCACACAGTAGCCGTGCACCTGCGCGATGGTGGGCTTGGAGAACTCCCACAGATTCAGGGTCGGCTTGACGAACAGATCCGACTGCGCCTTCCACGGGTTGCCGGTCACCATCGCGTTCTGCACGAACGCCGGATAGTCGGTGGCGTTGTCGCCGATGGCATGTCCGGAGCAGAATCCCTTGCCGTTGGCCCTGAGCACCAGAACCTTGATGTCGTAGTCGCGGTCGGCATCCAGCAACGCGGCGTCGACTTCTTCGGCGAGCTTCTGGTCCTGGGCGTTGGCCTTCTCGGGCCAGTTCAGCGTGATCTTCGCGATCGGCCCATCTTTCTGGTAGATGATCCGCTCGCGAGTCTCGTTGAAATCCATACCTGCTTACCTTTCGTTATGGCGTGATGACGCCGATTTCTGCGCCGATGTCGTAGGTCGTGCCGATCTCGCCGGTCCATTGCACGGTGCCCGATGCCCCGGCTTCGATTTCCTGTTCCACCTTCTCGGTGGCGATCACAAAGATCGGTGTGCCCTCCTCGACGTGCTCCCCGGCTGGCACCAGCAGCTCGGTCAGCTCGGCCTCTGAGACGGCGACCGATACCCGCGGAATGCGAATAGTGAAGTCAGCCACGCGCTCCCGCCCTCTGCAGAGTTCGCTGAGCGGCGGCGACGACCCGCTGCGGGGACGGGTACACCTGCGCCTCGAGCGCTGCCGCCGCAGGACTGGGGACAAACCTGGCGCCGACCCGCTCGATGGGCGCTGCGAGCTCGCCGAACAGTTCAGCCTGCAGGATCGCGGCGACCTCTGCTCCCGGGCCGGCGAATTGCACTGCGTCGTGAACGATGACGGCCCGGCGGGTGCGGCGCACCGATTCGACGATGGTGTCGACGTCGAGCGGGACCAGGGTCCGCAGGTCGACGACCTCGGCGCTGACATCCTGGCCGGCCAGGGTTTCCGCCGCGGCCAGCGCATCGTGCACGGCGCGCCCGTAGCTGATCAGGGTCACGTCCTTGCCCGGCCGCTTGATGTCGGCCTGTCCCAGCGGAATCCTGAAGTCCGGATCGACCGGAACCAGCCCCTTCTTGCCCTGCAGCCGAATGGTTTCGACGAACAGGCACGGGTCCTCGTCGAAAATCGCCGAAGCCAGTAGCCCTTTGCCGTCCCGCGGGGTGGAAGGCACGATCACCTTCATGCCCGGGATGTGCATGAACCACGCTTCCAGGCTCTGCGAATGCGTTGCGCCGGTGGCTAATCCCGCATAGACCTGGGTGCGGACGGTGATCGGCGCGGTGGTCCGGCCGGCAGTCATGAAGCGAAGCTTGGCGGCGTTGTTGATCAGCTGATCGGCGGCGATACCGATGAAGTCCATGATCATGATCTCGGCCACCGGCAACATCCCGTCGATCGCGGCACCGATGGCAGCGCCGACGATCGCGGCTTCCGAGATCGGCGTGTCCAGGACGCGGTCGTGGCCATACTTCGTCGACAAACCCGCCGTCGGCCCGGACGCTCCGGGGTCGGCGATGTCCTCGCCGAGCAGGAACACTCGTTCGTCGGCCTGCAGCGCCTGATCCAGCGCGAGGTTCAGTGCCTCGCGCATCGTCATCTCTTTGTCTTCCATGCCTTTACACCGGGAACTTGATCGGGGTTGCGTACACGTCGCGGTCCAGCTCGTCGGCCGACGGAGACTCCGCGGCCATCACGGTCTGCAGCGCCGCTTCGACGGTCGCCAGCGCCTCGTTGTCGATGCTGTCCAACTCGGCCTCGGTGCAGATGCCGGCCTCGGCAAGGTGTGCGCGGAACTTCGGCACCGGGTCGGCATCCATCGCCGCGGCCAGCTGTTCCTTGGGGATGTAGGGCATCCGGTCGCCGAAGTAGTGGCCGCGGAAGCGGAACGTCACGCACTCGATGAAGGTGGGGCCGCCCCCGCCGCGCGCACGCAGGATCGCCTCGTCCAGAACCGACTTTCACCGCCAGCGGGTCGTTGCCGTCGACCCGCACGCCCGGCATGCCATAGCCGGCCGCCCGGTCGGCGACGTGCTCGATCTTCATGGTGTCGCTGGTGGGCGTCATCTCGGCGTAGAGATTGTTCTGGCACACGAAGACCATCGGAAGATCCCACAGCGCAGCCATATTGGCCGCCTCGTGGAACGAGCCGGTGTTGGTCGCGCCGTCGCCGAAGCTGACCACCGTGACCCGGTCCAGTCCTTTGCGTTTGGCCGACATCGCCAGGCCGACCGCCACCGGCGGCCCGGCTCCCACGATCCCGGTCGACAGCATCACGCCGTTCTCGGGTTTGGCGATGTGCATGGTGCCGCCCTTGCCGCGGCTGGCACCGACGGTGCGTCCCATCATCTCGCCGTAGATCTCTTCCAGCGGTACGCCTTTGCCGATCAGGTCGTGCAGTCCGCGATAGGTCGTGACCAGCTGGTCGTCGGCCCGCAGTGACACGCCCATCGCGGCAGCGATCGCCTCCTGGCCGCGGGACGGCCAGTACACGCACATGAATTCCCCGGTGCCGATGCCTTTGGAGAGCCGGTCGTCGGCCGCCTTCATCAGCACCATCAGCGCATAGAGGCGCTGGTGGACGTCCGCAGAGACCTCTACTGCCGCAGTCACTTTGTGTAGGAGCCGATCTCCCGGTAGACCTTGGGAATTGGCGGTGTCTCCAGGTTGAGCAGTTCCAGCGAGGACATCTTGCCGCTGGCGCCGAGCTCGCCCAGCTTCTGGACCACGCCGTCGAGGTCGTCGCAGTCGAGTTCGTAGATGGCGATGAACGGGCCGGTCCCGTCGGACGGCGCGAAACGACGAGCCGAGATGATCCCGTCCACCGAGCAGATCTCCGCCAGATGCGTGTCGTTGTACCACTTGTGGTACTCGGCTTCGCGGTCCGCCGTCACCGGCATGGTCTCCAGGTAGATGATCCCTCTAGGCATTCAGCTCTCCATTTCGCTTGCTATCTGGTGTGATTGACCGCGGCTCACGAACCTGACCACGGCTTCACCTTCAGGAAGCCACCGCCGTCGACGCGGAGTTGCTGGCCGGTGATGTAGCGGGCGGCGTCGGAGGCCAGGAACAGCACCGCCTCGCTGATGTCCTCGGGTTCGACGTAGGGAATCGGCATGGCCTGAACCAGCGGGAAGACCGGCTCGGCGTCCTCGCGGGTCGGGTTCGGCAGGTCCGGCCGGAAAGCCCGGTACATCGGCGCGCTGTGCAGCATGTCGGTGTTGACGTTCGTGGGGTGCACCGCGTTCATCCGGATGGAGAACGGGGCCAGCGCCCGGGCGAAGTCGTTGACGTAGTGCGCGGCAGCGATTTTCGCGAAGGCGTAGCCCGCTCCGCCGGGCCCGCCGTCGATGCCGGTGGTGTTCATCGACGACATGAACGCGGCGTTGGAGCCGATCACGATGATCGACGCCCCGGACTCCAGATGCTTGAGGCTGGCGTGCACCAGGTTGAGCACCCCACCGAGGTCCACATCGACCGCATCGGCGAACGCCTGCGGCCGGCAGACCCGCCGTCAGCGGGCAGATGCCGGCATTGGCGACCACGATGTCGAGGTGGCCGAGTTCGGCGACGCCCCGGTCTACCGCGGCCGCCAGCGCCGCCCGGTCCCGGACGTCGGCGATCGCGGTGACGACGCGCTGGCCCTCCTTCTCGACCAGACGAGCGGTTTCGTCGAGGTCTTCCGGCCGGGCCAGCGGGTACTCGTTGGTCTCGATGTCCTCGCACAGGTCCATCGCGATGATGTCGGCGCCCTCGGCGGCGAGCATGCGCGCGTGCGAGCGTCCCTGACCACGCGCGGCTCCACTGATTACCGCGACCTTGCCTGTCACCCTGCCCATAGCCGATCCCTTCTCATGCGCTCAACAACGCGACCTACATTGGCGCTCAAGCCATTCGGTACGGGAGCCGGCATCTGCATCGGTCATCGTGGGCGCGACAGAGGCGCTGACCCGACCCACGACTGGGACCGGACAAGCGTTCAACTCCATCGCTTCTCTTTCACGACGCTGCGTCATTGCAGGACAGGCTGACGAAAATCTATCGTATCTATTCTACCTAAAATAGGAAAGACACCGAAAAGGTCGGCAGCTGCACTGTGAGGCATGCTCGCCGCGGCGATGTGCGTCCCGGTAGATTCACTCAGCTATGTCGTGGAGCAAAGTGTCATGAGCGCCGGCGTCGAGCAGTTGGAGTTCCAAGCCGAGGCGCGTCAACTCTTGGACTTGATGGTCCACTCGGTCTACTCCGACAAGGACTCGTTCCTGCGGGAGCTGATCTCCAACGCGTCTGACGCGCTGGACAAGCTGCGCATCGAGGCGTTCCGGAACAAAGACCTGGACCCCGACAACACCCTCACGTCGGATCTGCACATCGAGATCGACGTGGACACCGACGCCCGCACCCTGACCATCCGCGACAACGGCATCGGCATGACCCGCGCCGAGGTGGTCGACCTGATCGGCACGCTCGCCAAGTCCGGTACCGCCGAGCTGCGCCAGCAACTGAAGGACGCGAAAAACGCCACCGTGTCCGAGGAACTGATCGGTCAGTTCGGCATCGGCTTCTACTCCACCTTCATGGTGGCCGACAAGGTCGAGCTGCTCACCCACAAGGCCGGCGACAGCGAAGCCATCAAATGGGAGTCCAGCGGCGACGGCACCTACACCATTGAAACGATCGAGGGCGCTCCGCAGGGAACAGCGGTCACGCTGCATCTCAAGCCGGTCGATGCCGAGGACGCGCTGCACGACTACACCTCGGAGTGGAAGCTGCGGACGCTGGTCAAGAAGTACTCCGACTTCATCGCCTGGCCGATCCGGATGGAGGTCGAGAAGCGCTCCGGGCGAGGACGGCGGCGAAGAGACCGTCACCAAGGAGGTCGAGACCCTCAACTCGGGCAAGGCGCTGTGGGCCCGGCCCAAAGACGAGGTGTCCGAGGAGGAGTACAAGGAGTTCTACAAGCACGTCGCGCACGCCTGGGACGAGCCGCTCGAGGTGATCTCGATGAAGGCCGAGGGCACGTTCGAATACCAAGCGCTGCTGTTCATTCCGTCGCGGGCCCCGCTCGACCTGTACGAACCCGACGCCGCGCACGGGCGTCCAGTTGTACGTCAAACGCGTCTTCATCATGGGCGACTTCGACCAGCTCATGCCCCGATACCTGCGCTTCGTCAAGGGTGTCGTGGACGCACAAGACCTGTCGCTGAACGTCTCTCGCGAGATCCTGCAACAGGACCGGCAGATCAACGCGATCCGGCGCCGGCTGACCAAGAAGGTCCTCTCGACCATCAAGGAACTGCAGTCCGAGCGGCCGGAGGACTACCGCACCTTCTGGGGCGAGTTCGGCAAGGTCCTCAAAGAGGGCCTGATGCGGGACTTCGACAATCAGGAGACGCTGCTCGAGATCTCCTCGTTCGCCTCGACGCACAGCGAGGACCAGCTCACCACGCTGGCCGAGTACGTCGAGCGGATGAAAGAGGGCCAGCGGCAGATCTTCTACGCCACCGGCGAATCGCCGCAGCAGATTCTCAACACCCCGCACCTCGAAGCGTTCAAGGCCAAGGGCTATGAGGTGCTGCTGCTCTCCGACACGGTCGACGAGATCTGGCTGGGATCGGTCACCGAGTTCGACGACAAGCCGCTGCAGTCGATCGCTATGGGCGACGTCGACCTCGACACCGAGGAAGAGAAGTCAGAGCACGAAGCCGAACGCAAAGAGCAGGAAGAGAACTTCGCCGACCTGCTGACCTGGCTGACCGAGACGCTGAGCGACCACGTCAAGGAAGTGCGGCTGTCCACTCGCCTGACCGACTCGCCGGCCTGCCTGATCACCGACGCCTTCGGCATCACGCCGTCGCTGGCCCGTATCTACCGGGCCACCGGCCAGGACGTCCCGGTCGGCAAACGGACGTTGGAGCTGAACCCGAACCACCCGCTGATCACCGGACTGCAGCAGGCACACAAAGACCGCGGCGATGATCCGACGAATGGCGAGACCGCCGAATTGCTCTACGGCGCAGCACTTCTCGCCGAAGGTAACTCGCCCGAGGATCCGGCGCGGTTCGCCGAGTTGCTGGCGCACCGATTGGCGCGCACGGTCTAGCGGCTGGCTTTGCCGTGCTTGACCTGATTGAACGGCACGCCACGGTCGGCGGCGTATTCGCGGGGGAAGTTCAACACCCGCTCGCCGATGACGTTGCGGGCCAACTCGCTGGTGCCGCCGCCGATGCAGACAGTTTGACGGGCCAGGTAGCGCAGGCCGGTTTCCAGGCCCTCCCCCTCGGCGCCGACAACCCCGGCTGTTCCGGTGATGGCCAGCCCGGCGTCCATCTCCAAAGTGACTGTCTCGGCGTGGAATAGCCGTAGCAGGGTTCCGGCGGCGGGCGGTAGCGAGCCGTCGTTCACGCTGCGGAACACGTGCGCACCGAGTTGGTCGCTGACCGCACGGTGCACCAGTGCCCGCCCGGCGATCTGTCGCACCCGCTCGTTGTCGGACTGCCCGGTCGTCGCGGCCAGCCGCACATAGTTCACCGGTGTCGAGCGGCCACCCTCGCTGCCGCTGCCGCTGGCGAACTCCGAGCCCATCCCGACCGCGCGGCGCTCGTGATAGAGCTGACGCGAGGCCACCGACCACCCGTCGTTGACCGCACCGACGACCGCGTCGTCACCGACGTCGACGTTGTCGAGGAACTCCTCGCAGAATTCCGTTGAGCCGTTGAGCTGTGTGATGCGCCGCAACGTGATTCCGGGATGCTTGATCGGCACCATGAACATGGTCAGGCCGTCGTGCTTGGGCACGTCCCAATTGGTGCGAGCCAGGCACAGGCCGTAGTCAGCACCGAATGCGCTTGTGCTCCAGGTCTTTGCGCCGTTGAGCACCCACCGGTCGCCGTCGCGGTCGGCACGGGTGAGCACACCCGCGAGATCCGATCCGCCACTGGGCTCCGACAACAGCTGCACCAGGATCTCGTCACCCCGCAGAGCCGCGGCGATGTGCTGGCGCTTATGCTCTTCGCTTGCGGTGTCGAGCAACGTCGCACAGCAGATGGTGAACGTCGGGGTATTGAGGATCAGCGGCATCTCATAGCTGAGGCTCTCGTCGTTGAACGCCTTCTGGTACTCGTAGTCCAGACCGAGGCCGCCGTACTCGCGAGGAAAGCAGATCCCGGCGAATCCGCCTTCATAGAGCCGCTTTTGGAGCTCGCGGGCGCGCTGCCAACAGCGCTCCTCGTCGCGATGCGCCGCCGGCGGGTGCGCCGGATCGATCGGCGGCATGTGCTCGGCGAGCCAGGCCCGCGCGCGGGCCCGGAACTCGTCGATGGATTCGGCGTCCGCGACTGTGTCGGTGACTTCGGTCATCAGGCGGACCTCGGCGCCTGCTGACCCGACTCCTGCAGCGCGTACACCCGAAGATTGTGCTCCTCGGGTGTGCCGAACATGGAGCGGTACAACGCGGCTCGTCGCAGATAGACGTGCAGGTCGTGTTCCCACGTGACGCCGATTCCGCCGTGCATCTGCACGCACGCCTGGATGATCACGGTGGCCATCTCCCCGACGTACGACTTGGCGACGCTGGCCGACAGCGACGCATCGGCTGAGCGGTTCGAGATGGCCGTCACCGCCGCGGCGGTCGTCGCCCGGCACGCCTCCAGCCACATCTTCATGTCGGCGAAGCCATGTTTGAGCGCTTGGTAGGACGCGAGCGGGCGCCCGAAGCTGTGCCGGTCCAATGCCCACGCCACGGTGAAGTCGAAGACGGTCTGCAGAATGCCGACCACCTCGGCGCACTGCAGCACCTGCGCGATCTGGCTTTGCCGGTCGATCAGGTCGGCCGTGCCGTCGAGCGCGGCGCCACGTGTCAACCTCGACACCGTCGAATTGCACTCGGGCGTACTGCTTGACCATGTCGATCGACTGCTGCGGTTCGACGTGCACGCCGGGCGCGTCGGCGGGTACCAGGAACTGGCGTACGCCGTCGTCGGTGCGGGCCACCACGAGCAGCAGGCTGCTTTGCGCGCCGGCCTCGACCCGGTCTTTCACACCGTCGATGCGGTAGCCGGAGTCGGTCGCCGTGGCGGTGACCGACGGCTCATGCGGGGACCAGCCCTGGCCGGGCTCGTACACCGCCCACGAGGCGACGGTCTCACCCGCGACGAGCGACTCGATCGTCTCCGCATGAGCTTGCGGCTCGGCGGAATCCACCAGCGCCGCGAGCACTGTGCTGACCGGGAACAGCGGCCCCGGGGCCACTGTCTTTCCGAGTTGTTCGGCGACCATCGCCAAGTCGGCGAAACCATCGCCGGACACACTGCCGCCACCGAGTTCCTCGGGAACCAGCAACGCCGTCCACCCCAGTTCGGCGGCTCGCTGCCACCAGGGGTGTTCGAACGAGACACCCCGAGAATGCAAGTCCCGCACCCGACTCAGCGGGACCTCTTTTTGCAGAAACGATTGGGTGGTGGAGGCGAAGAGTATCTTTTCGGGGGAATCGACGGCAGTCATGATGATGGCTAAAGACCTTCCTGGCCTTGCTTCACCGCTGAGGATGAAGGCCCGGCGTGCGTCCCAGTCGGTGGTCGCTGGTCACCCGATGGTAGCAATGAGCAATACCGTAAGAGATACCGGAGTGCAATCGATAATGACGTTTCCAAGCCGCGATAGCCATGGCTGACGCGGGCGACGGGCCGCAGGATTCCGCCAAGGCCAAGGCGGACGCGCTAGCGCTTGCCGAGCAGGCCGAGGCCGAAGCCGCCGAGGCCGAAGCGCTCGCCGCGGCCGCCCGCGCCCGCGCCCGGGCCATCCAGCTGCGGCGTGAAGCCCAGGCCCACGCGGACGCGGAAGCCGGCGCCGACACAAAGGACTCCGACGAAGACGAAGCCGAAGCCACCGACGAGGCGGCCGAGACTGCGGAGCCGACGGAGCCCGCGGAACCACAGCCCGCTGGTCGGCGGTTCGTTGGACCGAAGGTGTCGCTGGCACTGAGCATCACCGCGATGGTCGCGATCGTCGGATTGCTCGGCGCCAGCGGCTGGATGGGCTGGCAGCACCACCACGTCGTGAAAGATCGGCAGCGCGCCGCGGCCTACATCGCGACCGCCCGACAAGGTGTCGTCAACCTGACGTCGCTGGACTTCAACAAGGCCAAGGAAGACGTCCAGCGCGTACTGGACATTGCTACCGGCGAATTCAAAGACGACTTCCAAAAGCGCGCAGACGATTTCGCGTCGGTGGTGAAAGATTCCAAGGCGGTGACCGAGGGATCCGTCGCGGCGAGTGCGGTCGAGTCGATGAACAACGATTCCGCCGTCGTTCTGGTGCTGGCCAACGAGCGCGTGACCAACATCGCGGGCGCCAAAGACCAACCGCGCACCTTCCGGTTCCGGGTGTCGGTGGTCCACGACGGCGACGACCTGAAGGTGTCGAAAGTGGAGTTCGTGCTGTGAGCGACGACGACGCGCCCACACCGGACATCGAGCCCACCGAGGGCGTCGAGATCGACAGGTCTATCGAGAACGACGAAGCCGCCGACCGCGACGAAGGCTCGACCGAGACCGAGCCACCGAGACCGAGGCCGAGACGACGGCGCCAGACAGCGACCCGAGTCCGGACACTCCCCGACGACGTCTCGGCGCGATCCCGGTCATTCCGCTGGTGCTCGTCCTGAGCCTGCTGGCGGCCGGCGGCCTGGCCGGATGGCTGTACTTCTCGCAGTACCGTCCCGACACGCAGACCGACGCCGCGGTCGAACAGAGCGCGGTCAACGCGGCCCGAGACGGCACCGTGGCGTTGCTGTCCTACAAGCCCGACACCCTCAACCACGACTTCGAGGCGGCCAAGTCGCACCTCAGCGGCGACTTCCGGAACTACTACGACCAGTTCACCAAGCAGGTCATCACTCCGGCCGCGCAGTCGAAAGGTGTGACGACCATGGCTCAGGTCGTCGGCGCGGCGGCCGCGGAGCTGCACCGGGATTCGGCGGTCGTGCTGGTCTTCATCAACCAGGTGACCGCCAGTAAGGAACGGCCTGACCCCACGATGGCGTCCAGCAGCGTCCTGGTCTCGCTGGCCAAGCAGCATGGGGCCTGGCTGATCACCAAGTTCGATCCGATCTAGACGCGCCCGTCTGATTGGCCGACTCCTCAGCGGGCCGCTACTCGGCCCGCATCGTCGTCGCCCGTCTGATTGGCCGACTCCTCAGCGGGCCGCTAGACGGCGAACGACCGGCGGAGCGTCTGAGCGTGCAGCGCGGTGCTCTCCTGCGAGACCACCCAGTCCGGCACCGCCGAGTCGAACCCGTGGAACGTCGCCGCGACGACATGCAGCTCGGTGTGCACGTAGGCGTGCAGCAACCGGTTCGCATAGTCGATGGCTTCGTCGCGGCACGGGTCGATCTCGGCGCAACTGATGAACGCGGGCGGCAGGCCTTCCAAGTTCGCCCGCTGAGCCGGAACATGCTGCGCCGTCGCGGCGCCGTGGCCGAGATAGTGGCCCCATGCCCGGCTCACCGCGGGGCCGTTGAGTCCCGGCGTGCGCTGGAATTCCCGTCGCGACGGGGTCGCGTCGGAGTCCAGCATCGGCTGGTGCAGCACCTGCGCAAGGATCGTCGGGCCTTCCCGATCGAATGTGCGCTGGGACAGGGCCGCCACCAGCGCAGCACCTGCGTCGCGGCCCATCACCACCACCCGCTCGCCGTCGGCGTCCACGGCCGCGCTGTTCTCGACGACGTAGCGAAACGCCACTTCCACGTCGTCGAGCGCCGCCGGGCCAGGATGCTCGGGCGCCAGCCGGTAATCAACCGACACGACCAGGCAGCCCGCCGCCCGGGCCAGCTGCACGCAGTGCGCGTGGTCGGTGTCGAGGTTGCCGGTGACGAAGGCGCCGCCGTGGGCGTACACCACCAGCGGCGCCGCCGACGTGGCCGGACCGCGGTACAAGCGAAGGCCGAGTTGCCCGCCGTCCGGTCCGGCTATGGCGCGGTCCTCGATCTGGACGTCGGTGGTGTCGGCGGCGGCGGCGCGATCTGCGGCCAGCACGTCGGCCCGCGCCCGCTCGGCCGGCAGCGACTCGGTCCGGAATTCGGCGATCTCCAAGCCGGCCGCCGCGTCACGCAGCGCCGGGTCGATGCGGCCGATCCCTCTGGGCCGCTTGGCCTCGGCGCGATCGATCTCAGTCGTCACGCGGGCAGTTCCCCGGGCAAGGCTTTGACGGTCGGCGGCAAGCCGTACAACGCGGTCGCGTTGCCGCGCATGATCCGCTCTCGCTGCGCCGCCGGGAACCGGTTGATCGCGTAGGTCGGCGCGTCATAACTCCAATGCGGATAGTCCGTCGAGAACATCAGGTTGTCGCCGAGGTCCATCATCTCGACGTACTCGCGGAACTCTTTGACGTCGGTGTCCTCCAGCGGCTGGGTGGTGAACCGGACGTGTTCGCGGACGTACTCCGACGGCCGGCGACGAACGTGCGGCAGATCGGCGCGACGCGCTTCCCAGATCCGGTCCATCCGCGACATCACCGGCATCGCCCAGGTGAAGCCGCCCTCGACGAACACCACCCGAAGATCGGGGTGCCGGTCGAAGGCGCCGTCGAACACCAGGCTCATCAGATGCGAGACGTACAGCAGCGGCCACGACGCGAAGAAGTCATGCCAGTGCGCCGGATTACCCACCGGATAGATCGGAATCAACTCGAACGGCGTCTGGCCCATCAGATGGGTGGCCACCGGCAGCCCGTTGGCCGATGCGGCGGCGTAGAGCGGATCGAAATGCGGTTTGCCGAAAGGGATTCCGCGGGTCTGCGGCGTCATCAGCACCTGCGCCATGTACGGATGACCTGCCCAGCGCTCGACCTCGCGCGCCGCCTGATCGGGCACCTGCGCGCTGACGCTGATCGAGCCACGCCAGCGGCCGTGCGCGTTGTTGCGCTCCAGCCAGACGTCGGCGAGCCAGTCGTTGTAGGTCGACTTCAGCACGTGCTCGGCCTGCGGCAACTGCGCATCGCACATCGGTTCCAGCGTGGCGATGCTGACGCCGGCGTCGACGAGCAATTGCTTGGCCGCGTAGTCGGGATCGGTTCCGGCGAAGCCGCCGCCGGGCGGAGCGGCGTCCACGCGCATCGACATGGTCTTGTACGAATCGGGCGTGTCGTAGAAGTGCGGGAGCGGCGTGACCGCGTTGCCGGTCGGCCAGATCTTGTCGACCCATTCGGGCGGCGCGTAGGACTTGAGGACGTCGGTCGAGACCGGCATCGGGTGCACGTCGGTGTCGACGATGGCGACCGCGATCTCGTCGCGCTCGGTATGCGGTTCGGCCCGCTCGACGATGCGTCATCTCGCGCTCCTCTCGATCGGCGCCGTAAGCCCATAAAGCTCACTGGCGTTTCGCCACAGCACGCTGTCGCGCTGCGCATTGTCCAACCCACCGGCGGCGTCCTCGGGTGACGACGTCGACCAATGCGGGTAGGACGATCCATACATCAGCAGATCGGTCTTGCCGGAGAACTCCATCCACCGCTGCGTCTGGCTCAGATCGGTGGGCCCGTCGAACGACGACGAGCAGAACCGGACATGGGCGGGCAGGTAATCGCTGGGATAGCGGTCGACCCAGGGCGTCTGATCGCGCATCGACAGCCAGAACGTGTCGAGGCGCCACATCAGCGGGGTCAGGATGTCGTAACCGCCGTCGGCGAACACGAACTTCAGATCGGGGTGACGTCCGAACACACCCTCGACGATGAGCGTCGCCAGGTGGACGAAGTAGTTCAGCGGCATGAAGGCCGCATAGCCGGGATAGGTGTCGGCATGGCCGGCGAACGTGGGCGCGTAGTCAACGCCGTTGCCGCCGTTGATGTGAACGGCCACCGGAAGCCCGTGGGCGGCGGCGGCCTCCCAGATCGGCTCGAACATCGGCTTGCCATAGGGCTCCCGGGATTGCATCGGGACGCCGACCTGCACCAGCTTGGGATGTCCGGCAAGACGTTCGATCTCGGCGACCGCGCCCTTCGGGTCTTCCGGGTTGACCCTGATGGTGCCGCGGAAGCGGTTGGTGGTGTCCGGCTCGAGCCAGCGATCCAGCAGCCAGTCGTTGACGGCGGCGCAGATCCGGCTGTTGAGCAGATAGTCGGCAATGTTGCCGCGGGTCAACGGGTTCAGCACCGCGTAATCGACACCGGCATCGTCGAACAGGTGCCGGGCGACGGTCTCGCGGTCGGAGCCGGGATAGTGCTCGCCGTACAGGTCGTGCGCGGTAGTTTCCGCCCGGCGCCTGGTACCACTGTTGTTCGACGTCGGGGATGGACCGCAGTTTGTGGGCGGCGGGTAGGTAGCGCCTGATTTCGGCGTTATAGCGGAAATGCGGCTGAACATTCGTGTCGATGATCATGCGGTCAGGTACACCTTCCCGTCGGCGACATCGACGTCGTAGGTACGGACCCGCCGCTTGGGGTCGGCAAGGTTGCGGCCCGTGGTGACGTCGAATTCCCAGTTGTGCCAAGGGCATCGGACGATCTGGCCGTCTTTTACCCGGCGCAGTCCGCCCGGCTCGTCGGGCGCCGAACTCGTTGGTGCCGCCAAGCAGGCCCTCGCACAAGCGGAGCGCCCTCGTGGGAGCAGTAGTTGACGATCGCGTGCAGGGAACCGGCGACGTTGTAGACCCCGACGCCGAACTTGCCGACGTCGACCAGTTTCATCGCGCCCGGCGGCAAGCTCGTCGAGCGAACACACGAATCGACGTTCAAGCCACAGTTAATACTGTCCTCGTTACGGTAACCGTCACAAGCCATTGGGCTTCGTTGCTATTTATATTATGATAGCGAGATTCCCAGCCACGAAGGAGCGGCAATGACGCTGCGCACCGAACACTCCGATGTTGGGGATCAGCCCGTCGTCCTCGACACCACCGGCGAGACCAGCCCCTACCCGTTCTTCGAGTACATGCGGCGCACCGATCCGGTGTTCCACGGCACCTTCATGGACAGCGAGCTGACTGCCGCCGGAGCTGAAGCCGGACGACGAATGGGTGCTGTTCGGCTACGACGGCGTCTTCCAGGCGTTCCGCGACGACAAGGTCTTCACCTCCGCCGCCTACGAGAAGACGATCGGTCTGGTGATGGGCCACACCATCCTGGCGATGGGGGGCAAGGAGCATCACGACCATCGCAGCCTGGTGGCCAAGGCCTTCCGGGCCACCGCGCTGGAGCGCTGGGAGCCGTCGGTCATCGGGCCCGGTCTGCGATCAGCTGGTCGACGAGATCAAGCAACGACGGCCACGCCGACTTGGTGAAGGCGCTGACGTTCGAGTTCCCCACCCGGATCATCTCCGAACTGCTCGGGCTGCCCCGCGAGGATCTCGACATGTTCCGGCGACTGTCGCTCGGCCTCATCTCGATCCAGACCGACATCGAGGCGGGGTTGATCGCGGCCGCCGAGTTGCACACTTACTTCCTCGACCAGGTCGAGCAGCGACGCAGGAAGCCGACCAATGACATCATCGGCGACCTGTGCACCGCGGAGATCGACGGCGAGAAGCTCGACGACGAGGCGATCATCGCGTTCCTGCGGCTGCTGCTGCCCGCCGGTCTGGAGACCACGTACCGGTCGTCGGGCAACCTGCTCTACCTGCTGCTGACCCATCCCGAGCAGTTGGCGATGGTCCAGCAGGACCGGTCGTTGATCCCGGCCGCCATGGAAGAGGGACTGCGGGTCGAGACCCCGCTGACCATGGTCATGCGCACCACGACCCGAGGAAGTCGAAATCGGCGGCAAGACAATCCCCGCCAATGCCCAGATCGACTTGTGCATGGGCTCGGCCAACCGGGACGAGAGCCGCTGGAAGGACGCCAACACCTTCGACATCCTGCCGGCCGCGCCAGGCGCACATCGCGTTCGCCGGCGGCATCCACATGTGTCTGGGAATGCACTTGGCGCGGTTGGAAACCCGAGTGATGCTGAACAGCCTGCTGGACCGGGTCGAAAACTCTCACGACTCGAGCCCGACGACGAGACCCGGATCGTCGGGGTCACGTTCCGCTCGCCCAACAGTCTGCCCGTGACCTTCACACCGGTGTCGTGAAAAGCCGCGCCGCGATCCTGCACGACGTCGGCGGGCCGTGGTCTGTCGAGGAATTCGAACTGGATCCACCGAAGGCCGGCGAGGTTCTGGTGAAGATGGCCGCCGCCGGGTTGTGCCATTCCGACGACCACATCCTCAAGGGCGACATGTCCGCGCCCAACGAGGTGATGCGTTCGATGGGGTTGCCCACCATGTTCCCCATGATCGGTGGGCATGAAGGTTCGGGCATCGTGCAGGAAGTCGGTGAGGGCGTCACGGAGTTCGCCCCGGGCGATCACGTGGTGATGTCATTCGTCGCGGTCTGCGGTCAATGCCGTTGGTGCGCAACCGGTGCCGAATACATCTGCGATGTCGGTGCTTTCACCATGATCCCGGGCATGCCCACTGACGGCACGTTCCGTCACCACACGGCCGACGGCCGGGACCTGGGCCACATCGCCAAGGTCGGGACTTTCGCCGAACACACGGTGGCATCAACCAAATCGCTGGTGAAGATCGAGCAGCATCTGCCGTTGGCGCCGAGCGCGCTACTGTCGTGCGCGATCCCGACCGGCTACGGCTCGGTTTCCAACCGCTCGAACATGCGCGCCGGCGACACCGTCGTGGTGATCGGCGTCGGCGGCATCGGCACCGCAGCGATACAGAGTGCCCGGATCAACGGTGCTGCGCAGATCATCGCCGTCGATCCCGTTGAGTTCAAACAGAAGTCGGCCTTGAGGTTCGGTGCGACGCACAGCGTCGCGTCGGCGGAAGAGGCGATGGACTTGGTGCGGGGTCTGACCTACGGCCTGATGGCCGATGCGGTGGTGGTGTCGCCGTCGTTGATGAGCCCTGAAGACGTCCGCGATGGGGTGGCGCTGACCCGCAAGGGCGGTACCTGCGTGCTGACCGGGATGACGTCGCAGCTGACCCAGTCGGTGAAGATCAACCTGCAGGAATTCATCCTGATGAACAAGACACTGGCCGGCACCATCTTCGGCTCGTGCAATCCGAAGGCCGACATCGACCGGCTGGCCAAGCTCTATCAGAGCGGCCAGTTGATGCTCGACGAGATGATCACCCGACGCTACCGCCTCGACGACATCAACGACGCCTACGCCGACCTGCTCAACGGCGAGATCGTCCGCGGCATCATCGATTTCGGAGTGGCATAACCTGAGATCGCCGGCCCTGGTCCTGGTTCACGGCGGTGAGCACTCGGCGGATTGCTGGGATCTCACCATCGACGAATTGCGCCATCTGGCACCGGAGTTGCCGGTGCTGGCCGTCGACATGCCCGGCCACGGCGCGACACCCGGAGATCTGACCACGGTCAGCATCGCCGACTGTGTGCGGTCGGCGGTCGAACAGATCGAGAACGCCGGACTGGACGAGGTCGTGATCGTTGGCCATTCGCTGGCAGGCTTGACCGTGCCTGGAATTGTTGGGGCGTTGGGCCGCTCGCGGGTGCGCGAGATGATCCTGGCGGCGGCCTGCCTTCCCGTGCAGGGCACGGCGATCGTCGACACCCTCGTCGGCCCGCTGGCCTGGTATGTGCGACGGGCTGTCCGGCTACGCAAACCTCCCTCGACGATGCCGAATGTGCTGAGCGCCTTGATCTTTTGTAACGGCATGACCCGCGCGCAGCGCCGCTTCACGTTGTCGCGGATCCACAACGAGGCCACGACGATCATCGCCGAGCCCGTCGATCGCAGCGACCTGCCTGACGATGTTCCACGGACCTGGATCCTGACCTTGCGTGATCACGCGCTCTTTCGGCGGACACAATTCCGCAGCATCGCCGCATTGGGCGGTGTGCAGACGCTGATCCCAGTCGACACCTGCCACGATCTGATGATCAGCGAGCCCCGACTGCTGGCCGAGATCCTGCTCGATCGCTGTAACGCATCCCAAACCACTTGCGTCACTTGAGTTTCACGGTTTAAGACGTGAATACGGACGGGCGGCGCTGTAGGCGTCGAGGGATCGAATTTGTGTGACGCCCGCGCTGGTCGAACTGGTAGCCGGTCGGCGTGGTGCGATTCGGTTGGCGGGTTTGCGAACTGTCTCGCGCCGTTCCGCGCCGTGCCGCAGAAGTACGACCCGGGCCGGGTGATGTTCTCCGGGCTGCCGGTGTGAGGGCTCGGCTTCGCGGTTATCCACAGTCTCGAATTTATCCACAATTGCGGTTCCGGGTCCTTCTGATGTCGGTGTGGGGCAATATAATTCGAACATGCGTTCTAGTAGTCGTGAGGAGATCGTCGAGGTTTTCGACGGGCTCGAGGCTGGGATGAAGCGCGCGGTAGATCTCACGTTCGACGTGCTGACCACCCCTGAACGGCTTGCCATGCTGCAGAACTGCGAAGAGATACGCCGCGTGCTGTCCGCGGTCGAGCACCCGTTGATCAACCAGCTCGCCGCACAGGCCGATGCCACCGAGCTGGGTGGCAAACTGCCGGCGGCGTTGGCCAACCGGTTGCGGATCAGCCGCGCCGAAGCCTCACGGCGCATCCATGAGGCCGCCGACCTCGGTGAGCGGCGGGCGTTGAACGGCGAACCCCTGCCGCCGGTGTTGCCCGCGACAGCCGAGGCCCAACGCAACGGCGACCTCGGCGCCGGCCATGTCGCGGTGATCCGCAGCTTCTTCCACCGCCTGCCGGACTTCGTCGATGTGGAGACCCGCGCCAAAGCCGAAGCACACCTGGCCGGCCTGGCCGGCGAATACCGCCCCGATGAGTTGGCGAAGCTGGCCGACAAACTCACCGACTGCGTCAACCCCGACGGCGACTTCACCGACATCGACCGCGCCAAACGCCGCGGCCTGACCATCGGCAAGCAGGACATCGACGGCATGAGCCCGATCAGCGGCTACCTCACCCCCGAAGCCCGGGCGACGTGGGACGCGGTGCTCGCCAAGTTGGCCGCACCCGGGATGTGCAACCCCGCCGACGACGACACCCTGCATCAGCGGCACCCCGCCCCAAGCCGCCATCCAAGGCGACACCCGCAGCCTCGGGCAGCGCAACCACGACGCCCTGCTCGCCGCCGCCCGCGCGCTATTGGCATCGGGTGAGTTGGGTCAGCACAATGGGCTGCCCGCCAGCATTGTGGTCACCACGACGCTGCAGGAGTTGGAGGCCGGCGCCGGGAAAGCGCTGACTGGTGGCGGCACCCTGCTGCCGATGTAGCGATGTGATCCGGCTCGCCGCCCACGCCCATCACTACCTGGCCATCTTCGACAACGGCAAAGCCCTGGCGCTCTACCACACCAAACGCCTCGCCTCACCCGCGCAACGAATCGTGTTGTACGCCAAAGATCGCGGGTGTTCATTCCCCGGCTGCGACGTGCCCGGCTACCTATGCGAAGTCCACCACTGCAACCCCTACGCCACCAACCCCGTCACCGATGTCAACGACCTGACCTTTGCCTGCTGCCCCAACCACAAACTCGCCGAACAAGGCTGGACCACCCGCAAAAACCGCCACAGCCAAACCGAATGGATCCCACCCGCACACCTCGACCGAGGACAACCCCGCGTCAACACGTTCCACCACCCCGAGAAACTGCTGCGGACGGACAACGGCGACGAGCCATAGCTCTTGCCGCATGGCCAATTATCCGTCGTGAGCGATCTGCTCTAAAAGCCATGCGCCCCAGACGGCGTCGGTTCGCTTACCGGGCAACGCGAGTGCCGTGGATATCGTAACTAGAAGGCCGGTTGCAAAGAAGGTTCGCACCTCCAGCTCGTCCGCGCCGGTGAGGTCGGTGACTGCACGTTGCAGCGCGAGGTGACGGCGGGCGACCGGCTCGCGCACGCCTTCATTTCCAGCAGCGGCGTAGCTCTGCAGCATCATCAGCGCGACAGTTCGATCGCCCTGCAGCAGACGTCGATAAGCGTCGCCGAGCCCGATGAGCGGTGTTGCACCGTCGCTGGCGCGTAAGCCGGTGGCCGCCGCTCTGAACGCGGCGGTAATGCGATCGAAAGTCGCGTCGACGACCGCAAGAAAAAGCGCTTGCTTCGAGCCGAACATCTGCACAACGCGCGGATGCGAGATGTCGGCGCGAGCGGCGATCGCCTCCAACCGTGTTCCAGTCAGCCCCGTTTCGGCGAACTCGACTGCCGCCGCATCCAGAATCTCGGCACGCCGCACCGACGCTGGCTTTCGCTCACGTACCGACGCTGCGGCATCGGCGGTCATCGCGACCGATTCTCCCCAACCTGCCGCAGCACAAGATCGTTGTCATACAGACAGCGATAGGCACCGATCAGACCGTCCTCGCGAAACTCCAAGCGATCGTCGCCGTGAAATTCGACCTTCCGACCAGTCGGGGCGTGCGTGCCAATAAACCGCCAGGCAACCAGCACCGCAGGGCGGGCCACGTCGGCGTACAGGCCCTCCAAAAGGAATTTGTGGTCAGGGAACGACACATCAATCATTACTACAAAGTCTCGGATCGCGTCGCGTCCGTGAACCGTGTCGCCGAGCGCCGGTTCGTCGTACACCAAATCCTCTGAGCACAACGCGGCGACAGCGTTGCCGTCATGGTTGTTCCAGGCCTTCGCCCAGCGTCGACAAACATCTCTGACGGCAGCAGGTTCGGCAATCGCGGTACTAGATATCGGCGGCATGCGTTCTAACTTACTAGTTTGTAAGGACCGGCGCAAGTCTCGGTCACCCCATGGACCGGCCCATTCGCCGTCGGTTTGTCGGCGGCGGTTCACCGAATGGATCCCACCACCCCACCTCGACCGAGGACAACCCCGCGCCAACACCTTCCACCACCCCGAAAGCTCCTACAGGACAGCGACGACGAGGCACCCTAACCGGCTCAGCGCAGGGAGTAGCGGACCGGCAGATGCTTGAGCCCGCCGACGAACGTCGTCGCAACATGCTCTGGATCGCCAGTCAGCTCAATCGATTCCAGCCGCGGCACCAGCTCGGAGAAGAAACTGCTGACCTCCATGCGCGCCAGCGCCGCGCCCAGGCAGAAGTGAACGCCGTAACCGAACGCCAGATGCTTGTTGGGATCCCGGCCGACATCGAAGCGGAACGGATCGGTGAAGACCTCCTCGTCCCGATTACCCGACACATACGACAGCAGCAACGATTCTCCCGCCGCGATCGGGACGCCGCGTACCGCGGTGTCCTCGGCAGCAGTCCGCATGAATTCCTTGACGGGCGTAGTCCATCGGATCATTTCCTCGGTCGCCAACGGCATCAGGTCGGGATGGTCGCGCAACCGGTGACGTTGGTCAGGGCTCTCGGCCAGAGCATGCAGACCGCCGGAGATCGTCGCGCTGGTGGTGTCGTGCCCGGCGGTGGCGACGATCAGGTAGTAGGACACCGTTTCGATATCCGACAGCGGCTCACCATCGATGCGCGCGTTGGCGATAGCGGACGCCAGGTCTTCGGTCGGATGCTCACGGCGTGACGCGGTCACATCGTTGAAGTAGCTGAACATGTCCAGCAGCGCCGGTAGTTGATCCCCTTGGCTGGCGCCACGTCTGAATTCGCTGTCGTCGCTTCCGAACAGCTCTTGGGTGAGCTTGAGCATGCGCGAGAAGTCGGATTCGGGTATCCCCAGCAGCGACATGATGACGTACAGCGGATAATTCACCGCGACCTCTTGGACGAAATCGCATTCGGGGCCGACTGTCCTCATCTTGTCGACATAGTTCTTGGCCAGCTCGTCGACGCGGACCTTCAACGCCCGCATCGCCTTGGGCCGGAACCAATCCGCGCCGATTGCCCGCACCACCCGATGCTGTGGGTCGTCGAGGTGGATCAGAGTGCGAACGCCTGCGTTGGCCTGCATCTCGTCGCCCTCTGTCGTCGTCAGTACCGGGCGCGGCCAGTTGGTGAACAACGCGTTGTTGCGCTCGATGTCCATGATGTCGGCGTGCTTGGTGATCGCCCAGAACGGCTGGTAGTTCGGCACTTCAACTCGGGAGACCGGAGCGTTGGCCCGCAGATGCGTCAGTGCCGCATGCAATTTCGACTCGTTTGTGTAGGCCTTCGGGTCGGCCAACACCTTGGCGGCGTCATCCATCGTCGGTGTGCTCATCGGCAGCTACTCCTCGGCGCAACTCGTTCAACACCGCTGTAACGGTGTCGCGGGACAGGGTTCGGGGAAACGCAGGCATCACCCGGTCGATGACGCCGTCACATCGGTCCTTGAGCGCGGCGGCGAGCTTGTCCGTTGTCGCGACCACCGCGAAAGCGTTCAGGATGTCGTCATCGATCAGCGTCGCCATCGCATCCCATTCGCCCTGCAGCGAAAGCCGGTGCAGCTCGTCGGCAACGTCGCCCCAGCCGTGCAGTTCAAGGACTTTCCGGTAGGCGGGTGTCGATCCGTAGAAGGCGATTTGCTTGCGGACACCGGCTGCGCCGACGCTCATCTCGGCCTCGTCGCCACCGGTCACCACGAAAACCGGGCACGCCACCTGGAACGCACTGCGCTCGCGACCGGAGCGCTCCAAACCGCGCTGCACCGCCGGTATCGTGACCTCGTGCAGATACTGCCGTGTCGTGAAGGCGTGGGCCAACAGACCGTCGGCAACCTCACCGCACATGTCCGTCATCGCCTCACCGACGGCGGCGATGAAGACTCTTGGCGCTGAAAAAGGTTGCGGCTCAGGGGTGAACATCGGCGTCATCAGCTTGTGGGTGTAGAAATCACCCTCGAAGCGCAGTCGCGTACCGTCCTCCCAAGCCGACCAGATCGCCTGCAGCGCAAGCACAAATTCACGCATCCGGGCGACGGGATGACTCCACGGCATGCTGAAGCGCTTCTCGATGTGCGGCTTGATCTGGGTGCCGAGACCCAGGATGAACCGGCCCTGCGAGTAGCTCTGCAGATCCCAGCCGACGTTCGCGACGGTCATCGGATTGCGCGCGAACGCCACCGCGATGCTGGTGCCGATTTCGAGTCGCGATGTGTGTTCGGCGGCCAGCAGCAGCGGCAGGAAGGGATCGTGGTTGATCTCACCGGTCCAGCAGGCGTCGTAACCCTGCTCTTCGAGCTCGACGGCGAGGTCCGGTACGCGGGCGAGGTCGGTGAAGATGCCGCCGTCGACCTGCAGGCCGCGCGCCTCGGCGTCGCTCATCGGCGCGCGTTCGACCAAAGCTCGGGCGTCATACCCGCAGACGCTACAGTAAGCACTTCAGTAGGTGACAGCCGATGATCAAGGACGTGCTATGACGAAGCCCCCCGATTGGGAGGAGACGCTCGACGACCTTGCCCGTCGCCGCCAGCACACCTGGGCGATGGGCGGTCCGGAGCGGCTTGCCAAGCACCACGGCAAGGGCAAGCTCGACGCGCGCGGACGCATCGAGCACCTCCTCGACCCGGGAACGTTTCGCGAAATCGGCACCATGGTCGGCGGCGAGACCGCCGCGGACGGCATCATCGTCGGGTCGGGCTTGATCCACGGCTCACCGGTGATGCTCGGCGCCGAAGATTTCACCACGCTGGCCGGCAGCATCGGACCGGGTGGTAACTCGAAGCGCTACCGCATTGCCGAATTGGCGCTGCACGACAAGGTTCCGCTGGTGATGCTGCTCGAGGGCGCGGGTTTTCGACCGACCGGCGGACACTACGGCCGCTCCCCGACCGATCTGCTCGCTCAGGCGAAATGCTCGGGCCGGGTCCCGACCGTTGCCGCGGTGTTGGGCCCGTCGGCCGGGCACGGCGCGCTAGTGGCACCGGTATGCGATTTCCGGATCATGAGCAGCCACGGCGCGATTTTCACCGCCGGGCCGCCCGTCGTCAAAGAGTCGACGGGAGAAGAGATCTCGAAGGAAGACCTCGGCGGACCCGGTGTCGCCCTCCCCAGCGGGGTGATTCACAACGTCGGTGAGGACGACGAGACCGTGCTCGACGACATCCGCCGCTACCTGTCCTACTTCCCCTCCAGCGCATGGTCGTATCCGTCGCCGCGGCCCGATGACGAGACGACGGCGCCCCGGCCGACACCGGAGTTGGTCGAGATCGTCTCGCGCGACAACCGGCGGATCTACGACATGCGTTCGGTGCTCGACGTGGTCTTCGACCAGCCCGACTGGTTCGAGGTCCAACCGCGGTTCGGCAAGGCGATCATCTGCGCGCTGGCACATCTCGGCGGGCATCCGGTCGCGGTCGTGGCCAACCAGCCCCAGGTGTTGGCCGGCTCGATCGACGCCGATGCCGCGGACAAGGCGGCGCATTTCATCACGGTGGCCGACTCATTTCATCTGCCCATCGTGTTCCTCGCCGACAATCCCGGCATGCTGCCGGGTAGCCGGTCGGAGCGCAGCGGTGTGCTGCGCGCCGGGGGCCGAATGTTCGTCGCACAGACCGTGGCCACCACCGTCAAGCTGCACGTCACGCTGCGCAAGGCCTACGGCTTCGGCTCGATGGTCATGTCGCTGTTGAGTTTTGACGGTCAAGGCGCGACGTTCGCCTATCCGGGCGCCACGATGGGCGCGATGAGCGCAGCGGCCTTGAGTAAGGCGTCGCACGCGGGTGACGACCTCACCGCCAAGCTGCGCGATGCCGAACTGCAGGCGTCCTACCGCTCAGCCGAGCACATGGGCTTCGACGAGCTGATCGACCCCCGCGAAACACGTGATGCATTGCTGGCCGCTTTGCGGCGGGGCCTGTCCAGCCGGCAGGCCGCGGCCGAACCGGTGGCCCGGACCGCGATCATGCCGTGACGGATCATCGGAGTGAATGGGACTCAGTAGACGTAATTTTCGCCGCTTGCCCGCACGGTCACATCGCTGATGCTGATGCCCCACGGTTGATCGATGACGTGGACGACCGCGTTGGTCAGATCGTCAGGGCTGATCAGCCAGTACCCGACCGAGTCCACATCAAGCTGTTCGGGCCGAAGTGCGCCGTTCTGCAGGTTGGCGATGTTCTCGGCGAACTGGCCGCCCTTCTGTCCAAGGATGCCCATGATCGCCGTGTCGTTGACAACCCAGCTGTCCAGGTGGGTTCCCAGCACGCCGGTAGGCCTGACCGTGGTCACTTTGATCTTGCCCTGGGCCTCGACCCGCAACGAGTTCGACAGCGCGTCGACCGCAGCCTTGGTCGCGCTGTAGACGCCGGAGCCTTCGGTGCCGGCGCTGCCGTAGATGGACGAGATATTGACCACCTGGCCCCGGCCCTGCCGGATCATCGTGTCGTAGACCGCGGAGATACCGTTCACGACGCCCTTGATGTTGATGTCGATTGCCTTGTGCCACTTCTGCCATGCGAGTTCGTGATCGGCGAAGAACGCCAGCGGCATCACGCCGGCATTGTTCACAATCACGTCGACGCGACCGTAGGTGTCGACAGCGTGCGCGGCCGCGGAATGCATCTGGGCCATGTCGGCAACGTCGGCAACGTAACTGGTGCCGTCGTGGCCGGCGGCTTGGATGCCTTCGAACACCTCGTCCAGGGCTTCGACGCTGACGTCCACTCCGACGACCTTCGCCCCGCCGGCGGCACACTTCTCCGAGATCAACTTGCCGAACCCGCTCGCGGCGCCCGTCACGATGATGACCTTGTCTTGCAGATACCTCGACATAGCTAGTTCTTACCCGGTCGCTCGATACGCCGTCACAATCGGTTCGAGTTCGTCGGGGGTCGCGCCGTGCATGATCACGGCATCGGCCCCGTAGTCGAATTCCTTGCGGATACGGTCCACGCACTGCTGGGCCGATCCGGTCGCCGACGGCTCCAGCCACTCGTCGGGAATCAGCGTCGCGATATGTTCGATCTGCTCGGGCGTCGCCTTGTGGTCGATTCCGCCGGCGATCGACGTCACCACTGAGTCGGCCCGAAACTGTTCCAGCACAGCGGGATTCCAGTTGTTCGTCCGCACCAACAGGTCGCCGTACCCCTGAAGGTAGGTGGCCAGTCGCGCGACGGTCTTCTTCAGCCGCAGCTCTTCGGGCAGATGATCGCCGACCGTGGCGAAACACGACCAGACTCGCACGCTGTCGGGATCGCGGCCGGCTTTTTCCGCGGCGGCCTTCACGGTCTTGACGCAGCCTTGCAACGTCTCCGGCGTGAAATAGGTGTGCAGGATGACGTCGTCGAAGGCCCGGCCACCCAACGCCAGTGTGTTAGGCCCGAACGCCACCAGGGCGAGCCGGATGTCCTCGTTGAAGTCCGGGTCGAGAAAAAGGATGGGATAGGAACCCATTGGGCCATCGTGGTTGAAGATCACCTCGCCGTGCCATAGCCGGCGCATCACCTGCGCCCAATCTTCCATCTGCGCGGTCGTGACCTTCGGGACGCCGAATGCGGCGTAGATGGCGGCGATACCGCGGCCGACGCCGAGGGTGAACCGGCCGCCGGACAGCCGGTGCATGGTGGTGGCGAAGGATCCGGTGATCAGCGGGTGTCGGGTGTTGTGATTCGTTGCCGCGGTGGCGATCTGCATTCGGGTGGTCACCGCGCACGCCGCGCCCACCAGCGATGACGCCTCTTTCACGTTCCAGCGCTCGGAGATGAACGCGGTACCCAAGACCCAACTCCTCGCCGCGGCGGGCCTCGTCCATCAGGGTTGCCGGACCCTCACCGCCGGCTCCGGCCAGCAGGTAAAAACCCAATTCGTCGAGCGTCCTGTTCAACTCCAAACTCCTTGCTTGTAGCCACAATTCCAGACTTCGGTGATCTTCCCGGCCACGACGCGGAAGATTTCCATGCTGCCGACGTCAACACTGGTGCCATCGTTGAGCGTCATCGGAGACTGGTAGACGATGGCGACGTGTTCGCCGTCGTCACCGGCAACCACCAGGTTCAGGTCGAATCTGATAGTTGTGAACATGGCCCAGTGATCGATGATGCGGTTGACTGCCTCCTCGTGCGTGAGCAGTAGCGCCTCCCCCACCTCATGCCGGGTGACCGTGTCGCCGATCAATTCCTCGGCGAGCGCGAAGTCACGCTTGTTCCACACCACCAGGTTGTAGAGCTCGACGACCTCGCGGGCCGTGCGGGGTGCGGTGCTCACTCACATACCGCGGTTGCGTCGCGCAGGAATCGCTCGGTAACCCCAAATACCTTGCGCGAAAATATGTGGCCGACGTGGCTACCGTCGTACCAGTACAGTTGGCCACCCCACCGTTCATGGAGCTCGATCGGCCGGATCGCGCATCGCCATCCGGTCGTGCCATGCGCCGACGATCAGGCGCCGTTGTGGCGGCGGTGCGGGGTCGACGGCGAGTGGGTCGATCACCGACGTCAGCTTCGCCACCGCCGGGGATTCCAGTAATTCACGGAACTCATCGCGCGACGAGCCCCAGCGACCCAGATGCCGCGCGATCATCGCGTTGAGTCCGAGGATGGGCGTATACAACCCCACCGCGTCGATGTCGCGTTCCAGGTGCGACACCAAGGCGGCCACCGGGGTGCCCATCGAAATCCCGCACACCACAACGGTACTGGCCTGCGGGCCGCACCCACTTGACGACCGCCCGTATCTCCGACACCGCGCGCATCATGCCCGCGACATTGCCGAGCGGATCCATGTCCGGGTAGGCCGGCCATTCCCGTCGTCGACAGCCATGACCCGGCTGAACGGGCATCGCGACATTGAAACCCAACTGATGATGGATGCGTCCGATTCGAGTCAGCAGCAGGTCCTCCACGCCGCCCTGACCGGCGCCGTGTACCCAGATCAGCCACGGCCTCGGCCCGCCCGGATGGCGGCACAGGTGGACCACAGCCCTGGCCGGGCCCCCGAGCCCTTCGATCGCCAAGCTCTCCGGCAGCGCCGGGTCGTGCTCGAATGTCAGCCGCTCGTAGGCCAGTCCGGCAATGCGCCTGCGCTCGACCGTCTGGACCTGCAACGGTTGTGGGGCAGCATGCGCGCCGTCGATACCCAGTGCTGACAGCTCTTCAGCCGCCGCGCTGCACGCGTCCGGTGACCGAACCGCTTTCGGGGACTCGCCCAGCAGCGAAAACCCGGACAGCGCAAGCTCGTCCAGCATGACCTCGCCGAACTGACGCACCCCACGTGGCGATGCCGGATTCCACCCGGTGGACTCGTTGAGTCCGGCTACCGTGCGCGGCAGCACCATGCCCAGCTCGCGTGCGACGTTGAGGCCCACTGTTGTCAATGACATGCCGCTCACCTACGCCAGTGTGAAGCCGGCGTATCCGGCGGCTGCGATCTCGTCGCAGCGGCGCCGGTATTCAGGGATTCCGCCGGTATAACCCATGTACATCCGTTTCTTGCCGGGCACGTTGCCACCGTTGTACCAGGAGTTGCACGACGGATGGACCAGAACGGTAGCCGCGACCAGCGAGGTCGCGTGGTCGATCCAATCCTGTTGCGCGGTGGCAGTTGCTTCGATGGTGCGGATGCCGTTGGCGCGCAGGTACGCAATACAGTCGCCGATCCACTCCACGTGTTGCTCGAGCGCGGGAACGAAGTTGGTGGCCGGGCTCGGACCACCTGGCCCCTGAACCGTGAACAGGTTCGGAAACCCTGCAACCGCCAACCCCAGATAAGACAGCGGACCCTCGCTGGCCCAGAAGTCGCCCAGCGACATCGCGTCACGACCGCGGACATCGATACGGCTGAGCGCACCGGTCATCGCATCAAATCCGGTGGCGTAGATGATGACATCCAATTCGTGCAACTCGTGCTCGGTGCGGATGCCGGCCGCTGTCACCTCGCGAATCGGCGACTTCTGTAGGTCGACGAGGGTGACGTTATCCCGGTTGAACGTCTCGTAATAGCCCTGGTCGATGATCGGCCGCTTGCACGCGAAGGGATGCACGGGCACCAACGACGCCGCTGTGTCCGGATCGTTGACGATCCGGGCTACCGCCTCGCCGTACAGTTTGGCGGCCATCCGGTTGGCTTCGATGTCGAAGAAGATGTCGCTCCAGTTCAGCGCACCCAATACGCCCTTCTCCTTGACGGCGCGCAATTGTTCCTCGCTGCGAGGCCGACTTCAGCGGCGGGCTGCCGAGCATCTCGAGCAGCACCGAAAAGGCGCTCAGCCGCGCGGCACCAATCGGGTGTTCGCGCTGGGCCGCGCGTATCTCTGGATAACGGGCCTTCATCTCGTCCAACTCGCCGGGCTCGAAGCGGCGTACTCGCCACGGCAGTGTGTACGTAGGCGAACGCTGAAATACCGCGAGCTGCAGAGCTTCTCGGGCGACAACAGGTATGAGCTGAACACCGCTCGAGCCCGTGCCGATGACGCCGACCCGCTTCCCGGTCAGGTCGAAGCCCTCCTTGGGCCAGCGGCTGGTGAACAGCGACGTTCCGGCGAAGTCGGCCATCCCGGGAATGTCGGGTTCCAGCGGCACCGACAAGATCCCGGAGGCGGCGACCACAAACGGCGCGGTGAAGGTCTCGCCCGCTTCGGTTTGCACGGTCCAGACCGCGGCCCGCTCGTCGAACGTCGTCGCGACGACCTTGGTGTTGAACGCGATGTCGCGGCGAAGGTCGAGCCGGTCGGCGACGAAATTCAGATAAGCCTCGATCTCGGGCTGGGCCGGCATCGTCTCCGTCCACACCCATTCCTGCTGGATCTCCTCGGAGAAGCTGTAGGAGTACTCGATGCTTTCGATGTCACACCGCGCACCGGGATACCGGTTGTAGAACCAAGTCCCGCCGACGTTTTCGGCCATCTCCAGCACGCGGACCTGAAGACCGAGCTGACGCAGGCGATGCAGCGCGTACAGGCCGGAGAAGCCAGCGCCGATCACGATCGCATCGAAGCGCGAATCGCGGATCGCTTCGAGCTCCTCAGCCACTGCGCAACGCCTCCCTCGACTTGGAATCCATACTGTAACGTATTTAGTATCGCCGCCACGAGCGCCTGAGGAGCCGGTGTGAAAGTCCCGTTCACCTGGAAAGTCACCGGTTGGTTCATGGTCGGATGGTCGCCGGAATTCCCCGTCGGCGAGACGCGGCCGCTGCATTATTTCGGCGAGGATCTGGTCGCCTACCGCGACGACGACGGCGTGCTGCACGTCCTGGAAGGACACTGCAAACACCTCGGCGCCCACATCGGCCACGGCGGCACCGTCGTCGGTGACTGCGTCCAGTGCCCGTTCCACGGATGGCGCTGGGGGCCCGACGGAACGAATCGATACATCCCCTATCAGCCGGATCGGCCCAACAAAGGTTTGCGGTTGCGGGTGTACCCGGTCAAGGAGCAATACGACTGCGTCTTCATCTGGCATCAGCCCGAAGGCAAAGAGCCGCAGTGGGAGATGCCAGACATCTTCGGTAAATTTCCGCAATTCGAGACCGATCCGGCCGCCTATTACCGCGCCTACCCGGAGTTCTCCCGGCGGGCGGAGCGCGAGCCGGTGCATCCGCAGATCGTGGCCGAGAACGCGCCCGACAGTGCGCATTTCGAGTACGTCCACCGCGCCACGGTGACGCCCCGGGTGCTGGATTGGAAGATCGTCGACCAGGAATGGCAATTCGTCGCGGGCTGGCCGGACGCGCTCAGCGAGGACCCCGAGGATCTGGCGCTGAAGTTCCACAGCCACTTGTTCGGCTTGGGCGGCGCAATCAGTGTCTTCGAGGGCGCGCAGAACCATCGACTGATCTTCACCTGCACCCCGGTCGACGACGAGTGCTCGGACCTGTTCTATTCGATCTGGTGGCCCCGGCTTTCCGGCGATCCGTCGGACGTACCCCACGGCGATCTGCGCGAGACCATCGAAAAGCATTTCCTGTCAACGGTCTTCGACGATCTCCAGATCTGGCGCTACCAGAAGTACGTGGAAAATCCGGCGCTGTCCCGAGAAGACGCGAAAGGGTATATGGCACTGCGAAAGTGGGCGACCCAGTTCTACGAAGTGCCGGCGTGAAGCCCTCGCTGGCCGATCTCGCGGCACCCGCACACACCGCGATCGTCACCCAGGAGTGCCAGGGCGCCGTGATCGGCCCCGACGCCGGGTTGGCGCAACTCGCCGAGGAAGCACGACGCGTCGCGCTGCCCAACATCACCAGGCTGCTGCCGGTGGCCCGGGCGGCGGGCGTGCGAGTGGTGCACTGCGTGGTGCAGCGACGGCCTGACGGGCTCGGCTCCAACCACAACGCCAAAATCTTCGCCATCGGCCGCGGCGAGGTGAACATTCTTCCGGGCACGTCCGGCGCTGCGGTGCTGCCCGAATTAGGTCCTGAGCCAACCGATCTCGTCCTGAGCAGGTGGCACGGTGTCGGCCCGATGGGCGGAACCGACCTCGACGCGGTGCTGCGCAACCTCGGAGTGTCCACCATCGTGGTGGTCGGGGTTTCGCTCAACATCGCGATCCCCAACATCGTCATGGACGCGGTCAACGCCGCCTATCGCGTGATCGTGCCGCGCGACGCCGTCGCCGGAATACCCACCGAATACGGCAATGCGATCATCGACAACACGCTGTCGTTGTTGGCGACCATCACCAGCACCGATGATCTGCTCCGGACATGGAGTCAATTAGACGAAGGGAAGATGTCACCGTGACCGACGCCGCAGACACCGCGCCCGCAGCCCGGGGTGGATTTCCCGACGTCCGACCTGTCCAAGACGCGCCTCCGGAACTCGGCCGGTACACCGCGGCACTGCGCCGTTTGCAGGATCTGACGGTCTCCACCAACCCGGGCGGCGCACTGTGGGCCGTCGCGGCCGAGCATCTCGAAAGCGCGTGCGCGATCCTGGACGGCCACCAGGTTCCAGAGGCCGACGTCGTGGCGGGCCGGGTGCTGAGCATTCCGGGGCTGGCCCATCCGCTGATGCCGCCGTGGACGGTGACCGGCTCGGGAGCCGACGGCGTCACCATGGCCGGTCACTTCACCGAAGCACATGTGGGTGGCAACCGGGCGGTGCACGGCGGCATCATTCCGCTGCTGTACGACTGGCTGTTCGGGATGACGGTGACCGCGGCGGGCATCCGGCCGACGCGGACCGCGTTTCTGCACGTCGACTACCGCAAGATCACCCCGATCGACGAGCCGCTGGAGGCCCACGGCTCGATCACCGACATCGACGGCCGGAAAGTTTTCATAGAGGCTACTATGACATCGGCCGATGGCGCGCCACTCAGCGAAGCCAACGGCCTGATGGTTCGCTTGCTTCCGCACCAGCCGTGAGGTCCAGATGTCCGACACCGCAGTCGAATTCACCGTCCCCGCCGTCACCGCGGCCGTAGCGGCGGCGATTCCTGACCGCGAGCTGATCATCCAGGGTGATCGCCGCTACACCTACGCCGAGATCATGGAACGAGCGCAACGGTTGGCCGCCTACCTGCATTCACGCGGGTTGGGCTGCCACACCGAACGATCGGCACTCGACGGCCACGAAGTCGGGCAGGACCTCGTCGGGCTGTACGCCTACAACGGCAACGAATTCGTCGAGGCGCTGATCGGTGCCTTCGGCGCACGGGTCGCACCGTTCAACGTCAACTTCCGCTACGTCAAGAGCGAGTTGCAGTATCTGCTCGCCGACTCGGGTGCGACGGCGTTGATCTACCACGCCGCCTTCGCGCCGCGGATCGCCGAGGTGCTGCCGGATCTTCCGCAACTGCGGGTCCTGATTCAAATCGCCGACGATTCGGGCAACGCATTGCTCGACGGCGCCGTGGATTACGAGGCTGCTGTCAACTCGGAATCCCCGGCGCCGGCCGTCCAGCACTCCCCCGACGACTTGTACGTCCTCTACACCGGCGGCACGACCGGGATGCCGAAGGGCGTGCTGTGGCGTCAACACGACATCTTCATGACGTCGTTCGGCGGCCGCAACCTGATGACCGGGGAACCCACCAAATCGCTCGACGAGCTCGTGGGCAGACTGGCCGGAGGCACCGGTACCAAGCTGATGATTCTCCCGCCGCTGATTCACGGCGCGGCGCAGTGGAGCGTCATGACGGCGATCACGACCGGACAAACCGTCGTCTTCCCTTCCGTCGTCGATCATTTGGATGCCGACGACGTCGTCCGCACGATCGAGCGGGAGAAAGTCATGACGGTGACGGTGGTCGGCGATGCCATCGCGCGGCCACTGGTCGCGGCCATCGAGAAGGGCATCGCGGATGTGTCGTCGCTGGCCGTGGTGGCCAACGGCGGCGCGCTGCTGACGCCGTACGTCAAGCAACGCCTGATCGACGTTCTGCCGAACGCGATCATCATCGACGGCGTCGGCTCGTCGGAGACCGGTGGCCAGATGTCACACATGTCCACGGCGGCACGCGGTATCGACGGGGATCTTCAACGCCGGACCGGATACATTTGTCGCCGCTGAAGATCGCGGAAGGATCCTGACTGCGGGCCACGAGGGAATGGGGTGGCTGGCTCAGAGAGGTTACATTCCACTCGGCTACAAAGGCGACGCGGCCAAGACGGCGACCACCTTCCCGGTGATCAACGGTGTGCGATACGCGGTTCCGGGCGACCGCGCACGACATCGAGACGACGGTCGCATCGAGCTGCTGGGCCGCGACTCGGTGACGATCAACTCCGGCGGCGAGAAGATCTTCGTCGAGGAGGTCGAAACCGCGATCGCATCGCATCCCGCCGTCATCGACGTCGTCGTTACCGGACGACCCAGCGAGCGGTGGGGTCAGGAAGTCGTGGCCGTGGTCGCCCTCGCGGACGGAGAAAAGGCCGAGGCAAACGAGTTAATCGACCATGCCGCACAGACATTGGCCCGGTACAAGCTGCCAAAGGCAATCGTGTTCCGAGCTGCGATCGAGCGCAGTCCGGCCGGTAAGGCCGATTACCGGTGGGCCCGCGACCAGGCCGTCAACGAGTCAACGCAATGATCGACGACGATGTGCGGGATGCCCTTAGGCGCCACTGGGCCGCGTCGGACATCAACGACTTCGCCGCGGAGCACGAGATCTACCGGACCGATGCCGTGCTGGAGTATCCGCAGTCGGGCGAGCGCATCCGGGGCCGTGCCCACATCGAAGCGTCACGCGCCGCGCAGCCCAACGCGAAGCGCTTCACCGTGCGACGCGTACTCGGCGCCGGCGACCTGTGGGTCAGCGAACTCGTGATGACGTACGACGGGCAGCCGAATTATGTTGTCAGCATTATGGAATTCGAGGACGGCGAGGTGGTCCGCGAATCGCAATATTTCAGCGAGCCGTTCGAGCCGGGTCCGTCTCGCGCACAATGGGTTGAGCCCATCGACTAAACAGGCCCATTGACTCAACAGAAGGGGCAGCCCGATGACCGCCGATTTGCCCGAACAGGCCCTGGAACTGCGCTCGCTGGTGACGCCGCAAGGCTCGCTCGAACTCTCGCTGCGCGACGTCCCGGTGCCATCCCCGGGCGCCAATGAAGTCGTGGTCCGCGTGGAGGCCTCGCCGATCAACCCGTCAGACTTGGGTGTCCTCATCCCCGGCGCGGACATGTCCGCCGCGACGGTGGCCGGTACCCCCGAGCACCCGGTGGTCACCGCACCGCTACCCGACGGTGCATTGGCGGGACTTTCAACACGCGTCGACAAATCGCTTCCGGTAGGCAACGAGGGAGCAGGGACCGTTGTGGCCGCCGGGTCCTCGCCGGCAGCCCAGGCGCTGCTCGGCAAGAAGGTGGGGATTGCCGGCGGCGGCATGTACACCCAGTACCGGGCGGTCGATGCGTCGGCGTGTCTTGTCCTGCCGGACGGGGCAACCGCGAAGGATGGCGCCTCGTCTTTCGTCAACCCGCTGACTGCCCTCGGAATGCTGGAAACCATGCGCCGGGAAGGTCATTCGGCACTCGCGCATACGGCTGCGGCGTCGAATCTTGGCCAGATGCTCGTCAAGCTCTGCATCGCCGATGGGGTGCCGCTTGTCAACATCGTTCGCAAATCCGATCAGGAAGAACTGCTGAGATCACTTGGCGCCGTGCATGTCTGCAATTCGTCCTCGCCGTCATTTTCAACCGACCTGGTGGAGGCGCTTGCTGCGACATCGGCGACGATCGCGTTCGACGCCACGGGTGGTGGCACGCTCGCGAGCCAGATCCTCAACGGCATGGAGCAGGCGGCCAGTGCGACGGCCACGGAGTACTCCCGATACGGCTCGGCCGTGCACAAGCAGGTCTACATCTACGGCGGCCTCGACACCGGCCCGACCACGCTCACCAGGAATTTCGGGATGGCATGGGGTGTCGGCGGGTGGCTGCTGACGCCATTCCTGCAGAGCGCTGGAGGCGAAGGATTTGCCAGACTGCGAGCCCGCGTCGCCGCGGAGCTCACCACGACGTTCGCCAGCACCTACACCCAGGAGGTGTCGCTGGCCGGCATGCTCCAGCCCGACGCGTTCCATGCCTACGTCAAGCGGGCGACCGGGGAGAAGTTCCTGGTGACTCCGAATCAGCCAATTTCGTAACCGCGTCGCTGACATCCAGCGTTGGGTCGAGTTGCGCTGCGCAGCGCAACGACGTGATGAGAAGTTGGAGCTTAACGCCGTCGGCCAGACCGGGTCTGGCTCGTAGGACTACCCTCGGCTCGCAGGACTACCCTTGAAAGCATGCTCGCCGCATTTGGTTTTGAAACTTTGGGTGTCGTCGTCGGTGACATGTTTTTCGTCGACCCGACCCCCAACGAAGGCCAGGAGACCCCGGAACGGGGTGTCCGATTGGAATTGCGCCTGGTCGACCGGGCCGAGCCCCAAGGGTCGATCTACGCCGGTGTCCCGATCTCGTTCACCCGCCCGGTGTGGCGGGTGGACCTGTTCGGCTCCACCGAGAGCCCACCCGGCACGCTGGACCGGGCACATCACCATCCCCGCTTCAACGGCTGGGAGCCTGGACGCCGCAACTTCGTTCCCGAACTTTCGGCCGACCCGGTGTCCTGGCTGGCCGGTGAGCTGGCTGACCCGGATGCCGTGCTGGCCCGGGCCGGTGTCGACCGGGAGAAGTCAGCGATGCCGACAAAGCCGGGCTCGCCGCGGCGGCCCCGGACATCGTCGCCGCGGTGAAGCGAATGCTCGACGGCGTCAAGAGCGGCGAGCTGGCTCCGGTGCCCGCCGAGCCCGTCGCCGCCGCTCGTACCGGTTGGCTCTGATTGGACTAGTAGCGCCAAAGATGTTGCGCGTCTTTCCATATTCCGTCGGGGGGCAACCTCAGTCCGCGATCCGATCGAATTCGACCCACAAGTGCTGCGGGCCGCGAAATATCGGGCTGCGCCGGTAGGGCGGTGGATCCTCGACCAGGCGGGGGTTCTCAACGCGGCGGATGAAGTTCTCTAACGCGAGGTTCACCTCCAGGCGTGCCAGCGGGCCGCCCACACAACTGTGGATACCGCCGCCCCAGCCGACGTGCTGGTTGTCCTCGCGTTCAGGGTCGAATTGATTCGGGTTGGGGAACCGGGCCGGGTCGCGATTGGCGGCGCCGTAAAGCAGGATTACCGCCGCTCCGGCAGGGATGACGGTCCCGCCCACCTCGATGTCGGCAACGGCGCTACGGGTCGGAAAGAACTGGACCGCTGACTGGAGTCGCAGCGTCTCCTCGATCGCGCGCGGGATCAGCTCGGGCCGACTCCGCAGTAGGTCCAGCGACCCAGGGTTGCGCAATGTCGTCAGCACGCAATGGGCGATCGTGTTCACCGTCGAGTCATGACCGGCCACAAACATCAACTGCGCGTTGGGCACGACCTCCTCCGCTGACATCGGCCCATCGGGGCCGTCGTCATGCAGCAGGCTCGAGATCAGGCCCCGGCCGGGCTCTTGGGCGTATCGGTCGATCAATTCACGCAGGTATTGCCGGAATTCTGCGCCGGCCGCGCGGCCCTTTTCCGCGCGGGCTCGTCCCTCGTCGGTCGCTGCGTCTGGGCTCAAATCGACGCCGGCCAGAACGTCAGCGATCCAGGTATGAAACCGGGGCTCATCCTCGATAGGAACGCCCATGATCTTGCAGATCACCGACACCGGCACCGGATAGGCATATTCGTCGACAACGTCAAACCTGTTCTCGCCCTTGGCTTTGACCTTGTCGAGCAGATCGTTGCACAACTGCTGAATATCAGGCTCGGTGCCCGGAATGAGGCCCGGAGAATGTGGCGGGGCGAAGTGCCGCATTACTTGGCGGCGCATTCGGTCGTGGTCTGGTGGATCGGAGGCGATGAAGCTTCGCTTCGGGGCATACTCCACCCCCAGGTCATCGGGTGCCGCTGCCGGTTCGGCCATCAGCGGACTTCGACTGGCGTCGGCACTGAGTCGGGGGTCGTGCAGCAGCGTCCGCAGTTCGCGATAGCCGGTAACCACGAAGAGGTTGTCCTGCACCCGCGCCACCGGAGTCCTGCGAAGCTCGTCGAACAACGGGTACGGATTGGCGCGATTCTCGAATCGCATCGCCTCGGCCCAGGCAGCTTCCGGTGTCATCACGAGCTCGACTCTCCGCCCTTCGGGCGTCTCGGGCGGAATTCAGCACCGCGCGAGGTCGGGTCATGGCCGGTCAGAACCACATCGGGAAGACCGGTCGGCTCGCGTGGATCCCGGAAGCGCGCCGGCATCGGCTCCGCGTTCGTGGGCAGGTCATAACCTGGCGGCGGAGGCGGGAATGGGGCTGACCGCTCGATCATCGCCGCGTAGTAGTCCAACCATTTCCCGTGATTGAACGCGACCGCTGCGACGATCCGACCCTTGCGGCCGTAGGCGGCGACGAAGCGGAGGTCTTCCGGCGAGCCCTGGGTGAAAACGATCTCGTCGCCGAACGAGCACACCCCGACACCTTTGATGTTGATGCCGAACTGGGCCGACCAGAACTGCGGGAGCGGTAGGTGTGGACGTCGGTTCGTTTCCAAGTTGACCATGTTGTGCGCAGCCGTCTGGGCTCCGAGCACGGCGGCATCCTCGTGCTCGATGGAGAGGAACTGATACTCGTAGAGCACGTGCGGCGCCCGCGCGATATCCCCCGCGACGAAGATGGTGTCGGTCACCACGCCATTGATGTCGAAGGCGCGGCACCCGGCGTCGCAAGCCACGCCCCAGAACCCCGCAGCAAGTTGAGCACCGTCCAGCCACTCGATATTGCGGATCGACCCCAGCGACGCGACCACCACATCAACGTCGAGTGTGGTCCCATCGGACAGCCTCGCGCGCCGGACGTTGCCGCCGGCGTCGCCTTCGAGTGCCTCGACCGAGACATTGGTACGCAAATCGACACCGGCATCGCGCTGCATCTTGGCGGCAATGTCGCCGATCACACCCCCGAGTGCACCGACCAATGGTGCAGTGGATCGCTCCGCAACCGTCACTTCCAGTCCGAGATCACGGCATACCGACGCCATTTCCGAGCCGATGAAGCCAGCTCCGACGATCAGCACCCGGCCCGGCTTGGCCTGCAGGGCCTCCTGCAACTTGGCCGCATCATCACAAGTCCGCAGCGTGAACAAACCTCCCAGCTTGGCCTCGTCCGGGTTGAACCACTGCCGGGACCGCACGCCGGTCGCGATCAGCAACCGGTCATAGGGCACCCTTTCGCCGTTGTCCAGCAACACTTCCCGGTTGGCGCGGTCCAATCCGGTCGCAGCCACACCGAGACGCCAGTCCGCATCGATGGCCCGCATCCGGGGCAGCTTCGTGTTCGTCGCCGGCACCCAACCCTTTAGCACCTGTTTGGACAGCGGCGGGCGATCGTAGGGTTCGTGCACTTCATCACCGATGAGCGTCAATGAGCCGGTAAATCCCTCGTCGCGCAACGCTTCCGCGGCCCGCAACCCGGCCAGCGACGCACCCACGATAACGATCCGAGCGGTGGCTTTGAAGCTGGTGACCAGATCGGAAACCAGTGACGCTGTGGTCATTTCGTGGTTCGGTCGGCGGGCGGATCCAGCTCGACGATGATCGCCTGCACCGGACACGATGCCGCGGCCCGCACCACCCGCTGACGCTCCGAATCGTCGGGGTTCGGGTCGTATGCCAGCGCCTCTTCTCCCTGCAGTCGGAGCACATCCGGCGCGAGCGGAACGCATTGCGCGTATCCCACACACCGATTCAGATCAACCACAATTCGCATCGGTCGGCTCCTTTGTGCGTCGCATCAAAGGCTCTTTGAACGCGCCCATTCCGCAAAGTAGCAACCCGGGTGCGGCCAAAGCCGCGCATTGGCAGCATCTGTCCGATTGTTAGTTGTTTAATGAGCCGCGTGACGACCCATCGTCGCCACTCTGGCAGATACGCCCACGGCTGGGGAAGTAAGGGAGCCCTCCGGCTAGTGCCGAAGGCCGCGCAGGCGTTGGGGTCACACGCGTATGAGCGTGTATTCGCCCTTGGTCCGCCTCGGGTCGTCGCCCACCTCGTTCACAATTCGTTGGATGATATCGACGGGTCCACCGAATTTGTGGGGGCAGCCGTCCGGGCATGTCACGGCCCACCAGGTAACCGGGCCCCACTTGTCGCACGGCGGCCACGGCTGGCTTCCGCCGTCGCGGGGCCAATATTCGATGGTGGTATCCGACCACCGGCGAAGGTGTCCGATGTGGTGATGCTCCGTTGAGCACCAGAGTGTTACCTCGCCGCCGAGGTGGTGTACGTCGACGCTGACGTCACCTTGCATTTGGGTCATGTGTGCTTACTACTTCCGTTCACTCGCTGGTCTCGGCTTCCTTGCCGAGGGCGTCCTGTCGGACCCGGGCCCGACGTTAGGCCCTAATGCCACATAACCCGTCGAAGACATGCCTGGCAACTGAAAAGACAACCGGGAATTCAACTCTTGGCGTTTCGGGTTTGCCGGTGTTTGCCCAAACGTTCATCCAGGAACGCCTGATCGCATCGACTGATGCCCGGCGGGTCTGCGTAGTGCTTTAGGAGTCGCGCCCTATTGGTTGCAAACGGTCACGATGATGGGGCTTTCGTCGCCGCCTCGCTTGCCGCCGCTGGTGCCGGGAATGGTCGCGGTGCTTCCCGGCGCGGCGGGCACGGTGCCGGTCGTGTTGGTGTGCGTGAGGTTGAGCTCGCCGCCATCGACCGTTCGGTGCCAGTTGACCGCGCCATCCTGGTACCAGTAGGTCACGGTGCTGTCGTAAATGATGCCGAGGATGTTGGTGTCTTCATGGCTGTTGGCGGTGAGTTGCGCTCCATTGAGGGGCAAACAACCCGGGACGTTGGCGACCGCGACGGGCGCAACAAAGGTCGCAAGCGCGGCGATCGACACCGCTGTCAACGACGCCGCCGCGATACCGGAGAGCTTCGTCCAGCCCATTAGTCGTTTCCCCTTCCGGACCACCAGGGGTTCAGTTCGTGCGAAAGGCGATACACACCATGCCCACTGTCCGAAGGATAGCTTTTCTATCTGTTAGCCCCCTGGTAGCAGCCTGAAAACTCGCCCGTCTTGAATGCCACAAATACGGCGCCCCCGGGCCTACCTCAATGAGGCACGGGGGTCGATTGCGCGCGGGCTAGTCCAGTCGCTCGATGATGGTGGCGTTGGCCATGCCGCCGCCCTCACACATCGTCTGCAGCGCGTACCGGCCGCCGCGTTGTTCCAGAGCGTTGACCATCGTCGTCATGATGCGAGCACCGCTGGCGCCCAACGGATGCCCGATGGCGATCGCGCCACCATTGACGTTGGTCTTGGCCAGATCGGCACCGGTGTCCTTGGCCCAGGCCAGCACTACCGGCGCGAAGGCCTCGTTGACCTCGAACAAGTCGATGTCGGACAGCTTCAGCCCGGCGCGGTGCAGCACCTTCTCGGTGGCCGGGATGACACCGGTCAGCATGTAGAGCGGATCCGAGCCGACCACCGTCGTGGTGTGAATGCGCGCCAAAGGACGCAACCCGAGCTTCCTGGCGGCCGCCCCGCTGGTGATCAACAGCGCGGCACTGCCGTCTGACAGCGGCGACGAGTTACCGGGCGTGATCTCCCAATTGATCTGCGGGAAACGCTCTCCCACCGCCGCGTCGTAGAAAGCCGGCTTGAGACCGGCCAGCGTCTCCACGGTGGTGCCGGGTCGGATGATCTCGTCGGAGCTCAGTCCAGCGATCGGGGCCAGCTCATTGGCGAAAAGCCCTTCTTTGGTCGCCCGCGCCGCTTTCTCGTGGCTGCTCGCCGAGAACTCGTCGAGATCGGCCCGCGAGAAGCCCCACCGCGAGGCGATGAGTTCGGCGCTGATGCCTTGTGGCACCAGGCCTTCGGGATAACGGTCCTTCATACCGGCGCCGAACGGGTTGCTGCCCGGCAGCACCGAGCTACCCATCGGGACACGGCTCATGGATTCCACACCCGCGGCCACGACGATGTCGTACGCACCCGCAAGGACGCCCTGGGCCGCGAAGCTGATCGCCTGCTGGCTGCTGCCGCACTGACGGTCGATGGTCGTGCCCGGAACCGACTCGGGGAAGCCCGCGCCCAACAATGAGTTACGCGCGATGTTGACGGCCTGATCACCCACTTGAGTCACGGCTCCGGCGATGACGTCGTCGATCTGAGCCGGGTCAACACCGGTGCGCACGACCAGCTCACGCAGACTGTGCGCCAGCAAATCTGCGGGCAGAACGCCGTACAACGCGCCGCTGGCTTTGCCTTTGCCGACGGGCGTGCGTACCGCACCGACGATGACGGCGTCTCGATCCCGATATGCCATGACTCCTCCTTGAGTCCAAGCTAAGTATTGCTAGCTATACCCAGGTGTAACACCTAGGTATACTGTGAGCAACCCAGAAGCGAGGTGATCTATGCCACTCCTGCAGGGCGTGCTGGCCGACCGGGACGCCTGGACGGCGGTCGGGCACTGCTCGATCGAGAAGACCATGTCGGCGCTCGGCACCAAGTCCGCGATGCTGATCATGCGCGAGGCCTACTACGGGACCACCCGATTCGACGACTTCGCCCACCGCGTCGGCGTCACCAAGGCCGCCGCCGCTGCGCGCCTGGCCGAGTTGGTCGACCTCGGGCTACTGACGCGGCAGCCCTACCGCGAACCCGGGCAACGAACCCGTGACGAATATGTCCTCACCGAGGCCGGCATCGACTTCATGCCGGTGGTGTGGGCGATGTTCGAGTGGGGGCAGCGGTATCTGCCAGGCCATCACCGGTTACGGCTCACCCATGTCGGCTGCGGCGCCGACGCGACCGTCGAGGTGCGCTGCGCCGAAGGTCATCCGGTGCCACCGGAAGAGCTCGGCGTGGAATTGATCAAACGGAGCCGCGTCCGCGACTCCTGACGCCGCTTCAAGCGTCTAGCGACGCCGCCAGCTGTTGTACGCTACTGTAATATTTACAGTACGATCATGCGGCAAGACGCCGATCTGCTCGACGAAGCTGGAGCGCAGCTGTGGAAGGTCAACTTCGAGACGCCGCCATCAGCGATGACAAACCGCCCGGCTTCATCCGGAACCCGTATCCCTACTTCGCCGAAAAGCGCGACGACACAGGGGTCTTCCGTGGGACGGTCATCGACTATTCGAAGACCCCAGAATCGCTACGCCCCAAAAAATCTTTTGCCGCCGTGTCATTCGAGGCGGTGAACACCGCTTTCCGGGACACCCATACTTTCAGCTCGACGTACTACGACAACACGATCGGCTTGTTCATCGGCCCTTCCATTTTGGCGATGGAAGGCAAGAAGCATCGCGAACACCGCAATCTGGTGTCCGCGGCGTTCAAGTCCAGGGCGCTAGCGCGTTGGGAACCCGAGGTCGTGCGACCGATCTGCGACGCGCTGATCGACGAATTCGCCGACGCCGGGAATGCCGACCTGGTCCGCGATTTCACCTTCGAGTTTCCGACGCGGGTCATCGCAAAGCTGCTGGGCCTGCCCGCCGAGGATCTGCCGACTTTCCGCCGGCGCGCGGTCGAGTTGATCAATTACACCGTCAAGTACGAGCGCGCATTCGAGGCATCCGCCGCGCTGAAAGACTACTTCCTGACGCAGATCGAACAGCGCAGGGCGAAACCGACCGAAGACATCATCGGCGATCTCGTCACCGCAGAGATCGACGGCGAAAAGCTCAGCGACGAAGGCATTTACTCGTTCCTGCGGTTGCTGCTTCCCGCCGGATTGGAGACCACCTACCGCTCGTCGGGCAACCTGTTGTTCCTGTTGCTCACTCATCCCGAGCAGTTCGCGGCGGTCCAGGCCGATCACGCGCTGATCGCACCGGCAATCGAAGAAGGTCTGCGCTTCGAAACACCTCTGACCACCGTGCAGCGATTCACGACTGAAGATACTGTGCTGCAAGGGGTTACGATTCCCGCCCGATCAGCGGTCGATCTGTGCATCGGCTCGGCCAATCGCGACCAGCGCCGCTGGCCACACTCGGAGGAGTTCGACATCTTTCGCGATCAGGTGCCGCACATCTCCTTCGCCGCCGGCGAGCACACCTGCTTGGGCCTGCACCTCGCACGAATGGAGACGCGGGTCGCCTTGGAATGCCTGCTGAATCGCGTGACCGACATTGAACTTCTCACCGATGACGATCCTCACATCTATGGCCAGCCCTTCCGTTCGCCCACCGCAATACCGGTGAGGTTTGCACCGGTGCGCCAGAGAGGAGCCATCGCATGAGCCGGAGTACGAACGACGTCGCGATCATCGGTGTCGGCCTACACCCCTTCGGCCGATTCGAGGGCAAGTCCGCCATGCAGATGGCCAGCGACGCCATCGGGCTCGCCCTCACCGATGCCGGCGTCGGCTGGAAGGACGTTCAGTTCGCGGTGGGCGGAAGCTGGACGGTGGCCAACCCGGACGCCATCGTCGGCATGGTCGGGCTCACCGGAATCCCCTTCACCGACGTGTTCAATGCGTGCGCCACCGCCGCCAGCGCCACCAAATTGTGCGCCGACGGTATCCGGTTGGGCGACTACGACATTGGCATCGCGGTCGGGATGGACAAGCATCCACGGGGAGCCTTCACCGAAGACCCCGCGCTGGTGGGCATGCCGAGCTGGTATGCGCAGAACGGCCAGTATCTGACCACTCAGTTCTTCGGCATGAAGGCCAACAGGTACCTCCACGATCACGGCATCTCGACCGAGACGCTGGCCAAGGTCGCGGCGAAGAACTTCCGCAACGGCGCGTTGAACCCCAACGCGTTCCGCCGCAAACCGATCTCCGAAGAGGCCATCCTGGCCTCGCCGGTGCTCAACTACCCGTTGACCCAGTACATGTTCTGCGCTCCCGACGAAGGGGCTGCCGCCGTGGTGATGTGCCGAGCCGACATCGCGCACCGGTTCACCAGCCAACCCGTGTACGTGCGGGCTGTCGAAGTCCGCACCCGCCGCTACGGTGCCTACGAAGTCAATACCACCTACGCGCCCGTCGACGAGGTCGCTTCGCCAACGGTGTACGCCGCCAAGGCCGCATTCGAGAAGGCAGGTGTCGCGCCGCAGGACGTCGATGTCATCCAGTTGCAGGACACCGATGCGGGCGCGGAGATCATCCATATGGCGGAGGCGGGCTTCTGCGCTGACGGCGAGCAGGAGCGACTGCTGGCCGACGGTGCTACGGAGATCACCGGCGCGATGCCGGTCAACACCGACGGCGGGCTGATCGCCAACGGTGAACCCATTGGGGCATCAGGTTTGCGGCAGATGCACGAACTGGTGCGGCAGTTGCGGGGCCAGGCGGGCGATCGCCAGGTCCCGGGAACTCCGCGAGTCGGGTTCGCCCAGGTTTACGGCGCACCCGGAACCGCGGCCGCAACGATACTGACGACCTGAGCGAACCTACGCTAGGAAACTTTTTTCGGCGCTGAGTAATTGGGCTTACCCAAGCCGAGCGCGTACTGCGCGATCATGTTGCGGAACACCTCGAGGGTGCCACCGTAAATCCCGACCAGCGGCGCGAAGCGGTACACGTACTCCGACGCGCCGTCATCGGCCGCACCGTCAGTGCCCATCGGCAGCGTCGACGCCGTACCGAGGAGGTCCATCAACTCCGGTGAGACATCACGCATGGTCTGCGCGATTGCTACCCGGCCGAAAATGCTGGGCGCGCTGAGCGCCGCCTCGATCCGAGCAGCGCTGCGGCCCAACCGGTATGCCACCGACTTGTCGTCCACCAGCCGACGCCCGTTGGGATCTTGTTTTGCCGCTGTGGCGGCGGCCTTGTCCAGCGCATGCGCCATGAAGCCGGCCTGGTGCATCATGATCGAGACGTCCTGCAACCCGTCTGGTGCGGCGGCAACGGCACCATGCTCGGTGTTCAGCGGCTCGCGCAATACCGTCCAGCCCGCGTTGACCTCGCCGAGCCGATATTTGTCGTCGACGCGCACATCGCTGTAATAGACGATGTTCGTGCGGTCACCGTCCACGGTGCGGATACCCTGGATCTCGATGCCCGCCGAATCGAGAGGCACCAGAAACATGGTCAGGCTCTTGTGCTTTGGAGCATCAGGGTCGGTGTTGGTGATCAGGAAGGCGTACTGACATTTGTGGGCGCCGGTGGTGAACATCTTCGAGCCGTTGATGACCCAACCCTCGCCGTCCCGGACGGCACGGGTCTTGCAGGTCGCGATGTCAGATCCGCCTTCAGGTTCGGTATAGCCCAGGCACAGCCTCACTTCGCCGCTGAAGACTTTCGGCATGACGTCGGACTGCAACTCCGGTGAGCCGAATTTCGCCACCGAGCGCGCCACCATGGCGGTGGTCCCCCAGGTCACCCAGGGAACGTGCGCGCGGCGCTTCTCCAATTCCCAGATGCGACGGCGGACCCGGGGAAAGCCGCCGTCGGCCGCCCCTTTCCACTCCCCCTCCAGGTAGCCCGCTTCACCCAGAGCCAGATGAACACCTTCGTCGAAGTTGTCACCGGTCTCCCGGTCGCGGCGCCTGACCTCGTCGGTCACGTGAGTCTTCAAAAAGTCGCGGGCTTCGTCGAGGAAGGTCTGGTCACCCTCAGCGAGGGTAACTCGTGAGAAATCCACCTATCTGTCCTTTCCTCAACGGCTTTCGCGGGCCGCGACCAGTTCGCCGACATACCTGGCGCTTGCGCCGGGGTCTCCGCCGGCCAATGCCCAACCGCGGGCTCGCACCAGATATGCGGTCGCCGCCGCCTCCGCAGAGACCCCAAGACCGCCCTGCACATGTACCGCCATGGTCGCGGCCTTCGACGCTTCTTCGGCCATGAAGACGAACGCCGAAGCCGCCAGCTCGGGCCGTTCGTCGGGTTCGTTGTCCAGGAACCATGCCGCACGGCGCGCCAGATTGCGCCCGCCTTGCACGGTGATCGCGATGTTCGCCAGCGGATGGGAGATGCCTTGCAATGTCGAGATCGGGACGCCCAGGGTGTAGCGGCTCTTGGCGAACTCCGCCGCGATCGTCATCGTCTCCTCCACCAGGCCAACCAGCGCCGCGGCCATCAGTACTCGCCACTCATCCAGCGCACGTTGGTATTCCGCCAATGCCGCGGGGCCGCTTGCCAGCACGACGCGGGAGTCGGCGCTAGCTGGATCGACCCAGGCCATCGGAAGCCGGCCGATGTTGTCGACCCTGGTGGGCCGGGTGTCGAAGCTGAGCCGTACCACATCTTCGTCGTCGCGAACGATGATGTGATCGGCGATGGAACCGGTCGGAATGAGCCGGGTCCCTTGCACGTTGTCGTGCTGGGCATCGAACGCCGCGAGCTGTTGGCCGCTGACGACAGCGGACTCCACGGAATCCAGTCTGGCGAGCAGCCGCGCCGCGCAGACGTGATCGATCCACGGCACGGGCGCCAGCGAACGGCCGATCTCCTCGGCAACCAGCGTCAGGTCAACCAACGTTGCGCCGTCTCCCCCGACGGCGTCGGGCAACGCCATCGTGGTGGCCCCTGTCCCGCAGAGCCGCTCCCAAAGGCTCTTGTCGAAGCCGGATTCCTCCGCTGCGCGCACGGTTTCGATCGAGCACTGCGTCTTGAAGAAGTCCCGGTAGGAAGCCTGCAGCGCCTGATGATCGTCGGTCAGGCTGTAATCGATTCTGCGGAGTTCGTAACGATCCATGGTCAGCGCTCCTCGTGGCCCTCGAAAAAGAATGTCTGCGCGTTGTTGTAGAGATAGTTCTCCAGCACATCGGCGGGCAGATCCAGCGCCTGCGCTTCCGGCACGACGCGATGCATCTTCAGCACCGGCCAGTCCGAGGCATAGATCACTTTGTCCGTTCCGCGGGTTCGCATGTAGTGCAGCAGGCTTTCCGGCAACCGCTTCGGCGACCACGCCGACGTCATCAGGCGCAGGTTCGAGTACTTGATCAGCAACCGAATTGCGATGTCCCACCAGGGATCCGCGCCGTGGATCATGCACAGCTTCAACTCGGGGAACCGGACGCAGACCCTGTCGAGGTGAATAGGGTTCTGCACTTCGCCGGGAATGGGTGGACCCGGGAGGCCGGTGTTGATGCATAACGGCAGCCCGATCTCGGCGCATTTTGTGTACAGCGGATAGTAAACGGCGTCGCTCGGTGGGTACATGCCGTCGCCCCAGAAGCTGGGCCCTACAACGGCATACGCGACGGGAAGATCATTGACCACCGCGCTGAGCTCACGGAGCGACGGCATCGGCCGCAGCAGGTTGACACCGCCCATCGCCAGTGCGAACCGATCCGGCTTGGCCTCGACGAATTTGCGCGCCGTGACCGAAGGCTTTGCGAGGTTGTCCATCAGCACGGCCTTGCGCACGCCGCGGGCGTCCATCTCCTCGAGCAGTGCCGACAGATCCACCGGCGCGAACATCGAGTCCGGCCCTTTGAAATAGTCGTCGCGTACCTTGACCATCCACGTGGGTTGCTTCTCGGTCTCGCCGAAGTGCACGTTGACAAGGCAGTCGATCACGCGGGTTGTATTCATGTCGACATCGGGGCCTTCTCTGTCGCTTGCCTTTTCGCCCAGCGGTAATCGGCTTTGCCGTTGCCCAGGCGATGGACTTGCTTGACGATGATGAATTCCTTGGGCACTTTGAAGCCGGCCAGTTGTGCCGCGCAGCGGACCCGCAGCTGGTCGTCTACCGCGTGGGCTTCTTCTCGTATCTGGATCAGGGCGACCAGCTCCTCGCCCCAACGTTCGCTGGGACGGCCGACCACCAGGGCATCCGCGATGTCCGGGTCCGCCCGCAGTACTTCTTCGACCTCTTCGACGAACACCTTTTCACCACCGGTGTTGACCACGAGCGAGTCGCGGCCGTACAGCCGCAGCGTCCCATCCGCCTCCAGCGCAGCGCGGTCCCCCGATATCACTACGCGCTTTCCATCGACCACCGGAAAGGTCTTGCGGGTGGAATCGGGATCGTTGAAGTATCCCAAGGGGATCCGGCCCTCCCTGGCGGCCCAGCCCACCTCGTGTTCGCCGGGGGACAAAAAGTGGCTGTAGTCCTCGGACAGCACCAGGCCGCCCTCGCGCAGCGTGAAGGTGTCGGATCGGGCGTCGCGGCGACTGTGCCCGAATCCCATGTTTCCGGTTTCGGATGACCCGTACCCGTTGATGAGAGTGAGCTGGGGCAACAGCTCCAGTAGGGCTTGCTGATGCTTGAGATTCGTTGCGGCACCACCGGTGCCGATCGCGGCCAGCGAAGCCAGGTCATAGTTGCCTTGCCGTAACTCGGCGACAAGGGGGGCGGCGTATGCGTCGCCGACCATTGTCATCATGCCCACCTTTTCGCGCTCCGCGGTCTGCCATACCAATCGCGGATCGAGTTTCTTGCTGGTGTCGTACAGCACGACGGTCAGGCCGGCCATGATCCCCGAGAATGCCGTCCACATCCCTGCGGCGTGCATCAACGGCGACACCGCGAACCAGGGCGGTCCGCCGTTGCGGCTTACCTTGTCCCGGATGTCCTGAGCGGAAGCATGATCGGCGCCCACCATCGACGAGACGTAGATGTCGGATTGCCGCCAGAGCACGCCCTTGGGTCGGCCGGTGGTGCCACCGGTGCAGATCATCAGCAGGTCATCCGGCGACGCGGTCGACGGCCGGGCCGGTATTCCCTTGCGCCAGCGCCTCATCGAGGGAACCGCACCGGGGAGCTCCGGTACGTCACTTCCGTCGTCGACCGACAGCAGCAGATCGACGCTGTCCGGGGGTAAAACATCGGCGAATTTGGCGCCGAGCGATCTGTGATAAATGACGACGCGGGGTCGGACGTAGTCGAGCAGCTCCCGAACTTCGCGCGGCGTGTAGTGGTAGTTGACGTTCACCGGAACGGTGCGCGCCTTCAGGCAACCGATGACCATGTCGGTGTAGAGGTCGTTGTGCATCAGCAGCGCAACGCGGTCCTGCCCGCACTCCCAATTCTGCAGGGTCGCGCGTTCCTGATGGACCCCGAAGCCATTGGCCGCGAGATAGTTCGCGAGCCGGCGGGTGAGGTCGGCGGTTTCGGCGAATGTCCTGCGCCGATCACCACAGACGGTGATCGGCCGGTCGGGAACGACCTCGGCGATCACATCGAGGACCGCGCCTATGGTCCACTCGCTCATGGGTTCGCGCGGCCTCTGGCGCTCATGCCGCCGAGCCGACTTTGACGCCCAGCAAATCCAACGCGTTGTCGTGCATCACCTTTCGGACATCGGCGTCACTGAAGCCGACGAGTTCCTCGGTGAACGAGACCGGATTCTCCAAACCTTCACCATGCGGCCAGTCCGATCCGAACAGGATCTTGTCGATACCGATGACCGACGCCAAGTCGTGCAGGTCGTCCTCGTAGTAAGGGGCGATCCAGACGTTGTTGCGCAGCTGTTCGACCGGATCCACCGGAAAGAGCTTCGGATGGCTATTGGCGGCTTTCTTCAGCCGCTTGACCAACCGGTAGACGAAGTACGATCCGTTCTCGATGCTGACCGCTTTCAGCCGCGGGTGACGGGTGAACACACCGTGCGCGATCATCGAAGCCATTGTGTCGTGAATAGCCCGGTCGTCGGTGAGTATCTGCTCTAACGGCTCCGACCCGCCGAACCCCTCGAAAGTCGACCTGCCGCCCCACATTCCGGCGATCTGGAGATACCCGCTGTCGCTGAGGTGGAAGCCCACCGGAACGCCCGCCTCGGCCAACGCTGCCCAGACCGGATCATGCAGTGGGTCGCCCAATGACCGCGGCTTGAGAGCACCCGGCACCGGCGCTGGGCGCACCAGGATCAGTTTCGCACCGCGGGCGAGGACGAACTCGACTTCCTCGAGGGCCGCCGGCCGGATCGGCCAGCGAGATGATCGGCGCGGCGATGATCCGGTGGTCGGGTCGGTCGAAACCCCAGTCCTCGTCGAGCCAGAGGTTGAACGCGTGGACCGACGCCATCGTCGCCTCGACGTCGTGCTTGAGCGCTTCCTCGACGCCGCACGCGAATGTCGGCAGCATGAAGACAGTTTCGATGCCCTGAGTGTCCATCACCGTGATGCGGGCATCACGGTTCTGATACTCCGGGTGTTGCTCGAGTCGCTCGACTTTCATCAGCGACGCTGGATCGACTCCCTCGGGAATCTCACCGCGGAACAACAGGTCAAGGCAGCCGGGCTTGATGATCGGATCGAAGGTCGGGTTGGGGACGAAGCGGTTCACCCGGTCCCCGATCACCGCCTGGGTGTGCTTACCGTCGCTGGAACATCTGCACGCCACGTCTGCGGAACTTCTTGTCCAGATGCCGGGTGAACGCGTCCACCGGTTCGTAGTAGTGATTGTCGACGTCGATGGCCTTATAGCCCAGGTTGCCCATGATCATCCTTTCCGGTACCGGAAGATTCAGCCGAGGCGCTCAGCCCGGGAAAACTGGGAGCGCGCTTTTCGAGGAAGCTGGTGATCCCTTCGATGACGTCGGGACGTTTCAGCGATTGCTGCAGCAAGATTTCGGACCGCGAACTGGAGTCGGCAACCTCGCGCATGGCGTCGCCGTAGGCCTGTCGCTTGATGATGGCCATCGATGCCGGAGAACAGTTTTGGGCGATGTCCTCCGCGTAGGCCATCGCATGGGCCATCAGCTGCTCGGGTGGGACGACCGCTTTGACCAATCCGAGCTCGGCCGCCTCGTCGGCGAGAAAGGTCCGGCCACTCAACAGGAGATCGAGCGCCACGCCCCAGCCGGTCAGCCGCGGCAGGATCCACGAGACGCCGTATTCCGCGATCAGCCCCCGACGGGCAAACGACGCCGCGAACTTCGCGCCGGCGGCGGCGAACCGGACGTCGCACATCAGCGCTTGAGTGAGACCGATCCCGACACATGATCCGTTGATCGCTGCGACGACCGGCTTGCTCAGCGTCGTCAGATGGTGCGGTTGGCGATCGCCGATCAAGCTGGCCAGCTTGCCCTCGTCAGTCGTCTCGATCGACTGCGCGACATTTCCCATCGAACCCAGCTGCGCGCCGGCGCAGAATGCTTTGCCGCGACCGGTCAGCACGATCACCCGAACGGCCGGGTCTTGTTCGGCGCGGTCCAATCCGGCATAGAACGATGTGGCGATGTCCCCGCCCCACGTGTTGAGCCGGTCGGGCCGGTTGAGGGTCATTACCGCAACGCCGGTCGGGGTCACATCGTAGGTCACCGCCTCGTCCTGAGCCGGGTCGGCGACGCGGTTTTCGGTGGTGCTCATCGACCGTCCTCCCCCTGAGCTCAGGCGGTAACTTCACTGCAGCGTGTACGCATACTGTATACCTATCGGTACAGCATTCTGCAACAGTCGGCGCACGCCGTTCGACGGCGCGCGAGCAGCCCGATTTCGCCCTCGCGCCTGCTTGCGGCTCCGGCCCTCCACGGGTTACCGCGCGTCGCCAAAACCGCTATCACTGAACTCATTTGGTCGAGCGACTTCCGCTCTGGCCAGATCTGCGGGCATCCTCCGCTTACCGCGATGCGTATCAAAAAGCCTACGATAGGTATTACAGTAACTAGCTGAGATGATGACACGGCTGAGGTAGCCGCAGATCACCCGGCGCAGCGTTGAACGTGAGAGAGGTGCCCGCAGTGGCCAAGCAAGCAACCGCCGAGAAACGGCAGCGGCGCGAACGCGGGTCTATCAATCCCGACGACATCATCAGCGGTGCGTTCGATCTCGCGGAGCAGGTCTCGATCGACAACCTGAGCATGCCGCTGCTCGGCAAGCACCTGGGTGTCGGTGTGACGAGCATCTATTGGTACTTCCGCAAGAAAGACGACCTGCTCAACGCGATGACGGACCGTGCACTGGGCAAGTATGTGTTCGCCACCCCCTACGTTGAAGCCAAAGACTGGCGCGAGACCCTGCGCAATCACGCCCGCTCGATGCGTAAAACCTTCATGGGCAACCCAATTCTGTGCGATCTGATTCTGATCAGGTCAGCGCTGAGCCCGAGGGCCGCCCGACTGGGCGTCCAGGAGATCGAGAAGGCGATCGCGGGACTGGTCGAAGCGGGGCTGTCGGCGGAAGAGGCCTTCGACACCTACTCCGCCGTGTCGGTTCACGTGCGGGGATCGGTGGTGCTGCACCGACTCCAGGAAAAGAACCAGCCAACCGAAAATGGCGGGCGCACCATCGAGGATGCGATGGTCATCGATCCCGAGGTCACGCCGCTGCTCGCCCAAATGACCGCCAAGGGTCATCACATCGGCGCCCCCGATGACAACAACTTCGAGTACGGCCTGGACTGCATCCTCGACAACGCCAATCGGCTGATCGAACATGGCTCGAAATCATCTGGACGGCAACGTAAGTCGCCGCCGTCTCGGGCACGCAAGTCGACCGCCGCTGGGCGGGCCAAAAGTCCGCGCAGCTGAGGAAACTAAACTCAGCTGATCGGCGGCTCCGGCACATCGAAGTGCTCATCGCGGAGCCGGAACGCCTCTTTGGTGCCGTGCTGAGCGCGCGTCTTGACGAAGTTGAACTCACCGGGCGCGAATTGCAGATTCGTGCCATACGCATGGAACAGATAGCTCGCGACTTCCTCGCCTTGATAGGCCTGGCTCTGCTCGACGAGCCGAAACGCCTCCTTGGCGATGACGACGCCATCGGCCGGCATCTTGGCAGCCTTCTCCGCCCAGTACCGCGCTCGCGCCTGGACCTGACCCGCATCGCATGTCTCGGTGAAGATTCCGAGGTGCTCGACTGCCTCGGCGTCGATGATGTCGCCGGTCAGCAGCAGACGCCGGGCGAGTACCGGACCCAATCGGTGGAAGAACATGTGCAGGCTGCCCAGCGCCGGCCCCAGGAACCGGGTGGCCGGCATGCCGATTTTGGTGTTGCGGGCGATGACGGAAATGTCTGTCATCAAAGCGATCTCGAAGCCACCGCCGAGCGCGTAGCCGCTGATCTCCCCTACCGTGACCTTCGGGAAGCCCATCAGGTTGTGATAGAAGCCGAATGACTTACGGTCTACCGTGAGCCGACGGCGCTGGCTGGGGCGACTCTTTGCCGGTCGGGCCTCCCCCTCGGCCGCTTCCGAACTCCGCTCGCCGTACCAGCCGTAGGCGTTGTTCATGTCCGCCCCGGCGCTGAACACTCCGTCTGCGCCGCGCAACAGAACCACGGTGAGATCGTCATCGTCGGCGACGTGGTCAAGGCAGCGGGCGACGGCGTCCCGCATCGCCGCATCGTAGGAGTTGCGCTGCTTCGGATTGTTCAACGTTATTGTGGCGATTCGCTTTTCCAGCTCGACCTGGAAAAGCACACGGTCGTCGCGGCTGTCTACAGCGGTCATTCAGTCGACCCTTTCCTGCGCGTCCATGCGGGCATCGAGATTCGACACCAGCTTCGCCTCGATGGTCTGTTGCGTGCCGAACGCAAGCGTGTTGCGGCGCGCCACGGCAAGGTGGTCCTGCGCCAGCCGGACCGCTTTGGCGGCGTTGCCGTCACGGATGGCCTCGAGCAGTCGCTGATGGTCGCGCAACGCGGCTCGTCTGGTCTTGTCCACCATCGGCGCCGGTTCGCCGTGCCCGTTCCACACCGCCGACTCGTGAGCCGACCAGATCAGCTCCAGCGATCCGATCAGCAAGATCATCGGCTCATTCCCGCACCGGGATACCAACGTCTCGTGAAACCGGCGCGCGTTCGGAACATATCGCGAAAGATCGTCGAATTGCGCTGTTTGAATGTCGATTTCGTCCTGCAGGTAGGGCACAACTTCGCTCATCCGATCTTCGCGCGCGGCGCACATCCCGGCGCAGACCGGCTCGAGATGCATCAGCGCCTCGCTGACATCGACCGGTGTTGCGGACCTGGTCTGCAACACCATGCTGATCATGTGCGCCGTCCGCTCGGCCGTCGGATGGTGTACCAGCGCCCCTCCGACGTTCCCGCGGCGCACCGAGATCAGACCGTCGGTCTCCAACAGATGGATTGCTTCCCGCAGCGCCGGCGGACTGACCCCGAATTCAGCGAAGAGGGCCTCCTGCGAAGGCAATACGTCCCCTTCTTTCAAACGACCGGACAGAATGTCGTCCCGCAATTTCGAGGCGACGAGTTCGGCCACGCGCGGTTGGCGAAAGCGTTGCACAGCCACCTCAGACCTTCGCGGCTCGCCGCTTGCCGAGTCGGTGACCGGTGAGCTTGTCGGGAGGCAATGCCAGCGTGGTGACTTCACCGAAGCACAGCACTTCCTCGTCGAGCAGAAGGCGGGCTGTCGAGGTGATACCCCGCTCTACCTGTGAGCGGGAAATGTCGAAACGCAACTCGGACAGCACCGGCGTCGGTCGCCGGAAGGTGACCTGCAGTGATCGGGTCTTGCCGGAGAGCCCGACGACACAGTTCTGATGCTGGATGATGCTGTCGAAGAACACGGCGAGAAACCCACCGTGCACCAGCCCGGGCGGGCCTTCGTAGACCAATGGGAAAGCCACTCGCCCCGTGGCGGTCTCGCTGTCGAGACGATCGAAGCGGTACTCGGGAAAGCACGGATTGAACGCGCCGATGTCCGTCGCGTGATCCAGGTAGACCCGCGAAGCGCCGGCCTCGTCGACCCCGATCCGCGGCGTGCTGTCCGGCGGAACCGCCGCGCTCAACTCGCGTTCCCACTCGCCGATCTGCGCAACGATCGCATCCACCGTGGGGTGCGCATGTTCCAACGACAACAACAGATCACCGAGTCGGCGGATTGCGCCCGCCGCGGCGACGGTCTGGGCCAGCGGCGCCTCGCCGAATCGGGCGGCGCGGTCCGGGCGCGGAGCCTGCTGCTGCCTGGTGTTCGCCCATCAGACCTCTTTCCGACGCTTGTGTTCCGCAGCGAGGCTTTCCTTGCTAAGTTATACAGCGAAGCAATTGTATTGCCTACTGTAGAGGTATCCATATCGGCAGGGAAGGGCAGACTCGTCGGTGAGCCAGGATGCGGACCCCACAGCGGTCGACGGCTCGCTCACCGCGAGTCGCGACGGCGCCATCCTGCGGCTCACGCTCGATCGGCCGGCACGCCGTAACTCCTTGACCCGGAGCATGATCGCGGCATTCATCGAGGCGTTGACCGACGCCGCGACCGATGACTCGCTGCGCGTTATCCACATCCAGGGAACAGGTGACGACTTCTGCTCGGGTGCGGACTGGGTCGCCACCAACAGCGGCGACCACAAGCCGCGCACCGGCGACATCCTCCGGCGCATCCCTCATGCCGCGAATCGGGTGATCGAGCTGGTGCACGGCGTCCACCTGCCAGTTGTCTGCAGTGTGCGGGGATTCGCCGCCGGCTTGGGCTGCAATCTCGCGCTGGCCGCCGACTTCACCGTGGCCGCCGACGACGCGGTGTTCTGGGAGCCGTTCGCCGCGCGGGGATTCAGCCCGGATTCGGGCGCGACCTGGCTACTGCCCCGGTTGATCGGTCTCACGCGGGCAAAGCAGATGTTGTTACTCGGCGACAAAGTCAGCGCGACCGATGCCGCCGACTGGGGATTGATCTTTTCCGCTGTGGCGCCGGCCGACCTGGACCGCGCGACCGACGAGCTGCTGACGCGGCTGGCCGACGGGCCCACGGTGGCGCTGGGGCTGGCGAAGCAGGCCATCCACTACGGCCAGCACGCATCGCTGAGCGATTCGATGACGCAGGAACTGTTCGGGGTCGAACTGTCCTGCAGGACAGCTGATTTCAAAGAGGGACTGGTGGCTTTTCGCGAACAGCGCCCGCCGCGGTTCCAAGGGTCGGTGACAGCGTGTCCGAACGAAGGAGTAGTGCGATGTCTTCCCGGTCGTACGACACCATCACCTACGAGGTGGACGGGCACAAGGCCACCATTACCCTGAACCGGCCGGACGCCCTGAATGCGCTCAGCCCGCACATGGTCACCGAACTGCGGCACGCCTACGACGAAGCCGAGAACGACGACAACATCTGGATTCTCATCGTCACCGGTACCGGCCGGGCATTTTGCACCGGCGCGGACGTCAAGGCGATTCCCGGCGACGGCAAAGTGATCAACGAACGGCCCTACCTCTCCAGCTATGAGCAGTGGGAGGCGCCGCAGGAGGGCACCCCGCCGTTTCGGACCATGGCCAAGCCGGTCCTCGCCGCGATCAACGGGTTGTGTTGCGGGGCCGGCCTTGACTGGGTGACCACCGGCGACATCGTGATCGCCTCGGATAAGGCGACGTTCTTCGACCCACATGTCAGCATCGGGTTGGTTGCCTCGCGCGAGTTGGTCCGGGTCGCCCGGGTGCTCCCCCGCTCGATCGCGCTTCGGATGGCCCTGATGGGCAAACACGAGCGGATGGGTGCGCAACGCGCGTACGAGCTCGGCATGATCAGCGAGATCGTGGAACACGATCGCTTGCTGGAACGTGCCCACGAGATTGCGGATCTGGTGAACTTGAATGCGCCGCTTGCGGTTCGGGGTACCCGGCTGGCCGTTCTCAAGGGTCTGGATCTGCCACTCCACGAGGCCGAGATGCTGGCCGAGTCATTCCGCGAACGCAATCTGCACACCGAGGACTCGCTCGAAGGGCCCAGAGCGTTCGTCGAAAAGCGACCGCCGGAATGGCAGTGCCGATGAGCTTCCAGACCATCGACCTCGATGTGGGCGGCGACGATCACGTCGCCACCATCACGCTGAACCGGCCCGAGTCCCTCAACGCGTTCAACCGAACGATGTGCGAAGAGATGGCGGAGGCGTGGCGGATCGTCAAAGCGGACGACTCGGTGAACGCCGTCGTCCTGCGGGCCGCCGGAGACCGGGCGTTCAGCGCCGGCCTCGACATCAAGGCCCCCTACGGCCAGCCCGAAAACATCTGGAACCACGAAGATCCCGGGGAGTCGCTCAGCCCCAAGTGGCAGAAGATGTGGAAGCCGGTGGTGTGCGCCGTCCAAGGCATGTGCACGGCGGGCGCGTTCTACTTCGTCAACGAATCCGACGTGGTGATCTGCTCCCGCGACGCGACGTTCTTCGACTCCCATGTGTCAGCCGGACTGGTGTGCGCGCTGGAGCCGATCGGACTGATGCGGCGGGTCGGATTAGGCGAGACCTTGCGAATAGCGTTGATGGGCAATGACGAACGAGTCTGCGCCGACACCGCTCTTCGCATCGGCCTGGTGTCTGAGGTGGTAGCTGCCGAGCGATCTGTGGACACGCGCGCACGAGATCGCCGCGAGCATCGCCGCCAAACCTCCGTCAGCAACCCAGGGCACCGTCAAAGCAATCTGGGAGTCGCTGGACAAGCCCTACCGGGCAGCGCTGGACCAAGGACTCATCTACACCCGGCTCGGGAATCCGATCGGCACAGCCGAATTGGCGAAGCGCGGCGACCGTCGGGTGTCGGATCCGAAAATTCGATGACTTCGATGTCAAAGCACCGGCTCAGTCGGCGCATCGACGATGTGTTGCGTCTCGAGCCCGACACGCCGGCGCTGGAACATGAGCGCCAATGGTTTTCGTGGAAACAGCTCGGCGGACTAGCCGAGAGGGTGGCTGCGCTCACTGGCGACGAACGACCTCAGGTCGGCATCATGCTTCGCAATCGACCAGCACACGTGGCGGCGCTCCTCGGAGTATTGCGGTGCGGAGCCACCGTCGTGGTGATCAACCCGGCCCGCGGCGATGAGCGCATCTCCGCCGACGTCGACCAGCTTGCGCTGCCGCTGATCATCGGTGAGCCCGCCGACCTGGCGGTGCTGGGCGACCAGCCGGCTGCCACGACGGTCTCGATCGCTGGTCTGGCATCCGAGCCGAATGTGACTGCGGCCCAGCAGGATCGCACGGTTCCGAGCCGGCCCGGGGTTGCGGTGCGAATGTTGACCAGCGGAACAACTGGACCGCCCAAACGAGTAGATCTCACGTACGACATGCTGGCGCACAGCGTGCTGGGCCCGGAGGCTGATCAGCTCCTGGCCCCCACGGAGGTGCGGCGCGGTGTGGCGATCGTCAACTCGCCGCTGGTGCATATCGGCGGCGTCTTCCGGATCCTGCAATGCGTGGCCGAGGCACGCCCCTTCGTGTTGCTGGAGCGCTTCGAGCTCGACCGCTGGGCTGAGGCGGTGCGCGCGTACCGGCCTCGCGCCGTGTCGCTGGTACCGACCGCCTTGCGGATGGTGTTGCACTCGAACCTGCCTGCTGAGGATTTGGCGAGTATCCGGGCGGTGACGTCAGGTACTGCCCCGTTGTCGCCGGACGATTGCGACGCGTTCACCGAGAAATACGGAATTCCGGTGCTGACATCCTATGCCGCAACTGAATTCGGTGGTGGTGTTGCAGGCTGGACGCTGGCCGACCACCAGAAGTATTGGCAGGCCAAACGCGGCAGTGTGGGCCGCGCTAACCCCGGCGCGCGGTTGCGCGTGGTCGCCGAGGGCGGCGTCCCGCTGGAGCCCGACCAGGTTGGCCTGTTGGAGGTGAAGCCCGCACAACTCGGACCGTCTGCAGAGTGGATGCGTACCACCGACATGGCCCGCATCGATGCCGACGGGTTTCTGTGGATCCTCGGCCGGGCCGACCAAGCCATCATCCGCGGCGGCTTCAAGGTCATGCCCGATGACGTGCGTCTCGCTGTGGAAAGTCATCCCGCCGTGGCCGGCGCCGCGGTGGTCGGGCGACCCGACGACCGGCTCGGCGAGACGCCGGTGGCCATGGTGGAACTCCGAGAGCACGGATCGACAGATGCCACCGAGATAGTCGACTACCTGCGAACCCGGTTGGCGCGCTACGAAATTCCTGCCGAGGTCGCGATCGTCGAAGAAATCCCGCGAACACCGTCCGGCAAGCCTGACCTCAGCGCGGTCCGGCGCCATTTCAATGACGCGCTCACCTCGGCGCGGAACCACCATGCCGACTGAGCCGGTGACCGTCGGCGATGTACTGCGCATTCAAGCCGACAGCCGGGGCGCTCATCCGCTGCTGATCTGCGACTCCGAACGCGTCAGCTACGCCGAGGCCGAGCGGCTTTCCGCGCTGCTGAGTCGCGGACTGATCGGTCTTGGCGCCGGCAAGGGCACCCATGTCGGACTGCTATATCCCAACGGCGTCGCCTTTGTCGTCGGGATGCTGGCAGCGGCGCGAATCGGTGCCGTCGTCATACCGTTTCCCACCTTCGCCACAGCGCGCGAGCTGCGTGAACAACTGGTCGACAGCGACACCGAAATCCTGCTTGCAGCATCGTCGTTCAGGTCGCACGACTACGTGCAACGTCTGGCCGAGGTACTGCCGGGGTCTGCTTTCGACTCCGACGACCCGTTGTTCAATGTCGCCGCCCCGCAATTGCGCCGGGTGATCTTCGACGTGTCACGAATCCAGCGGCTCGGCGCGACGATCGACGAAGCGCTGTTGGCGGCGATGGAAGGCGATGTCGACGGCTCGGATCCGCTGACGATCGTCTATACGTCCGGCACCACGCATGCGCCCAAGGGTGCGTTGCACACCCATGCCGCGCTGCTCGACCATCAGCGACGTCTCAACGCGATCCGGGCACTCGACGCGGCGGACATTCTGTTCTGCAATTCACCGTTCTTCTGGATCGGCGGGTTGGGATTCGCATTGCTGGCGAGCATGATTGCCGGGGCATCGTTGGTGTGCTCGATCGCGGAGAACGCCGGCCGGACTCTGGATCTGATCGAGGCTGAAAGGCCAACGATCACCAACGGGTTCGTCGCGGGGATCATGAATCTGACCCGGCACCCGAGCTTCGCCGACCGGGACCTGACGTCGATGCGACGAGGGAACCTGTATCCGATCATGGACCCCGCGGTACGCCCGGCCGACCCCGAGTTGCGACACAACATGCTCGGGCTGACCGAGGCGGGCAGTGTGGCGCTGATCAGCGGCGACGAGACCGATCAGCCCGAACATCGGCGCGGCTCGTACGGCAAACCGGCGCCGGCGCTTCAGACCAAGATCGTCGACCCGGACACCGGATCCCCGGTCGAAGAGGGTGCGCGCGGCGAACTCTGTCTACGCGGACCATGCCTGATGCAGACCTATTACCGGCGCAGCCGCGAAGAATGCTTCGACGCCGACGGCTGGTTGCACACCGGGGACCTGGCTGCCACCGATAACGACGGGTTCGTCTACTACCTCGGCCGCCGCGGTTCGATGATCAAAACGGCTGGGGCCAACGTCTCTCCCCGCGAGGTCGAGAAGGCAATCGCCAACGTGACCGGCGGGGCCGCGGCGCATGTGTTCGGCATCCCCGACCCTGATCGCGGCCAAATCGTCGTCGCCGTCATCGCCATGGACACCGACGTCGAACTCGACGAATCCACGCTTCGACGCGAGCTCGCCGCGCAACTTTCTGCCTACAAGATTCCCCGGCGCTTCGCCGTCATACCCGCGTCCACCGTGCCCCTGCTGGCCAGCGGCAAACCTGACCTGCGGTACATGAAGAGGCTGTTCGATGCCTGACACGATCGACGAACTGGTGCGGGATCGCTCAGCTCAGCACGCAGACAAACCGATGGTGATTGATCCCGACTGCCGACTGAGCTACCGCGAACTCGCAATCAGCACAATGGATCTGGCCGGGGGTTTCGTCCACGCCGGGGTCGGGAAAGGCACCCGGGTCGGGCTCATCATGCCCAATGGTGTTCGTTGGGTGCAGGTCGCGATTGCGCTGACCCGGATCGGAGCCGTGCTGGTTCCGTTGAGCACGTTGCTGCCGGCACGGGAATTATTCGCGCAGCTGCGAACTGCGTCTGTGCAGTTCCTTGTCAGCGTCGAAGAGTTCCGCGGGCACCGCTACCTCGACGACCTGGCCTCGGCTCTGGGGCGCAGCGATCTCTCCGGAACATTGCACAGCCCAGGGCTTCCCGCGCTACGGCAGGTGTGGACGGAAGATGAATTGCCCGTGTTGGCTGATCATGCTCTGGTCGATGCCGTCACGGCCACGGTTACATCGAGCGACCCCATGGCGATCATATTCACCTCCGGCAGTAGCGGTCTGCCCAAAGGCGTGGTGCACTCACACGGCAGTGCGCTGGGTGCCGTCCGATCCGGTTTGGCAAGCCGTTGCATCGATTCCGAGACGCGCCTGTATTTGCCGATGCCCTTTTTCTGGGTTGGCGGCTTGGGCAGCGGCGTGCTGTCCGCATTGGCGGCGGGCGCGACCCTGATCACCGAGAAAAGTCCGCAGCCGGAGACGACGCTGCGACTCCTGGAGCGCGAACGGGTGACGCTGTTTCGGGGGTGGCCCGATCAGGCCGAGGCGCTGGCGCGACATCCCTATCGGGCCCAGGTCGACTTGTCCGCGCTTCGCCCCGGCAGTCTGGAAGCACTCTTACCGGACGAGCAGCGCTCCCAACCCGGTGCTCGGGCAACGCTGTTCGGTATGACCGAAGCGTTCGGGCCCTACAGCGGCTACCCCGCCGACACCGACATGCCGCCCTCGGCGTGGGGTAGCTGCGGCAAGCCCTTCCCCGGCATGGAGGTCCGGATCGCCGACCCCGAGAGTGGGCAGACTGTCTCCGCGGGAACCATTGGGATGATCCAGATTCGAGGCGCACACACGCTACGTGGGATATGCCGGCGTCGCCGCGAGGAGCTGTTCACCGCCGACGGCTTTTACTCCACCGGCGATCTCGGCCGACTCGACGACGACGGGTTCCTGTTCTACCACGGTCGATCCGACGACATGTTCAAAGTCAGCGGTGCGAGTGTCTATCCCACCGAGGTCGAACAGGCACTGCGCGACATCGACGGAGTCGACCATGCCTTTGTCACCAATCTGGCTGGTGCACAGGGAGATCAGGTGGGTGCGGCGGTGGTGTGCGATACCGCCGCCACGACCGTCGAACACCTCCGACGGTCGGCTCGCGAGCTGCTCAGCTCGTTCAAGATCCCCACCGTGTGGCTGCTGCTCGAGTCCGACGACACGATTCCGCGCGGTCCGACCGGCAAGGTCGATGTCCGACGGCTGCGCGAAATGCTTAATGCCGGCGACAGCCCGGCGTCACACCGACAAGAGGAACGCAAAGCCGGCCAGCCAGAGCACTGGGACTACCCCCAGCAGCAGCATCAGGACGCCGACCCAGCGGGTCAGTGAAGGACCGCGCCATACAGCGGCGAGTAGCAGCACCAGACCCAGCAACCCACACGCCGCAGATGTCCACCCGATGCCGGCGACGTCTCTGATGTGAGTGCCCGAGTCGAGGTCGGCTGCCACCGCAGGGTCTTTCAGCACGGATCCGGCAGCAACGGCGCTGACTGCCCAACTCGTCGCCGCCCCGGCGCACAGACCCCATCCGCTCATGCGGCGGTTTCGGTCGTGGGTTTTCGCCAGCCGATTGTTGTAGTCGTCCAGCGCTTCCTGTATTGCGGCGTCATCGGTGGACACGACAGCAATTATCGCCTATCTCAACCGTTGTCGACCACACCATGTTCGGCGAGATGGTCGATCAGCGGAGCCGCCCCCGCGGCCAGGTGCTCCGACATGGCGTTACGGGCGGACTCGCTGTCGCGTTTGGCCAACGCTGCCACCACCCGGCGGTGGTCCTTGATCGATTGGTCGGGCCAGCCGGCGATGATGGGAAACACGGATTCGGGAGCGTAGCGGGTGATCTGCGACATCATCTGCGCGAGCTTGGGCGACTCGGCCGCCATGTTGATGGCTCGGTGGAATTCGTGATTGAGGCGCACCGTTCGCTCAATGTCGTTGCCGGCGTACGCCTCTTCCAGCTGGGACTGGATTTCCTTGAGTCCACGCAGTTGTTCGTCGTCGATGTTGGCCGCGGCCCGGGCGGCCAGCTCGCCACCCACGTGCGCTTGCAGATTGGCGACGTCGGCAAGATCACGCTCGGTGACCGGTAGCACCACGAAGCCGCGGCGCGGCTGCTGAGCCAACAGACCCTCGGACCGCAGTTCGAAGAGAGCCTCTCGCACCGGGGTGACGCTGATTCCCAGTTCGGCGGCCAGCTGATCCAAGCGGACGTATTCACCCGCGGAGTAGGTGCCATCGAAGATCCGCTTACGGACATAGCGCGCAACGTCTTCGGAAAGCTGAGGCCGCGCGGCGAAATCCGGGACGCTCACGATCAAATCCGATACTCGGCAAGCAGTCGCTTGCTGATGATCGACTTCTGGATCTCGCTGGTTCCCTCACCGATGAGCAGGAACGGCGCGTCGCGCATCAGGCGCTCGATTTCGTACTCCTTGGAGTAGCCGTATCCGCCGTGAATGCGGAAGCTCTGCTGGGTCACCTCGGCGCAGAATTCGCTGGCAAGGTACTTCGCCATTCCCGCGGCGACGTCGTTGCGCTCACCGGAGTCTTTGAGCCGGGCCGCGTTGACCATCATCAGGTGGGCAGCCTCGACTTTGGTTGCCATTTCGGCGAGTTGGAATGCGATCGCCTGATGTTCGGCGATCGGCTTGCCGAAGGTGTGCCGTTGTTGGGCGTATCGCGCGGCGAGCTCGAACGCCCGAAGGGCCACGCCGACCGCCCTGGCCGACACGTTGACCCGGCCGACCTCGATGCCGTCCATCATCTGATAGAAACCCTGCCCGGGTTTTCCGCCCAGGATGTCGTCGGCGCTGGCGGCGTATCCATCGAAGATCAGTTCGGTGGTGTCGATCCCCTTGTATCCGAGCTTGTCGATCTTGCCCGGGATCAACAGTCCGGGTTTGACTTCGCCGAAACCGGTGGGCTTTTCGATGAGGAACGCAGTCAGGTTGCGGTGCGGCGCTTCGGCGCCCTCGTCGGTGCGGACCAGTACCGCAACCAAACTCGAGCTGGCGCCGTTGGTCAGCCACATCTTCTGGCCGTTGATGGTGTAGTCGCCGTCGCTGCCCCGGGTGGCGCGGGTGCGGATCGCGGCGACGTCGGATCCCAACTCCGGCTCCGACATCGAGAACGATCCGCGGATCTCACCGGTCGCCATGCGCGGCAAGAAGCGTTGCTTCTGCTCGTCGGTTCCGTGCTGGCGCAGCATGTAGGCGACGATGAAGTGGGTGTTGAGCACACCGGAGATGCTCATCCAGCCGCGACCCAATTCTTCGATGCACAGGGCGTAGGTCAGCAGCGATTCACCTAGTCCGCCGTATTCCTCCGGGATCATCAGGCCGAACAGACCCATCTCCCGCATCTGGTCGACGATCGCCTGCGGATAGGTGTCGGTGCGCTCCAGTTCGGGCGCGTTCGGGATGACTTCCTTTTCGACGAATTGCCGCACGGTGGAGATGATCTCGTTCTGAACGTCGGTCAGGCCGATCGTCTGGGCCAGTTTGGTCATGAGGGGCCTATCTCCTTGTCAGCGGGCAATCGTTTTCGCGTCGGTCAGGCGGGTGATGTCGGCGGCGCTCAACCCCAATCCCGCGGTGAGCACGTCGGCGGTGTCACCGCCGAGCCGGGGCGCCGGCTCGCCGGCGAAATGGTTGCCGTCGAAGACGGTGGGCAGTCCAGGCGCCAGGTACTCGCCCAGTCCGTCCTGATGCAGCCGGGAGAACAACGGATTCGCGGTAACCCGCTCATCGGCGGCGGTCTCGGCGAAGCTCCGGTAACGCTCGAACAGCACGCTGGTCGCCGACAGGGCCCGGGTGATCTCGTCGGCCGCGTGCTCGGCGAACCACGTCGCGAACAACCCGCTGAGCACCCCGCGATACCGGTAGCGCACTCCCTCATCGCCGAAGTCCGCGCCCAGCGAGTCGGCGAGCGCGGAAACGGCTGCACCGCAACCGGATACCTCGACCAGGTCCTGGAAGTGACGCCTGGTCAAAGTCACCACCATGAACGCGGCGCCGTCGCGGCTGGTGAAGTCCTGGCCGTACTGGCCATAGATCGCGTTGCCGAGGCGTTCGCGTTCGGTGCCGTTGATCTGGGGCTCGGTGAGCAGTCCCAGGTTGCCGGCGGTGGCCAGGGCGACGTCTTCCAGCGGGAGGCTGATCTGGGCGCCGATTCCGGACTGGTCACGTCGCCGCACCGCGGCCACGATAGCGAGCGCGGCGTACAGACCGCAGCAGACATCCCAGGCCGGTAGCACGTGATTGATCGGGCCGGCGTGGTCCACGGGGCCCGTGACCAAGGGAAATCCGGTTGCCGCGTTGACCGTGTAGTCGACGCCGGTGGAGCCGTCGTGGCGGCCCAGCACTTGAAGGTGGATCAGGTCGGGACGCTTGGCCGGCGAGCGTGTCATACGACAACCAGGACAGGCCCGCGGCATTGGTCACGACGATGCCGTCGCCTTCGACGATCAACCGCTGAACCAATTCCTGCCCGTCGACGGAGCGCAAATCGATGGTGGCCGAACGCTTTCCCTTGTTGAGACCGGTCCAGTAAATCGACGTGCCGTCAGCGGTGACGGGCCACCGGTTGGTGTCCGACGCACCGCCGATGGGGTCGACGCGAATCACCTCCGCGCCCAGTTGGCTCAACGTCATTCCGCACAACGGCGCCGCGACGAAGCTGGATACCTCGACGACGGTGAGATCGGCCAGCGGTGTGGTCATTGCGGTGCGACCCGCTCGAAAATCGCTGCGAGGCCCTGTCCCCCGCCGATGCACATGGTTTCCAGCCCATAGCGCGCGTCGCGCCGGTGGAGTTCGCGGGACAATGTTGCCAGCATCCTGCCGCCGGTGGCGCCGACCGGGTGGCCCAGCGAGATTCCCGAGCCGTGCACATTCGTGCGCTCGTGGTCGGCGGCGCCGAAGCCCCACTCCCGCATGACGGCCAGCGCTTGCGCGGCGAATGCTTCGTTGAGCTCGATGAGGTCGATATCGCTCAATTGCAGCCCGGCTTTGGCAAGTGCGCGCTCGGTGGCCGGCACCGGGCCGATCCCCATCACGTTGGGCGCCACGCCGGCAGTCGCCCACGACACCATTCGCACGAGCGGGGTGAGGCCGAGTTCCGCGGCCCGCTCCGGGGTGGTCACCACACACATGGACGCCGCGTCGTTCTGGCCGCTGGCATTGCCGGCCGTGACGGTTGCGTCTGGATCATCCTTGAGCAGAACGGGTTTGAGCTTGCTCAGCGATTCCACCGTGGTGTCTGCGCGCGGATGCTCGTCGGTGTCGATCACGTCCTCACCACGACGCGTTCGCACGGTGACCGGGATGATCTCCTCGGCCAGAATGCCGTCCTTCTGCGCGGCCACCGCACGTTGGTGCGACCGCACTGCGAGCTCGTCTTGTTCCTGACGTGAGATGTCGTATTGGCGGCGCAGGTTCTCCGCGGTCTCCAGCATTCCGCCGGGCACCGGGTAGTGGCGACCGCCGGCGGTGGTGCGCCCGCGAGCCAACCCGTCGTGCACCTGCACTCCGCGGGCACCGCCCCAGCGCATGTCGGTGGAATAGAAGGCGACGTTGCTCATGCTCTCCGCGCCGCCCGCTACCACGAGATCGTTGTCGCCAGAATGGATTTGCAGGCACGCCTGGATGACTGCCTGCAGGCCCGAGCCACAGCGGCGGTCGACCTGCATGCCGGGCACCGTGACCGGCAGTCCGGAATCAAGCCCGACGACGCGTCCGATCGCGGGGGCCTCGCTGTTGGGGTAGCAGTGGCCGAGAATGACATCCTGCACCGCGTCCGGCGGGACGCCGGTGCGGTCGAGCAGCCCGGTAAGCGCGGCCACACCGAGCTCAACAGCGCTCTGCGAGGCGAACATTCCGCCGTAGCGCCCGATCGGGGTCCGGACGGGCTCGCAGATCACGGCTTCGCGAGCGCTCATAGGTGCCTGCCCGCCGGTCACCTCGAGAACGGTTCCGGTCATGTAGGACGACAGATCGCTGGCGAGGAACAGCGCGACCTTGGCGACCTCTTCGGGCTCGCCGGCCCGGCCCATCGGCACCTCGGCGACCTTTGCGTCCCAGATCCGTTGCGGCATAGCCTCGGTCATCGCCGAGCGGATCAGCCCGGGCTGGATCGCGTTGACCCGCACACCGAGGTGGGCGAGCTCTTTGGAAGCCGCCTTGGTCATGCCGACGATGCCGGCCTTGGCCGCCGAATAGTTGGTCTGGCCGACCATGCCGACCTTCCCGGAGATCGACGACATGTTCACGATCGAGCCGCTCTTGTTCTCCCGCATGACCGCAGCGGCCTTGCGCAGCCCGTTCCAGGTTCCTTTCAGATGAACGGCGATCACCTGATCGAACTGGTCTTCGGTCATCTTTCGCATCGTCGCGTCGCGGGTGATGCCGGCGTTGTTGATCATGATGTCCAGCGCACCGAATCCGTCCACCGACGCACCGATCAGCGCGTCAACGTCATCCCCGGACGTCACGTCGCAGCGCACCGCCAGGGCAACGTTGTCGCCGCCCAGCTTGGCGGCCGCTTCCTGCGTCGCCTCGAGATTCACGTCGCCGAGCACCACCCGCGCGCCCTCGTCGACGAAGCGCTGCGCGATGGCCAAGCCCAGACCCTGGGCTCCACCCGTGACGACTGCGGTCTTACCGCTCAACAACGACACACGATCACCGTCCTCCTGTTTGCGCCCCGAGCACGGGGCATCATCCGAACATCATATTTCATATATGATCGTGCCGAAACGGCGATCGGCGGGGTCCGCGCACCCGCGCCTGACACCGTCGAACCCGATCGAACCGCCGAGAAGGAGCGTTGATCCATGCCCACTGCTGCCGTCGACGACGACGATTTTCAGCAGATCCTCGCGCAGACCCGCCAATTCGTCCGCACCGCCGTCGTGCCCCGCGAGCAGGAAATCCTCGCGAGCGATCGGGTGCCGGACGATCTCCGGGACCAGGCCAAGGACATGGGCCTGTTCGGCTACGCCATTCCGCAGGAGTGGGGCGGGCTCGGGCTCGACATCACTCAGGACGTCGAAATGGCGATGGAGCTCGGCTACACCTCGCTGGCGTTGCGGTCGATGTTCGGCACCAACAACGGCATCGCCGGCCAGGTCCTGGTCGGGTTCGGCACCGACGAGCAGAAGGCCACCTGGCTGGAAGCGCTCGCCTCCGGGAAGGTCGCCTCGTTCGCGCTGACCGAGCCCGGGGCGGGGTCTAATCCGGCGGGTCTGCGCACCAAGGCAATTCGCGACGGCGGAGACTGGGTGATCTCCGGAGAGAAGCGATACATCACCAACGCTCCGGTCGCCGACCTGTTCGTGGTCTTCGCGCGGACTCGTCCCGCCGACGACGCCGGGACAGGCATCGCCGTGTTCCTGGTGCCCGCGGACGCGGCCGGAGTCGAGGTGGGCTCCAAGGACGCCAAGATGGGACAAGAAGGCGCCTGGACCGCGGACGTCCGCTTCACCGATGTCCGCGTGCCGGAATCGGCGCTGGTCGGCGGCAGCGAGGACGTCGGTTACCGAGCGGCGATGACCTCGCTGGCGCGCGGCCGGATCCACATCGCGGCGCTGGCGGTGGGGGCCGCTCAGCGGGCTCTGGACGAATCGGTCGCGTATGCGGCCACCGCCACTCAGGGCGGCAATCCGATCGGGAGCTTTCAGCTCGTGCAGGCGATGCTGGCCGATCAGCAGACCGGGGTGATGGCCGGCCGCGCCCTCGTCCGTGACGCTGCCCGGCTATGGCTGACCGACCAGGACCGCCGGATCGCCCCGTCGGCGGCGAAGGTGTTCTGCACCGAAATGGCAGGCAAGGTAGCCGATCTCGCCGTGCAGATCCACGGCGGCAGCGGGTACATGCGCGAAGTGCCGGTGGAGCGCATCTATCGCGACGTGCGCTTGCTGCGACTGTACGAGGGCACCAGCGAGATCCAGCGACTGATCATCGGCTCCAACCTGGTCAAGGCGGCGCAGCGCAAGCAGTGACGTATTATCGTTCGCGTTACAGTGACCTTTACGATATGGAGCGCACATGAGCGGTCGGCTGGCGGGCAAGGTGGCATTCATCACCGGAGCGGCGCGCGGCCAAGGCCGCGCCCACGCCGTGCGGATGGCCCGCGAGGGCGCCGACATCATCGCGGTCGATGTCGCGGGCAAGCTTCCGTCCTGCGTCCGTTATGACTCGGCAACACCGGAGGATCTGGCCGAAACCGTTCGGCTCGTCGAGGCCACTGGCCGCCGAATCATCGCCTCGGCCATCGATATTCGCGACTTCGACGGTCTGCGTGAGGCGGTGACGGACGGCGTGGCCACGCTCGGCCGGCTGGACATCATCGTCGCCAATGCCGGCATCACGGCGCCGCAGGCCTGGAACGAGATCACTCCCGAATCGTTCCGGGACGTTATGGACGTCAACGTGACTGGAACGTGGAACACGGTGATGGCCGGCGCGCAGAAGATCATCGACGGCGGTCGCGGCGGGTCAATCATTTTGATCAGCTCCGCAGCCGGCATGAAGATGCAGCCGTTCATGGTGCACTACACCGCCAGCAAGCACGCGGTGACCGGGATGGCACGTGCGTTCGCCGCCGAGTTGGGCATGCATTCGATCCGGGTCAACAGTGTGCACCCCGGTCCAGTCAACACTGCAATGGGCGGCGGCGACATGGTCGGCTCCTTGGCAAACCTACCGAGACCAGTCCGCACTTGGCGAACACCCTCACACCGTTTCTGCCGAATTGGGTTGCCGAGCCCGAGGATATCGCCGACGCGGTGTGTTGGCTCGCCAGCGACGAGTCGCGATACGTCACCGCGGCGGCGATTCCGGTCGATCAGGGTTCCACGCAATATTGATTCGCGTCTATGACGTCGTCGCCTGCTCCGACGCATACTGGCCGACGAGATCAATGGTGCCTAGTTCACGGATCGCCTGGCATCCGCGAGCCAGCATGGTGAGCACCATGTCGTCGCCGCGATCGGTGGCGGACGCGAAGGCGAAACCGAGAGCCGAAATCAGCAGAGCTTGCAACATGCCGAGTCGGTAATCCCGCCAACAGGTTTCGCGGTCGTAGTCGGTGACGCCGTAGCTCAGCAGGGCTCGGTGATACTCGTCGACAAGGTCGTGCTCGATCGCCGCGCGCAGGTCCGGCTTGAGACTGGTCGCGGTGAAGTAGGCCAGATCCCGTGCGGGCAGACCCACCCCGAGGGTCTGCCAATCCACCACCGTCACGCCCGCGGCGTCGGGAAAGAACAGCAGGTTGTCCAGCCGGTAGTCGCCGTGCAGCAGGGCGAACCGGTCATGCTCCGCCAGCAGCCACGGCGTCGTCAAATCCATTGCCGCGGTGAAGGTCTCCCGATCGGCTGCGCTCATCCGATCGCCGAGCTTGTCCAGGGTGATCTCGACACTCATTCGCGCCACCTCACCGAGACCACCGGCCGAGGCAACGTCGGGCCGGGCGAAGGCGATCCCCGGGAAGTCCAACCAGACCGGGTCGCACCAACTGGGCCCATGCAGCCCGGCCAACGCGGTCACGACCAACCGCGCCTCGCGCTCGCCGCAGCCCGCGATCTGATCGCCCTGCACCGCCGGCGCCTGATCGGCGAGAAGCAGCGCGTAGTCCATTGCGTCGTCGCTGATCTCGCAGTAGAAGCACTGCGGGGTAGGCACCTTCACGTGGTCGACGACTCCGGTGTAGAAGGCGCATTCGCTGCGGTAGCCGATGACCACCCGGTCCCGCACCGTGTCGTCCTGCGCGGGCAGTTTGATCACGAAGGTGTCGGGCAAGCTGCTCGCGTCCGGCATAGGTCACCGATACCCGGTACGTCGCTCCGGTCTGGCCGGTACCGATGGCGACCACGTCCACGCCGGACAACGGAACCGGTGTGTCGCCACGCCGAGCACGGCAGAGAGCCACTCGACGGTGACGTCATCTGGATATCGGGGAATCGAGCACCGAGATACTGTAAGCCATTCGGCATGGCCTGCGGCAGAGTTGTCACGAATGGAGACGTGCGCGCGACTGCGGCGGCATCGAACCTGCCACACTATTCTCGCTCGTCGGTGTCCAGATCTGGGTGGTATCCGAGCGGCCGCGCAGCACCGTCTCGCTGTCCGACGACCCAATGCGCACGCTCGGCGCGTCGGCGCGGTCAATCGCGGCGGCCGAGCACACGATCCGTTGATCCAGCGTCTTGGCGAAGTCCGCCAGTCGCGCCGCCTCGTTGACCGCATCGCCGACAACGGTGTATTCGTAACGGTTTTCGGCGCCGATGTTCCCGGCGAACACCGGCCCCGCCGAGACACCGATCCCGAAGTCGACCAGCGGCAGCTGCTGCAGTTGGCTGCGGAGCAGTCGCGCGGTGGCCAATGCGGCCGACGCGGAATCGTCGTGGGCCAACGGCGCCCCGAAGACGGCCAATACGGCGTCGCCCTGGAATTTGTTGATCAGCCCGCGGTGGTCGTCGACGGCGCTGACGACGATGCGGAAGAAGTCGTTGAGTACCTCGGGCCACCTCTTGCGGTGGCCTGCTCGCCGCCAGCGTCGTCGAGCCGACCAGGTCGATGAACAAGAATCGCCGCCTCGCGTACATCGCCGGACAGCGAGGTGCCCTCTTCGATCGCGCGTCGGGCCACATCGGCGCCGACATGGCGGCCGAACAGATCGCGCAACCGGTCGCGTTCCCCGATGCCGGCGACCATACGATTGAATCCGTTTTGCAGACGGCCGATTTCAGACTTTTCGTAGACGCCGACGAAGGTGTCGATCTTGCCCCGCTCGACCTGCGCCATCGCGTCGACGACCTCGCGTACCGGATCCGAGATCGATCGGGAGGTCATGATCATCACCGGAAGCCCGATCAAGATCGCGACAAGCGTCACCACCAGAATGGGCATCTCGACCGACCCGGTCTTCTGAATGATCCAGCCGTTCGAGCGAGTCAACACCAGACCGGCGATCGCCAGGCACGGCAGACCACTTCCCAACAGCCACATGCCGACAAGTCGGGTCAGCACGCTGGGCGCGACCACGAGGCCCTCGGTACCCTGCGTGGCCGCCAACATGATGGGGCGAAGGGATCGCTGGGTGAGCAGCAGGCTGAGGCTTGCGGCCGCGGTCCCACCGAAGACCACCGCCAGCAGAGTCGGGACCCAAAGGGCCGCAACGCCTTCGAGGTTCAGCACGAGGTAGGTCAGGCCGCTGACCGCCCACACCACCGCCAGGATCATCGACTGCCGCCTGAGCAGGCGCATGGCAGACCGTCGCTGATCGGCATCCGGTTGCTGCCCGCGGACAAACCACCGCAGCACCGGAACGAGATTCGCGACACCGCCGCCCGCGACGGCGACGGTCCCGAGCACGACGATGACCGCCGCGGTGATCAGGCTGCTCGGCGCGAAGTACGCCTGCGCGTCCCGGCGAACTGGCCGTGCAGCGGGATCGACGATCGCGGCGGCATCGGCGGTAGCCGATCAGGTGACCGCAGGCGAGACCGGCCGCATAGCGGATCGCCATGTTGCGGCCGGTCGCGCGCTGCGCTCGTCCGGCGTCGGTCACGGGACAAAGGTAGCCCGAGCCGGCGCGGGTTACTGCAGCGTGAGTCAGACCGCGGGGTATCCCACGGACTTGATCTCGGTGTACTGGTCGAAACCGGCCACACCGTTCTGGCGGCCGACGCCGCTGTCCTTGTATCCGCCGAACGGCGCGTCCGCGCCGTACGGTGCGCCGCCGTTGACGCCCATGAAGCCGGCCTTGATGCGCCGGGCGACGGCCAGCGAATGCTCCAGGGAACCCGACATCACGTTGCCGGCCAACCCGTACGGGCTGTCGTTGGCGATCCGGATCGCGTCTTCTTCGTCGTCGAACGGGATGACCGACAGCACCGGGCCGAAGATCTCCTCCTGGGCGATCGTCATCTTGTTGTCGACGTCGGTGAAAAGCGTTGGCCGGATGAAGTATCCCTTGTCGAAACCGGTCTCGGCACCGGGTCCGCCGACCAGCGCGGTGGCACCTTCCTCGACGCCCTTCTTGATGTAGTCCGTCACCCGGTCGAACTGTCGCTGCGAAATCACCGGCCCGCACAGGGTGCCGGGGTCCTGCGGGTCGCCGCAGGTGACGTTCTCGTAGATGCTCTTGAGGATCGCCACACCTTCCTCGTAGCGGGACCGCGGCAACAGCATCCGGGTCGGGTTGGCGCAACCCTGCCCGGCGTGCATACACGGCGCGATGCCGATCGCGCAGGCCAGCCCGAAGTCGGCGTCCTCCAAAACGATGGTGGCCGACTTGCCGCCGAGTTCGAGGAACAGCCGCTTCATGGTGGCCGCGCCTTTTTCCATGATCCGCTTGCCGACCACCGTCGAGCCGGTGAACGAGATCAGGTCGACCTTGGGCGACAGCGTAAGTTCCTCACCGACAAAGTGATCCGATGCGGTGACGACGTTGACGACGCCGGCGGGGATGTCGGTCTTCTCGGCGATCAGCCGGCCCAGGCGGGTCGCGTTGAACGGGGTGTTGGGCGCCGGTTTGAGCACGACGGTGTTGCCGGTGCCCAGCGCCTGGCCCAGCTTGTTGATCGTCACCTCGAACGGGAAGTTCCACGGCACGATGGCACCGACCACGCCGACCGGCTCCCGCCAGACCTTGATGGAGGTGTTCGTGCCGGTGAGGCTGATCACCCGGTCGCCGAGATCGGTCTCCCAGGCGTATTCGTCGATCAGCCGGGCCGGGTACTTCAATCCGTCGGCCAGCGGAGCGTCCAGCTGTGGGCCGAAAGTGATGGCCCGCGGGGAGCCGACTTCGAGGATGAGTTCCTCGCGCAGCTCCTCTTTCTCCGACTCGATCGCGTCGTGCAACTGCAGCAGGCATCGCTGACGCAACTTGTGATTGGTCGACCAGTCGGTCTCGTCGAAGGCCCGGCGGGCGGCGTCGATGGCCCGGTGCATGTCCTCTTTCGAGGCGTCCGCGACCTCCCCGAGCGGCTCCTCGGTGGCCGGGTTGATATTGGTGAAGGTACCTGCCTGGCCGTCGACCAACTTGCCGTCGATCATCATCTTCGGCTCGAAGCGGACCTTTACAGTCTCAGTCATGTTTGTTGCGCTTTCGTAGTCGGGACGCTGAGCAAGCGCCGAGTCGCACGATACTATGGGAAGCCTTACCGGAAGAGAGCCGGTTGGCAACCCTTCGACGGTGACCAACCACCATCGATATTGTTGACCAAATATCTGTTCCACCGTAGAGTTCGCCATTGCCCGTCAGTCAATCGCCCCGAAGAAGGAAACGTGGATTTCTCATACCCACCCGAGGTGGAACAGGTCCGCAAGGAGTTGCGCGCCTGGCTGGCCGCGAACCTGACCGACGACGTCATCGCCGCCAACCGCGGCCGAGGTAGGGACGAAGCGGCCTTCGAGACGCTGCGGGCGTGGAACGCGACGATGGCTGACGCCGGGTGGGCCGCGGTCTCCTGGCCGCCGGAGTACGGCGGCCGCGGGGCCGGAGTGCTCGAGCAGTTGGTCTGCGCGGAGGAAACCACCCGCGCACGGGTGCCGGTCCACCTCAACGTGATCGGGATGAACAACATCGCGCCGGCGATCATGCAGCACGGAACCGAGGCGCAGAAGCGCACGCTGCTCCCCCGGATGATGCGAGCCGACGACATCTGGTGCCAGGGCATGTCGGAACCCGAGGCCGGCTCCGACCTCGCCTCGCTGCGCACCCGCGCGGTGCGTGACGGCGACCATTTCGTCGTCAACGGCCAGAAGATCTGGACCTCGCTGGGGCACCGCGCCCAGTGGTGCCAGTTGTACGTGCGCACCGACCCGGATGCGCCCAAGCACAAAGGCATCTCGTGCCTGATTCTCGACATGTCATTGCCGGGCATCGAAGTTCGGCCGCTCGTCACGCTGAGCGGCGAAGCTGATTTTGCGGAGGTGTTCTTCAACGATGTGCGGGTGCCGGCGGATGCCCTGCTCGGTACGGAGAACGGCGGCTGGGGCATCGCGACCACCACGCTGAGCCACGAGCGGGCCGGCGCCGCACGCCTTTACACCGAGATGCAGACCCGGCTGGAGGAGCTCGTCACCGATCTCGCCGATGTCCGGATCGGCGACCGGCCTGCGCTCGAGGACCCCATCCACCTTGCGACGCTTGGGCGAAATCGCCTTGCGGATCAAGTATCTCGAGCTCCTGTGCAAACGGTCGATCTCGGCGATCATGCACGGCGGCGACGCATTCGGGTCAGCGAGTCTGGCCAAATCGATCTGGGGTGAAGTCGGGCAGGACATCGCCGCGCTGGCCTTCGATCTGATGGGGATGGATCCCGCCGGCCGCCGCTGGGCCGATTACCGCCTGACGTCGCGGTCGCTGACCATCGCCGGCGGGACGACGCAGATCAACAAGAACATCACCGCCCAGCGCGTTCTGGGGTTGCCGCGCTCATGAACCTCGAGTTGACCGACGAGCAGATCGCGCTGCGCGACACCGTTCGAAGCTTTCTGGCCGAAAGAGCCTCGCTCGCCGACCATGTCCGCCCGCTGCTCGACGACGACACCGGCATGACCGACGCCGGTGTGGCGAGGGCTGGCCGAGCTCGGCGCCACCGGATTGCTCGTGCCGCCGGAATACGACGGCGCCGGCATGACGATGGTTGAAGCCGGCATCGTCGCCGAGGAGCTCGGCGCCGGCCTGCATCCCGGGCCATGGCTGTCCAGCGCCGTCGCGGCGACCCGCGCACTGACGCGGTTTGAGGTGGACAGCGATCTGGCGGCTCCCCTGTTCACCGGAATCGCCGACGGCTCCACGATTGCGACGGTGGGCCCGCTGGAGGGCGCCCGCCCGAGCGTGGTCGGACACGGTGGCGGCATGTTGCGCTGCGCGGCGAGATCGACAACGTGTGGGATGCCGGTGCCGCCGACGTGATACTCGTGGTGGCCGACGACCGGGACGGCACAGGTCTTTTCGCGGTCCAGACGTCAACGCCCGGCTTCGACAGCACGCTGCAGGCCGGAATCGACCAGACTCGCAAGCGGTTTCGGGTCCGACTCGACGACACACCTGCCCAGCGGCTGGCGATCGCGTCGCCCGATGTCGTCGAGGCGCTGATCGATGACGTGATCATCGCCTGGGCCGCTGACGCCCTCGGTGCGGCACGGGCCGTGCTGAATCTCGCCGTCGAATACGCCAAGGTGCGGCGCCAATTCGGCCAACCGATCGGCGCATTCCAGGCGGTGCAGCACCTCTGCGTCGACATGTACGAAACCGTGGAGCTTGCCCGAAGCGGCGTCATCCATGCGCTGTGGGCCGCGGATGCCGGAAGCCGCGCTGAGCGACATGCGGCCGCGATGCGGACGAAGGCATTCGCCGGCCGGCTTGCCGCCGTCGGCGACACCGCCATCCAGGTGTTCGGCGGTATCGGCTACACCTGGGAGCACGACGCTCATCTTTACCTCAAGCGCCTGCTGAGTTGGAGCGCGTTCCTGGACGGCTCCGACCGCTACCTCGTACAACTCGGCGCGCAGTTCGCCGAATCGGTTCTGCACTGACGGTTGCGGGGGATATAGGAAGAAGTACTGTGAGAGAGAGAGAGTTAGATAAAATGAAAAGGGTAAGAGAGAGAAAGGGGTAAAGAAAGGGAGAATGGAAAATGAGAAAAGAAAGAAAAAATGTGTTGGAAAAAGTAGGTGATGATGGAAAGAAGGAAAGTTAGGAGAAGAGATATGATAGAGAGTAAAGTCAGCAGGGCCGGAGAAAAAAGTAAGAGGATAAGAGGATAAAAATGTAAAAGAAGAGGTAGAGAATGTATATAGGGAAATAATGAAAGATAGCTTGCTAATGAGGATGTGAGAGGGAATGAGAAAAAAAAGAAAGATATAGAGAAGGTAAAAGAGGAGATAAAAAAAGGGTGGTGAAAGAGAGATAAAGAATGTAAAAGGGAAACGAGAGGTGAGTAAAAGAGGAACGATGAAGGGTAGCAAACGCATCGAATGCGTTCACGGAAACGACGGTGCGGCAGACGAAACTGCGGCAGAGCGCGTCAATCCGTAAGGCAAGGGTGGCTCTGACAGTACCTGTACCAGGAGGGACTACCCCGCGCCTGAAACGACTGCCAACCTACTTAAGTCGGCTTCCGGCCAAACAGAGGAGAAGCGATAGAAATAAGTTAGGAGATAAGACAATTAGATATGGCTGGACCGAACGCTCGACAGTATCAGCGCATTTTCCACACGATAATTGACGAAAGGACACTAATGGCCGACGGCCAATTCGCCACACACTCAGGACTTTTCGATCTGACCGGGAAGTGCGCACTCGTCACTGGTGGCACCAGGGGCATCGGGATGATGATCGCGCGTGGCCTTCTCCAAGCGGGCGCCCGCGTCGTCATCAGCTCACGCAACGCAGAAGCGTGCGCGAAGGCGCAGCGAACAGCTGTCCAAATTCGGTGAGGTGCGGGCAATCCCCGCCGACCTGTCCAGACACGACGAGTGTCAGCGCCTCGCCGACCTCGTCAACGCCGACTCGGAGCGCCTGGACATCCTCGTCAACAACGCGGGAGCGATGTGGGACGAGCCGCTGGCGACGTTCCCGGACGAGGCCTGGGACACGGTCGTCGACCTCAACCTGAAGTCGCCGTTCTGGCTAGTGCAGGCGCTGCTACCTGTACTTCGCAGGGCCGGCACCGCCGACGATCCCGCACGGATCATCAACATCGGCAGCATCGCCGCCATCCATATCGCCGAGCGGCCCAACTACTCGTACGCCAGCAGCAAAGACGGCACTGCATCAACTCACCAGAGTGCTTGCCAAGGAACTAGGACCGCAGCACGTTACGGTGAACGCGGTAGCGCCGGGACTGTTCCCGTCGCACGATGATGGCGGCCACCCTCGATGCCGATCGGCGACGACGATCGCGGAGTCGGCGCCGCTACGCCGGATCGGCCGCGACGACGACATGGCAGGTATCGCCGTATTCCTCGCTAGCCGGGCCGGGTCCTACCTGACGGGCACCATTATCCCGGTCGACGGTGGCATCGCCACGACCGCTTACAGGGCACCTGCGCGATGCGGGGGCTCGGGGTACCAGCAGTACCTCCCTTCGCCTGCGGACACGGGCCTACGGTGAAGGGGTGGCCACGATGGATCTGCGCACTGAGATCAAGGAATTCTTGAGCTCGCGTCGCGCGCGGATCGCGCCCGAGCGGGCCGGACTGCCCGCCTACGGCGGCAACCGCCGGGTCAAAGGTCTGCGTCGCGAGAGGTAGCTCTACTAGCGGGGGTATCGGTCGATTACTACGTGCGTATGGAGCGCGGCAGCCTCGCCGGCGCCTCCGACGGGGTGCTCGACGCGTTGGCCTCTGCCTTGCAACTTGACGAGGCCGAGCGCGATCACCTATTCCACCTTGCGCGGCAGTCCAGGGCGCCCAGCGGTCCACGCCGCCGCGCGACCGCCGTGACGGTGCGTCGGCGCTTCAACAGGTGCTGACGCAATCCGATGCGCCGGCGTGGATGCAACGGCCGTTATGACGTATGGCCATGAATCAACTTGCCCGCGCGCTGTATTCACCGGTGCTGGCCGACCGCGAAGGCCGGCGAACACCGCGCGGTTCGTGTATCTAGATCCGAATCGGCAAAAACGTTCTTCGTCGACTATGACCGAATCGCCTGCGATGCGGCCGCGAAGCTACGCATGGAAGCCGGCCGCATCCGCACGACGAGGAGCTGATCGCCCTCGTCGGTGAATTATCAACACGCAGTGAACTATTTCGGCAGCGGTGGGCATCTCAGGACGTTCGGCTCCAGCGGTCCGGACGCAAGCGTGTGCACCATCCGGTAGTGGGCCAGCTCGACCTGGACGTCGAGTCGATGGAGCTGCCTGCCGAACCCGGCCTGCACCTGAACGTCTACACCGCGCCCGCAGACACGGCGACCGCGGACGGTCTAGCCCTATTGGCGTCGTGGGCGGCTAGCCAGGAGAAGCTAGCGACCGAGATTCAAGCACTCAGCTGATATTCCAACCTTTTCAGTCCGTCTGAGTCAGCGCTGAACGATCGGCCGAGAGCGCCGGGCCGACGTCGGGAAGACCCTTCCATTGATCGTAAGTTGACCCGGGCACCCGCGTTCCGGGCCGAGAAGTTTCTCCGGGCGATCTCCTGAGCGCTGCCTTTTCCAACTCCGCGTCAGCCAGAAGGCGCTTGAGGGTGATATCTCGCGTTCGAGGTCCCTGAGCTTCTTTGGCGTCCTCGGTCTTTAAGCTGCACAACTGATGCGCCAACGCTGATACGTCGCCTCGGAGACACTCAGCTCGCGGCACACCGCAGCGGTGTCCTTGTCCTCGGCCAGCAGCCGATCCGCCGTCATCAGCTTGCGCAGACCTGCTCAGGGCGTGCCGTTAGGCCAGGTCCGCGGCAACCTGGTAGCGTGAAACCAAATATTGGGTCTGCAATCTCGTCGCACCGGCCTGCGGAGGTGTCGTGGGGCTTCAGCAACCATCCGAGGCTGCACCGACACAGCACTCTGCACGCCTAGACTTGCCCGATGCCGATTCGCCTGCCCGGCCTGACAGTGCCGGACGTCCTCGCGTGACGCCGCGGGGACGGGGTGCCGCCAAACGCATTCCTGACGTGGCAGCGCGGCGGCGGCGCGTACGACGACGGCACTCGTCGCACCGAAATCCTGCACACGGCTGCGTCATTGATCGCCTCATCGGGCCTGCGGACGTCCCTGCAAGAGATCGCCGACGCGGCGGGCATCTTGCCGGGAAGCCTTTACCATCACTTCGAATCGAAGGAAGCCATCCTCGTCGAGCTTGTCCGGCGGTACTACGCCGACCTGGACCGCATCGGCGAAATCGCCCACGAGAAGTTGGACCAGGCCGACCCGCGCTCCGTCGCGGACAAGATCGTCGAGTTGGGATCCGCGATCGCGCGCTGCGCCGTACAGCATCGCGCGGCGCTGCAAATGTCGTTCTACGAGGCGCCCAGCGCCAACCCGGAACTCGTCGAACTCCTGCAGAATCCGCCGACCGCCGTCCAGCAAGCGATGCTGCAGACGTTGCGCGCAGGTAGGTGGAGCGGCTTCATCAGATCCGACATCGACCTTCCCACGTTGGCCGACCGAATCTGCCAGACCATGATGCACGTCGGCCTCGACATCATCAGGCACACCGGCGGGGCCGATCAGACCGCGGTCGTCATGTGCCGGATCATGTTGCACGGACTGGCCAGTCGGCCCTACAGCGATCCCGAGCTGAACGGCTCCAGTGCTTTCGCGGCCGCCGAGGAGGCCATCAAGACGTGGGCCGACGAGAGCGACTCCGACAGCAACGACAAAGGCGCGCATGTACGTTCGGTGGCGCGAGCCGAGTTCGGCCGGAAAGGCTACGAGGTCACCACGATCCGCGACATCGCTGCCGCGGCGGGCCTGGGCACCGGCACGGTCTATCGGCTGATCGGGTCGAAGGACGAACTTCTTGCCTCGATCATGGAGTCGTTCGGCACGAAGGCCGGCGGAGGCTTCGCCAGCGTGCTGCGCACGGACGCCACACCGGTGGAGAAGCTGGACGCGCTCAGCTGGGTCAACATCAATGCGCTGGACCAGTTTCCCGACGAATGGAAGATCCAGCTCGCGTGGATGCGTCAGTCGCCGCCCGACACTCCGAACCCCGGCCTGGCGTTCACCATGCGGCTGCGCCAACTCCGGGCGTTGTTGTCCGATGGCATCGAGTCGGGCGATATCCGGATCGAGGACTCGCCATCGCTGTCGATGCTGGCGCGCTACGTGATGGACGCCTTGTGGGTGCCGGAAAACATCGTCCGCGCTCAGGGCAAGGACGCGGCGCTGGTCAATGCCCGCGACACCCTGGTGCGCGGCGCTGCCGAACGTGACACTTCCACCCAAATCTGACAACCAAAATTTCAGATACTCACCGGTAGGCGCCGTCGTCTGCGCATACTTGCGTGGTGCGTTATGCCGGAGCCCGCTTCGTGGACTCTGCTTATCGACTTGTAGGTTGGTAGGACCAAACATCTGTTCCGTAGACGTACTCACGAGGCCTCACTGTTGGCGTCCTGAGAGAGGATTGAAATGACTGGTATCGAGCAGTTCCGTTACGACGGCAAGCGGGCGTTGGTGGTCGGAGGTGCCACCGGTATGGGCGCCGCTGCCGCCAAGATCGTCGGTGACCTCGGAGCCGAGGTCATCAACCTGGACTACGCCCCGGTGGAATCCGGGCTCGGCCGCGGAATCCAGGTCGACCTGCGCGACCCGGCGTCGATCGACAGCGCGCTCGAGCAAGTCGGGCCGATCGATGCGCTGTTCTCGGCTGCCGGCATCGCCGACGGTCCGGACCTGATGAAGATCAACTTCATCGGCCACCGGCACGTAATCGACCGGCTGATCAACAACGGTCAAATCAACCGCGGCGGAGCCATCTGTTTCATCTCCTCGGTGGCAGGCATCGGCTGGGAAACCGATCTGCCGCGGCTGCAGGAGTTTCTGGCCACACCCGACTTCGAGTCGGCCGACGCCTGGAGCAAGGCGCACGAGGCGGAAAACTTCGGGCACTACGGCACCAGCAAGCAGGCGATCAACGCCTACGTCGCAACACACGCATTCCCGTTCCTGGCCAAGGGGATTCGAATCAACGCGATCTGCCCGGGCCCGACCGACACTCCGCTGGCCCGGGCCAACGCCGACCTATGGCTGTCCTTCGCTCAGGACTACCGCGAAGCCACCGGCACCGCGACGCACACACCCGAGCAGATGGGCAACGTGATGGCTTTCCTCAACAGCGACGCCGCCGCCGGGATCAACGGCGTGACGCTGCTGGTCGACTACGGCCACGTCAATTCCTCCAGCACCGGGACGTTCGAGGCGGGCAAGCCGATCATCGACATGCTGATGGGCAAGATCTCGTTCGGCTGACCCTTAGCGCACGTTTGCTCCCCGGGACGCGCGCAGGCTGATAGACAAAGTGAGCGAACTAATCCTGCGTGCGTCGGGAGGTGCCCGGTGGGGCAACGGCTAATCACTGCGGCAGTGGGCGCGGTGCTCGTGGCGGCATCGTGTTCGGGATGCTTCACCGACAACAAGGCCACGCAGAAGACCGCGCGCGTCACCGTCGACAACAACACCCGCACCTCGCACGCCGTCACCTGCAGCCAGGTCGACTGGTTGCTGACCGCGAACATCAGCGCAGCCCCTGCCAACGTCAAGGTGCTTCTTCGGTTGGACCCGGAGAAGCCCACCGTCGAATCGGTGCACTTCGACAACTTCGTCGGCTTCTCCGGTGTCTCCAATTCGGGGGCCGGTGAGTCGAAGATCCAGGTCGCCAAGGACTCCTACACCATCACCGGCACAGCCTTGGGAACGCAGCTCAACGATCCACGAGTCTCGGTGACGCAACCGTTCACCGTCGAAGTGGGCTGCTGAGCAACCCTGGTCGCGGATCAGGCTTTGGCTACCAGCTGCCCAGCGGCTACTCGATTTCGTCGTCCGGCGGTGGCGCAAGCTCTTGTGCCGGTGGCGTCTTTTTCAGCCATGCCCTCATCCTGAGAAGTGGACTGACTACAACGCCGGTAGCCAACAAGATCAGCAGCACTATGATGACGGCGTTCATACGTCAATGGTGCCAGGCCGGGCGAATTAAATCGCGGCCCGATTTCAGAATTCGTGCGTGCGATACCAATTCACGTGGTGCCCATGTTGTTTAGTTGCTTAATTAATCGTCTGCACAGCAATTCATAGAATCTGCATTAGCCCAGCTCAAGGTAGTGATAGTAGCGCAATCGCAACGATGTGACGTTTGAAGTCGTTGTCGGCGGGCTATTCGAACACCACGAGCGTTGCCGACTCAAAGCGAGTTCGCGCTCAAACGCAGGAAACTAAAAGGAGTTCATCGTGAAGTACGCAGCGACCATCATGAAGACGGCGATCGGCGCGGCCGGTATTGCCGCCATCAGCTTTGCCACCGCGGCCAGCGCTTCAGCCGCCCCGAACATTCAAGGATTCGGCGCCAGCGAACCGCTGATCGATGGGCCGATGGTCACCAACTACACGGTGAGCAACTTAGAGCCCAGCACCGTCGCGATCCCCGGCTTCACGCCGAAGGGGACCCTGTACCAAGCTGACATCACCGTCCGCTCGGACGGCGGGGTCGTCACCCCGCAGGTGCGAGACTTCAGCGCTCGCGGGCCCAACGGCCAGTCCTACAAGCTGGTCGATAACGTCGAGGTGCCCAACGGGTTGAACCCCGCGCCCATCGCGCAGGGCAGCGAGTCGAAGGGCACGCTGTACTTCGACGCGACGGGTGCGCCGCCCAATGGCGTCGTCTACAACGACGGACTGCAAGACATTCTGATGTGGACGTCGAATGTTCCTGGGACGTCGATGTCGGGCCAGCCGGGCGCAATGACGCCAAGCCAGTCGGGAACGTCTGGTCCCACTGAGCCGGACGCCACCGGGCCCGCGCCGGGTGCGCTGCCGGCGCCGGCAACCACCTAAACCGATTCCGATATCTCCCCTCGCTGCGGTGGGTAGCGAGGGGAGATATTTTTGGCTGCGCGAAGTCTGTTGTGATGCCGGGTGTTCAAAGAGGCTCGGGCTGAAACGCACCGGGAGGTTGCGCCAGCGCTAACGCAGTCCCGGTGCCGATTGGGCCGGTGCTGTCGAACAGCGTTGCCGCGCCCGCTCCCACACCGTCGTTTCCGTAGTACGTCTGCGCTGCCAGACCGATGTACTCACCTTCGGGTAGCCGGCTGATCGCCACGGTGTAGTCGGCGTTGATGTAGCGCAATCCTGCTGTGCCCCAGTGAGTCAGCGAACTGATGATGTCTCCGGCAAAGGCTGCACGCGCAAATGGCGTGAGCGGGTGGCCCGCCACCATCGGGCGAAATATCCGCGTCCAGGCGAACTTCTGCACACCGGGCTGCTCCCACTCGCGCGGAGGCATTCCCGGAGTGCCGTCGTCGGAGTTGGCGCTGTAGGTCCAGATACCAAAGGGCACTTCTGATTCGAGTGGCTCGGTATCGACCGGCACCGGGGGTATCGCCACGGCTCCCGACCACACTTGACCTTCGGGTTCCGCACCGCGACGCAAGAACAACGCACTTGCCCTCGCTACGACTCGGCCGTGCTGCGACATCGCAGCGTCGACGAGTTTGATCCGGCGGCCCTCGCGTTGGATCGACATCTCGATCGATACCGGTTCGATGGGCACCGGCCGCAGCAGATCGACTGTCAGGCGAGCGGGCTGAAGGTCCTCGCCGCCGTGACGATCCAGCGCCCAGCCCAGTAGCCCACCGACGATCTGACCGCCCATCGTCGCGCCCCACGGTCCCCGGGTCATGGCTCCCGGCAGATAGGAGCCGCCGTCGGCGGTGAAGAATGCGTCCACCCGCTCATGCTAGGGAGCGCGGGATCACAGGTCTCATCCGCTCGGCGAAAGCCGGATTGGTGCGGGCGGAGGGATTCGAACCCTCACGCTCTCTCGAGCACCGGCACCACCTGCATATTCGGGCTACATGGCGATTCGAGCCAGTTCGTGTGCTGCCGCGTCGAATGCGCGCAAGGTGTCCAACATGTGCGGCTCGTGAGAGTGAGGCTGGGTGGATAACTTGGCGGCGACAATTTCCGCAGCGCGGTTGATGTAGATCATCTGGCCGCACATGCCCAGACACAACACGACATTGCTGCCCGGGTAGGGCAACCACACTTGGTTGCGGTACATCCCGCCGGGCAGCTCGGTGTCGTCGGGGCTGACAGCGAACGCCCGACGCGAATCAGGTCCGCCGTCGAAGGTGTCAGCGATCCACGCCGGCGGTAACACTTGCTGGCCCGTTAGCGAGACACCGTCGCGCAAGAATAATGACCCGAACCGGATCAGGTCGGTGAGACAAGCGTTGATGCCGCCGTCGAAAAAGCCGGTCCCGGCCCCGTCTATGCCAATGGTGGCATCGCTTTGGGCGCCGATGCGGCTCCACAGCAACTCCGACATCAATTCGGGCATCCGCTGTCCGCCTGCGACCTCACAGATCCAGCCCAGTACATCGGTTTCACACGAGCGATATTCGAACGGCCCGCCGTGAGCCGACTTCTGTCGCAAGGTGAGCAGGAAGTCGTGCAATGTTGAAGAGCTGTGCGAACTGCTCCTGCGCTCCCACCCGATCGCCTGCTCGAGAAGGTGTACCTCCGCGGTCGGGTCACCGTAATCCTCCGAGAAAGCGATACCCGACCTCATGTCCAGCAGTTGGCGCACTGACGCACCGGCGTAGCCGCATTTTGCCAAGGCGGGAACGAATGCCGTCACCGGCGCGTCAAGTTCGATCGCACCGGCCCCATGCAGCGCGCCGACGATGGCTGCCACCAGCGACTTGCTCACCGAGAACAGCAGGTGCCGGGTCTGGGCCTCAAAGCCGTCGAGGTACTCCTCGGCCACCATCGACCCGCGGTAAGCGACGGCCCACCCGTCGGTAGCGGTGGCTGCCATCACCGCTCCAACAGTGGTGGCGATCCCGTCGGTGCTGGTCAACGAGATCTCGGCTACAGGCACACTTGCTGGGGGCAAAGTCGCGGGCGGCCCCGTCCCGCGCGAGATTACCGCGGTCGGCACAAAATCTTCGACGTGCTGAAATGACCACCGCGAATAGGGCGCCGACAGCCAGTTATCCAGCGAAATGCCCGCCGGGAGGCTCACGCTCGTGCGACGAGCCGGGAGACGATCGGCGTGGCAGGCGTCAGGGGTGTTGAGGCGAACTTCGCCTTGATTCCACTGACCCAGCGCCGGCAGCGTTCGGTCAGCTCGTAGTCGCCGGTCTGAAGGTGGCCACGCGTGATGAGCACGCCGAGTTGGGCGCCCTCGCAACGCAAGTCGCCGGGCGCCGCGACACGCATGTAGAAGGCCTCGCACTCGTTGATCACCGAGGCCGAGTCATTGGCGGGGCGAGCGAAGGAGACGCGCCCATCCTCGTCGAGACGCCACACACCGGTACGTGGCGTTGCGGTGAAGAGCTCGACGTCCGGCGAGGTCTCGCTGATGATCACCTGACCCCAGACTTCGTCGTCGCCATAGCCGCGCTCCCAGCGCGAGTTGATCTCCTCGATGTCGAGCTGGTAGTCCACGTCCATGTACTCGAGTAGGTGGAAGAGGAACAGCGGCATGTCGGCGTAGGCCTCGGTGGTCAGATTCGTCATCGGGCTGGCACCACTCAGGCGCGGGTTCACCTCGCCGAGGTAAAGCTCGTTGGAGTCCAGGTCACGGAGAAGGTCCACCTCGAAGTAGCCGCGGTACCCCTCGCGACTCAGGACGTCGCCCAGTTTTCGCACCATCTCCCGGGCGGCATGCGTCTGGGCGGGTGGCAGCGCCTCACGCCAGATGTCATTGCCGCACCAGCTGCCCTTGCCGGGAGTCAGCTCCGGGTATCCGACGAGACTGGTCATCGCGGGACCGATCGCGGTGCCGTGGCGGGTGACGGTGCCCTCGATGCACACCTCGACGTTGCGGATGCGCTTCATGACTTTGACTTCCTGGGTAGCCAGGCCGTCGGCGCATTGATCCCAGTCGTGCTGGCCGCGCACAAAGAATGTCGCGCTCCCGGCGTTGCCGTACGCGGCCTCGACGACCAGGTCATCTCCCAGCCCGGCGCTTCCTGCGAGCGCCTCCAACTCGGCGTAGGAGCCGGCCCGCCCGATCGCGTGCGGCACGCTCGGCACGCCCGCCTCATCGGCCAGGCGCGTCATGATGATCTTGGAGCCCAGGCGACGGCTCAGCTCCGCCGGGGGGTGCATGACATTGAGGCCCGCGTGGCGCGCGAGGGCCTGGGTCTGCTCGTCGAGCATCACAAAGCAGGCCTTGCCGCCGGGGCCTTGTCGCGCGATGAACTCGAGTGTCTCGGGATCACCCAGCAGGTGGTTGCAGACATCCCCCATGCAGTCGAACTCGATGCGGTCGCGCCGCCGGGGCACGAACACCCGCGAATGGGCGCCTTCAAAGGAGTCAAAGTAGTTGAGGTAGAAGAAATTTCGCACCCACCGGTCGATGCCGAGCAGATTGAAAGGGGTCGGTGAGATGAAGTACAGCGGCACGGTATTGGTGTGAAAGAACGCACGTATGTCCGAGAGGCCGTTCAGCACGCGGCGCGGCGGCGTCTCAGGTTCGCTGGCGTTAGTCACGCAGGCCGCGGTGACATCGACTTATGAATCTGACGCAAAGACCGCGACGTGGGCAGGTGCACTGCGGCCGGTGCGAGGGCGATCAAATTACATACATCCATTCCGCCAGTGTGCGCCCTGCCCACCGCCCTGTCGAAGTACCTAAATACGGATTCGAGCAGGTCTTTGGTCCACACGTATCGACGACGTTCGGTGCAACGCTTCGAACCCACTCGACCAAGCGCCGTTATCCCGTCGGCGACAATCCCGCCTGCATATCAACAGCCACTTACCTGTGTCATCATGCGGGCGGGTCGTTACGTGCTCGGACCGCCTGGGCTTGACGGATCCTCGGGCCGGGTTTCGTGACCGGGTCCTCCGACGACGACCCATCGGGCATCCAAACTTATAGCCAGACCGGTGCACAATTCGGCTACTCCCCGCTCTGAGTTACAGCGTGGACGTACCCGTTTATGAGTGCGATAAAAGCACTCGGCCGTAGCGTCATCCCAGCGCAGTACCGAAGAGGTGGCCTATGCCGTAAGTGAGCGCTAGTCCGGCAGCCCCGCCGATCACAACGCGCAGCACAGCGCGTCCCAAGCGTGCGCGGCCGATCTTTGCGCTCAACGCGCCGGTGATGGCCAGCGCGACGAGCACAACGATGAAAGTTACTGGTACGCGCCACGATGACGGAGGCAGAAGGATGGCGGCGAATGGCAATAGAGCACCGACGGTGAATGATGCAGCCGACGCTGCTGCGGCCTGCCAAGGGTTTGCCAGCTCGTCGGGATCAATGTTCAGTTCGGCATGTGCGTGTGCCGTGAGTGCGTCGTGTGTGGTCAGTTCTTGGGCGACTTGGGCCGCGGTTTGCGGCGACAGGCCTCGCCGCTGATAGATCGCGGTGAGTTCTGCCAGTTCGGCGTCGGGCATGTGACGCAGCTCGCGCCTTTCCATTGCTAGCTGAGCGCTTTCGCTGTCGCGTTGGCTAGAGACTGACACAAATTCACCTAAAGCCATGGAGACGGCGCCAGCCACTAACGCCGCGAGCCCCGCAGTGAAGATCGGGCCGCGCAACGTCGACGCTCCAGCCACCCCAACCACAACGCCAGCAACGGAGACGATGCCGTCGTTGGCACCTAAAACGGCCGCGCGCAACCAATTTAACCGCTGCGACAGGCGGTCGCTGTGCGGCTCGGCGGTATGGGTCACCTCGTCACCCGTCTCTGAAGGTGTTTGGCGCACTTGATGATCGTCCATTCCGCTCAGTCAACTGCATCGCCATGCGTGCCGCCAGCAAGGACAGCCTTGTCAATGCGTCCGGAGCTTCACAAATACGGCCCCTAAGCGCTCGGTAAAGGCCGCTTCGGTAACGGTTCTCATTGCAGTTCTGGCCGCCTAGGTTCCGTCAGCCACTCATGTGGTTCTGTTCGTTCGGCTTCCCACGTCCAGCCGGAGATTTGCGGATCGTCTTCCCCATATTCGCGGGTGTAGTGGCGTGCGTTCAGGCGGGCATCCGCCATCCGCTGCCGCAGCACGGCGGCCCGGCTTGCCAGGCCGTCGACCCGGTCGATGACGTCCATGACCAAGTGGAAGCGGTCCAAGTCGTTGAGCATCACCATGTCGAACGGCGTCGTGGTAGTGCCGCGCTCCTTGAACCCCCGCACGTGCATGCCGCTGTGATTGGCTCGGCTGTACGTCAGCCGGTGGATCAGCCATGGGTAGCCGTGATAGGCGAAGATGACCGGTTTGTCGGCTGTGAATATGGCGTCGAATTCCCTGTCCGGCAACCCATGTGGATGCTCATAGTCAGGCTGCAGCCGCATCAGGTCGACGACGTTGACCACTCGCACCGCCAGCTCGGGAAGTTCGCGGCGCAGGATATCCGCGGCCGCGAGCGTCTCCAGGGTCGGGACGTCCCCGGCGCAGGCCAGCACCACATCGGGGTCTGCTGTCGCGGTGCTGGCCCACTGCCAGATGCCCAGCCCACGGGCGCAATGGTCGATCGCGTCCTCCATCGACAGGTAGGACAGCGCGGGTTGCTTGCCGGCGACGATGACGTTGATGTAGTCGCGGCTGCGCAGGCAGTGGTCAGCCACCGACAGCAGGGTATTGGCGTCCGGAGGCAGATAGACCCGTGCCACCTCAGGGCGCTTGTTGGCGACGAGGTCGATGAAGCCGGGATCCTGATGCGACGCGCCGTTGTGGTCTTGGCGCCAGACATGGGAGCTCAGTAGGTAGTTCAGCGATGCGATCGGCTGTCGCCATGGCAGTTCGCGGCTGGTGTACAACCATTTCGCGTGCTGATTGAGCATCGAGTCGACGATGTGCACGAACGCCTCGTAGCAGTTGAACAGTCCGTGTCGTCCAGTCAGGAGGTATCCCTCCAACCAACCTTGGCACAGGTGCTCGGAGAGCACCTCCATCACCCGGCCAGACCGCGCGAGATTCTCGTCCACGGGCAGAATTTCCGACTCCCACACTTTATCGGTCGTCTCGAAGACGGCGTCCAACCGGTTAGAGGCGGTCTCGTCGGGGCCCATCAGGCGGAATCGGTCGCCGTTACGTGCGATCACGTCCCGCAGGAACGTGCCGAGCACCCGGGTCGCCTCGTGGGTCAGCGTGGCCGGCTGTTCGACGGCGACGGCGTAGTCGCGGAAATCGGGCAGATCCAGGTCATGCAGCAACACACCGCCGTTGGCATGCGGGTTGGCGCTCATCCTGCGGGTGCCGTCGGGAGCTAGCGCACGCAGCTCCGACCGTAGCCTGCCGTTGCCGTCGAACAGGTCCTCGGGTGCATAGCTGCGCATCCACTCTTCGAGCTGCGCGCGGTGAGCCGAATTGCTCTTGGTCTCGGCGAGCGGGACCTGATGGGCGCGCCACGTACCCTCCACCTGCTTGCCGTCGACCACTTTGGGACCCGTCCATCCCTTCGGTGTGCGCAGGACGATCATTGGCCACACCGGACGCTTGATGGTCCCGCCGCTCCGCGCATCCTGCTGGATCGCCGCGATGTCATCGAACGCGTCGTCAAGGCGGCAGCGAGCTGTTGGTGCACGTCCGCGGGATCGTCGCCTGCGACCACGATCGGCCGGTAGCCATAGCCGCGCAGCAACGACTCCAGCTCGCCATGCGGAATGCGTGCCAGCACGGTCGGATTGGCGATCTTGTAGCCATTGAGGTGCAGGATCGGCAGCACCGCGCCATCGCTGACCGGGTCGAGAAATTTGTTCGAATGCCAGCCAGCCGCCAGCGGCCCGGTTTCGGCTTCGCCATCGCCGACGACGCAGGCGACCACCAGATCAGGGTTGTCGAACGCCGCGCCGTAAGCATGGACCAACGAATAGCCGAGCTCGCCGCCCTCGTGGATGGAACCCGGCGTCTGCGCGGCCACATGGCTGGGAATGCCGCCGGGAAACGAGAACTGCCGGAACAACTTTCGCAGCCCCTCAGCGTCTTCCTCGATGCCGGTGTACACCTCGCTGTAGGTGCCCTCCAGGTAGGCGTTGGCCACCAATCCTGGCCCACCGTGGCCGGGTCCGGTGACGAAGATGACGTTGGCGTCGCGACTGCGGATGATGCGGTTCAGATGCGCGTAGATCAGGTTGAGCCCGGGCGTGGTGCCCCAATGTCCCAGCAGTCGCGGCTTGACGTCGTCGGACGTCAGCGGCTCGCGCAGTAGCGGATTGTCCAACAGATAAATCTGACCCACCGACAGATAATTAGCCGCCCGCCAATACGCATCGATAAGACGCACTTTTTCCTGAGATAGAGGTCCCGACTTGAGGGCCGTGGCGTTGACGCGCTGTAGATCGCTCATAACGCAATTCTCGCGGCTTCGAGTGAACGGCGATAGTCGCAAAAAGAATCCGTCGATTGGACCGGCTCTCCAGCGACGAGCACGCGCAGTCGGCATGGGCGAGTGTCGACAGAGTGTGCGACCCACCAGATCCAGCACCTGGTTGCCGTTGTCGCCGCCGATGACGCGGCGATACCCATCCGCGCAAGAGCTTTCGTCAGACCGCGGTGCGGCCACTTGCCAGTAATGGTCGCCGGACTGGTTTCAAAATCCTCATCCATGTCGATGTCGATGTCCTTCCAGCGAATTGCGGCATCGAGTTGTTCGGTACCAACACCGAGAATCGCGGAGGTGGCGGGCGCCAGTGAAGGGTCTAATTGCCTAGCCGGGCCTGCCGATTATCACGACGACCCTGGCCCGCGCTCCCAAGCCTTCGAAGGGGTGGTTCCGGCGACCGGTCGGGCTGCAGGCACACAGTCAGCCACTCCGCACGACCTGCGCCGTTCCTGCGCGTCGCTGGCGGCAGGGGTCAATGTGCTTGCGCTGCAGCGGATGCTTGGACACCAATCGGCCAAAGTCACGTTGGACACAGACGTGGGTGTGTTTGACGAAGATCTGGACGCGGTTTCGGCCACCCTGCATGCCCGGTATTCGCCGGAAATTTGGGCACAAAGTGAGCACGATGGTTCACAGAAAGCCCCAAAGTCAGTTCTAACTGCGCAAATGCAGTCTGAGCTTCTGTGCGGGCGGAGGGATTCGAACCCTCACGCTCTCTCGAGCACCGGCACCTAAAGCCGGCATGTCTGCCGTTCCATCACGCCCGCAAACCCCAAGAGCGTACCGCCTTCGGCTTTGCGGCGAGTCTGGCCACGGACCCCGCGCAAACCGCTGCGGGTACCTTCTAGAGGTGTCCACTACGCGTCGTCGGAGACCCGCACTGATCGTGCTGGTGCTGATCGCGGCGGGCGGCTGCCTGGCCTTGGGCTGGTGGCAGTGGACCAGATTTGAATCGACATCGGGCAGTTTTCAGAATCTCGGATACGCCCTGCAGTGGCCGGCGTTCGCCGGATTCTGCGTCTACGCCTACCGCAAATTCGTCCGATACGAAGAAGCGCCGCCGGAGCCTCGAAAAACACACGCCGTCAACGAGATACCGGAAGGGCTGTTGCCCGATCGGCCTCAAGCCGCGCAACACGGCCCCGACGACCACGAGCTACGCGAGTACAACGCCTATCTGGCCGAACTTGCCAAGGCGGACAACGAAACCCCGCACAAGCAGAACAGGACAACTGCATGACCGCACCCGGCCAGAACATCCGGACCCCGCTGCTTGCCTACCGCGTGATGGCGTGGACGACGGGTATCTGGCTGATCGCGCTGTGCTACGAGCTGGTGGTCCACTACGTCGTCAAGGTGGCGAATCCCCCAACCTGGATCGGCATCGTGCACGGCTGGGTCTATTTCGCCTACGTACTGGCGGCTTTCAACCTTGCGGTCAAAGTCCGCTGGCCGATCGGGAAGACGATCGGCGTGCTGTTGGCCGGGACCATCCCGCTGGTCGGGGTCATCGTCGAGCATTTCCAGACCCGAAATGTCAAGGCGCAGTTCAACTTATGAGCCAGCGCGCTCAGTGATCCAGCGCACGCAGCGCCGGCAGCAATAAAGCCAGCGCGCGACCGCGATGCGATGCGGCGTCTTTTTCCGCCGACGTCAGCTGCGCGGCGGTGCGATCGTCGCCGTCCGGGATGAACACCGGGTCGTAGCCGAAGCCCGCGTCGCCGCGCGGCTCGTAGGCGATCGCGCCCGGCCATTCGCCACGGACGACCACCTCGTCCGAGCCGGATACCAGCGCACAGGCCGAGACGAACGCCGCGCTGCGACGCTCGTCGGGCACGTCACGCAACTGCGCAAGCAGCAGCGCGGTGTTGCCGGCATCGTCGCCGTGGTGTGCCCGACCACCGCGCCGACAGCACACCGGGCATGCCGTTGAGTGCGGCCACTGCCAGCCCGGAGTCGTCGGCGACGGTCGGCAGTCCCGTCGCCGCGAACCCGTCGCGGGCCTTGGCCAGAGCGTTGTCTTCAAACGTTGCACCGGTTTCCGGCGCCTCGTCGAATGGCGGAACGTCATTCAGTGACACCAGGGTCAGCCCCGACAGCTCGGCCGCATCCAAAACCCGGCGCAACTCCGTCAGCTTCTTGGCGTTGCGGCTGGCGACCAGGAGACGGGTCATCGGCGCCACTCCTCAGCATCGCCGCCGGCGCGGGTCAGCTTCCGAACGCCTTCTGCGCCACAGCGCCTTCGGGCAGCACACCCGGATACGGCAGCGCCAGCGCCTCGTTCTGCGCGACGAACAACTGCTCGCAGGCTCCCTCGGCGGCATCGAGCAATTTGTTGAGCGTCGAGCGGGGGAAGGTGGCGCCTTCGCCGGTGCCCTGCACCTCGACCAGCGTCCCGGTGTCGGTGGCCACCACGTTCATGTCCACCTCGGCGCGAGAGTCTTCTTCGTAGGGCAGGTCGACCCGCACCCGACCGTCGACGACGCCGACGCTGATGGCGGCGATCGCACAGGACAGCGGCCGCGGATCGGACAGCTTGCCGGCCGCCGACAGGTAGGTCACCGCATCGGCCAACGCGACATAGGCGCCGGTCATAGCGGCGGTGCGGGTACCGCCGTCGGCCTGCAGCACGTCGCAGTCGATGGCAATCGTGTTCTCCCCCAACGCCGCCAGGTCGATGCAGGCCCGCAGCGACCTGCCGACCAGCCGGCTGATCTCCTGCGTGCGCCCGGACGGCCGACCCTTGACCGACTCCCGGTCGCTTCGAGTGTGGGTGGCCGACGGCAGCATCGCGTACTCGGCGGTGAGCCAGCCCAGGCCGGAGCCTTTACGCCAGCGGGGTACGCCCTCGGTGACGCTCGCCGTGCACAGGACTTTGGTCTGGCCGAATTCGATCACCACCGAACCTGCCGGGTGGGCGGTGAATCCGCGGGTGATGACGACCGGTCGAAGCTCGTCGTCGAGGCGGCCGTCTTCTCGTTTTGACACGCCGCCAACTTTAGCCTTGCAGCGGTGCGGTCAACCGATCAGGAGCGCCCGACGTTGAATGTCTCGCCGCACACCACCGCATGCACGGGGCCGTCGAATTCGGCTTTGGCCTCGCTGATCACGTCCTCGCGCGCGGTCCACGGCGGGATGTGCGTCAACAGCAACTCCCCCACCCCGGCCGCGGCCGCGATCCGCCCGGCCTCGGTGCCGGACAGGTGCAGGTTGGGCGGGCGGTCGGGCGAGTGCGTCCAGGACGCCTCACAGAGGAAGACGTCGGCGCCGCGGGCCAGGTCGATCACCGCGTCGCAGTAGCCGGTGTCACCGCTGTAGACGAACGTGGCGCCGGCGGCGTTGGTGATGCGCATGCCGTAGGACTCGGTCGGGTGGCACACCAGCTTGGGCGTGACGTTGACCGCGCCGATCGTCACGGCCTCACCGTCGACCCAGTGGTGCACGTCGAAAATATCGGAGCAATCGTCGATCTCGCCGCCGTACGGCGATGACGCGGCGCCGAGCCGAGACCAGGTGTCGCTCGGTCCGTACAGCAGGGCTTTGCCGGTAGGCGGCGACGGGTGATAGCGACGCCAGACGAAGAGGCCGGGCACATCGAGGCAGTGATCGGCATGCAGATGCGAGAGCAGCACCTGGACCGATCCCGGATCGGCATGCCGTTGCAGCGCGCCGAGCACGCCTCCGCCGAAGTCGATGACCAGCGGCGGAGTGTCGTCAGCCCGCAGCAGGTAACCCGATGCCGGCGAGTCCGGGCCGACGACGCTCCCGGAGCAGCCCAGCACGGTAATTCGCACGCTCACTACTGTGCCATGCCCAACGTCATGTTGTTGAAAACATCCGCGGTTTACTGATGAGTAAGGTCAGCCGGACGCGGCGATGTGACGGTGGACCGGCTCGACGCCGGTAATCGCCGGACCCAGAAACCGCGCCGCGAGGGCGAGAAACGCCTCCGGATCCCCGGTGGCCTCGAAAACGCGAAGCGGCGAACCGGCCGCGGGACGCTCCGGGTGGGGATGCAGTAGATCGCGCTCGGTCAGCACGCGGAGCAAATCCTTCGCCGTCTCCTCGGCACTGGAAACGAGCGTGACCGCGTCGCCCATCGCCAGCTGGATCAGCCCGGACAGCAGCGGATAGTGCGTGCAGCCCAGCACCAGCGTGTCGACATCGGCGCGCTGCAGCGGCTCGAGGTAACCCTCGGCCAGCCCGAGGACCTGCCGGCCGCTGGTGATCCCGCGCTCGACGAAGTCGACGAACCGCGGGCAGGCCACCGCGGTGACCTCGGTGTCGCGCGCGGCGGCAAAGGCGTCCTGGTAGGCACCGGAGGCGACGGTGGCCTGGGTTCCGATCACGCCGATGCGACCGTTGCGGGTGGTGGCGACGGCCCGCCGCACCGCGGGCAGGATCACCTCGACGACGGGCACGTCATAACGCTCGCGCGCATCGTGCAGGCAGGCCGACGACGCCGAGTTGCAGGCGATCACCAGCGCTTTGACACCGCGGTCGACCAGGTCGTCGCCGATCGCCAGGGCATGCGCGCGGATCTCGGGAATGGTGAGCGGCCCGTAGGGGCCATTGCCGGTATCGCCGACGTAGACGATGTCCTCATCGGGCAGCTGGTCGATGATGGCGCGCGCCACCGTCAACCCGCCGACGCCGGAGTCGAACACCCCGATGGGCGCCAATGCGTCACTCATGTCGTCGACTTTTGCCGGCGGCGCTGCCGGGCTTCGCGTTCCGGGCTGGACAACATGTATGCGGCCAGCACCCCGGCGATGCCACCGCAGAGGTGCCCCTGCCACGACACGCCGCCGCAGACGTTGAGCACCGGCACGGCTCCCCACAGCACGCTGCCGTAGACGACCAGCACCAGCAATCCGACGACGATCTGCCAGCCCGATCGGGTGAAGAAGCCGAACACCAGCAGGAAAGTCAGCCAGCCGAAGATCAGGCCGGAGGCGCCGATGTGGTCGGTCTCCCCGCAGGGCGATCCCAGATTGCCGATCAGCCAGGTGCCGAACCCGCCGACGATCCAGACGATCGCGGTCGCCCAGAGAAATCTCGACAAGCCGGCGAGCGTGACCAGGAAGCCCAGCACCAACGCCGGTCCGGTGTTGGCCGCCAGGTGCGCCCAGCTCGCATGCAGCAGCGGCGCGAACAGGATTCCCCAGAGTCCGTCGGTTTCCAGCGGACGGATGCCGTTCTCATCCAGTCGGTTGCCGTTGAGTTGATCGAACGCCTCGACGACATAAAGCAGCGCAACGAAGCTGAGGATGGTGGCTCCGCCGACGACGAACGCAGACCGCTTCTTCGGCTGCTGCGTGGCTCCGGTCATTTGCGCCACTCCTCCGCATCGCTGCGCTCTGCATCGTCGTCGTCGCGGGTCATGCCGGCGCCTGCCCTTCCCTCGGCCGGAATGCTCCCGGCAACAGTCCACGATAGGTCGGGATGTCGGCCACCGGGTCGGCGGCGATCACCGCGCTGAGCACCGCGTGGGCCAGGCAGTCCGCCGCCGCGCTGCCCACGGCGGTGGCCAGGGCCGTCTCCGGTGAGAAAGCAGCGGGCACGTCGGCCGGCGGCGCCACCTCGATGGCGCCGGTGGCCAGGGCAAACACCGTGTCGCCGTCGACAGGGGTGTGCGCCGGGCGAATGCTGCGGGCGAGGCCATCGTGAGCAGTGCTCGCAATTTGCCGGCACGCCGCCGGGCTCAACGCGGCGTCGGTCGCGACCACCGCGATCGTGGTGTTCAGCGAGCTCAGCGGCGATTCCAGGGCGGCCAGCTCGGCGAGTTGTTCATCGGGCGGCCGGATCAGACCGAACTCGTCGACCAGGTAGCTCAACCACGGCAAGCCGGTCGCCTGATCGACCACGTTGCCCGCGGAGTTCACCACCACCAGCGCACCGACGGTCACCCCCGACGGCAGTGTCATCGACGCGCTCCCGACACCGCCCTTGAGCACCCCGGAGCAGGCGCCCACTCCGGCGCCGACCGTGCCGACGGCGACCTCGGTTCCGGCCGTGCCGCAGGCGTCGTAACCGAACTCGGCGGTCGGCCGGTTGCTCCAGCCACCCACCTCCAGATCGAAGATCACCGCACCCGGCACGATCGGCACGACCCCGCCGTCCATGGCCACGCCGCGCTCGTGCTCCTCCAGCCAGCGCATCACACCGTCGGCGGCGGCCAACCCGAATGCGCTGCCACCGGCAAGCAACACCGCATCGACGTAGCGCACGCTGTTGGCCGGATCGAGCAGATCCGTTTCGCGCGTGCCGGGCGCCCCGCCGCGCACATCGACCGCGCCGACGGTGCCCGGCGGTGTCAGAACGACGGTGACACCACTCGCCCACCCCGAGCCCATCGTCGCGTCGGGGTCCAGTCGATGGTGCTGGCCGACCAGGATGCCCGCGACGTCGGTGATCGCGTTCATCGCGAGCCCATCAACGCCACGACCAAGTACTCCTGCAGCACGGTCAGCCACTGATAGACGTCGAGATGGGCGGCCAGCGGATGATCATCCGGCAGTCGATCGGGACCGTCCGGGCGGATGTCGAGCATGGTGCCCAACGCCAGACGAAGGTCGTTGACCGATGAGGTCCAGGCGTGCGCGACGTCCTCGCTCAGCTCGAGTTTGCCGCCGCCATCTGGCAATGTGTCCAGAAGTTGTTGTGCAGCAACCTTTTTAGCGTCGATGATCGACGGCTCGTGCAGGCTGCGCAAAGCGGCGTTGAGGCTGTCGGTGTCTTCGTCTGGGTCGTCGTTGGGTTTGGCGAAATCCGGCAGCAGCCGTTGCAGCGTCGCGTTGTCCGGCGGCTCGGAGTTGCCGGTCTTCATGCCGGTGATCTGCTCGAGTTCGTCTTGCGGCGAGGACGATTCGCGTTCGTCGAGCAAGCCGATCATCGAGGCGACCAGATTCTTCAGCAGCGCGGCTTCATGCGAGTCCAGCGCGGACCGAAAACGGGCGCCGTCGGCGGTTTCTACCCGCTTCCACTTACGCACCCGATCTCAATGGTCCTGCTGCATGGTGGCCCACAGACCGGCCGCGTGCAGCTTCGTGACGTCGACTTCCATCGATTCCCGGCTCCCCGCGGAGACCACTGCCTTGCCTTCGTTGTGCACCTGCAGCATCAGCTTGGTGGCGTGCGGCTCGCTGTAGCCGAACAGCTTCTGGAAGACGTAGGTGACGTAGTTCATCAGATTGACCGGATCGTCCCAGACGATGGTGACCCAGGGGGCTGCCGTGGCTTCGACCGTGTCTGCTTCCCGCTGCCCGGTGGTTCCCGGTTTGGTCGGGGCTGACGCAACCATGTGTCCCAGGATACCGAGCCACCCCCGCTTAACCGATACCGTTGCGGCGTGAACGACTCGGGTTACACCGGGCTGCTGACCGACCGGTATGAGCTGACCATGCTGTCGGCGGCGCTGCGCGCCGGCACGGCACACCGCCGGTGCACGTTCGAGCTGTTCGCTCGCAAGCTGCCCGACGGACGCCGGTACGGCGTGGTAGCCGGGACGGGCCGGTTCCTGGAAGCCTTGTCTGACTTCAGGTTCGACGACACCGCGGGCGCATCGCTGGCGGAATTTCTGGACCGCGACGCGATGGCCTATCTGCGCGATTTCCGGTTCGGCGGCGACGTCGACGGCTACCCCGAAGGTGAACTGTATTTCCCTGGCTCCCCGGTGCTTTCGGTGCACGGCAGCTTCGCCGAATGCGTCATCCTCGAGACGCTGGCGCTGTCGATCTTCAACCACGACACCGCCGTTGCCTCCGCCGCCGCGCGGATGGTCAGCGCCGCACAGGGGCGGCCGCTGATGGACATGGGCTCGCGCCGGACCCATGAGCATGCCGCCGTCGCGGCGGCTCGCGCCGCCTACCTCGCGGGGTTCGCTGCGACGTCCAACCTGGAGGCCCACCGCCGCTACGGCGTGCCGACCGAAGGCACCAGCGCGCACGCCTTCACGCTGCTCTACGACGGCCCGGACGGGCCCGACGAGCCGGGCGCGTTCGCGGCCCAGGTCGCCGCCCTGGGCGCAGGCACCACGCTGCTGGTCGACACCTACGACGTGACGATCGGCGTCGCCAACGCCGTCGCGGCGGCCGGCACCGGGCTCGGCGCGGTACGCATCGACTCCGGCGACCTGGGCATGCTGGCGCGGCAGGTCCGCGAACAGCTCGACCGGCTCGGAGCCACCCAGACCCGCATCGTGGTCTCCGGCGATCTCGACGAATTCGCCGTCGCGGGCCTGCGTGCCGAGCCGGTGGACAGCTACGGGATCGGCACCTCACTGGTCACCGGGTCGGGCGCGCCCACCGCGAACATGGTCTACAAGCTGGTCGAGGTCGACGGCATACCGGTGGAGAAGCGCAGTGTCCGCAAGGAATCGCACGGCGGCCGGAAAGAGGCACTGCGCCTGTCCCGTCCGACCGGCACGATCACCGAAGAGATCGTTCATCCGGCGGGCCGAACGCCGCCACATGGCGAGCCGTCGCGGGTGTTGACGGTCCCCCTGGTCCGCAACGGCGAGCCGGTCGCCGAGACGGATCTGGGCGTGGCGCGCGAACTGGTGGCATCGGGCTTGCGAAGCTTGCCGTGGGAGGGTCTGATGTTGTCGCACGGCGACCCGGCGATCCCGACGACGCAGATCCCGATCCCACGTCCGCCGGCCGACACCCAGGAGTAGCCACGTCCGACGATGCGCCGACCGCAGTGACGAAGCTGCTGGCTACCGCGGTGACCGCGCTGGGCGGCAGTGAACGCGGTGGCCAGCTGGACATGGCCAACGCGGTCGCACACGCCTTCGAGTCCGGCGAACATCTGGCCGTTCAGGCGGGTACCGGCACCGGAAAATCGCTGGCGTATTTGGTTCCGGCCATCGATCGTGCGGTGTCGGACAACGCGCCGGTGGTGGTGTCGACGGCGACGATTGCCCTGCAGCGTCAACTGGTCAATCGCGATCTCCCCCAGCTGGTCGACGCGCTCAACGACGCGCTGCCCCGCAAACCACTCTTCGCACTCCTGAAGGGCAGACAGAATTACCTGTGCCTCAACAAGATCCATAACGGCTCAGCCACTGATTCCGGCGAAGAGCCGCAAGAGCTGTTTCGGCCCCAGGCGGCCTCCGCGTTAGGGCGCGAGGTCCAGCGACTCACCGAGTGGGCGTCGAGCACGGAGTCCGGCGACCGCGACGACCTCAAACCCGGGGTGGCCGACCGCTCGTGGGGTCAGGTCAGCGTGTCCGCGCGGGAATGCCTCGGGATGGCCCGCTGCCCGTTCGGGACCGACTGCTTCTCCGAGCGAGCGCGGGCCAAAGCCGGCGGCGCCGATGTCGTCGTCACCAACCACGCGCTGCTGGCCATCAACGCCGTCGCCGACTCACCCGTGCTGCCGGAACACAAGCTGCTGGTTGTCGACGAGGCCCACGATCTGGTCGACCGGGTCACCGCGGTGGCCACCGGCGAGCTCACGGCGACAACGCTCGGTATCGCCTCACGACGCATCTCCCAGCTGGTCGAACCGGAGCTCATCCAGCGCTGGGAGCGGGCCTCGGCCGGCTTCATCACGGTCATCCAAAATGCGTCGGCCGGACGCATGGACCACCTCGACGAGGAGCTGGCCACCCACCTCACCGCGCTGCGCGACGCGGCGACCGCGGCGCGGTCGACCATCGACACCTCACCCACCGACCCCAAGGCCGCCGCGGCCCGCTCCGAAGCGGTCGCCAGCCTGGCCGAAATCGCCGACACCGCAACGCGAATCCTGGCGTCGTTCGGGCCGGCGATACCCGACCGCGCCGACGTGGTCTGGCTCGATCACGAGGACAATCGCGGCTCGACGCGCACCGTGCTGCGGGTCGCGCCGCTGTCGGTGGCGGGGCTGCTGCGCACCCGGTTGTTCGCCGACTCGACCGCGGTGCTCACCTCGGCGACGCTGACCGTCGGCGGCTCGTTCGACGCGATGGCCAAAGCGTGGGGCCTGGCCGGCGAGCAGGCCGGCAAAGAGCCTCGGTGGCGCGGGCTCGACGTCGGATCGCCGTTCCAGCACGCCAAAGCCGGAATCCTCTACGTCGCGGCGCAGCTCCCGCCGCCCGGCCGCGACGGCACCGGCACCGCCGAGCAGCTGACCGAGATCGCCGAACTCATCACCGCGGCAGGCGGTCGAACGCTCGGGCTGTTCTCGTCGATGCGCGCGGCCCGCGCGGCCGCCGATGCGATGGCCGAGCGGTTGTCGACGCCGGTGTTGTGTCAGGGCGACGACAACACCGCCACGCTCGTCGAGCAGTTCGCCGCCGATCCGTCGACATCGCTGTTCGGCACCTTGTCGCTGTGGCAGGGCGTCGACGTGCCCGGTCCGTCACTGTCGCTGGTCATCATCGACCGCATCCCGTTTCCGCGTCCGGACGATCCGCTGCTGTCGGCCCGGCAGCGGGCCGTCGCCGCGGCCGGGGGCAACGGCTTCATGGCCGTCGCGGCCAGCCACGCCGCGCTGCTGCTGGCTCAGGGCGCGGGCCGGTTGCTGCGCGGCATCGACGATCGCGGGGTGGTCGCGGTGCTGGATTCGCGGATGGCGACCGCCCGCTACGGCGGATACCTGCGCGCCTCGCTGCCGCCGTTCTGGCCGACCACCGACGCGGCCGCGGTTCGCGCGGCGCTGGAGCGGCTGGCGGCGAAGGCTTAGCCAGCCGTGACAAACCAGGACCACGAGCACCCGCGCGGAGTAGGAACAGTCCTATGAAGAGATTTCTGGCGGTTGCGGCCCTGCTGGCTGTCGGCATCGCCTCCGCCCCAGTGGCGCAGGCCCACCCCGGTGATCAAGCCGATGCAGAACAAGCGGTGACGGCGATCTACAACCAGGTACAGCGTGGCTGCACGCCGAGCATGCCGCCGTCGTTGCGGTCAATCAGTTGGTCGCGGTTCGACCCGGACAGCGGCGGTGAAGGCCGCATCGTCGATGCCAATCAAGGCTTGGGTGGCCCGTTCACCGTGACGTACTGGAACCCGAAAGTCGGCCCCGCCCAAGACTCCCCGCCGTACCGCGGGTACGGGCAGTGGGGTGTCAATCTCGAGTTCTGCTGAGGAACACCAAACCATTCCGATTGCCCGCCTTCTCCTCGGGCCGTCCCGGCCCGCATCGTCGGCGAGCTAAGCCAGCGTGACCAATCCCAGCTCGGCGTCCGAGGCCAACATCGGGTGATGCGGCAGCACCCGCACGGTGTAGCCGACTGACCCGGCGACCGGCAGCGGAGTTGTCGTCGCGAAGACGTGGTCGCCACCGGACGCGGTGCCGGTGTAGGGCATATCGACGGTGACCGGGTCCACCAGCGCGTCGCCGGTCTCGACCCGGCCGACCACCGCCTGAACGCTGACCTCGTCGGGCCGCAGGCCCGCCAGCTGGACAGTCGCGGTCAGGGTCAGCTTCGAGCCGAGGATCGGCGTGTCCGGCAGCCCGGTGCTGTCGACGTCGGTGACCCGGATGTGCGGCCACTCCTCGAACGCGCGCCGCCGGTAGGACGCCAGCTCGCGGGCGGGATCGAACGCCGCCTGGCCGTCGCCGTCGACAGCGACCGTCCTGCGCAGCGACTCAGCGGCCGGCAGGTAGTAGCCCTCGGTGTAGTCGCGAACCATCCGGGAGGCCAGCACTTTTGGGCCGAGCGTCTGCAGGGTGTGGCGGACCATCTCGATCCACCGGCGCGGCACACCCTGCTCGTCGCGCTCGTAGAACCTCGGCGCGACAGACTTCTGCAGCAGGTCGTAGAGGGCGGCGGCTTCCAGATCGTCACGGCGTTCCTCGGTGACACCGGAGGCCGACGGGATCGCCCAGCCGTTCTCGCCGTCGTACCACTCGTCCCACCAGCCGTCGAGGATCGACAGGTTGAGGCCGCCGTTGAGGGCGCTCTTCATCCCCGACGTGCCACACGCCTCGAGCGGTCGCAGCGGGTTGTTCAGCCAGACGTCGCAGCCCCAATACAGCAGCCGGGCCATCGACATGTCGTAGTCGGGCAGGAACGCGATCCGATGCCGCACCTCGGGCCGGTCGGCGAATTGGACGACCTGCTGGATCAGCGCCTTGCCACCGTCGTCGGCGGGGTGGGACTTGCCGGCGACGATCAGCTGGATCGGCTTCTTCTCGTCGAGCAGCAGCTGTTCCAGCCGGTCGGGGTCGCGCAGCATCAGGGTCAGGCGCTTGTAGGTCGGCACCCGGCGGGCGAACCCGATCGTCAGCACATTCGGGTCGAACGCCGTGGAAATCCAACCCAATTCGGCTTCCGGGGCTCCGCGAACCAGCCAACTGCGGTGCAGCCGCGCCCGGACGTCCTCGACCAGCAGAGCGCGCAGCTGCGACCGGATCCACCACAGGTGACTGCCGTCGACCTCGTTGACCCGCAGCCAGACACCGGGGTCGCTGAATGAGTCTGATCCGGCCAATTCCTGGCCCAGCTGCAACCACTGCGGCGCAGCCCAGGTGCGGGCATGAACGCCGTTGGTGATCGACCCGATCGGGACCTCGCCCGCGTCGAAACCGGCCCACAACTCGTTGAACATGTCCCGGCTGACCTCACCGTGCAGCAGCGAAACACCGTTGGCACGCTGGGCAAGCCGCAGGCCCATGTGGGCCATGTTGAACTTCTCCGGATCGTCCTCGGCGCCCAGCGCGAGGATGCGCCCGACCGGCACGCCGGGCAGCAGCACCGAACCGGCGGCGGTACCCGCGCCGTCGGCTGTGCTTCCGGCGAAATACCGCTGCACCATCTCCACCGGGAACCGGTCGATGCCGGCCGGCACCGGGGTGTGGGTGGTGAACACCGTGCTGGATCGCACCACGGTCAGCGCGGTGTCGAAATCCAGCCCGGCGTCGACGAGTTCGCGAATCCGCTCGGCGCCGAGGAACCCCGCGTGGCCCTCGTTCATGTGGAACACCTCGGGCGCGGGCAGTTCTTCGATCGCGGTGAACGCGCGGATGGCCCGCACGCCGCCGATCCCGGCGAGGACCTCCTGCTGCATGCGATGTTCCTGGTCACCGCCGTAAAGACGGTCGGTGACCCCGCGCATGTCGTGCTCGTTCTCGGGGATGTCGGAATCCAGCAGCAGCAGCGGCACCCGACCGACCTGGGCCACCCAGATCCGCGCCCGCAGCGAACCGTATTCCGGCAGCGCCAGCTCGACCAGCGCCGGCGTACCTGCGGCGTCGGTGAGCAGACGCAGCGGCAGTCCGGCTGGATCGAGCGAGGGATAGTTCTCGTGCTGCCAGCCGTCCGCGGTCAGCGACTGCCGGAAGTAACCGGAGCGGTAGTACAGGCCGACCGCGATCAGCGGTAGCCCCAGATCCGATGCAGCCTTGAGGTGATCACCGGCCAGGATTCCCAATCCGCCCGAGTAATTCGGCAGCACCTCCGCGACACCGAACTCCATCGAGAAGTACGCGATGCCGTTGGGCATCCGGGTGCCGTTGGTCTGTTGCTGCTGATACCACTGCGGACGGGTCAGATAGTCGTTGAGTTCCGCGGCCAACCTGTCCAGCCAGTCCAAAAACCCGCCGTCAAGCGCCAACTCGTCGAGTCGGGCCGGGCTGACCGCGCCCAGCAGGGCGACCGGATCCTGCCGGCACTGGATCCACAAGCCCGGGTCGATCGCCGCGAAGAGATCCTGAGTCGGTTTATCCCACGACCATCGCAGGTTGGTCGACAGCTGTTCGAGCGCCGCCAGGCGTTCCGGAAGGTGGGCACGGACCGTGAACCAACGCAGGGCTTTCACGCGTCACTACCTTACTGACGCGAAGGCAGGTTTCGCCCCCCGAACGGCGCGCGCGACCCGACGCGAGGTGTGGCTCGACACTACGGTGGGTATTGGGCGCAGGGGGCTGCCAAGCAAAGCCGGCCGAAGACGCGCAGGTAGCGGTTCGACCGCGCCCAGGACGACAACCGACTAGCTCAGAAGGAGTATCGGTGCCCGGTCGTGTCGAAATCGATGACGTCGCACCCGTCGTGTCGTGCGGCGCCTATCCGGCAAAAGCCGTGATCGGCGAAGTGATTCCGGTGCGTGCGGCGGTATGGCGCGAAGGCCATGACGCGGTGGCGGCCACGCTGGTGGTGCGCTACCTCGGGCCGCGCTACCCGCAGGTGGGTGAGACGCGTCGACTCAAAGCGGTGCAGGCGCCCGCGAAGGCATCGTCGGTGGCCGAGCCCGCCGCCGACCCTGTCGTGCGGGTCAAGCCGTTGCACGTGCCGATGACCCCCGGCGTCGAGCCCTACGTCTTCCACGCAGCCTTCACTCCGGACGCCGTCGGTCTGTGGACCTATCGGGTGGACGGCTGGGGCGATCCGATCCACACCTGGCGCCACGCCATCGAGGCCAAACTGGACGCCGGCCAGGGCGAGACCGAGTTGTCCAACGATCTGCTGGTCGGGGCGCAGCTGCTGGAGCGTGCCGCGGCCGGAATGCCCCGCGGCCAGCGTGAGCCGTTGCGCAAGGCCGCGGACGCGCTGCGGACTCCCGGCGATCCGGTTCCGCGCGCCGCGCTGGCGTTGACCCCCGAGATCGACGAACTCCTGACGCAGTATCCGCTGCGCGAGCTGGTCACCCGTGGCGAGCAGTACGGGGTGTGGGTCGACCGTCCGCTGGCCCGCTTCGGGTCCTGGTACGAGATGTTCCCGCGCTCGACCGGCGGTTGGGACGCCAAAGGCAACCCGGTGCACGGGACCTTCGCCACCGCGGCGGCGGCCCTGCCACGCATCGCGCAGATGGGCTTCGACGTGGTGTACCTGCCGCCGGTCCATCCGATCGGCAAGGTGCACCGCAAGGGCCGCAACAACACCGCCACTGCCGCGCCCGGTGACGTCGGCTCGCCGTGGGCGATCGGCAGCGACGAGGGCGGACACGACGCGATACATCCGCGACTGGGCACGATCGCCGACTTCGACAAGTTCGTGGCCGCCGCCGAGGACCTCGGCTTGGAGGTGGCGCTCGATCTTGCGTTGCAGTGCGCACCCGACCACCCGTGGGCCAAGGACCACCGCCAGTGGTTCACCGAGTTGCCGGACGGCACCATCGCCTACGCCGAGAACCCGCCGAAGAAGTACCAGGACATCTACCCGATCAACTTCGACAACGACCCCGCCGGTCTCTACGACGAAGTGCTTCGTGTGGTGCGGTACTGGATGGACCACGGCGTCAAGATCTTTCGCGTCGACAACCCGCACACCAAGCCGCCGAACTTCTGGGCGTGGCTGATCGCTCAGGCCAAGGCGGCCGATCCCGACGTGCTGTTCCTGTCGGAGGCATTCACCCCGCCGGCTCGCCAATACGGTTTGGCCAAGCTGGGATTCACCCAGTCCTACACCTATTTCACCTGGCGCACCGTCGAAGTGGGAGCTCACCGAATTCGGCCAGCAGATCCCCGAGATCGCCGACTACCGGCGGCCCAACCTGTTCGTCAACACCCCCGACATCCTGCACGCCAGCCTGCAGCACGGCGGGCCGGGCATGTTCGCGATACGGGCGGTGCTGGCGTCGACCCTGAGCCCCACCTGGGGGGTGTATTCCGGTTTCGAGCTTTTTGAAGGGCACGCCGTCGCCGAGGGCAGCGAGGAGTATCTCGACTCGGAGAAATACGAGTTACGGCCCCGCGACTTCACCGGCGCATTGGCGGCCGGACGATCGCTGGAGCCATTCATTGCGCGGCTGAACAAGATTCGTCGCCTTCATCCCGCTCTTCAGCAACTGCGCAACATCACCTTCCATGCCATCGACAACGACGCCTTGCTGGCCTACAGCAAGTTCGACCCGCTCACCGGCGACTGCGTCCTCGTTGTTGTGACGCTCAACGCTTTCAGCCCGGAGCAAGCCACACTGTGGTTGGACATGGCCGCATTGGGTATGGAACACCATGAGCGGTTCTGGGTACGTGACGAGATAACCGGCGAGGAATACCAGTGGGGTGCGGCCAACTACGTGCGCATTGATCCGGGCCACGCCGTCGCTCACGTCATCAATATGCCGCTCATACCGTCCGAAGCACGAATCCCGCTGCTGTGCCGGAGGTAACGCCGCAATGAAGTCCAGACGAAAAAATCGCCCGGGCCCGCTTGGCGCCCGAACCCAGTGACCTGGCGCGGCTGGTAGCCGGCGAACATCACAATCCGCACGGCACTCTGGGCGCGCACGAATACGGCGACCACACCGTCATCCGGGCCTTCCGCCCGCACGCCACCGAGGTGGTCGCACTTGTCGGCGACGACCGGTTCCCGTTGCAGCACATCGACTCCGGCTTGTTCGCCGTGGCGTTGCCGTTCGTCAACCTGATCGACTATCGCCTCGAAGTGCGCTACGAACACGGCGAACCGCACACGGTCGCCGACGCCTACCGATTCCTGCCGACGCTGGGCGAAGTCGATCTGCATCTGTTCAACGAAGGCCGCCACGAACGACTGTGGGACGTGCTTGGCGCCCATCCCCGTTCGTTCACCACCGCCGACGGCACGGTGGACGGGGTGTCTTTCGCGGTATGGGCCCCGAACGCCAACGGCGTCAGCCTGATCGGCGAGTTCAACGGCTGGAACGGCAACGAGGCACCGATGCGGGTGCTCGGCTCGTCGGGCGTGTGGGAGTTGTTCTGGCCCGAATTCCCGCACGATGGCTTGTACAAGTTCCGGGTACACGGCGCCGACGGTTCGGTGACCGACCGCGCCGACCCGATGGCGTTCGCGACAGAGGTACCGCCGCAGACCGCCTCGCGGGTGAATGTCAGCGACTACCACTGGCGTGACGACTCATGGATGACGGCCCGCGCTTCGCGCAATGCGGTGTTCGAACCGATGAGCACCTACGAGGTGCACCTCGGCTCGTGGCGGCCGGGCCTGTCGTATCGCGACCTCGCCCGCGAGCTGACGGACTACGTTTTGGCACAAGGGTTTACCCACGTCGAACTGCTGCCCGTCGCCGAGCACCCGTTCGGCGGCTCGTGGGGATACCAGGTCACGTCGTACTACGCGCCGTCATCGCGATTCGGCACGCCCGATGAGTTGCGCGCCCTGATCGACGCGCTGCACCAAGCCGGCATCGGCGTCATCGTCGACTGGGTGCCCGCCCACTTCCCCAAGGATGCGTGGGCGCTCGGGCGTTTCGACGGCACCCCGCTCTACGAGCATTCCGACCCGCGCCGCGGCGAGCAACTCGACTGGGGCACTTACGTGTTCGACTTCGGCCGGGCCGAGGTGCGCAACTTCCTGGTCGCCAATGCGCTGTACTGGCTCGAGCAGTACCACATCGACGGCCTGCGGGTGGACGCCGTCGCATCGATGCTCTACCTGGACTACTCACGCCCAGTAGGCGGCTGGACGCCGAACATCCACGGCGGCCGGGAGAACCTGGAAGCCGTCCAGTTCCTGCAGGAGATGAACGCCACCGCGCACAAGGCGGCGCCCGGCATCGTCACCATCGCCGAGGAGTCGACGTCGTGGCCGGGTGTCACACGGCCGACCAGTGTTGGCGGCCTTGGCTTTTCGATGAAGTGGAACATGGGCTGGATGCACGACACGCTCGACTACGTCGGCCGCGATCCGATCTACCGCACCTACCACCACCACGCGATCACGTTCTCGATGCTGTACGCGTTCAGCGAGAACTTCGTCCTGCCGATCAGCCACGACGAGGTCGTGCACGGCAAGGGCACGCTGTGGGAGCGGATGCCCGGCGACGATCACGCGAAGGCGGCCGGGCTGCGCAGCCTACTGGCCTACCAGTGGGCGCACCCGGGCAAGCAGTTGCTGTTCATGGGCCAGGATTTCGGGCAGCGCGCCGAATGGTCCGAGGAGCGTGGCCTGGACTGGTTCCAGCTCGACGAGAACAGCTTCTCCAACGGAATCTCGCGGCTGGTGCACGATCTCAACGACATCTATCGCGCGTCGTCGGCGCTGTGGAGTCAGGACATCAAGCCCGAGGGCTACTCCTGGATCGACGCCAACGACGCCGCCAACAATGTATTGAGCTTCCTGCGCTACGGCAGCGACGGCTCGGTGATGGCGTGTGTGTTCAACTTCGCCGGCGCCGAGCACAGCGGTTACCGCCTCGGCCTGCCCAGCGCCGGGCGGTGGCGCGAGGTGCTCAACACCGACGCCACCGTCTACAACGGCAGCGGGATCGGAAACCTGGGTGGGGTCGACGCGACCGATGACCCGTGGCACGGTCGCCCAGCGTCGGCGGTGCTGGCGTTGCCGCCGACGTCAGCGCTGTGGCTGGAACCCGCTGGGGCCCCCTAAGACAAGGGCCTTCTAGTACAGCGCGTTAGCGAGATTTCGCCGCCCTGCGATGACTTCCGGGTCGGCGGGATCGAACAACTCGAACAGCTCGATCAGCCGCGTGCGCACCGACGTCCGGTCGTCGTCGGACGTCCGACGCACCAACGCGACCAGACGATCGAAGGCGCCGGCCACATCCTGGCTGAGGATCTGCACGTCGGCCGCCGCGAACGCGGCATCGATGTCGTCGGGGGCGGCGTCGGCGGCGGCCACCGCTTCCGGTCCGTGTGCGGTTGCCCGCATCAGAAATACGATTTGGCGCACCGCCCCTTTGGCTTCGGGATGGTTCGGGTCGGTGTCCAGAATCGCCTGATACGAGTCGAGTGCCGCGCCGAGGTCGTTGTCCTCGAGTTGCTGGCGGGCCTGCGCGAGAGCCGGGTCCACTTCCTCGGGCTCGCTTCAGCATCGGTTCCACCGCTGAGCTTTCCCGCGGTCGCCGACAGCAGCGAGTCGATCCACCGGCGTAACTGCTCCGGCGGCTGAGCGCCTTGGAAGCTGGACAGCGGCTGCCCGGCGGCCAACGCCACGACGGTGGGAACCACCTCGACGCCGAAGATCTGCGCCACCCGCGGAGACACGTCGACGTTGACGCTGGCCAGTGCCCACTTCCCGTTGTCGGTCGCGGCCAGATCGGACAGGGCGTCGGCCAGTTGCAGGCAGACCTCACTGCGCGGCGACCACAACAGCACGACCACCGGCACCTGGTTGGAGCGCAGCAGTACTTCGTCTTCGAAGTTGGCCTCGTTGACCTCGACGCCGGCCGACGCCGAGGCCGACCCGTCCCCGCGACTTTCGCCGCTGGCGGGAGGGGGTTGCTTGAGGGCGGACAGATCGACCGCGCCGGCCAAAGCGGGCCCGATCGGGGGACGTGGACGGCTCACGTGATCAAGTCTGGCACGGCGCCGTCGACGACGTTTCATCCGGTTCAGGCGGTCCTATGAGCAACATCACATCGATTGCCGACGACCCGGTACCGTCACGCGTCCAGCAAACTTCTGGACGACTGTCCAGCCACACCGGCCCCAAACCGTACTGGCCGGTAACTAGCCAGCGCGCAGGATCAGCGCGTCACCCTGACCGCCCGCGCCGCACAGTGCAGCAACGCCGTAGCCGGAGCCGCGGCGGGCCAATTCGAGGGCCACGTGCAGGGCGATCCGTGCGCCTGACATGCCGATCGGGTGTCCGACCGCGATGGCGCCGCCGTTGACGTTGACGATCTCGGGGTCGATGCCGAGCTCTTGGGTAGAGGCCAGCGCGACCGCCGAGAACGCCTCGTTGATCTCGACCACGTCGAGCTGATCGACGGAGATACCTTCGCGTTCGACCGCCTTCTTGATCGCGTTGGCAGGCTGCGACTGCAGCGTCGAGTCCGGACCGGCCACCACACCGTGAGCGCCGATCTCGACCAGCCAGGTCAGGCCCAGCTCGATCGCCTTGTCCTTGTTCATCACGACGACGGCGGCTGCGCCGTCGGAGATCTGCGAGGCCGAACCGGCGGTGATGGTGCCGTCCTTGCGGAATGCCGGCTTGAGACCGGCCAGCGATTCGGCGGTGGTGTTGGCCCGGATGCCCTCGTCCTCGGTGAACTGCAGCGGATCGCCCTTGCGCTGCGGGATGCTCACCGGCACCACCTCGTCGGCGAAAACGCCGTCCTTCCAGGCCGCGGCGGCCTTCTGATGCGACCGCGCCGCGAACTCGTCCTGCTGGAGGCGGGTGAACTTGTCGACGTCGTTGCGCTGCTCGGTGAGCGCACCCATCGGCTGGTCGGTGAAGACGTCGTGCAGGCCGTCGTAGGCCATGTGGTCACGCACGGTGACGTCGCCGTATTTGTAGCCGGAGCGGCTGTCGATCAGCAGGTGCGGGGCCTTGGTCATGGACTCCTGGCCGCCGGCCACCACCACATCGAACTCGCCGGCACGAATGAGCTGGTCAGCCAGTGCGATGGCGTCGATTCCGGACAGACACATCTTGTTGATGGTCAGCGCCGGCACATCCCAGCCGATGCCCGCGTCGACGGCCGATTGCCGAGCCGGCATCTGGCCCGCCCCCGCGGTCAGCACCTGGCCCATGATCACGTACTCGACCAGCGAAGCCGGCACGTTCGCCTTCTCCAGCGCGCCTTTGATCGCGATGGCGCCCAGATCACTGGCGCTGAAGTCCTTGAGCGAGCCCATTAGCTTGCCGATCGGCGTCCGTGCGCCAGCAACGATCACCGATGTCGTCATGACTACCTCCACAGCGGGGTTCAGCGGCCGATCGAGAAGATCGGGAGAAGCGGATTCTTATCCGCCAGGTTACCGTTACGTGATGACCACCGATCAAGTTGACACCCGTCGAGTACTCAGCACCGCTCTGGTGACTGCCGTCGACCATGTCGGCATCGCGGTCCCCGACCTCGATGTGGCGATCGCGTGGTACCACGACCATCTCGGCATGATCGTCCTGCACGAAGAGGTCAACGACGATCAGGGCATTCGCGAGGCCATGCTGTCGGTGCGCGGCGCCGCGGTCGGCAGCGCCCAGGTCCAGCTGATGGCCCCGATCGACGACTCGTCAGCGATCGCGAAGTTCCTCGACAAGCGTGGTCCCGGCATCCAGCAGTTGGCTTACCGGGTCAGCGACCTGGACGCCCTCAGCGAGCGGCTGCGCGAGCAGGGCATCCGGTTGCTCTACGACGCACCCCGTCGCGGCACAGCGAACTCGCGGATCAACTTCATCCACCCCAAGGACGCCGGCGGTGTTCTGGTCGAGCTGGTCGAACCGGCCGACGATTCCGATTCCGCGCACTGACTTCACGACCCCGTCCCTTTTAAGACCACCGCCGGGTCGGCCCACGCGTAGCGCGGTTGGCCCAGCACGGCGTGTGCCAGTGCCGCCGGTCATCGACGGCCACCTCGCCGAAATCGGCCAGCCACACCACCACATGAGCTGTGTTCGAGCGTATTTCGTGATCGCAGCCCGGGCAGCGATACGTCTTGAGCGCTCGCGCAGCGGCTACCGGTCGCACCTCGTAGTCATGCCCGTCCGGCCCGACCTCCACCCGGCGCAAGGCCGGCAGCGGCGAATGCGACTGCTGCCCACGCGGTGAACTGCGGCGACGAGCCATGCCAGCATTCTAGTGAGACAGTTCAGAACAACCGGAACTCATCGGAGTCCATACCGCGCATCTTGTCGTAATCCAATGTCAGACAACGGATTCCGCGATCATTGGCTAAAGTTTTCGCCTGCGGCTTAATCTGCTGCGCCGCAAAAACCCCGCTGACGGGCGCCAGCAGGCTGTCCCGGTTGAGCAGCTCCAGGTACCGGGTGAGCTGCTCCACCCCGTCGATTTCGCCGCGTCGCTTGATCTCGACCGCGACCGAGCGCCCCTGATCGTCGCGGCACAACAGGTCGACCGGCCCGATCGGCGTCATGTATTCGCGTCGCACCAACGTGTATCCGGCACCGAGCAGCTCGACATGCTCGGCGAGCAGCACCTGCAGGTGGGCTTCGACGCCATCCTTGACCAGCCCCGGATCGACCCCGAGCTCATGGCTGGAGTCGTGCTCGATGTCCTCGACGGTGATGCGCAATTGCTCGCCGGCCTTGTTCTGCACCACCCACACCGGCGCGTCACCCTCGCTGCCCTCGGGTTCCTCGGAGAGCCAGCACGGCGGACTCATCCAGTTCAGTGGCTTGTAGGCGCGGTCGTCGGCATGCACGCTCACCGAGCCGTCGGCTTTGAAAAGCAGGAGCCGGCGCGCCGAGGGTAAATGGGCGGTGAGACGTCCGACGTAATCGACGGTGCAGCGGGCGATGACGAGGCGCACGCAACACACCTTAAGCGCGGGCCCCCGATGCAATTAGGCTGACGCCACCATGATGGCAACCCGATCGACCGCGCAACGGCTGGGACGAGTGCTGGAGCGGGTGACCAGGCAGAGCGGTCGACTGCCAGAGACACCTGCCTACGGCTCCTGGCTGCTCGGCAGGGTGTCGGAAAGCCAGGCCCGCCGGCGGGTGCGGATCCAGCTGATCCTGACCGTGTTCATCGTCGGGGCGAATGTCATCGGCATTGGCGTCTGCGACGCTGCTGTTGACCGTCGCGTTCCCCAAGCCGAGCGTCTTCAGCGACGCGCCGCTGTGGATCACCTTTGGCGTCATGCCGGCGTACTGCGCCGTCGCGCTGGGTCTCGGCACCTACCTGATCACCCGCCGGACCATCGGTGCCCTGCGATGGTCGATCGAAGAGCACGAACCGACTCCGTCCGACGAGCAGGCCACGTTCACCGCGCCGTTCTGGCTGGCGTTCGGCGTCCTGATGCTGTGGGTCCTCGGCACCGCGCTGCTGACGACGCTCTACGGGTTGGCCGACAGCACGTTCATTCCGATCGTGGGCTTCTGCGTCAGCGTCTGCGGCATTCTGGTGTCGACCGCGTGCTACCTGTTCACCGAGTTCGCGCTGCGTCCGGTGGCTGCTCAGGCGCTCGAAGCGGGCGGGGCGCCGCGGCGATTGGCACCCGGGATCATGGGCCGGACGCTGACGGTGTGGCTGCTCGGGTCTGGGGTTCCGATGCTCGGCATCATCGTCACCGCACTGTTGGGCGGCGTAATACTGGACAACCTCAGCAAGACGCAACTGGCGGTCGCCATCTTGGTGATCTCAACTGCCGCACTGGTTTTCGGCTTCGTTTTGATGTGGATTCTGGCCTGGCTGACCGCGACGCCGGTGCGGGTGGTGCGGGCGGCGCTCAAGCGGGTCGAGGACGGCGATCTGCGTGGCGACCTGGTGGTGTTCGACGGCACCGAACTCGGTGAGCTGCAACGCGGATTCAACTCCATGGTCGACGGGCTGCGCGAACGTGAGCGCGTGCGCGACTCTGTTCGGCCGGCATGTGGGACGCGAGGTCGCCGCTTGCCGCCGAGCGGGACAAGCCGCAGCTCGGCGGCGAAGAGCGCCATGTCGCAGTGGTTTTCATCGATGTCATCGGTTCGACGCAGTTGGTGACCAGCCGTCCCGCCGCCGAGGTCGTTCAGCTGCTCAACCGGTTTTTCGCGGTCATCGTCGAAGAGGTCGATCGGCACCATGGGCTGGTCAACAAGTTCGAGGGCGACGCGGTGCTGGCGGTTTTCGGCGCGCCCAACCATCTCGACCGACCAGAAGAACAGGCGCTCGGCGCGGCCCGCGCCATTGCCCGTCGCCTCGAGAGCGAGGTACCCGAGTGCAAAGCCGGCATCGGTGTCACGGCCGGCAACGCCGTCGCCGGAAACGTCGGCGCAAAGGAAAGATTCGAGTACACCGTGATCGGTGAGCCGGTCAACGAGGCGGCCCGGCTGTGCGAGTTGGCCAAGAAAGATCCACATCGGTTACTGGCATCTTCGAGCACCGTCGACGCGGCGGGCGATGACGAGCAAGCCCGTTGGTCGCTGGGCGAAAGCGTCACGCTTCGCGGCCACGATCAGCCCACCCGGTTGGCGTCACTCGCCTGACTGAGCGACCTCACAGTCGAGTTCCAGGATGGTGCGCGATACTGCTGGAATGCTCGACGGTCTTCGTGTCAAGTTTGTCGGACCGATGATGCCGGGAAACCGCCCGTGAGCACGCGGTTGGCGGACTTCGTCGTCGATCGGCGGATGCTGCTGATGGCCGCGCTCGCAGCACCCATCGGCGCGCTGGCAGCGGGCGCGGCGTGGTGCCTGCTTCGACTGATCGGGCTGGTGACCAATCTCGTCTTCTACCAACGCTGGGCCGTAGACCTGGTAGCCCCCGGCGCGCAACATCATCCGTGGTGGCTGGTGCTCGGCGCGCCCGTGGCCGGCGGTCTGGTCGTCGGCGCGATGGCGCGGCTGGGTTCGGAGAAGATCCGCGGCCACGGCATGCCCGAGGCGATCGAGGCGATTCTCACCCAGGGCAGCCGGGTCGAACCGAAAGTTGCGGTGCTGAAGCCTATTTCGGCGGCTATCAGTATCGGCACAGGCGGCCCGTTCGGCGCCGAGGGGCCGATCATCATGACGGGTGGCGCGCTGGGCTCGATCCTCGCCCAGCACCTGCATCTGACCGCCGATGAACGCAAGATCCTGCTGGTGTCCGGCGCGGCGGGCGGAATGGCGGCAACGTTCAACTCGCCGTTGGCCTCGATCCTGCTGGCCGTCGAGTTGCTGTTGTTCGAGTGGCGCCCACGCAGCACGGTGCCGGTCACTGCCGCGGTCGCGACGGCGATCGTGGTACGTGAGTTCATTCTGGGCAGCGACCCGGTGTTCCAGGTGACCCAGCATGTCACGCACATCGCATGGAACATCGACCTTCTGGCGCTGGTGGCCGGCGTGTGCGGCGCAGCGATCGCGATCGTGGCCACCCGGCTGGTGTACCTGTCCGAAGATTTGTTCTCGCGCTTGCCTTTTCACTGGATGTGGTGGCCCGCCATCGGCGGCCTCATCATCGGCATCGGCGGGCTCATCGAGCCGCGCGCTCTCGGCGTCGGGTACGACGTGATCGGCGCACTACTCACCGGTCATGCGACGCTGTCGCTGATCATCGGGATTCTGATTGTCAAAACCGCGATTTGGTCGTTGTCACTGGGGTCGGGTACCTCGGGCGGCGTGCTGGCACCGCTCTTCATGATCGGCGGCGCGCTCGGCGGCCTTGTCGGACACTGGTTTCCCGTCGTGTTCCCTGGATTCTGGGCGCTTCTGGGCTGGCGGCGGTGGTCGGCGCTGCGATGCGCGCGCCGCTGACCGGCATCGTGTTCACCCTCGAACTCACCCATGCCTGGCCGGCGCTCTTCCCGCTTGATCATCGCGTCGACCACGGCTTATGCGGCGTCGGTGCTGATACTCGACCGATCGGTCCTGACCGAGAAGATCGCCCGGCGCGGCCTGCATCTGACGTGTGATTACACCACCGACCCGCTGGAGGCCTTCTTCGTCGAAGAGGTGATGCATTCCGAGGCGCCTCTCGTCCCGGTGGGAGGCACGATCGGAACTCGCGACACTCTGCGGCACGCAGCGAATGTCCTCGCCGAAGCGGGCGGACGTCCGCTGCGGGTGGTGGCGCCGGATGGCACCGACCGGGGTTACCTGGTGATGGACGACCTACTGGTTGCCCGGCTACACGACCTGAATGAAGACACCCTGCGGAGCCGACCCTTTGTCACCTTCGCCCGTCCCCGACCGGGTACTGACGACTGAGGTAGAAGTGGGTCGGCGTCAGCGCCCCGCCCACGACGATGTCGCATTTCCGCTAGTAATGTCGGTGGCCGGGTGTAACTGTCGAATCGTGCACGAAGACTTCGACCGCTGCTACCGCGCCGTCCAATCGAAGGACGCCCGGTTCGACGGCTGGTTCGTCACTGCCGTGCGTACCACCGGAATCTATTGCCGCCCCAGCTGCCCGGTCCGGCCGCCGTTCGCCCGCAACATGCGGTTCTATCCGACCGCGGCAGCAGCGCAACGCGCTGGTTATCGGGCATGCAAGCGGTGCCGCCCGGACGCGTCACCGGGCTCACCGGAATGGAACATTCGCGACGACCTCGTCGCCAGGGCCATGAGGCTGATCGCTGACGGCACAGTTGATCGCGAAGGCGTTATGGGTCTGGCCGCCCGCCTCGGTTACACCACCCGGCAACTTCAACGACTCCTGCAGGAGGAAACCGGCGCCGGCCCGCTCGCCCTCGCCCGCGCGCAGCGCACCCAGACCGCACGGGTACTCATCGAGACCACGGATCTCCCCTTCGGCGACATCGCTTTTGCCGCAGGCTTTTCCAGCATTCGCCAGTTCAACGAAACCGTGCGTCTGGTGTGCGACAGCACGCCGACCGAATTGCGCCGACGCGCGACTACCCGCCGCATTCACGACGCGACCGATGTGCGCTCGCCGGGAGCAGTGTCGCTGCGCTTGCCGGTGCGGGTCCCGTTCGCCTACGAGGGAGTGTTCGGCCACCTGGCCGCCAGCGTTGTCCCCGGATGCGAAGAAGTGCGCGACGGCGCGTATCGACGCACGCTGAGGCTGCCGTTCGGCAACGGAACCGCCAGCCTGACGCCGGCGCCCGACCATGTCCGGTGCGTCCTGGTGCTCGACGACTTTCGCGACCTGACATCCGCGATCTCCCGCTGCCGACGATTGCTCGACCTCGACGCCGACCCGGATGCAGTGATCGATGTCTTGAGCTCCGATACGGCGCTGGCCCCCGTAGTGGCCAAGGCACCCGGGCAACGGATTCCGCGCACTGTGGACGAGGCCGAACTCGCCGTTCGCGCGGTCCTGGGTCAGCAAGTGTCGATGAAGGCGGCGCGGACCCACGCCAGCAGATTGGTCGTGGCCTATGGCGATCCGATCGACGACGCCAACGGCGGACTGACGCATACGTTTCCATCGGTCGAGCAACTCGGCGATATCGACCCCGTCCATCTGGCTGTTCCGGCCGACTCGGCGCCGGACGGTCACCGCGCTTGTCGCCGCATTGGCCGACGGCAGCGTGGTGCTCAATGCCGGCTGCGACTGGGATGCTGCCCGTGATCAACTGCTGGCGCTGCCCGGGATCGGGCCGTGGACCGCGGAGGTCATTGCGATGCGCGGTCTCGGTGATCCCGACGCATTTCCCGCCAGCGATCTCGGATTGCGTTTGGCAGCAGAGCAATTGGGCTTGCCGACCGATCACCGCGAATTGACCGCGCGAAGCCGGCGATGGCGCCCCTGGCGTTCCTACGCGACGCAGCATCTGTGGACGACGCTAGAGCATTCGGTGAACCACTGGCCAGTCAAGGAGACCGCATGATCCATTACCGAATCATTGACAGCCCGATCGGGTTGCTCACGCTGGCCGGTCGCGGTCAGGTGCTCACCAACCTCAGGATGGTCGACCAAACCTACGAACCGAAGCGCACCGGATGGTCGGGAGATTCCACGGCGTTTCAAGACGCTGTCGGCCAGCTCGACGCGTATTTCGCGGGCGAACTGACCGACTTCGAGCTAGAACTCGACCTGCAAGGCACCGAATTTCAGCGGCGCGTCTGGCAGGCGCTGCTGACCATCCCGTTCGGTGAGACCCGGTCCTACGGTGAAATCGCGGAACAGGTCGGCGCTCCGGGCGCGGCTCGCGCGGTGGGACTTGCCAACGGCCACAACCCGATCGCCATCATCGTTCCGTGTCACCGGGTGATCGGTGCCAGCGGCAGTCTCACCGGGTACGGCGGTGGTCTCGATCGGAAACGTTTGCTGCTCGCATTGGAGATGAGCCAGACCTCCGCGACGTTGCCTCTGTTCGACTGACCGCCGACCCGGCGAGCGAGCCTAGAACCCCGGAAACGGTCGCGGTTGCCCACCAATGGGATTCATCCCAGGCAGCAGCGACTGTGGACCAGGCGCCCCAGGTAGGCCGAGCGGGAGGCCCGGCCCGCCGGCGCCAGGAAGCGGGAACGGCATATTGCCGTTGGCGACCGACGTCATCCATCCTGGGCACTGGGTCTGGATCGCCATGCTGGTCAGGAAGCCGGCCATGGGTGGCATCAGGCCACCGTGACCGCTGATCTCGGCCGCGCTGCTGGCCAAGCTACCGCCGGGTTTGACCAGCATGGGGCAGATGGACTGCCCCATCTGTCCAATGGCACTACTCACCGGGCCGTTGTTACCGATACCGACACCATTGAGTACCGGTGCCATAGCGTCGCCGGCCGAGTCCGCATGTGCCGCCGGAATCGAGGCAAAGGCCACGCTGAACACGGCCGCGGTCACGATCAACGGCCGCAGAACCGCAGTGGACGACGCCACGACCTCGGCGGCACCCCACGCAAGCCGCCCAGCGTTCGATCTCGTCCGACCCGTCGTTGGCCGGCGCACATGGCCAGCCGTCTTGCTCGCGGTCATATAGAGCTCCCCTCCGTTAGCACTCCATGCACATAGAGCACAGGTTTCACTTTGATAACGGTAGGGTACTTTTGTCACATTAGTGACACGATCGGATAACCATTTGCAACCGTAGCGTTGCGCTACCGCGACCTATGAGACCGGAATGCAACAATTGCGGATTTTCGTGCCGAGTGTTTGCTGGGCGCATCGCCACGCCGCCCGGTTGCAGCGGCTTCTCGGGGCCGGCTCGACGAGGTTGGTTTAGGTGT
>CAVWLG010000018.1:0-20401 GCA_963755805.1 uncultured Actinomycetota bacterium
TGACCGGGCTGTTCGACATCCATCGTCGCCAGCGCGTAGGAGCGCATCGCCCGCAGGCCGGCCCAGGAGCGGGTCAGCCGTTCGCGGATCAGCGGATCATCTGCTGCGCCAGTCTTTTTGGCGAGCTCGACGACGCACTCCAGTTCGCGGGCGTAGACGATCTGCTGACCGAGCGTCGACACCCCGCGCTCGAAGGTCAGTGTTCCCATCGCGACCCGCCAGCCGTCACCGGGCTGGCCGACCACCAGGTCCGCGTCGGTGCGGGCGTCGTCGAAGAAGACCTCGTTGAATTCGGAGTCGCCGGTCAACTGGACGATCGGGCGGACGTCGACCCCGGGCTGGTCGAGCGGCACCAGCAGGTACGACAACCCGGCATGACGCTTGGAGCCCTTCTCGGTGCGGGCCACCACGAAGCACCACTGCGCCCAGTGCGCCAGCGACGTCCACACTTTCTGGCCGTTGATCACCCACTGGTCGCCGTCGAGCACCGCGGTGGTGGACACATTGGCCAGGTCGCTGCCGGCGCCGGGCTCGGAGTAGCCCTGCGACCACAGTTCGGTGACGTCGAGAATCCGCGGAAGGAAGCGCTGCTGCTGCTCGGGCGTGCCGAAGGCGATCAGGGTCGGCCCCAGCAGTTCCTCGCCGAAGTGGTTGATCTTGGCGGGCGCGTTGGCGATCGCGTATTCCTCGTAGAACGCCACCCGATGCGCGACCGACAGGCCGCGGCCGCCGTGTTCGACCGGCCAACCCAGACAGGTCAGACCGGCTTTCGCGAGATGCTGGTTCCAGGCGCGCCGCTCTTCGAACGCCTCGTGCTCGCGACCGGGCCCGCCGAGCCCCTTGAGGGCGGCGAATTCGCCGACCAGGTTCTCGGCCAGCCAGTCGCGGACCTCGGCCCGGAACTCCTCGACGCCTTGCACCCTTGTAGGCTAACCTACCAAGCACTTGCTTTGTTAGCCCGGCGGCGATGTGCGCTGTACAGCGGCGATAGATCAGCCGGGTAGTCCGCAGCTAGGAGTTCGATGTCGAGCCATCCGCAGACCATTCCTGCGGCGTTGGACCACATCGCGCGCGAACTCCCCGACCACGACGCCCTGGTCACCGAGGATCGGACGCTCACCTTCGCCGAGTTACGCGACGAGGTGCGCCGCGCCGCGGCGGCGATGATCAGCCTCGGCGTGAACGCCGGCGACCGGGTGGCGATCTGGTCGCCGAACACCTGGCACTGGGTGGTGGCCTGCCTGGCCACGCATTACGCCGGCGCGATCGTGGTGCCGCTGAACACCCGCTACACCGCGGCCGAGGCCTCCGACATCCTGGCCCGAACCGGCGCTCCCCTGCTGGTGGCGATGGGCGAGTTCCTCGGCGCGGACCGAGTCGGCCGATCTCGACCGCTCGGCGCTGCCCGATCTGCGGCACATCGTGCGGGTGCCCGATAGAGGCGCGACGACGGAACGTGGGACGAGTTTGTCGGCCGCGGCATCCGACCTCGCGGCGGCCGATGCCCGGGCCGCCGCGGTCCAGCCCGACGACCTCTCCGACGTCCTGTTCACCTCCGGCACCACCGGCCGCAGCAAAGGCGTGCTGTGCGCCCACCGGCAGTCGCTGGCCGGGTCGGCGGCATGGGCGGCCATGCGGCAAGATCACCAGCGACGACCGCTACCTCTGCATCAACCCGTTCTTCCACAATTTCGGCTACAAGGCCGGCATCCTGGCCTGCCTGCAGACCGGCGCCACCCTGATCCCGCAGCTGACCTTCGACGCCGAGCAGGCGTTGCGGGCGGTCGCCGAACATCGGATCACCGTGCTTCCCGGACCGCCGACGATCTACCAAACGCTGCTCGACCACCCCGCCCGCGGCCGCTACGACCTGAGCTCGCTGCGGTTCGCGGTCACCGGCGCAGCGACCGTGCCGGTGGTGTTGATCGAGCGGATGCAGACCGAACTCGACTTCGACATCGTGCTGACCGCCTACGGCCTGACCGAGTCCAACGGGATGGGCACCATGTGCCGCGCCGACGACGACGCCGTCACCGTCGCCACCACCTGCGGGCGGCCGATCGCCGATTTCGACCTGCGCATCGACGATGCGACCGGCGAGGTGCTGCTGCGCGGGCCCAACGTGATGCTCGGCTACCTCGACGACCCGGACGCCACCGCGGCGGCCATCGACAGCCGACGGTTGGCTGCACACCGGTGACATCGGAAAGCTCGATGCCGCAGGCAATCTCCAGATCACCGACCGGCTCAAGGACATGTACATCTGCGGCGGTTTCAATGTCTACCCCGCCGAGATCGAGCAGGTGCTGGCCCGGCTCGACGGCGTGGTGGACTGCGCGGTGATCGGCGTGCCCGACGAGCGACTCGGCGAGGTCGGCCGGGCCTACCTGGTGGCGCGGCCCGATTCCGGGCTCGACGAGAAGTCGGTGATCGCTTACACCCGTGAGTATTTGGCGAACTTCAAAGCCCCACGTTCGGTGAGGTTTGTCGACGCGCTGCCCCGCAACGCGGGCGGCAAGGTGGTCAAACCGCAACTGCGAGAGATGGCGTGATGGATCTGCAATTCGACGACGAGACGCTGACGTTTCAGCGGGAGGTGCGCGACTTCCTGTCGTCGCACCGCGATGCGTTCCCGACGCATTCCTACGACACGGCGGAGGGTTTCGAGCAGCACCGACGTTGGGACAAGGTGCTTTTCGACGCCGGGCTGTCGGTGATCACGTGGCCGGAGAAGTACGGTGGCCGCGACGCGACCCTGCTGCAGTGGGTGGTCTACGAGGAGGAGTACTTCCGCGCCGGAGCACCCGGACGGGCCAGCGCCAACGGCACCTCGATGCTGGCGCCGACGCTGTTCGCGCACGGCACCGAAGAGCAACTGGACCGGATTCTGCCCAAGATGGCCAGCGGCGAGGAGATTTGGGCGCAGGCCTGGTCGGAGCCGGAGTCCGGCAGCGACCTCGCCTCGCTGCGCTCGACGGCGACCCGTACCGACGGCGGCTGGCTGCTGAACGGTCAGAAGATCTGGAGCTCGCGAGCACCGTTCGGCGACAGGGCATTTGGATTGTTCCGTTCGGACCCCGAGGCGCAGCGGCACAGCGGCCTGACCTACTTCATGTTCGACCTGAAGGCGGACGGCATCACGGTTCGCCCGATCGCCCAACTCGGCGGCGACACCGGGTTCGGCGAGATCTTCCTCGACGACGTCTTCGTGCCCGACACGGACGTGATCGGCACGGTGAACGACGGGTGGCGGGCGGCGATGAGCACGTCGAGCAACGAGCGCGGCATGTCGCTGCGCAGCCCGGCGCGATTCCTGGCTTCCGCCGAACGTCTTGCCGAGACGTGGAAAACCAAGGGCGACAGCTCGTTCGGAGATGAGGTCGCCGACGCCTGGATCAAGGCGCAGGCCTACCGGCTGCACACCTTCGGCACCGTGACCCGGCTGGCGGGCGGCGGTGAACTGGGCGCCGAGTCCTCGGTGACCAAGGTGTTCTGGTCAGACCTGGACGTGGCGATCCACCAGACGGCGCTGGAGATCCGCGGCGCCGACGGCGAACTGGCCGACGCCTGGACGGACGGGCTGCTGTTCGCCCTCGGCGGCCCGATCTACGCCGGCACCAACGAGATTCAGCGCAACATCATCGCCGAGCGGCTGCTGGGACTGCCCCGGGAGAAGGCCAAATGAGATTTGATCTTGACGAGCAGCAGCGCGACTTCGCCGCCAGCATCGACGCGGCGCTGGCGGCTGCCGATCTGCCGGGCGCGGTGCGCGCCTGGGCCGACGGCGACACCGGACCGGGCCGCAAGGTCTGGGCGCGCCTGGCCGACCTCGGCGTCACCGCGTTGGCCGTGCCGGAGCGGTTCGACGGCATCGAGGCGCACCCGGTCGATCTGGTCGTCGCGCTGGAGCGGCTGGGCCGCTGGGGCGTTCCCGGCCCGGTGGCCGAATCCATTGCGGTGGCGCCGGTTTTACTCGCCGACGACGAGCGGTGCGCCGCGCTGGCGTCCGGCGAACTGATCGCCACCGTCGCGCTTGCCCCCACAGGTTCCGCGCGCCATCGACGCCGACACCGCGGGTCTGACGTTGCTGGCCGATCTGGACGGAACGGTCAGCGAAGCCGCGCGCCGGCGAGCAGCACGAGTCGGTGGACCCCAGCCGCAAGCTGTTCGACGTCGTCCCCGACCGATTCGACAGTGGCAGGCCGATGTGCAAGCGCGCCTACGAATTCGGTGCGCTGGCCACCGCCGCCCAACTGGTCGGTGCCGGCCAGGCACTGCTGGACGCCGCGGTCGAGTACGCCAAGCAGCGCACCCAGTTCGGCCGGGTCATCGGCTCGTATCAGGCGATCAAGCACAAGCTGGCCGATGTGCACATCGCGCTCGAGTTGGCGCGGCCGCTGGTGTACGGCGCCGCGCTGTCGCTGGCCGATTCATCGCCCGACACCGCGCGAGATGTCAGTGCCGCCAAGGCTTCCGCGTCGGATGCCGCGTTGCTGGCCGCGCGATCGGCGTTGCAGACCCACGGCGCGATCGGTTTCACCGCCGAGCACGACCTGTCGCTGTGGCTGCTGCGGGTGCAGGCGCTGCGACCGGCCTGGGGTGACCCGGCCGCGCATCGGCGACGGGTTTTGGAGGCGATTGATGAGTGACGAACGGGAACTGCTGCGCGAGACCGTCGCGGCGCTGGTGGCCAAGCACGCCTCCCCCGCCGCGGTGCGCGAGGCGATGGAATCCGAACGAGGCTACGACGAGTCGCTGTGGCGGCTGCTGTGCGAGCAGGTCGGTGCGGCCGCGCTGGTGGTGCCCGAGGAATTCGGCGGTGCCGGAGGCACTCTCGGCGATGCGGCCGTCGTCCTCGAAGAACTCGGCAAGAACCTGGTGCCCAGCCCGTTGCTCGGCAGCACGCTGGCCGAACTCGCGCTGCTGGCCGCCGACGAGCCCGACGCGGAGACGCTCGGGTTCGCTGGCCGAGGGCGCGGCGATCGGCGCGGTGGTGTTCGACCGCGACTACGTGATCAACGGCGACATCGCCGATGTCGTGATCGAGGCCGACGACGGAAAGCTCGACCGGTGGACGGAATTCAGCGCCGAGGCCGTCACCCCGATGGACCCGACTCGTCGGCTGGCCGCGCCTCACTCCGCGGAACACGGCGCCGCTCGGCACCGATCCGGGCCTGGCCGACGCGGCGGCGATCCTGCTGGCCGCCGAACAGGTCGGCGCGGCCACCCGCTGCCTGGAGCTGACCGTCGACTACACCAAAGAGCGGCAGCAATTCGGCCGCGCGATCGGCAGCTTCCAGGCGCTCAAGCACCGGATGGCCGACCTCTACGTCGCGGTGCAGGCGGCGCGCGCCGTGGTGAACGACGCCGCCGACGCACCGTCGGCGACCTCCGCGGCGCTGGCCCGCGTCGCGGCCAGCGAGGCGTTCAGCACGGTGGCCGCCGAGGGCATCCAGTTGCACGGCGGTATCGCGATCACCTGGGAGCACGACATGCAGCTGTACTTCAAACGCGCACATGGTAGTTCGCAATTGCTGGGTCCGCCGCGCGATCACTTGCGCCGGCTGGAATCCGAAGTGTTCTAGCCGTCCGGCGACGATGCAGAGGGCGAGGCCCGATGAGGAGAACCGGACTGCTCTAGCCTTGACCGCATGACCGATGGGGTCGCGCTACGCGCCGGGATTCCGCCGTTCTATGTGATGGACGTCTGGCTGGCGGCCGCCGAACGTCAGCGCAGCCACGGCGATCTGGTGAACCTGTCGGCGGGCCAGCCGAGCGCCGGCGCTCCCGAGCCGGTGCGCGCCGCCGCCGTCGATGCGCTGAACCGCAACCAGCTCGGCTACACCGTGGCACTGGGCATCCCGGAATTGCGGGCGGAGATCGCGGCGTCGTATCTCGACCGGTACGGCGTGCAGGTCGACGTCGACGACGTGGTGGTCACGACGGGATCGTCCGGCGGCTTTCTGCTGGCGTTCCTGTCCTGCTTCGACGTCGGCGACCGGGTGGCGGTCAGCAGCCCCGGCTATCCCTGCTACCGCAACATCCTGTCGGCGCTGGGGTGCGAGGTCGTGGTGATCGAATGCGGCCCCGAGACCCGTTTCCAACCGACCGCGCAGATGCTGGCCGAACTCGACCCGCCGGTGAAGGGCGTCGTGGTGGCCAGCCCGGCCAACCCGACCGGCACCGTCATCCCGCCCGCGGAGCTCGCGGCGATCGCGTCCTGGTGCGACGAATCAGGAGTGCGGCTGATCAGCGACGAGGTGTACCACGGGTTGGTCTACGAGGGCGCCCCACAGACCAGCTGCGCGTGGAGTACGTCGCGAAATGCGTTCGTAGTCAACAGCTTTTCCAAGTATTTCGCGATGACGGGATGGCGGCTGGGTTGGCTGCTGGTGCCGGCCGAGCTTCGTCGCGCGGTGGACCGCCTGACCGGAAACTTCACCATCTGCCCACCCGTGCTGTCGCAGCACGCCGCGGTCGAGGCATTCACGCCGGCGTCGGTTCAGGAAGCCGAGGGCCATCTGCACCAGTACGCCGCCAATCGCGCGACGCTGCTCGACGGTCTGCGACATATCGGCATCGACCGGCTGGCGCCCACCGACGGTGCGTTCTACGTCTACGCCGACGTCTCCGATTTCACCGATGATTCGATGGTGTTCTGTTCAAAGTTGTTGGCCGACACCGGGGTAGCGATCGCGCCCGGTATCGACTTCGATCCGGAGCGTGGCGGTTCGTACGTCCGGCTCTCGTTCGCAGGGCCGGGCAACGATATCGAGGAGGCGTTGCGCCGGATCGGGTCTTGGCTGCCGCATCTCGGCTAGGGCGAAACCTCGGCGATACGGGCTTCGAGCGCCGCGCGATCGCCGGTGTCGGCCACGTTGATGCCGAAGCGATCGGCTAACGCGTCGACCACTGCCGCGGCATCAGGCAATTCGATCTTTTCCGTCCCACCATCGCGGTGGATGGAGAGGTGGCGACCGGCCAGGTTGCACCGCCCGTCGGCGGTGACCAGCGAGGCCATCAGGTTGGTGACGAAATGCGACGACGGGTGGGTGGAGACGTACCAGCTGCCCACCTGCAGATCGATCGGCGGCGCTGTCTTGGTGGCGAATTCGTACAGCGATTGCCACTCGCCGCGGATTTCGGCCTGCAGCACCAGGGTGTCGCCGCGGCTCTGCAGCCGGTACGGCTCATGCGTCGTCTGCTGGACGCTGCCGGTTTCCAGCCGCAGCGGCGACGTCGGCGTCTGGCCGCCGAAACCCACGTCGACGAGGAACAGTTGCGGCGCGCCGGGCGGCGCCACCCCCAGCAGCGTGTGCGTCTGCGACGGCACCGGCGAGCCCGGCGGCGCCGTCCAGACCACCCGCGCGGCGAATCGGCGCACCCCGAAGCCCAACTCCTGCCAGCACGTAACCCATCAAGCCGTTGTGCTCGTAGCAGTAGCCACCGCGGCGCCGGTGAACCAGCTTGTCGAACAATGCCTCTGGACTCAGGTCGTCGACGGGCACACCCAGCAGCGGGTCGAGGTTCTCGAACGCGATCGCCCGGGTGTGCGCCGTGATCAGATCCTGCAGGACGTCGATGGTCGGATCCGCCGCACCGTCGTAGCCGATCCGCGCGAAGTAACCGGCCAGATCCAGCGTCATGTGGGCCATTGTGGACCCATGACGACCGGGTCACACGACGCGGGCCTCCACCAGGCTCAACGGCGACGCGGTCGGCACCAGCCGGGTCATCTCAAAACCGGCCTGGCCGAGCAGATTTCGGTACTCGGCGGCGGTGCGTTCACGAGCCCCCAGGTTCAGCAGCATCTCCAGGTCAGCCCATTTGCCGGGGAAGTCGCGGTCGTGGTCGGGGATCACCAACTCCACCAGCAGGACGGTGGCGTGCCGGCCTGCGGCAGCGTGAACGTTGCGCAGGATCTGCACCGCCTTCTCGTCGGGCCAGTCGTGCAGGATGTTCTTCAACACGTACGCGTCGCCACCGGCCGGCACGCTGGTCGAAGAACGATCCCGGCTCGATCCGAACCCGGTCAGCTAACCCGGTGTAGCACAGGATCTTTGACACGGTGGATACGACGGCCGGCAGGTCGTACAGGACGCCCTTAATGCCCGGCGTCGCGGTCAGGATGGTGGCCAGCAGCAGGCCGTGCCCGCCACCGACGTCGACAATCGTTGGATAGGCGCCGAAGTCGTAGGCGGCGGCCACGGAAGCATCGGTCAACCGCGGAAATACTGGCCATGGTCCGGTTGAAGAGATCGGCGTGCTCGGGATCCTCGGCGAAATAGTCGAAGCCCTCCTTGCCGTGCAGCGTCGGCACCACCGATCGTCCGGTGCGGATCGAGTCGGCCAGCATGCGTCCAGCGCTCGCGTTGCTCACGCGATCCGTAGAACTGGGCCGCCGCCGACATGGACACCTCGGCATCCGAACACAAGCGTTCGGGCAAGGGAATTCAGCTCGTAGCGGCCATCGTGGCGGCGACGGAAAACTCCCCGCCCGATCAATGCCCGCAGCAGCCGGCGCAGGGCGTCGGAATTCGCACCCACGGCTGCCGCCAACTCGTCGATGGTCATCGGTCCGGCGGCCAGCGCGTCGGCGACGCCGAGCTCGGCGGCGACCGTGATCGCCTGCGACAGCCAGGTCGCGACGATCATCTCCATCATCGCCGCCGGCGCCGGCAGCAACCGCTGGTTGAGTCGATACAGGTGATGGCGGAGCCGCTCGACGACCCGGGCCGCCGCGACGGGCGGCACTTTCGGCGTCGCCATCACCGCACCTCAGCAGAGGCCGGCGGCGCTGATGTCCGCCGCGATGTCGCGGTGACTGGCCCAGCCGAGGAACCGGGTCAGCGCCCACGTCATGACCCGGTCTGAAATCAGCGACGCGGGTCGCAGTGCCGCCTCGCTGCGCGACACCTGCTGCATGGTCACCCACGACACTGCTTTGACCCTGCGACGGCGGGTGTTCTCGTACCGGCGCAGCGCGCCGCAGACATCGCTCGAATCCGACAGCGCCTTGCGCAGCACCATCGTGTCCAGCAGCGCCTGGTTGGTGCCCTGCGCGAGCGTCGGCGGCATCGTGTGCGCGGCGTCCCCGAGCAACGTCACCGCACCCGCGCCCGCGTCGGGAATCGGGTGCCGGTAATGCGGAAACGGTGACGGAGCCAGATCGTCGTCGGTCAACGTGGCGAGCACTTCGTCGACCAGGTCGGACCATCCGCGTGAAGTGCCGACGGATCATCTCGATCGGCCGTTGCGGCCGGAGAAAGCCTGGTGACCAAGGCAAGTCGAACCACCACTGCATCTCGGTGCCGCCGGCCGGCCACAGGCCGAGGTTTCCGTGCTCGCCGATCATCATCCGTCGCCACGCGCGGCTCGGCGATGTCGGGCAAGAGTGACAAGTCCTTGCCAGCTACACCAGCCGGTCGGCTTCGCGGGTGGCGCACCGACGACCTCGCGAACCACGGAATGCAGGCCGTCCGCACCGATCAACAGATCCCCGGTGACCGAGCTGCCGTCTTGCAGGTCGACGCGCACCCCGTCGTCGGTCTGGACCACCGCGACCGCACGGGCCCGGCATTGGATGCGATCGGCGGGAAAGCCGGCGAGCAGCCGCTCCAGCAGGACTCGACGCGGGACCATCCGGACGGGTGCACCCAGCCGGTTCACCATGGTGTCCAGGTCGACGGTGGTCAGCGGGCGACCCGACGATGTCATGACCCGCACGGCGGACAACGGCTGACCGGCGCCGGTCATGTCGACGCCGAGCTGGTCGAGGACCGTCGCGCCGTTGGACCAGATCGTCACGGCACCGCCACCGGCCGTGACGTTCGGCCGCTGGTCGAAGACGGTGACATCGTGCCCGTCGCGCAGCAGTCCGCGGGCGGCGGCAATGCCGCTCACGCCCGCACCGACGACGAGGATCCGAAGCCGACTCATGGCTCACCCTTTCCGCCGCAACTATTGCTAAGTACGCGGTAGCCCGGCGAAAAGTTCACCGGGTTAGCATCCGCACATGGGCCTGGAGATCTCCGACCACGAGCGGGCCGCGCTGGCCGAGCTTGCCCAGTTCCCGCTGCTCGCCGCGATGACCGGCCGCAGGTCACGCCGATTTCCGGTCGGCGGCCAGATCCCCGGCGGTGCGCTGGCCTACACCAGTCGGCGGCCCGTCCAGCCGCTGTCGGAAGTCGAACGGGCCCTGCTCATTTCGGTGACGGGCGGCGTGACGGGCTGGAACTTCGGGATCACCCACCATCCCGGTTACGCGCCGTCCTTTCCCAACTACTCGGGAAGCGCGACGGGGCGGACGTTCCCGTCTGCGGCCGGTTTCCACACCAGCCAGCTGTTTTTCACCGACGAATCCGGGACTTACCTGCTGCCCAGCCGCGACGAGCAACCGCGCGAATTCGACAGCACCGAAGCGTGGATAAGCCACACCGCGGAGTCCTTCGTGCGGATCTCGGACACTCGCCTCGAACTCCCCCGCGAAGAGCCGTACATGGAAGGCCACAACACCTGGATCGGCAATCACCCGGGCAGCCTGCTGGCCTTCCCGGTGGCCGATCTCGCCGAACACCTGATGGAGAACCTGTGGTTCTTCGCGGCCAATGGTTATCCGATCGTCGACGACATCAACGGCCGCAATATCCCTGGCCTGGAACGGTTTTCATCGCTTCCACACGCCGACGACCCACTTCCGCTGTCGTTCGTCGAGCAGTACACGATCACCGAGGCCAGCGCCGAACTCGCGATCGCCGCCAACAACGGGGTGCTGGCATTGCAGGCAATGGGTCTCGGCGGCTGGACCTACGACGGACTGGACCGGTTGTCCGTGCTGGGCGGCTCCGGTGATCCGCGCGCTCCCGGCCTGGGATTCGTCGCCGACCACGACGACCGCTGGCCTTTCCCGAACGTCACCGGGCTACCGGGGTATTTCGAGACGCTCAGCCCGCCGCACGTGCCGTCGATCGCGGCCGGAGTGGAGAAACTGGTCGCGCGAAAATTCAGCCCGGGCGGACCTTTTCACCCCGATACGCCCGGCCCGTGGTCGGATACCGCGAAGGTGCGTGGCTCGGCGTTGCCGGCGGAAGGCATCCAGGAATTGGTGACCGCCGAAGCGTCGTACATCTACGACACGTTCGGCAAGCTACCCGGCACGGTCCCGACCGTGCACGTCCTGATGTACCTGCAGGCGCAGCATCTCGACACGGACTTCTACGACGAATTATTCGGCCCCGGTGCATATCTGGGCACGCACGCCGACCATCAAGCCCGCTGGCACTGACGCTAGACGGGGCTGCTCGCGTTGATCCTGCTGCCGGCGGGCGCATAGCAGTCCGGGTCGGCGATCTCCCAGTCCGCACGCCAACTGGGCGGTGCGTGATTGAGCAGTACGCCCGGTTCGAGCCACTCGTAAAGCTCAGCGTAGGAACGTTGTTCGGTGGGCGATACCCGTTTGCGCAGCATCTGCGGGTTGAGCATCGACAGGTCCGAGACCCCCATCGAGGCCATCATCCGCATCGCCTGCGCGACGGTCGCGCGCTGGTAGTTGTAGACCCGTTCGCTCTTGTCGGCGACGTCGAGGGCGCGGGCCCGAAACGGATCCTGGGTTGCCACGCCGACCGGGCAGTGATTGGTGTGGCACCGCTGAGACTGAATGCAGCCCGTCGCCATCATCATCGACCGGGCCGAGTTGGTGTAGTCGGCACCCTGGATCAGTCGTTTGATGATGTCGTTTCCGGAGGCGACCTTGCCGGCGGCCCCGATCCGGATCCGGTCCCGCAGACCGGTTCCCACCAATGCGTTGTGCACGATCATCAACCCGTCGGTGAGCGGAAGGCCGATGTTGTCTTCGTATTCCAGTGGCGCGGCGGCGGTGCCACCCTCGGCGCCGTCGACGATGATGAAGTCGGGAGTCACCCCTTCGGCCAGCATCGCCTTGCAGGTCGCCAGCACGTCGATCCGTGAACCGACGCACAGCTTGAAGCCGACCGGCTTTCCGCCGGCCAATTCGCGCAACCGCGCCACGAATCGAACCAGTTCGCGCGGAGTGTGAAACGCCGAATGCGCGGCCGGACTGACACACTTCTCCCCGACCGGCACTCCCCGGTAGTCGGCGATCTCCTGGGTGACCTTGGCGGCCGGCAGCACGCCGCCGATGCCAGGCTTGGCGCCTTGGCTCAGCTTGATCGAAATGCACTTCACCAGCGGGTGAACCGCCTTGGCCGCGAACATATCTGGGTCGAAGGCGCCGTCTTTGGTGCGCGCACCGAAGTAGCCCGAGCCGAGCTCCCAGATCACGTCGGCGCCGCCGAGATGGTACGGAGTCAGGCCACCTTCACCGGTGTCATGGGCGAACCCGCCTTTACGGGCTCCGTTGTTCAGCGCGCGCAGCGCATTGGCGGACAGCGCACCGAAACTCATTGCGGAGACGTTCATCAGGGCCATGTCGTAGGGCTGCGTGCAATCGGGTCCACCGACCCGCACCCGGAACGGCTCCTCGGGCGGTTCGACCGGTCGCGCCGAATGCACCAGATACTCGTAGCCGACCTGATCGATATCGCGCTCGGTGCCGAACGCGAGTTCGGCGGCGGTGCCTTTGGCCCGTTCGTAGATCAGCGACCGGACGTCGCGGTCGAACGGGCGGCCGTCGAAGTTGCGCTCGATGAAGTACTGCTGCATCTCCGGTCGCAGCGCCTCCAGCAGAAACCGCATGTGCCCAAGGATCGGGTAGTTTCGCAACACCGAGTGCTGGCGCTGAGCCAGGTCGTAGACACCGACAGCGGCAAGGATCGCGACCAAAGCCGCGGGAAACCACCAGACCCACGTCACGATCACTGCCGGCACCACCAACGCCGCCGCCAGCACCGTGAGCACTGCGACAAAGAAAAACCGGATCAACGCAGCCGCCTCCCGCGAAAGAGTGTTCGGTGGCGAGCGTAGCGCTTGCAAAAACGCATGACCGAGGTCGCATGACAGTCAGTAGCGAACCCGAAATCCGCCGATCAACGTGACCGTGTTTCCGTCCGGGTCGGTGAGCGCTGACAGTCGGACGCCCTTGTTGGCCTCGATGATCTCGCCGGGCTCGAGGCCACGCCGTCTCAGGTCCTCGATATGGGCATCCAGATCCCGCACCGCGACGTTGACCGCGGTCGAGCCGGCACGCTGGTCGTCGTCGAACACCTGCACCCATCCGCCCGGGACGACCTGCCACTCCACCAGCGTGGGCATCGGGTTGTTGTCGGCGGCCCGCCCGAACAGCGCCTCATACCAGCGCCGGCTTCTGTCCAGGTCGGTCACCGGCACAACCGCCAAGACATGCTCGATTGTCATGTGTTCCCCTTCGATAGACCACACAGGGCAGACCTGCCGCGCGGGCCGAACTCATCGCCGCTCCGACAAAGGATTTCGGCCAGGCTCGTGCCCGCCGACTCGTCGCGCACGCTTGGGCAGAAGCGCTAGCGGGTACACCCGACGGAGAATCAGGCTCTTTCTGAGCCGCTGAACGGAGATTCGTCTTGAACTACATCGCCGAGGTAAAAACAAAGCTGCAGCACGTCGTCGAGGGATTCAAAGACAAGGCCCAACGTGACAGCGAAACGGCCGCGTCCGACCCTCACGTCGCAAGCTCCCGGGCCGCGGCAGATGGTGACGACGGAAGTTACGTCGGCCGCACGGGGCCGGACATCGACTCCGACGTCGAACAGAGTGGCGCTGAAGCGCGAAGTGAAGAGGATCGTCTTTCGCCGTAGCAGCACGGCCAACGCATTCCAGAATGCAGGCTACAACCAGGTGTCCTGGGTGGTCGTGGTCAGGAACGCCTCCAGATCGTCACGCCATTGCGCCGGCGTGGTCTTGTCCGGCTCGATGCCGGTGTAGTCGCCGCGATAGAACAGCAGCGGCCGCGGCTTGATCTTCGGCACCTCGGACAGCGACTCGACCGCGCCGAACACCACGAAGTGGTCGCCGCCGTCGTGCACCGAGGCCACCGTGCAGTCGATGTAGGCCAGCGATCCCTCGATGATCGGCGAGCCGAGTTCCGAAGGATGCCAGTCGATTCCGGCGAACTTGTCCGGTTCTCTCGAGCCGAAACGCGCCGAGACGTGCTTTTGGCTCTCGGTCAGCACGTTGACGCAGAACTTTCCGCTCGCCTCGATGGCTTTCCACGACCGGGACACTTTGGTCGGGCAGAACAGCACGAGCGGCGGCTCCAGCGAAAGCGCCGCAAAGGACTGACATGCGAAGCCGACCGGGACGTCGTCGTGCACGGTGGTGATGATCGTGATGCCGGTGCAGAACTGACCCAGCACACTGCGAAACGTGCGCGCGTCAATCTGCTCGGACATTTACTTGAAGCCGACGCTGAAGTCGTGACCCCACAGGCTGATCGCGGTGCTCTCCCGGGCAACCCAGTCGGTATCTTCGACTTGCCTTCCCTCGCAACCGAATTCGACATCGAATCCGCTGGGGGTCTTCATGTAGAACGACAGCATCAGGTCGTTGACGTGGCGGCCCAGCGTGGCCGACATCGGCACCTTGCGCCGAAGCGCCCGATCCAGGCACAGCCCGACGTCGTCGGCCTCACCGACCTCGATCATCAGGTGGACGATGCCGCTGGGGGTCTCCCCCGGCATGAAGGCCAGGCTGTGGTGACGGGGGTTGCAGCCCAGGAAGCGCAGCCAGGCCGGCGGCCCGTCGGCGGGCCGGCCCACCACCTGCGGCGGCAGTCGCATCGAGTCACGGAGCTTGAAACCCAGCACATCGCGGTAGAAGTGCAGCGTCTCGACGTCATCTCGGGTGGTCAGCACGACGTGACCCAGGCCCTGCTCACCGGTGACGAACTTGTGGCCGTACGGGCTGACGACCCGGCGATGCTCGAGCGCGGCGCCGTGGAAGACCTCCAGGCCATTGCCGGAGGGGTCGGAGAACCTGATCATCTCGTCGACCCGGCGGTCGGCCAGTTCGGCGGCGGTGGCTTCCTTGTACGGCGTGCCCTCGACGTCGAGCCGGTTGCGGATCTCCTGCAGGCCTTCGGCATTCGCGCATTCCCAGCCGGCTTCCGAGAGCCGGTCATGCTCGCCCGGCACGATCACCAGTCGGGCCGGGAAGTCGTCCATCCGGAGATAGAGCGCGCCCTCGGTGCTGCCCTTGCCCTCGATCATGCCGAGGACTTTCAGGCCGTAATCGCGCCAGGCCTGCATGTCGGTGGCTTCGATGCGCAGGTAACCCAGTGAACGGATGCTCATCACACACCTCCCAGGAAGTCGATGGTCAGCTTGTTGAATTCGTCGAACTTCTCCACCTGCGCCCAATGCCCGCACTGGCCGAACACGTGAAGCTGCGCGCGCGGAATCGTCTTGAGCGCCACCAGCGCACCGTCCAATGGGTTGACCCGGTCTTCGCGGCCCCAGATCAGCAGCACCGGCTGACGCAGTTTATGCACCTCGCGCCACATCATGCCGAGCTCAAAATCGGCCCCGGCGAACGACATTCCCATCGCTCGGGTCGCCATCAGCGATTCCGGTGTGCTGGCCAGCTCGAAGCGCTGCTCGATCAGTTCCGGGGTGATCAGTTTCTGGTTGTAGACCATCACCCGCAGGAACGCCTCGAGGTTCTCGCGGGTCGGCTCGACAGAGAACTTGCCGAGCCGCTTGACGCCCTCGGTGGGGTCGGGCGCGAACAGGTTGATGCTGAGCCCACCGGGGCCCATCAGCACCAACTTGCCGGCTTTGTCCGGGTAATCCAGCGCGAACCGGACCGCGGTGCCGCCGCCCAGCGAATTGCCCACCAGCGGAACACGTCCCAGACCCAGGTGATCGAACAGACCCTTCAGCGCCCGGGCCGCGTAGTGATTGAACTGCCCGTGCTCGGCGCGCTTGTCCGAGAGACCGTAGCCGGGCTGGTCGACGGCCAGCACGTGGAATTGCTCCGCCAGCACCGGGATGTTGCGGGAGAAGTTCGTCCAGCTCGCCGCACCCGGTCCGCCGCCGTGCAGCAGCACGATCGTCTGCTCGTTGCCGACACCGGCTTCGTGGTAGTGCAGCTTCAGCGGTCCGTCGACGTCGACTTCGACGTAGCGAGAGGTGGATTCGAACGTCAGCTCTTCGGTAGCCTGTCATTCCTCAGACCATGGTGTCGCCGGGCGGCAGCCCGAACTCGTGGTTACCGAAGATCTGGTACGCCCGCTCGGGGTCGTTGGCCGCGTGGACCCGGCCGGCGTGCGCATCGCGCCAAAACCGCTGCACCGGTGCATCGCTGGCCAACGCGGTGGCGCCGGAGGCCTCGAACAACCGGTCGACGGAGGCGATGGAACGCCCGGTGGCACGTACCTGGTCGCGACGGGCGCGAGCCCGCAGTTCGAACGGGATCTCCTTGCCGGCGGAAAGCAGCGCGTACTCGTCGCTGACGTTGCCGATCAGTTGCCGCCACGCGGCATCGATGTCGCTGGCGGCTTCGGCGATGCGGACCTTGGCGAACGGGTCGTCCTTGGCCTTCTCACCGGCGAACGCGGCACGCACCCGTTTGCCCTGGTGCTCTACGTGCGCGTCGTAGGCGCCGTAGGCCATGCCGACGATCGGCGCCGAGATTGTCGTGGGATGCATTGTGCCCCAGGGCATCTTGTACACCGCGGCGGTGTTGTTCTGATATCCACCGGCGGTGCCGTCGTTCATCTGCTTGTAGGACAGGAACCGGTGTCGCGGCACGAAGACGTCCTTGACGACGACGGTGTTGCTGCCAGTTCCCTTGAGGCCCACCACATGCCAGACGTCGTCGATGCGGTACTCGGTGCGCGGGATCAGGAAGCTGCCGAAGTCGACCGGCCGCCCGTCCTTGATGACCGGACCGCCGAGGAAGGCCCACGTTGCGTGGTCACAGCCCGACGACCAGTTCCACGATCCGTTGACCAGATAGCCGCCGTCGACCACGGTGCCCGCACCCATCGGGGCGTAGGACGACGAGACACGCACTCCTGCGTCGTCACCCCAGACCTCGTCCTGAGCCTGCTGGTCGAACAGCGCCAGGTGCCAGTTGTGCACACCGATGATCGAACTGACCCAGCCGGTGGACCCGCATGCGCTGGCGATCCGGCGGACCGCCTCGTAGAACACCGCGGGGTCGGTTTCCAGGCCGCCCCACTGCTTCGGCTGCAGCAACTTGAAGAAGCCGATTTCCTGGAGCTCACTCACCGTGGCATCCGGCAAACGCCGCAGGTCCTCAGTTTCCTGGGCCCGCTGGCGCAGCTTGGGCAGTAGTTCGTCGATGCCGTCTAGGACCGACTGGGCGTCACGTTGTTGAATGGACGTCACGGCTTCCTCCATAAGGTGGCTTATGTAGACAAAGACTAGAACACGTTCCGATTTGTGTCGAGCAGCGTATTGCTGCGGCTGGTAGCCATACCTATCCAAGTTTCTGTAACCTGTTCTAGTTATGACTGAAGGAAGGGCGGGGTGGTGACGGGCGCAATTCCCGACGAGCCGCTCGGCAGCCACGTTTTGGAGCTGGAGATCGCCGACGTCGTCACCGAGACCGACGACGCGCGGTCGCTGGTCTTCACGGTTCCCGACGATTCCCAGGTGCCGGCCGAGCGACTGCGCTACGCGCCTGGCCAGTTCCTGACGCTGCGCATTCCCAGCGACCGCACCGGTTCGGTGGCTCGCTGTTATTCGCTGTGCAGCTCACCGTTCGCCGACGAGGCGCTGACCGTCACGGTCAAGCGGGACAAAGACGGCTACGCATCGAACTGGCTGTGCGACAACGCCCACGCCGGCATGCGCGTGCACGTGCTGGCGCCGTCGGGCACCTTCGTGCCCAAGACCCTCGACAGCGACTTCGTGCTGCTGGCCGCCGGCAGCGGGATCACGCCGATCATGTCGATCTGCAAGTCCGCGTTGTCCGAAGGCGGCGGCCAGGTGGTGCTGCTGTACGCCAACCGCGACGAGCGGTCGGTGATCTTCGCCGACGCGCTGCGCGAGCTCGCCGCCAAGTACCCGGACCGGCTGACCGTCGTGCACTGGCTGGAATCGCTGCAGGGGTTGCCGTCGGCGAACGCGCTGGCGCAGCTGGCCGCGCCGTTCACCGACCGGCAGGCGTTCATCTGCGGGCCGGGGCCGTTCATGGAGGCCGCGCGCGAGGCGCTCGAGAGTCTGAAAGTGCCTGCGGCGCAAGTACATCTGGAGGTGTTCAAGTCGCTCGACAGCGACCCGTTCGCCGCGGTGAAGATCGAGGACAGACGTTGATAGCGGCGAAGGCCCGGCCAGCGCGGTGGTCGAACTGGACGGCCAGACCCACACCGTGTCGTGGCCGCGCAAGGCGAAGCTGCTCGACGTGCTGCTCGACGCCGGCCTGGACGCGCCGTTCTCCTGCCGTGAGGGCCACTGCGGCGCCTGCGCCACCACGCTGCGCAGCGGCAAGGTGAACATGGAGGTCAACGATGTGCTGGAGCAGCAGGACCTCGACGACGGGTTGATCCTGGCGTGCCAGGCGCACCCGGAGACCGATTCGGTCGAAGTCACCTACGACGAATAGCCGCAGCGTAAGTTCTGCTCAGGCTTAGCGAGAGGACGCGGAGATGATGCGGCTGGTCACGGCGTTGGCAGGCGTCGGTCTGATGCTGGTGCTGACGCCGCCCGCGGTCGCTCCGGCGGCGAGCAACAACGCCACCACGCTGATTCCGCTGCCCGACGGCACCCAGCTGGAGACCTGCGCCCGGCTCGACTGCCATCCCGCGAACGGCAGCTGCGACTTCACCGTCGGCGCCGACCGCAGGACCGGCGACGGGGTGACGGGTTCCCGAACGACCTGTGGTCGCGGCAGAGCACCGACATCCGCTCCAACGGACCGCACGCTGTATCTGGACGTGCACGCCACCGCCCAGTACGACCGGGTGATCAAAGACGGCGGCGCCGACGAGGTCACCACGATCTATATGGGCGAGGGCCCGCTGGAGAAGTATCAGACCACCGGCCGGATCGACGCGACCGACTGGCACACCGGGCAACCGCGGACCAACATCAACGTGATCTCCTGCACGCACATCCAGGTGGTCTACAGCGGGGTCAACATCACCTCGCCGAGCACCTGCGCGCAGGCCAACTTCTCCTGAGGCCGTCAAAGCTTCTGGGACAACACGTTTGCGAACGTGTGGGTGTCGCCCGGCCAGCGCGCCGACACGTAGTCGCCGTCGTCGACGACGAACGCCGGCCGCGAATCGGTCGCGGTGTCGCGCGCCATCCCGGAGGTTTTCGTCCGCCAGTGCGGCGAGCCGCGCTCGACGTCGCAGAAGTCCGTCGGATTCTGCAGCGCGCGAGTGACTTCCGACTGCACCGACATGTACCCCGATGGCTGCCCGGGCTCCTCGCTGTAAGTGCGGTAGTAGTCGCGGTCCCAGAACCGGGTGATCCGGGTGAGCCGCCACGCGGTGCGTTCCAGCGCCCAGGTCAGCGCGGTGGTGCGGCGACCGTAGAGCACCGAATGACCGGTCGCGGGATCGACGCTGCGGGCGGCGAGCAGCACGCCGTGGCAGATCGCGGCGACCTTCAGCCCGCGGGCGAAGGCGTCGACGACGAGGCGGTGCAGGGTGTCGCTGTCGATGTAGGAGCGCATGCCGCGGGCGCGATGGCCGCCGGGCAGCAGCAGCGCGTCGATGCCGTCGAGCGTGGCTTCCGCCCAGCTGGACGGGTTCTGGTACTCGGGTGAATTCAGCATCTCGCGGTAGGCGCTGCGCGCGTCCTTATTGGCCCGCAGCGCCCGCCCGACGACGGTGATGGCGCCCAGTACCGGTAGCGCCGACCAGAGGTCGAGGCCGCGGCCGGTGACCATGATGTCGTCGGCGACGCCGGGTGCGCCGCTTTCGGTGGCGAAGACGACCCGGTGACCGTTGGCGCGCAACACCTGCCAGCTGACCGCGACTTCGGTCGGGTCGAAGTCGCGGTCGGGAATCGGGATCAGCACGGTACCCATCAGTGATGTGTGAGCTTACGGCCTGCGGGATCAACGCGAGTGCCGCCGGATCACCAAATAAGACAAGGCAACCGTTCATTGTCATGCCGAATTCAGCTTGCCACGTTGAATAAGGCGTAGTGTCCGCCCTATCGCTTCGAGTAGAGGAGCCGACGTGGCCGCGACCGATCATGATTGGACCAAGCCAGCGGCGCTGGCGATCCCTGAAGAGGGTTACTTCCAGGAGGAGCGCGGACGGTACGGCCCGATATATCCCCGGACACCTGCCTGCTACGGATTCTCCATCATCGCGAAGGTCAAAGAGGGCCGGGAGGATGCGGTCCGCGCATACGGAAAGACAATCGAAGAAACCATCGCAGCGAGTCCCGAGGCTTTAGCGCCGCTCAAGTTGCACTACTTGCGGTGGAATCTCTTCGACGTCGGTTCGGGTCTGCACTTCCAG
>CAVWLG010000019.1:0-17702 GCA_963755805.1 uncultured Actinomycetota bacterium
CTTCGGCGGCGTTGATGTATCGCCCGGAACGGGTGACGTTCTTCTGCATCGGCGCGGCGCTTTATCCAATGGAAGAGCTCCCGCATGCCGCCGGTGTCGTCAGCCTGAACGACACCGAGGGGGTGTCGCGGACGATCGCCACGATCGAGGGTCTGATCCGTTCGCGGGAGGCGTCGTTCAAGCACTATCAGATCGACATCTCCGAGTTCCGGGAGCGAAGGTTCGGCGCGGCGGGCGGCGGCGGAACCGACCCGGAGGACAAGTTCGGCGACGTGTTCCTGATCGTCGATATCTACGGGGACCTCTACGAGAAGGACTTCACGCTCGGCGATCGCGCGATGGCGATAGCCCGTCAAGGGTTGTCGTACGGCGTGCATGTGATCACGAGCGCCAATGGCTGGTTCGTCGGCCAGAAGCAGGGCCTGCTGAACGTGTCGAACGCACGCATTCAGCTGAGGCTGAGCAACCCCGACGAGTCGCAGATGGGCACGTCGACCGAGCGCCGCAGGGCTGCGCCAACACCCTGGACCGGCCCGGCTTCGGGCTCACCCGAGACGGCCACGAGATGCTGGTCGGGGTCCCGGAAGTCACCGGGACCGATGGCGAACGGGTGACCGCTCGAGGCATTGGGGCGGTCATCGCCGAGGTCACCGGCGCCGACAAGGTGGACCGACTGTCCCGGCTGCCCGAGCGGGTGGCGATGGCCCAGATCATCGAGGCGTACGACCGCACCCCGGAGGCGTCCGACCCACTCAACATCCCGTTCGCCATCGGCGAGAGTGGACTGCAACCGGTCGCCTTGGCGGCCCGGGCGGTACCCAACATGCTCGTGGTGGGTCGCCAGCTCTGCGGGAAGACCACGACGCTGGCGGCTATCGGCCAAGCGATCACCCAGCGGTTCACCCCCGAGCAGGCGCAGATCACCGTGATCGATCCCAAGACCTCACTGATCGGAAAGATCCGGGGGCCGCATGTACGCGCCTACGCCTATACCGCCGACGACATCGATGCCGTGATCGCCGAGTTGGTCACCGAACTGCGTACTCGCCTCCCACCGTCTGGTCTGACACAGGAGGAGCTGATGGACCTGAAGACGTGGGAGGGCCCGCGCCAGTTCGTCTTGATCGACGACGAACACGAGCTCAGGCCGCACAACCAGGTGATGAAACCGGCGGCGACGGCGCCGTTGCTGGCACTGATCGAGCGAAGCCGCCAGATCGGCCTGCACGTCATCGCTGCGCGGCTGCCCGGCAACTGGGCCGGTCAGGTCGTGATGAACCCGTTCCTGCAGAAAATGACGGGTTCGCGATCGCCCACATTGTTCATGGACAACGACCCCGCGATGGTGAAGGTCTTCGCGCGGGTCAGCGCCCAGCAGTTGCCGCCGGGCCGCGGCCTGCTGGTCACGACGGAGGGCGAGATCGAAGGAGTGCTGGTGGGAAGCCCCGAATCAGGTGAGTAGCCATTTCAGGGGCGTTGTGGAATTCGCGTGTACGCGCACCGAAAAAACACCTTAGACTCAGTAAAATTCCGCAGGGGAGGTTCTGCGGACCAGAACACGGGAGACAACATGTCGATGTTCGATGTCAGCCCCGCGGCCGTCAACCTGTCGTCCTTGACGGAGTCGGCGCTGACCGGTGAGATGGCAGCCACCACCGCGGCCGGCTCGGCGGCTCTGCTCGGTGTGGTGCCGATGGCGGGCTCCGCCGATGACGTGGCCTTCGCTTCGGCGATGGCCGGTGCCGGCGGCACCTACCTGGGCGTCGCGGGGGCCCACTTCGGGCAGCGCGGCATGTATTCCGCCGGTCAGAGCATGTCGTCGGTCAGCTATGTGCTTCAAGAGCTGATCAGCGCCGCTCAGTTCTCTTTCTAGCCACCCGATATGCCAATCGACCCGAGGTGGGTCGCGGCGCCGCCCGAAGTTGTCGCGCTGATTTTCGAGGCGGGTCCCGGCCCAGAATCGATTGTCGCCTACGCGGCCGTGATGGCCACCGAGGCGGCCAGCCACCAGATGGGGATGGCGGCATCTGCCGCCAACATCACCGGCACCAGCGGGTCGTGGACGGGCCTGGCCGGTGCCGCCAACGTTGCCCGCGGAACGGCGCTCAACTCGGGTGGCCTGGAGCCGCTCGCCGGGCACTGCGCCAAGCACGTGTTGTTGGCCCAAAGCGCGGTTGAGGCCTACACAATGGCCGCGCCGTCGGTCATTCCGGCCGTGGCGTGCAACGCCAACCGGGACCTGTGGGGCACGTTATGCGCCACCAACTGGTTCGGCCAGAATTTTCCCGGCATCACCTCGCAGGACCTGGAGTACTTCGGCGACTTCTGGCCGCACAACTCCAGCGTCGGCCTGCTCTACTCCACCACTTTGGGAGCGATAGCGGCTGCAGCGGCCGTTCCGCCGCCTGCTTTTGCCGGCGAGGTGGCCCCAGCCGGCTTGGGTTCTGCCGCTAGCCTCGCGGCGCAGGTCGGGCAGACGGCCGGCTCGGACGCCGCGCAAGCGCCGATGGCCGGCTCGCAGCTCGCCAGTTCTACCGGGTCGGGGACGGGTGGGGCCGCCAACCAGATGACGTCGATGGTGTCGGAGGTGCCGCAGCTTTTCTCCGGGGCGTTGCAGCCCATCAGCCAGTTGACGCAGGCGCCGATGCAAGCGATGCAGAGCGGGATGAGCCCGATTCAAAGCTTGATGGGCATGTTCACCGGAGCCAATGCCGGTGCCGGGCAAGCCGCCGGCCTGGAGGCGATGGCCGCGCCGCTCAGCGGCGCCGGTGGCGCAGCCGCCGGTGGTATGGGCGCCGGTGGCGCGGGCATGGGCGGCCTGAGTTCCAGCGCGGCCAGCCTCACCAGCTTCACGCAGCCCGCCAGCACCTTCGAGCCCGAGACCGCAGGTCGACCGACCGGCCGGGCCGGCGTGCTCAACGCCGCCGACCTCCGCAGCCCCACCGCCCGCGCGGGGGGTTCCGCGATGCCGATGTCGCCGGCCGGAATGCTGGGACGCGGCGACGGCGCCTCCGGCGACAAGAAAGACGAGGTCACGCATGCACGGATCGTGGTGAATTCCGATCAACCTGATCCACAACGGACAGACCTCTAACTATCGGTATATCTGAGACTAATGGGGAAATTGGGAGCTTAGGGATGGAGGCAAAAAAGCCGAAGTGACAGACAACGAAAAGCACTTAGACTTTTGCCCAAGCCCCGCAGCGGGGCAGGCGACACCAAAGGAGAGGTAATGGCCGAAGCAACAGGATCGTTCCCGCAAATTCCGCCGCAATTGGCCATGCAGGTCAAGGCCAAAATCGAATCGCTCATGGAGCACGCCACCCAGGCCGCAACCCAGGGCCTGCAGGCGATCGAAGAAATGGTGGGTAGCGGCGCGCACAGCGGTCAGGCCGCAGCGATGTCGCAGCAGAAGGCGATCGAGATCAATACCGACCTCACGCGCGTGATCAATGGCTGCAACGAGTTGGCCAACAAGCTCGGCGTCTCGGTGGCGCAGTTCGCCCAGCACGACCTCGACGCATACCACCGGGTCGCTTCCATTCAGACGACGTAGTAGCGCGCATAACCCGCTCAACCCACGGACACTTCGAAGGATTGGAAAATAAGCTATGTCGCACGACGAATTCATTACGTACAACCAGCCGGTCATCGGCGAGGGCACGGCCACCCTGTTATCCGCGTCGCACCAGCTGCACGACGCCCAGACCGATCTGGTGAACATCAACAATTTGCTGGCCGGCAGCATGCAGGGTCAGTTCCACGCCGCGTATCAGGAACTCATGCTGCACATCGAGCAGCCGCTGCTTCATCTGGCCGAGACGGTCGGTATGCACGGTCAGGTGGTGGACTCCATCACCAACGACGCGATGATGCTGGACGCCTCGCTCGCTGCGGGCTGACTTCGAAGCCAGGCTGGGGCGCACGCGAAAGCTTGCGCCCCAGTGGCATTCATGGGGGACATTCGTGTTAACCACCACCGTCGATGGCTTGTGGGTACTGCAGATACTCACCGGAATCGAGACTCTCGCCCCGGAATTGGGGCTGCGCGCCATTCGGCCGAGCGTCGAGACGCGGGACGCGGCGCTGGCCGACCCGGTTGCCGCGGATTTGCGCGCCGCCGGAGTGATTGATGAGGCCGGCTCGGTCGACCACAACGTTGTCGAATGGTTGACGGTGTTATCGCGCCGCGACGTCGCCTTGATGATCAACGTGCGCACCCCGAACAACGGGCGGGCGCTCACCGGGGCGTTGCTGGCACGGTTCGCCGAGTGGTGGGTGGTCATCGAGCGATCCGAAGAGCTGATCCGAATCTCCGGCGCCGGGACGTCGACCGCCGAGGGTGCGGCGAACGCCGTGATCCGTTCCCAGATCGAGCGCCTGTGTGGGACCAACCCACCCGCGCCACTGCGGCCGGTCACTCTGGACGTCGATGCGCTGCAGGAAAAGGCAACGAGCCGCCAGGCATTGGAAGCCTTCCTAGCCGCTCAGCGTCTGGACACCGACCAACTCCAGATCCTGCGAATGGCCGCGGATGCGGAACGGTCGGCGCAGGCGGGGATCGTCGCGCTGCAGTGCGGGCTGGCGCTTGCCGGACCGACGCGCACCCAGGTCGAACCGAACGCGGTCACCATCATCGACACCCCCGAGGGCCGGATCGTCGCGGAGCACGAGTTGTCCGCGGGCAAGAGGTGGATGATCCTCGCGCCGGGAACAACCGGCAACATCACGGCCGCAGTTAACCGGATGATGCGTCGGCTGCCCGCAAATGATGAATGGTTTTCCTACCGAAAGGTTGTGTAAGTGAGGGGTTCTGCACGCGTGTTAGCATCGGCATCGTGACAAATCCGTGGAACCCGGCACCGAATTCACCGGAGCAAGGTCGGCAAACGCCCAGATCATCCGCGGGTTCGCGTCCTCAACACCCTGACTCCGTTTCGGAAACGTTGCGTATCTCGGATATGGTCAGGGCGCGCAAAATTCCGCCCGGTTCGGGTTGGCGCAAGTTCGTATATTCCGCGACTTTTCAGACCATTAATCTCGGTGAGTCACCGGCCGAACGGCATTATCGGGAATTGCAGGGGCGCATCCGTCGCCACATCCGCAAGCAGTACGTCGTCGCAGTGGTGTCGGGCAAGGGCGGTGTCGGAAAGACCACGCTGACCGCCTGCATCGGCGCGGTGTTCCGCGAGTGCCGGCCGGAGAATGTGGTTGCCATCGACGCGGCACCCGGATTCGGGACACTGGCCGGCCGGATCGACGAATCCCCGCCAGGCGACTACTCGGCCGTTTTGAACGACACCGATGTCCAGGGCTATGCCGATATTCGGGAACACCTGGGGCAGAACAGCTTAGGGTTGGACGTGCTGGCCGGTAACCGCGCGTCGGATCAACCCCGGCCGCTGGTTCCGTCCATGTTCGCCGGTGTGCTGTCCCGGCTGCGCCGAACCCACAACGTGATCGTCGTCGACACCTCCGATGATCTCGAGCACCCGGTGATGAAAGCGGTGTTCGATGCGTGCGACACGCTGGTATTCGTCTCGGGTCTGACTGCCGACACCTCGCTGCCGGTGACCCGCGCCATCGACTTGCTCCGGTCGATGGGCTACCACGAATTGGTGTCCCGCAGCATGGTCATTCTGAATGACAGCCGCGACAAATACGACGGCGACGCCCGGGCTTATCTCACCGAGCGATTCGGTCAATCCGGGGCGACGGTCGAATTCATGCCGTTCGATCCCCATCTGGCCAAGGGCGGAATTATCGATACTCGCCACGAATTGCAAAAGAAGACGCGGCTTCGGCTATTTGAGATTACTGCGGCGTTGGCGGACAAATACGTTCCGGACGCCGACAGGCCGCGCTAATGGCGAAGGTCGCATTCCCCGCGCGTTGCGCAGTTGCAGTGGTATGTGGCGAACACCTTGTCTCGCAGGTGTACCCGGCGTCGGTGCCGGTTGAGGTATTCATCGACAACGTCGTCGAACTGCTCAACGATGAGCTCAAAAGGCGAGGTCTGACCGGGCTGGAATCCGGTGTCGGCTACGAATTGCACAAAGCCAACGGCGTGCGACTCGACGTCACCAAAACTCTTGACGAGCTCGGCGTCGAGGACGGCGCCACGCTGGTGCTGATGCCGGCCGCAGAAGGCGATTCCTTCGAGCCGCAGTACGAATCTCTTTCCACCGGACTGGCCCGTGTCGGTCGACGACTGTTCGAGCCGGTCACCGCGGCTACCGCAGCCCACACTTCGCTGGCCATCCTGGCCATGATCTCAGGCGCGGTGCTGGCGCTGGCGCTGCGCGATCGCACCGCAAGCGACTCGATGCTGCCCAGCATCGTGACCGGTGTGCTCGGCCTGCTGGTCATCGGCGGCGCCGCCGCCGTGGGGCGGTGGTGGCCGCACCGGGCAGACCTGATCGGCGGGTTCGCCTGGCTGGCGGTGCCGCTGCTGGCGGTCAGCCTGGGCGCGGGAGCGCCCGGCCCCGTTGGGGCGGCCCACGTGTTCATCGCGGCGCTCGCCGCCGCGATGCTGACCTGCGCGGTCGCGGTGTTCACCGGCCGGTTCGTCAATGTGGCCGCGACGGTGGTGACACTGTGTGGGCTTGGGGGAGTGATCGCTGCGGCCCGGATGTGGCGACCGGTACCCGCCCAATGGCTGGGCATGTGCACGTTGGTCGCGCTGCTGTTCCTGCTGACCCTGGCGCCGACCATCGCGCTCTGGTCGGCGCGGATCCGGCCGCCGTACTTCGGCTCGGTGACCGGCCGAGACCTCTTCCGGCGCAGCGCCGGCCTGCCGGTCGATGCCGTGACGCCGGTGGACGAGGCTGCCGAGGAAGAGTTGAGCCCGGACACCACCCCGCGCGGCGCGCAGATCGCCGCAGCGGCTGTCCGCGCCAACAATGTGCTCACCGGAATCTGCGTCGGCGCGAGCATCGCGTTGCCGGTCGCGGTATGGGCCACGCTGAAACCGGGTCAGCACCGCAGTAGCTACGCGGTGGCGCTGGCCGCGTTGTTCGTCCTGATCTTCATCAGCCGTGGTCGCGCGTTCGCCGACAAGCGACAGGCCATCGCATTGGTATCCGGCGCTGCCGCTGCAACCTGCGCCGGCGTCATCAAATTCGCCTGGCACGCACCGGCGGCATCGTCGGATTCGGTGCTGTGGGGCGCGTTGATCCTGGCCGGCTTCGGCGCGGCGGGCTTGGTCGCCGCGCTGCTGGTACCGATCACCCGGTTCACCCCGCTGGTGCGAATGATCGCCGAATGGCTGGAGATCGCGGCGATCATCGCGGCGCTGCCGCTGGCCGCATGGATCGGTGGCCTGTTCAACTGGGTGCGCATGCGATGAGGCCCGCGTCGATGCCGCGGCGGATCTCCGCCCTGACGATGGTGGGCCTGCTGATCGCGCTGCCCACTACCCTTCCTGCGGCACAAGCGATCCCGCCGCCGATCGTCGATCCGGGCCGGGTTCCGCCGGATGGCAAGCCGGGGCCGGAGGCGCCGATGCGGCAGAGCAACATCTGCGCGCGCACCATCACCGTCGCCGAACCGAACGTAGCCGTGACCGCGCCCGGCTTCACGCTGCTCAATGTCGCCAAGGCTTGGCAGTACTCGACCGGTAACGGTGTGCCCGTCGCGGTCATCGACACCGGAGTCAACCCCACTCCGCGGCTGCCGGTGATTCCTGGTGGTGACTACATCATGAGCGGCGACGGGCTGATGGACTGCGACTCACACGGCACCGTCGTCGCATCATTGATTGCTGCTGCGCCGCAAGGTATTCCGATGCCCGCCCCGATGCCGGCCGCCCCGGCGTTCCCGCCACCGGCAGGCCCGCCGCCCGCCATTGCGGCACCGCCGCCGCCGGGCGGACCCCCGCCACCGATCGCCCCGCCGGCACCCCCGCCCGCAGTGACGATCACCGAGACCAAACCAGCTGCGCCACCGCCACCGCCGCCCCCGGCGGACGAGCCGTCGAACGGACCGGGCGATCCGACGCCCAGCGCGCCGGATGATCCTGAGGTCCCGCCGCTGCCGCCCGGTGCACCGGACGGCGTCGCCGGGGTAGCCCCACACGCCCGGATCATCTCCATTCGTCAGTCCTCACGGGCCTACGAGCTGGAACACCTGGTCGGCGGCGACAACGAGGCGCGCAAGAAAGCGGGCTCGATCGCCACTCTGGCCAGCGCGATCGTGCACGCCGCGAACATGGGCGCCAAGGTGATCAACATCAGCGTCACCGCCTGTGTGTCGGCGGCAGATCCGTTGGACCAGAGCGCCATTGGAGCCGCAGTCTGGTATGCCGCGACGGTGAAGGATGCGGTGATCGTCGCGGCCGCCGGTAACGAGGGCGAAGACGAGTGCGCCCAGAATCCCGGCTTCGACCCGTTGGACACGGCGGATCCGCGCGACTGGCACCAGGTCAAGACGGTCTCGTCGCCGTCCTGGTTCTCCGACTACGTGCTGTCCGTCGGCGCCGTCGACAACACCGGGGCGCCGGTCAGCAAAAGCCTGTCCGGGCCGTGGGTGGCCGCCGCGGCGCCCGGCGTCGGGATCATGGGGCTGTCGCCGCAGACCGGCGGACCGGTGAACGCCTACCCGCCGCTGCGCGCGGGCGAAAAGAACAATCCGTTCTGGGGCACCAGCTTTTCGGCGGCCTACGTCAGCGGGGTGGCCGCCCTGGTGCGGGCCAAGTATCCAGCGTTGACCGCGCATCAGATCGTCAACCGGATTCTGCAGACGGCGCACAACCCGCCGCGTGGAGTGGACAACCAAGTCGGTTACGGCGTGGTGGATGCCGTGGCGGCGTTGACGTTTAATGTGCCGCCCGGTGACCGCCTCGCGCCCGGCGCGCAGAGCCGGGTGATCCTGCCGGCCGCGCCGCCGCCACCGCCGGATCACCGTGCCCGCACCGTGGCGCTGGTGTTCGCCGGTTTGGTGGTCGCGGCCGTGCTGATCGCATCGCTTGTCGCGCGGGCTCGGCGAGAGCGATGACGGCCACGATCCGGCTGGCGATCATCGTCGGTATCTTCGCCGCCGGCCTCTTCGGTTGGGCAGTGGCCGGATACCCCGGCGCCGCAGTCGGTGTGGTCCTCGGCGTTGCGGCCGGCGTGGTCCGCTGGTGGCGCCAGCCGGCGTGGTCATGGCTGGTGCTGTGGCGTCAGCGCAAACGGGCGATCACGTTGAACGAGCCCATCACGGTGGCCAACGACCGGGCCGGCGGTGGCGTCCGCTACCAGGACGGCGTCGCGGTGGTGGCGGTGCAGTTGCTGGGCAAGGCGCACCGACCGACGCTGTTCACCGGTTCGACAGCTACCTACACCGAGAACACTGTCGACGTCGCCGAGCTGCTGCCGCTGCTGCACCAGAGCCTGGGCCTGTCGATCGACTCGCTCAGCGTGGTCAGCGTCGGCGCGCGGCGCCGCAGCAGCGGCGACTACCCGCGGGTCTACGACACCTTGATCGGCACGCCGCCGTACGCCGGTCAGCGCGAGACCTGGCTGATCGTTCGCATCCAGTCGATTCCGAATGCCAGCGCACTGAAATGGCGTACTTCGGTCGGCACCGCCACGTTGGCCGCGGCCCAGCGCATCGCAGCGGCGTTGCGGCAGCACGGGATTCGCGCGAAGGTGGCCACGGCTATCGACATCGTCGAATTGGAGCGCCGGTTGGGCTCCTCGGCGCTGAATGCGCATCACCAGCGCTGGCGTACCGCGCGCGGCGAAGGCGGCTGGCTGACGTCGTATTGGTACCGGCCCGATGACATCACCGCGGAAAGTCTCGAGCATGCGTGGGCGCTGCGGGCTGATGGAGTCATCCAGAACATCACCGTTTTCGGCGACGGCAGCATGACCGCCACGGTCACCGTGCGCACCGCCCAGCCGCCGACTGCCCCGCCGAGCGTGATGCTGAAGACGCTGCCGGGGGAGCAGGCCCGGGCGATCGCGGCCAACCTCTGCGGACCGATGCCGGCGCTGCACGGCCTGCGCCGGGGTGTGCTGGCGGCACCGCTGGTCATCCCGATCGGGCCGTCCGGGGTGCTGCTGGGCAAGGTCGACGCGGGTAACCGGTTGACGATGCCGCTGGACGACCCGGGGGAGTTCAGTCGCGTGCACATCGCCGCCCAGGACGCGCTGGCCAAACGAATCGTGGTGCGGCTGGCCGGCGCCGGCGAACGGATCACCGTGCACACCCGCGACCAGCAGCGTTGGGCGAGCGTCCGGATGCCCGACATCGCGGTCGGCCCTCAGGTCCGGCCGATGGCCGGCACCACGGTCAGCGTGGTCGACGGCACGATCACTCCGGCGCCGCGGCCGAACACCCTGATCTCCATCGGCGAGCCCGGGACGCCTTATCGAGGATCGGCCGATGTGCTCATCACCCAGATCGGCCCGGCGACCGTCGATGTGACGGCAGCCGGACAACTGCATACGGTTGAGGTTGAGTTGTTCCGCGCCGAGAATCGATACATCTCGTCGGAGCCGACGAACCTGAGGACATCCGAGCTCGAACCGGTGGATTAAGCCATGACCAGCAGCACGACCAATACGGCCGCGGCACGCAAGCGGTTCGATCAGGCGATGGATCTGTTCGACGGCGACCAGCGCGCTGCCCAGGGGCGGTTTCGCGAGGCCACCGAGATCGATCCGTCGATGGCCGACGCCTGGCTGGGCCGGATCGCCGCCGGAGACGACGAGCTGGCGTCGCTGCAGCAGCTGTACGCCTACGGCGCCCGGTTACACCGCGAGACCAACCGGCTGGGTGTTCGGTTGTCGGCGTCGATCAAAGCCGGGCCCTATCTGGCCATCTCGGTGACAGAGTCCTCGCACGCAGGTCTGGCGCTGGCGAGCGCGCTGATCGACGATGGCCAGTTCGAGAAAGCCGAAGCGCTGCTGAAGGATTCGGCGCTGCTGGACACCTGGGAGAACCACCAGTGGCAGCAGTATGTGCGGGCGTACCTGATGTTCGCCACCCAACGTTGGCCGGACGTGATCTCGGTGGCGGCGACCATCCTGCCGCCGCAGGCGATCATCATGTCGGCGGTGACCGCGGCCACCAACGCGCTGGCGGCCCACGCGGCGGCCCACCTCGGCCAGGCCCGAGTCGCGCTGGATTGGGCGGACCGGGTCGACATGCGGGCCGGCGGTTCGTCCGAGGCGCGTCGCCATCAATTGACCGATACCGCGGTGACGGCGATCGACCCTAACGAATTCCCTTTGATTGCCGCCGATCTCGCGTACGTGCGGGGGATGGCGCATCGCCAGCTCGACGAGGAGGACAAGGCCCAGATCTGGCTGTCCAAGGCGACGCTCAACGGCGCCCTGATCGAGCCGGCCAGGGACGCGCTGGCCGACCCGCAGCTGCAATTGGTGGTCACCGACGAGGACACCATCAACACCCGCAGCAACAGGTGGGACGTCAGCACCGAGCGCTCCCAACAGGATCGTCGCGAAGAACAGAACGAAGGGCGACGTGAGGAGCTGCTGAACGAGGGCCGCGCGATCCTGAACAACCAGGTCGGCTTGAGCGAAGTCAAACGTGCCGTGGCAGAGATCGAGGACCAGATCGAGGTCCGAGCCCTGCGGTTGGCGGCCGGGCTGCCGGTGACCAATCAGACCAACCACATGGTCCTGGTCGGACCACCCGGAACCGGTAAGACGACGACCGCCGAGGCGCTGGGCAAGATCTACGCCGGGCTGGGCATCGTGCGGCATCCCGAGATCGTCGAGGTCAAACGCGCCGATTTCTGCGGCGAGCACATCGGCGCCTCCGGCCCGAAAACCAATGAGCTGATTGCCCGTTCGCTCGGCCGCGTCCTCTTCATGGACGAGTTCTACAGCCTGGTCGAGCGTCATCACGACGGACGGCCGGACATGATCGGCATGGAGGCGGTCAACCAACTGCTGGTGGCGCTGGAGGTGCACCGGTTCGACTTCTGCTTCATCGGCGCGGGATACGAGAAGGAAGTCGACGAGTTCCTCACTGTCAACCCGGGTTTGGCAGGCCGGTTCAACCGCAAGCTGCGGTTCGCGTCCTATGCGCCCGATGAACTGGTGGAGATTGCCGTGCGTTACGGCCAACCGCGGGCGACGGTTATCGAGCCCGCGGCCCGCGAGGCGCTGAACATGGCCTGCAAGACGCTGCGGGCCTACCTCGCACCGGACGGCCTGCACGGCATCGACGTGATGCAGAACGGCCGTTTCGCCCGCAACGTCGTCGAGCGCGCCGAGCGTCTCCGCGACTCCCGGGTGGCCGCACAGCATCGCACCGACAAAGGCTCGGTGACCGTCGAAGACCTCGAGACGCTGCGTACCCAGGACATCGTCGCCGCGGTCACCGACGCCTGCGCGGAAAAGCATGTACCTCTGCAGCTCTGATCACCCTGCGGCTATCGATGGCGCCGTACCGATTCCGGCCGACCGGCGCGGACGGATCGAGAAATCGTCATGTCAGAGTGACGTCGCTGACGTCGATGGACACCATGAGATCTTCGGCGATGATGCGGCCATCGGCGTCGCACCGGTACGCCCGCCGCCTGGACGGCAGCTTGATCCCGTCGGCTTCCACGATGTCGTAGACGTACTGGATTGCGGCGAACCCGCCCGCGACGTCCACCCGATAGTCGTGGCGGCGCAATAGGAAGTCGCCGCCGAAATAGAACTCCTGCGATTCGCTGTGGGTGGCAAACCCATCAGGAAAATGTGCCTGCAGGCCGAACAAGTGCTCGCCGTTGTCCTCGATCGGATCCAACTGGGTGACCGTGATCCCGGGCAGCGTCATAAAGAACGGGGTGGTCAGGTAGGTCCACAGCGCATAGCCGTTGAAGTAGGCGCGCTGCAGTGGGTCCCACGGTGTCGTCAATTCATGCCCGGCGAATGACTGCCGCGGATTGACGCGTTCGGCTACCACGCCGCCATCCAGCTTCTCGATGGCAATGCGTTGCGGTGCGAAGTCGGTCTTTTGATCCGGCGCACCGAATGGCTGCACCGATGCCCACTCGCGGTGCAGCGCAACAGTCATCCGTCGCGGCGTCGGATCTTGCGGTTGACCCTTGATCTCCCACAGCTTGCCGCCGCTGATGATGGTCGCCTCGAGGATCCCGAATTCGCGCCACCGCTCTAGTCCTCCATGCGCCGCGATCACGGCGTTGAGCAGGTCGGCCACCACCATCGGAGCATAGGTCGCTGACGCGGCATTCGGCCCGCTTCAGCAAGATGAACTGAAGCCTTCACGCCGTCACCGGGTCGAACCGAAACACCGCGAGGCGGCCCGCCAATGCCTCGAACTCATCGGGCGTTCCGTCGACCACCATGCCGGAACTCTTCGCGAAGCTGACCCCGACCGGCACCTCGACCGGAAAGGCGCGAAGTATCGGGCGTGCTTGTGCCGCAGTCAGTTCCACGATCTTGACCGCCCGCGACCGTCGGCCCTTACTGAGGGTGCCGGCGCCGGCGGCCCGGGCATTGGCGGCCCAGTCCGCACCGGGATACCCAGCGACCACGTAGAGGGCCTCGTCGTATCGGAAGGGTGTCATCGGCGTGCTGCGCGGCTTACCCGACTTGCGGCCGGGCACGGTCAGCACCATGGCGGGTCCGGTCGGTATGCCGAGCTTCTGCACCGCCATCATCAGCTTGTTCATTGGTTTGAGGTATCGCGGTGGACGCGGATCGGACATGAGCTGTCTCCCTTGCTAGTTGGTGAAGAGCTGACGGTGATCGGCAACCCAGTGCGCGAAGGGCGTCGCCGGTTGCGCGGTGATCTTCTCGACCTCGTGAGTGACCAGTGCCGGCTTGTCGACCGCGTCGGCGAGCATCAGCAGGTACGCGTCCGCGAATTCGGCGCCCAGGCCGATGCCGATGAAGCGTTGTCGCACAGCGTCAAGCGGGGCTTCTGCATAACGCAGCGGACGGCCCAGCACGTCGCCGATCACACCGACCAGCTCGGCGTTGGTGAATGCCTGCGGCCCGGTAAGGGGAATCCGCTGTCCGACGAATTCATCGGTCAGCAGAGCGCGGGCAGCGACCGCGGCGATATCGGCCTCGACGATCGGTGCGCTGGAGGCGTCGGGGTACGGCCCACCGACGACGTCGCCCGCCCGGATCTGCGCCGACCACATGCCGGCGAAGTTCGTCGCGAACACCGAAGGCCGCAGACTCACCCACGCCAGGCCGGAGTCGACGCAGAGTTCCTCGACTTCCTTGTTGCGGTCGCCGCGAACGCGCGATGGCTGCCGCGCGAAATCGTCGTCGGCGTTGATGGCGGACAACGCCACCAGCTTGGTGACTCCGGTGTGTCGTGCCACTGCTACCACGTCGGCGAGGTCGTCGCCGAGCGCGCGGGAGTTCAGGAACACCGCCGATGCCCCGGGGAGTGCGTCGACAGCCGAACTCAACGCCTGCACGCCGTCGGGAAACCCCGCGGTCTCCGGTGTACGGGTGATGGCGCGGACCTGTGCGCCTGCGGCGACGAGCAGCGATACCAGCGGGCGTCCGACATTGCCGGTCGCGCCGGTCACAACAATGGTCATGGTGGCCTCCTTGTCAGGGTTCTTTTCATCAAGGACGGGCCGCGAGGTGGGAAAGTTACGCCAGCACCATGTAACTTTTCGCCCACCCAGATCGTCGTGAATACATGACCAACTCCGCTTCAGCGCAGATCGCCGAAGTTTGGCGACACCATCGCCCCTACCTGGTGAACCTGGCCTACCAGATGCTCGGCGATGTCGGCGATGCCGAAGATGTTGCCCAGGAAGCGTTTCTGCGACTCTCGAGGACCGACGTCAGCACGATCGAGGATGTTCGCGCCTGGTTGACCGTCGTGGCGGGCCGGCTGTGTCTGGATCAGGTGCGCTCTGCGCGGGCCCGCTACGAGCGGCCCGACGACATCGGCGCAGAGGCGGTCACGGTCAACCAGCCCGGCCGGCTGAGTCCCGCCGACCGGGTGACCCTGGACGACGAGGTGCGCACCGCTCTGCTGGAGGTGCTGCGCCGGCTGAGCCCCGGCGAGCGGGTCTCGTTCGTCTTGCACGACGTGTTCGGGGTGCCCTTCGACGCGATCGCGGAGACCGTCGGTCGCCCGGTCGGCACCTGCCGGCAGCTCGCCCGGCGGGCGCGGACGAAAATCGCTCTTGCGCAACCGAAGCCGGGTGAGGTGTCGGCCGCCCAGGTGTCGATGGCCGAGCACCAGCTTGTCACCGAGAAGTTCATCACCGCGTGCGCGAACGGCGATCTGCAGGCGCTGGTCGAGGTGTTGGATCCAACGGTGTGGGGCGTCGGCACCGTCCTCGCCGATCCCGCCCCGCCCCCGCAGATCAATCACGGTCCCCACGATGTCGCGGTCAATCTGCTGCGGTACCTGGGCCCGGGTGCGACGGTGGTGAGCGGTCCGGCCGGTCAGCCTGTGCTGCTGGCCTTCGCCGAGCGACGGCTCTTCGCCGTCATCGTGCTGACCATCGGCGACCGCCTGGTGACCAAGATCGAAGCCACCGCCGACCCGTCGGCGCGCGGTTAGCGGGGTTCCCGCGCCGCGTCCCGGGTGGCGAAGAACCCGGCGACTGTCGCGGAGATCTCCAGGAACGTGCGGCGGGTCCTGCGAGCCAACTCGCTCCGCACGTCGATGACGCCGCCGGGGCGCAGATGCGGGTCGAAGGGCACCTCGACCACGGTCTGACCGCGCTCGATGAACTGGTGTGCCAGGGCAGATCGGTGGCGCTTGTCCGAGTGACCGTCCGAGTCGTTGAGCACCACCACGGTGCGCTGCAGCAGAGTGGTGCGGCCATGCGCCGCCAGCCACTCCATCGTCTGCGCGGCGGCGCCGGCGCCATCCGCCCAGGGCGAGGACACCACGATCAACGCGTCGAGGTCGCTCAGCGCCTCTTGGGTCACCGGCGCATCCATCGTCGAGCCGCAGTCGATGATCGCGATCGTGAAATGGCGGTCGAGTCGCGAGGTGGCCTCGCGATACAGCGCCGGGTCCAGCACTCGCCGCGGTCCGGCGGTCGGTTCCCCGGCCAGCACGTAGAGGCCCGCCGAGTTGCTGCCGACGCGGCTGCTCACATCGGCGAAGGACCGAAGGTTCTTGTCGGAGGCAATCTCCCAGTAGGAGCCGTTGGTGCGCGGGTCGATTCTGCTGCCGAGCCGGCCGAAGGCGGTGTCGGCGTCGATCGCGACCACGCGGTCCTGCCGGCGAAGCTCGGCGAAGATCGACCCGACGCTGGCGGCGACGGTCGTCTTGCCGACACCGCCTTTGCCCAGCACGCCGACCTTGTAGTTGCCCCGAAGCGCCGACCCGATGGTGGCCTCGTACGCGGCATCCTGCTTTTCGCCGGCCGACGGGCCGAGGTTGACCAGCCCGAACGTGGCCTTGAAGACGGCGCGCCGCCAGCCGTAACCGGGTCCGGGTGGGCGGGCCTGCTCACCACCCGGCGTGAAGTCGATGTTGCTCCACGGAGTGCGCTCCGGCGGACGGGGGAGGCCCAGTGCGTTCCGATGCCGGGGGAGGTGACGGGGGCGCGGGCCGCTGGGGCGGAGCCGGACGGGGCTCGCCGGTGTGCGGGCGGGCCGGCGGAGGTGGCCCCGCCGGGCCGTTTTGTGGAACAGACCGTTGCCGGTCCCGCAGGAAGTCGTCCGGCTCGGTCATGAGCTCATGGAGACGCGCTCAGAGGTCCAGTACTCCCGCAAGCTGGCGACCCGGTTGCCGTCCAGCTCGAGAATGGCGACTTCGCGCATCCTTTTGCGGTGGCCTTGGACGACGTCGTCGAATCGCGCTTCCCACTCCGCGATGGCTGTCGTGCCGTCGAGGTAAAGATTGAGCAATTCGGTCTGAATGTTGGCCTGCGCTTCGACGACCTTGCTCTGCCAGTACTCGCGGATCCCGGCATGGTCACAGATGGGCTCGCCGAGCACCCGCTCGTGATACGTCGCGGTAGGGGTGAAGACCGTGAGGATCAGGTCGGGATCCTGAGTGGTCCAGGCGCGGAGGTAGATGTCGATGAGATTGCGCACGTCTTGCTTGCCCAAGCTCATGGAAGCATCGTAGAGCTGCCAGCGCCGCGATCGGTGATTGCGCTGGTCACGGGCTTCCGGGGCCGCCGGGGCGGAAAAAACTTCGGCAACTTTTGCCCGCGGCGACCGGACCCGGCCGCGGCACCAGTGATCGGGCCGGGCCCGGCCCGCCGTTGCGAGCCGTTTAACCCTTGCTGCCACGCCTTTTGGTGAGCTGGGTCACCCGCCGGGTACCAGCGGTGTGAGCCAGGAGGGTTTTTTGGCTTTGCGCGGTCGATAATCACAGCAAACTGCCCGCCCGGAACGGGCCAAAAGCGGCGGTCGGTCTTGCTCTGCCAAGCGGGCTTCGCCGCACCCAATTGCCCTGCGGCACAGCAGGACCTGGTCCACCCGGATGGAGATGACGTCACAACCGCGCGGCGCCGGGCGCCGTCGGGTTATCATGGGCCAAGTTGGCATGTCAGGCGGGTTTTGTCATATCGTTTTACGACTTGTCGAGAACCGGTAACCGGGCCGCCGTTCAGCGCCGTACGGATACTCCCCAGCCGGGATCGTCGTTATCCGGCGAGCAGCACATCGACAGGACCGAGGGGGCTCAGCCCGCAGCCTTCAGGGCGCGGCCTCCAACGGACAGCTTTGTGAATGCTGCGACAGAATTCTGGTGAAGGAGCAGGTGCGAATGGCGCCCAACCGCGTCGG
>CAVWLG010000020.1:0-77097 GCA_963755805.1 uncultured Actinomycetota bacterium
GACGAGGACGACCTCGAGTGGCTGCACGGAATGCTGCAGGCACACGTCGACGCCACCGACTCCGCTGTCGGCCAACGCATCCTGGCCGACTGGGACGCCGAGCAGCAACGCTTCGCCAAGGTGATGCCGCGCGACTACAAGCGGGTGCTGGAGGCGATCGCCGAGGCTGAGCGCAACGGCACCGATCCCGAGGAGGCGATCATGGCGGCCGCCAGTGCCTGATCCCAAGGGTTTCCTCAAGTACACCCACCGCGAGACGCCCAAGCGCCGGCCGGTGGACCTGCGTCTGCGAGACTGGAACGAGGTCTACGAAGACTTCCCGCACGCGACCCTGCAGCACCAGGCGAGCCGCTGCATGGACTGCGGAATTCCGTTCTGCCACAACGGCTGTCCGTTGGGCAACCTGATCCCGGAATGGAACGACCTGGTCCGCACCGACCGGTGGCGGGAGGCCATCGAGCGGCTGCACGCGACCAACAACTTCCCGGAGTTCACCGGCCGGCTCTGCCCGGCGCCGTGCGAATCGTCCTGCGTGCTGGGCATCAACCAGGATGCGGTGACGATCAAGCAGATCGAAGTCGAGATCATCGACAACGCCTTCGACAAAGGCTGGGTGGTCCCGTTGCCGCCCGACCGGATCAGCACACCGGCAAGAAGGTGGCCGTGGTGGGTTCCGGGCCGGCCGGTCTGGCCGCCGCGCAGCAGCTGACCCGGGCCGGTCATGCGGTGACGGTGTTCGAGCGGGCCGACCGCATCGGCGGCCTGCTGCGCTACGGCATCCCCGAGTTCAAGATGGAAAAGCGGCACCTGGACCGTCGGCTCGAACAGATGCGGGCCGAGGGAACCGAATTCCGCGCCGGCGTCGACGTCGGCGTCGACATCACCGCCGAGGAGTTGAAGTCCGACTTCGACGCGGTGGTGCTGGCCGGCGGCGCAACCGCCTGGCGTGACCTGCCGATCCCCGGCCGCGAGCTGGAGGGGATTTACCAGGCGATGGAGTACCTGCCCTGGGGCAACCGGGTGCAGGAAGGCGACACGTGCTCGGCGAAGACGGTCAGCCGCCGATCACCGCCAAGGGCAAGAAGGTCGTCATCATCGGCGGCGGTGACACCGGCGCCGACTGCCTGGGCACCGCACACCGTCAGGGCGCGGCGAGCATCCACCAGTTCGAGATCATGCCGCGGCCGCCGGAAACCCGCGCGTCGTCCACGCCGTGGCCGACCTACGCGATGATGTTCCGGGTGTCGTCGGCGCACGAAGAAGGCGGCGAGCGGGTCTTCTCGGTCAACACCGAGGAATTCGTCGGCCGCGACGGTCACGTCGCCGCGCTGAAGGTGCACGAGGTGACGATGCAGGACGGCAAGTTCGTCAAGTCCGAAGGCAGCGACTTCGAACTCGAGGCCGACTTGGTGTTGCTGGCGATGGGCTTTGTCGGTCCGGAGCAAAAGGGCCTGCTGACCGACCTCGGCGTCGATCTCACCGATCGCGGCAACGTAGCCCGCGGCACCAACTTCGAGACGTCGGTGCCGGGAGTGTTCGTTGCCGGTGATGCAGGTCGGGGCCAGTCGCTGATCGTCTGGGCGATCGCCGAGGGCCGCGCCGCGGCCGCCGGGGTGGACCGGTTCCTGATGGGCGAGACCGCTCTTCCGGCGCCGATCGTGCCGACCGCGGCGCCGCAACGTTAGTCACATTCGTCACAGCAGAAACATTTGATAAATACTGCGGCGAGTCTTACACTGTTTGCCAGCTGAAGGCTGTCTAATAGTTCGATACGGGCGACGCGGGGTGTGACGTCCGGTTGAGCTGATCGACCGCAGGAGTAAGCGCTGTGTCTATGAACCCGATGAATCGCTCCCGGGTCGGGCGAATCGCCTGGTCATGGTTCCGCCACCCAGTCAAGAGCCGCGAATTTCCAGCCAGGCTCGAGCGCCTGGTAACCGCCGATGATCTGGTGCGCTTCGGCGTTTAACTGCCCTCCTGGCAGGCCGGCGATGGCAGCGGGCGTTTGCTCGACGTCGCCGGTTCGTGACTTTTGTGAGATGCGGGAGAAATCTCGCCGTCGTCCCGACTGCCGATCAGGTCCGCCTCGGTATCGAGCCGTGAATTGACCGGCTGAACACGGCTGAGCGTATTGCGCGGCGCTGCGACCTGCATCGACGTCGGAAAGGGCGCGGTAAGCGTCCAACCGTATTCCAACTGGGCGTTGTTAGCGTGCGCCGTCGACTGGCAACCGACTAGAGGTTTGCCAGCCGTCACGGCGAGACCGCACAGGAAGGTGCACATGACCACCACGCCGCCTCCAGGCAACTACCCGCCGCCTCCGGGCGACTACCCGCCACCGCCGGGCAATTACCCGCCGCCCGCTGGCTACCCGACGCCACCGGGTGCTGGCCAGCCTGGCTCACCGCTGCCCACCGACGCCTACACACCGTGGCTCACGCGGGTGCTCGCGGCTCTCATCGATTACGCGCCCTACGCCGTCATCCTGGGGATCGGTCTCGGCATCGAGGCGGCGACCCAGGAAACCGTCTGTCTCACAGATACTTCCGGGCTCAATATCGGCGATGTGTGTGCGACCGGAAACTCCACGCTGGGCGTGGCGGCGGTCCTCGTCTCTGCGCTGGCCGGACTTGCGTACGTGGTCTGGAATCTGGGCTACAAGCAGGGCACCACGGGCTCCAGCATCGGCAAGTCGATTATGAAATTCAAGGTGGTCGGCGAGCAGACCGGTCAGCCGATCGGATTTGGCCTGTCGGTCCTGCGTCAACTCGCCCATGTCGTTGACGGGGTCATCTGCTACATCGGCTATCTGTTCCCGTTGTGGGACGCGAAACGGCAGACGATCGCCGACAAGATCCTGTCCACCATCTGCCTGCCCATCACCTGAGAACGCGGACATGATGCCGAAGCTGCGGCTCATCGCAGTGGCGGGAGCTGGCGGCGCTGATACTCGTCGGATGCTCCAGCCCGAAAGTCACGATCCGCCCGCCGGCGTCGGCACGACGAGTACGGCCACGTCCACTCACTGCGGCTGAGTCGACCGAGGCCTCGTCGGCGCCACCGGCGGACGACTCGGGCGGCACCCGACTGGACGGCGAAGGGTGCCTCGCGGTCACCCAGGCGAACCTGGATCTGTCGGCCGCGTCCAACGCCCAGGACGCCCGCACCGCCGCGGACATCCTGGAGAAGTACTCGCCATCGCAGTCCGCCCAGGATGCCATCGAACACTTCGTACAGACCGGCGGCGCCCAGTTCGACGACCCGAACTACAAGAAGTCCAACGACGCCCTCGACAAATGGGTTCATCAGGTATGCCCCAGGTGAGCTGGGCCGTTGACGGCTGACTGCGTGGAGTTCCAGTTCAGCTTCGATCGGTGGTATCGCTGGATGGCGGCGCCGCTGGGGCTGGGCCCGAAACGCGCTGTCATCCGGATGAGCGCCACCCACCTGCATGTCAAGCTGGGCTGGGCTTTCGAGGCGGACATACCGTTGACGTCCGTCGCCGAGATACGGCGCGGCCAGCGCGTCATCGACGGCTGGGGGGCGCGTGGGCGCCAAGGCATCTGGGTGGTGAACGGCTCGTCGAACGACATCGTGGAGGTCGCCATCGATCCGCCGATCCACGCCCGCGCGGCCCGGCGTCGAGTCGAGCTTCAGCTTCTGCGAATCAGCGTGTCCGGACCCGACTCGCTCATCGAAGCACTGCGTGCCCGAAAAGGACTCAGGTGATCAGTCCTGAATCCCGGATCGCCTCGGCCAGCGGTTCAAGGACGGCCGGGTCGTGCGGCGGCGGGATGTACACGATGCCCAGATCGAGGCCCTCGGCGGCCAGTCCGGCGGCGTCCTCGATGACCTTCGCGTAGTCGAGGTCAGCCTCCAGCCGCAGGTGTGCCGACGTCATGATCTCCTTCGGGTCGCGGCCGATGTCGGCGCAGTGCGACGCCAGCACCTCGCGCTTGTGCTTGAAGACATCCGGTGGTCCGCCGACGAAGTTCCAATGCTGGGCGTACTTGGCGGTGATCCGCAGGGTGCGCTTTTCGCCACTGCCGCCGATGCAGATCGGCGGGTGCGGACGTTGCGGGCCTTTCGGCTCGTTGCGGGCGTCCTTGAACTGATAGAACTTCCCGTCGAAGTTGGTGGTCTCCTTGCTGAGCAGGCTGGTCAGCACTTCGCAGGCCTCTTCGAACCGGTCGAAGCGCTCCTTGATGCTGCCCAGCTCGATGCCGTACGCGCCGGACTCCTCCTCGTTCCAGCCGGCGCCGATGCCCAGTTCCAGCCGGCCGTTGGAGATGACGTCAAGGGCCGCAGCCATATTGGCCAGCACGGCGGGATGGCGGTAATGAATGCCGGTGACCAGGGTGCCCAGCCGCAGTCGGGTAGTCGCCTGGGCCAGCGCGGTGAGCGTGGTCCAGCCCTCTAGACATGGCCCGGTACTGTCGCTGAAGATCGGATAGAAGTGGTCGAAGGTCCATCCGGACTCGAAGACGTCGATATCGTCGGCGGCCTGCCAGACGGCCAGCATCTGTGCCCAGGTGGTGTTTTGGGGTGAGGTTTTGAATGCAAATCGCATGAGCCCGACGGTAGTCCAGGTTCTGCAATCATGGCGCGACGCCCGCGAGTACGCGGACCCAACGGTGGGTAGAGCGCTGCCCGTCGACGTCAAGATCACCCTGCTGTCCGCCGGCCTGATCTTTCTGCTCGCCCTGGTGCTCGGCGTCTGGAAGTACCGACAAGTGCTGATCTCGCCGGAACACCGCGCGCATCCCTATGTCGACATCGCCCACCGCGCGGCGCTGTTGTACTCCTTCGCCACCCTGCTGGTCGCGGTGTTCGTCCAGCTGAGCGCCTGGCCGGTGTGGGTGAACCTGACCGCGGCGATGGTCCTGGTGTTCTTCTTCGTGTTCGCGATCCTCAGCTACATCGCCCACGGTCTGAAGCAGGACACCGACAACCAGTTCGCCAACCCCGACCGGGCCCTGCGGGTGGGCATGATCGCGCTCGTCGTGGGCGAGGTCGGTGGCTTCGGGGTGCTGCTGGCCGGATTCATCGCCGGACAGTTCTAGCCGGCGGGGCACACTGGAGCGATGGACCCGGTAGCCGCTCTGCGACAGATCGCCTACTTCAAAGACCGCGCGCGGGAGGATTCCCGGCGGGTGATGGCGTACCGCAACGCCGCCGACATCGTCGAGCGTCTCGACGACGCCGAGCGCGAACGGCACGGCCAGGCCAACAGTTGGCAGTCGCTGCCGGGCATCGGCCCGAAAACCGCCAAGGTGATCGCCCAGGCCTGGTCCGGCCGCGAACCCGACGCGCTAGCCGAATTGCGTGCGGCCGCTGAGGATCTCGGCGGTGGTGAGATCCGGGCGGCGCTGCGCGGCGATCTGCATCTGCATTCGAACTGGTCGGACGGTTCGGCGGACATCGTAGAGATGATGGCGACGGCAGCGGCGCTGGGTCACGAGTACTGCGCGCTGACCGATCATTCGCCGCGCCTGACGATCGCCAACGGACTCTCCCCGGAGCGCCTGCGCAAGCAACTCGACGTCATCGACTCGCTTACGAGATCGGTTCTCGCCCATGCGTATTCTGACCGGCATCGAAGTCGACATCCTCGACGACGGCAGCCTCGACCAGGAACCGGAATTGTTGGAACGCCTCGACATCGTGGTGGCCAGCGTGCACTCCAAGTTGTCGATGGACTCCGCGGCGATGACCCGCCGGATGGTTCGCGCCGTCAGCAACCCGCACGCCGATGTGCTCGGCCACTGCACCGGACGGCTGGTCGCCGGAAACCGCGGCATTCGCAAGGAGTCGACGTTCGACGCCGAAGCGGTGTTCACCGCGTGCCTCGAGCACGGCACCGCGGTCGAGATCAATTCGCGGCCCGAGCGCCGTGATCCGCCGACCCGGCTGTTGAACCTGGCGCTGGAGATCGGCTGCGATTTCAGCATCGACACCGACGCGCATGCGCCGGGCCAACTGGATTTCCTCGGCTATGGAGCGCAGCGCGCACTGGACGCCGGCGTCCCCGTCGAGCGCATCGTCAACACCTGGCCGGTGGACAAGCTGCTGGCCCGGACCCATCAGAATTAGCGCCCGGATAGCGCACTTTTCGCCGACTTAAGGTTGGGCAATGATGCGGTGGCCCGTGGCGGTGACGACGGTAATGCTCGGCGCCTGTGCCGTGCCGATTGCGACGGCGGACCCGGATCCGCTGCCGGATCTGAGCGGGTACACCACGACCGAACCCGACCCCTACTCGACGTATTACGACTACCCGACGACGGGGGGCGCGCAGTTCGTCACCCCAGGCGGATACCGGTGCCGGATCACCTATACGGGGCGGGCCAACCCCCCTTACAAGGCCGCGATGTGCTGGGGCTCGCTACCGGGGACGCCGTTCAACTACGTGGTTGTGTCGGCAGCGTTGGACCCCGGCCCGGCACAATTCTCCAGCGGCGATTTGGCCGAACTGGAAAAGTACCGGAAGCCGCCGGGGGACTCTGCTCCAGTGACGATCACCCCGGACGCTTACAAGCCGTTTCCCGTGGGCAGCAAGGTGACCTACCCGGGCTCGGCGACCTGCGCGGTCGCCGACGCGATGACCGTCTGCGTGCTGGGTGACCACGGCTTCGTGTTGAAACCGGATGGTAGCCAGGCATTTTGAGGCGGCGTCAGTCCGGTAGGTGAGGCATCTCCAAGCCGGCGTCACGGCCGACCAGCACGCCGCGCGTCAGCGCCGATCTGCCGTAGCGGCGACGCACGCTGTCCACCGCCGCATCGACGGCTCCGACGTCCGTGGGCTGCTGCCCCGATGTCGTGAAGGGCAGCGCCAACTGTTCGGCGCCGTCGCGGTCAATCCCGGAGACCGCGAATCCCACCAGCGTCAACCCCCGTTCGGCGATCAGCGGCGCAGCGGCGGCGACCAACTGCCGGGCCGTGTCGAGCAGGGCCTGCGTCGAGCACGTCGCCCACGGCAGGGTGTGCGAGCGGGTGACCCGGCCAAAGTCGTTGAACCGCAACCGCAATGTGACAGTTCGGCCGGTCCGCCCGGCCGTGCGCATCCGGCCGGAGATCCGATCGATCAAGCCGATCACCACCGCGTCGACCTCGGCCGTCGACATGCTGTTGCCCGCGCGGCCCAGCGCCCGCTGCGCCCCCACCGACCGCCGGCGAACCCCCGTCGTCACCCGACGGCGATCGATGTTGCGCGACAACGCATATAGCTGCCGGCCCATCGCGCCGCCCACCATCGACGCCAGCGTGGACTCGCTGAGCTCGGCTACATCGGCGACCGTCTCGATGCCGTGCGCCCGCAGCTTGTCGGCCGTCACCGCCCCGACACCCCACAACCGTCGCACCGGCAGCGGATGCAGGAAAGCGAGCTCACGCCCGGGCGGAACCAGCAACAGGCCATCGGGTTTGGCCTCTTGGCTGGCTACCTTCGCGAGGAACTTGGTGCGCGCGATGCCGACGGTGATCGGCAGCCCGACCCGGTCGCGGACCTCGGCGCGCAGCCGGGCCGCGATCTGCACCGGCGTGCCGGAGACCCGCCGCAACCCGCCGACATCCAGGAACGCCTCGTCCACCGAGATGGCCTCCACCAGCGGGGAGGTGTCGTGGAAAACCTCGAACACCGCGTCGCTGGCCCGGCTGTAGGCCGACATCCGCGGCGGAACCACTACGGCCTGTGGGCACAGCCGCCGGGCTTGGGCGCCGCCCATCGCGGTACGCACGCCGTAAGCCTTGGCCTCATAGCTGGCCGCCAGCACCACCCCGCCGCCGACGATCACCGGTCGGCCGCGCAGCCCTGGGTCGTCGCGTTGCTCGACGGACGCATAGAACGCGTCGAGGTCTGCGTGCAGGATGGTGGCGTCACCGCCAGAAACACGCACGAACATATGTTCGCATCAATCGGTGACACTGGGGCGGGTTAAGCCTGTTCGCCGTAGATGCTGCTCACCCAGATGTGGACCAGCGTCTCGAGCAGCCGCTCCTTGGGGACCGACGGGCTGTCGCCGGCGAATGAGCTCAGCATCATCTTCTCGTTGAGTAGGTTCAGCGCTGCCGAGAGTTCGTCGGCCGGCAGCGTCACCGGCGCCGCGCCGCGGGACCGCTCGGTCTCGATCACCATGGCGATGTGACCGACCCACTTCTCCATGAACCGTGACCAGAGCTTGCGAATGTCGGAGTTGGTGCGCGCGGAATCGGCGGCCAGGGAGACGGAGCGGTGCGATCCGAACGTCTCGACGAAGACGTTGATGCCGATGCGCCACAACGCTTTCAAGTCGGCTGGAGGGTTGGCGACCAAACTTTCCAGCGCGGAGTCCGCTTCGACGATCACCCGCTCGAACAGCGTCAACAGCACCGCGTCCTTCGACGGGTAGTAGAAGTAGAACGTCGGGCGAGAGATCCCGGCCCCTTTGGCCAGGTCATCGACCGAGATGTCGGCAAGCGGGCGGTGCTCGAGCAGCTGTTCGGCGGTGGTCAGAATGGCGAGCTCGCGGTCGTCGCCCGACGGGCGCGCCGAACGCCGCCCCCGGGAGGCTGCGGTTGGAGCTGACGGTCGCCACCTGCGCTACTTTACATGGTGTTGAGAGATTCGACAGGGTGTTGACTCACTCAACACCGCGTTGATAGCGTGTCGGCCATGACTGAACATCTCGACGTAGTGATTGTCGGCGCCGGCATCTCCGGCATCAGCGCGGCCTGGCATCTGCAGGACCGCTGCCCGTCCAAGAGCTACGCGGTGCTTGAGCGCCGCGGCGACCTCGGCGGAACCTGGGACCTGTTCAAATATCCCGGGATTCGGTCCGACTCGGACATGTTCACCCTGGGATTCCGGTTCAAGCCGTGGGAATCGTCGGTGTCCATCGCCGACGGCGCCTCGATCAAGGACTACATCCGCGAGGCCGCCACACGAGAACGGCATCGACAAGCACATCCGCTACCGCCAGAAGGTGCTCGCCGCCGAATGGTCGGACGCCGAGAACCTCTGGACGCTGACCATCGACAACGACGGCCAGCAGCAGGAACTCACCTGCTCGTTCCTGTTCGCCTGCAGCGGTTACTACAACTACGACGAGGGCTACCTGCCGAAGTTCGAGGGCTACGACGACTTCGAGGGCACCACGATCCATCCGCAGCACTGGCCGGAAGATCTCGACTACGCCGGCAAGAAGATCGTCGTCATCGGTTCCGGCGCCACCGCGATCACGCTGATTCCATCGCTGGTGAACACGGGCGCCGGCCACGTGACGATGCTGCAGCGCTCGCCGTCCTACATCGGCTCGCTGCCGCTGAACGACCCGTTCGCCCAGCAGGCCAACAAGCTGCTTCCCAAGCGGGCCGCGCACGCCGCGAACCGGTGGAAGTGGATCGCGTTCAGCACCTTCCAGTACCAGTTCTCCCGGAAGTTCCCGCGCTCACATGCGCAAGACACTGCTGACGATGGCCAGTCGTTATCTGCCGCGGGATACGACGTCGAGAAGCACTTCGGTCCGAGCTACAACCCGTGGGACCAGCGACTCTGCCTGGCGCCCGGCGGCGATTTGTTCAAGACCATCCGCAAGGGTCAGGCCGACGTCGTCACCGACACCATCGACCGGTTCACCAAGACCGGAATCAAGCTCGGCTCCGGCCAGGAGATGACGCCGACATCATCATCACCGCAACGGGTTTGAACCTGCAGCTGTTCGGTGGCGCGGAGATCCGGCGTAACGGGGAGAAGGTCGAACTCAACGACACGATGGCCTTCAAGGGCATGATGCTGACCGGCATGCCGAACATGGCGTTCACCATCGGCTACACCAACGCGTCCTGGACGCTCAAGGCCGACCTGGTGTCCGAGTTCGTTTGCCGCGTCATCAATCACATGGACGAGAACCACTACGCCACCGTGGTGCCGCAGCACCCGGGCAACTCGGTGGACGAGCGTCCGCTGATGGACTTCACACCCGGATACGTGTTGCGTGCCCTGGACTACCTGCCGAAAGCCGGCTCACGTCTCGCCATGGCGGCTCAAGCAGAACTACTTCGTGGACCTGCAGCTGATCCGGCGCGGCAAGGTCGACGACGAAGCTCTGCACTTCGCCAAAAAGCCTGCTGCCCTGGCGGTTTAGCTCCGCGATCGAAGGCTAGGCGCTCGATTCAGCCGCAGCGACGATGACGATCCCGTCATCGTCGCTGTAGGCGATGTCACCCGGGATGAATTCCACTCCGCCGAGGTCGACCGTGACGTCGCGCGTGCCGGACGCCGGTTTTGCTGCTCTTGCGCGGGTTGGTGCCGAGCGCCTTGATGCCGAGCTCGATGTCCCGCAGGGCAGCGGAGTCGCGTACCGCGCCGTTGACGATCACCCCGGCCCAGCCGTTGGTGCGCGCCAGGTCGGCGATCAGGTCGCCGACCAGCGCGGTGTGCAGCGAGCCGCCGCCATCGATCACCAGCACACCGCCGTCGCCGGGCTCCGACAGCACCGACTTCAGCAGCGCGTTGTCCTGGTGGCAGCGCACGGTGCTGATCGGGCCGGCGAATTCGGTGTGCGCGCCGAACTGGCGGAACTGGACGTCGCAGCTGCGGACCTCGGGCCCGATGTCGTCGACGAGGTCGGCCGTCGGCCGGAATATCAGAGTCACCGGGCCAGACTAGTCATCGTTACTCGTTCTGCTGGCGGAGGCGGCGCACCAGTAGCACTGCCAGCACGCTGATCGCGATGGCCACCACGAACGGCACCGGGGACCGGCCGGCTGACGCCGGGGCGGCCTGAGCGGGCAGCGGGTTGCGGGCCGCCTCGACGGTCGACTTCGCATGTGCCGCAGCATCTTTGGCGGCGGCAGCGAGGTGTCCGTTGGACTCCGGAGCTGCGGGGACGATCTTCTTGGCAGCAGCCTTCTTCGCCGGCGCCTTCTTCGCGGCGGGTGCTTTCGCGGCGGGCGCCTTCTTGGCGGGCGCCTTTTTCGCCGCCGCCTTCTTAGCCGCGGCCTGCTTTTTCGCCGCCTTCGCCGGCGCTTTTTTCGCGGCTTTTTTGGCGGGAGCCTTCTTCGCCGGAGGGTGGTCCTCCGGCTGATCCGCCGCATTGGCAGCCGGCGGCGGGGGCGCGGTGTCCGCCGGAGGCCGCGGCGGCTCGAGCGGCGGCGGCCCGGTCAGGGGTGGTTCAGGCGCGGGGTCGGGCGTTTCATGCGGTCGATCCTGCGGGTGTGCCATCCGGCTGCTCCTTTGCCGTATCTCGTCGCGTACCCCGGCGGCGGTGGAGTCGAATCCATCATGCCAGGGCCGGGTGGTGGGTTGGCGGTCGTCGGTTTCGGCCGGTCAGGGTTTGTTTCGCATGGCCCACAGTGCCCCGCCGCCGACAAGAATGACGGTGCCCAGAACGAAAGGCCAGATCGGCAGCTCGTCGGGTGAATCGTGGGCAGCCTGTGCGGCCGGGCCGGGTGTTCCGGTGCCCAGCGTCGTCAGCCGAAACGACCACGACCCGGCAACCACGTGCCCGTCCGCCGACGTCACCCGGTAGTTGACCGTGTAGTCACCGACCGGGCCCAACGGGCGCACGCCGACGCTGACGACCGTGCCGTGCACCCGCGGCTCGTCGGCCGACCACAGATTGCCGTCCGGGCCGACCACCGTCATCGCCGCGAACGTGGTCTGCAGGTCCTCGTTGAAGGTCGCGCTGACCTGGACCGGACCGGTGCTGACCGCGGCGTGGTCGGCCGGATCGGCCGCCACCCGGGCCGCGTGCGCGCTGGCCGCGCCAGCCGTCAGCGTCGTCGCGAACGCGACCGCTGCCAGCAGCAGCGCCACGACGCAGAGGTGTGCCCGACGGGTCACGGTCGCCGCACGATCAGCGCGAGACCAACACCGAGCGCGCCGACCAACAGGGCGGCGCCGGCCAGGATTCGGCTGGTGTTGTCCACCACCTTGTGCGGCTGCAGTGCTGCCGGGGTGGCGGTGGGCGCGGCCGAGGCGGTCGGCGCTGGGTGATGGGCGGGCTTCGGCGTCGAGGCTGCGGCCAGGACCAGCGTCGGCGCGGGATGTTCAGGCTCGGGGCTTCCGGGCGCTGGACGGCTGATCCCACTTCACCACCACGCCGTCGGCGTAGGTCTGGGTCGCCGGGAAGCTGACCGAGTCGGCGTCGGGAAGCTTCACCGCGATCCGGAACACATCGAACTCGTCGGCCGCAATCCCGCCGTTGGGTGCAGCGGTCCACGTCACCGACCGGACCTTGTCGCCGTCGCGGTCGATCTTGGCGGTCCACCCGGGTTTGGTTTCGGTCCGCACTGCCGACGCATTGGCCAGGTCGAGAGTCAGCGCGGTGGTGGCCGCGCCCGTCGTGGACTCGTTGGGCACTTGGAAGCTGACTGTCGCGTAGCCGCCGCGGGTGGCGTCGTCACTGCTGGCCTGAACGTGCGCCGACGCCGTGGTGATCGCGGCGGCCTGGACCGAGGTAGAGCATCGCCGCAGCTGCGGTTCCGATCAGGCTGCGTCGAATGATCCTGCGCGGAGAGGGCATCGGGGTAGCAGTTCCTGTCTGGAAAGGGCCGGGTTTCAGGTCAATCCGAGCCGAGCCATCAGGTCGGCGTCGATCTCGTCGAGCTGGCTGGAGATCGCGGCGTGCGCGCCGCGACGTCGCGCGGAGGGCATGTTCTCCGCGGCGGTGACGGCGGCCGCCAGGTCTGCGAGCCGTTCGGAGATGGCTGCGACGAACTGCTTGGTCTCGGCGTCCTTGGGCTTGTTGTCCTGCACGGTCCGCAGCGACCGCTCTGCGCCGGCGATGCGGGACGACAACCGGCCGCCGCTGCCGGAGAACTGACCGATCTGGGCCAAGGGCACCCCGAGCTGGTCGGCGCGCCGCTGGTCGATCAGCCCGCGCGCCGCGATCGCGACGCGGTAGGCCACCGGCACGATGATCGGAGCGAGCAGCCGAGACACCGTCAGCAGCCGGCGAATCCGGGTCGGCGACAGCAGCGCGCCCTCGCGCACGGCCTTCAGGTTGGCTTCGGCGACCTTCAGCGCGGTCTGGTCGGTGTTGCGCTGCGCCTTCAACTTCTCGCGGAGCGCCTTCGTCTCGGCCCGATGTTCGGCCTTGAATCGGCGAACCTCATTCTTGGCCGACAACTTGGCCTCGAGCTTGGCCCTGGCCTTGATCGCGCGAGCTTCGGCGCGACGGGTAGCGCGGGGTTTTCGCTTGCCGAACAGGCCCATTCGCGCAGTACCTCCCCGGGATCTCGTCGACTATCGCGGTGCCTGTGCGGCATCGATGGGCCAACCCTAACCGTGCCGGTTAGGCCGACCGCCGTCAGGCGTCCAGGTGTTCCTTGCGGCGAAGCTCGTCGACGCGGTGAACGACGTCCTCCCTCGCCTCCTGGGACAGCTCGCTGGCGCCCATCGCTATCCGTCGAACTCCTTCGTCGCGCATGACCAGCAGCCACGACAGCTCCTTCTCGAGCTTCTCGTAGTACTCGTCGTCGGTGAAGTAGGCGGGTTTGATCCGGAAGAAGTTGGCCAGCGCCGCCATGGTGGTGGACGACGGGTTGGTGCGGTTGCCAGAACGTAGCTGCGATAAATACGGAGCCGACATCGTCACTCCCTCCGACTTGAGCGCCGCGATGACTTCAGCCGAGGTATGCGGACCCCTTCCGGGCGGGTAAACCGAGTCGAACAGGCGGTTCAGGCGGGCGGAAAACGTCGTGCTCATCGATATGACCTCCACCAGGCTGGTAGATCTTAAGACTGCTTCAAAGTATTTGCTGATTATCGTAGCCAGAGTTAACGCCGCAACCAAGTGCAAAACCTGGAGATAATTGACGATTGCGTTATTTGTGCGATAGTGAGCGCTGCAGCTGCGATGGGCTCAAGGCGTTGTCCAGCGTATACACATGATATTTTAAGTAAATTGTGTGAAGTTTCATCGCTTCGAGGACTATTGGCTGGTAGTCAGCCGTGAACCGTCGCGCCCATGGCTATTTGCCTGATGGCGGGCCGCGGTACAAACCGAATTTGCTGTAGAGCGCCATAGAGTCGGCTGTCAGCCCGCTTCCGCGCGCGATCACGAACTGACTATTAGGCACCTGCTGGACACAGCGTCCGGAACGCCGGTCGATGCGGTCGACGCTTCAGAAGACTCGGCCGTAGCAGCGGGCTCGAGGCACCGGTCGGCGGAATGCCTACGCGGCGAGCAGCATCGCCAAGATTGCTGTGTCGGGATGGCTGATCGGGTCCACTCCGACTCGGCTGACCATCGACGTGATCGTGCCGTCGGCTTCTGCCTCGACCCAGGCTGCCCGGTGTTCGAGCCCCAGATATGGCAGGCCAGGCAGCAATACGCATCCCGATGCCGCGCCATTGCACTCCGGCAGCGACGGTGTCGTCTCCGAGGGCGGATGCAACATCAACAGCGCGGGTGGCTGGTGGTCGGCGAAATAGCCTGGTGGAACGGCGGATTCACCGACCACCGGACCTTCGGCCAGCACCAGGCCGACCGTGCCGGGCGCAGGGGTGTCGGGCAACTCCTCGCGAACACCGAATACCGTTGTGGTACTCAGCAATCCGGGTAGCGACGCCACCCGGACCGCGACCATGAGTAATTGCGCCCACTCTTTGGTCGAGTCGGGCCATCGGCCTGGAAATCACGAAGCCTTTCAGGGCACCACGAGAATGGAACGGGGCCACCTCGATGGCCCGGCCTGAACCAGTTTCCATTTCGCCCTCCGCCACACTCGATTCGGGTATCCCGCGATACGCCGGTGGGTCGATCCGCTCAGCATGCGGCAGGCCGGCAAAGCCCGCAAGCGGACACGGCTGATGACGAGCGATGAAGTCGAAACGAAACACGGCCGAAATAGCGTTCGGGGCGCCACGCGAGATGCGCGACGCCCCGAACGGTGGATCAGTCAGCTGGCAGTCAGGCCGAGATCAAACCCTTGGCCTGCGAGGTTGCCGCCGCGTAACGGGACTGCACCTCTGCCCAGTTGATCACGTTCCAGAACGCCTTGGTGTAGTCGGCTTTGACGTTCTTGTAATCCAGGTAGAAGGCGTGCTCCCACATGTCGAGCAACAAGATCGGGACGACGCCGAGCGGGAAATTCGTCTGGTGGTCGTACACCTGGAACGTCAGCAGTCGGTCGCCGAGGCTGTCATAGGCCAGCACCGCCCAGCCGGAACCCTGAATACCGTTGGCCACGGCGCTGAACTGCGCGCGGAACTTGTCGAAGGATCCGAAGGCGTCGTCGATGGCGGCGGCGAGATCGCCGGTCGGCTTGTCACCGCCGTTGGGGGACAAGATCTTCCACCACACGACGTGATTGACGTGGCCGGCCAGGTTGAACGCCAGGTTCTTCTCGTTCAGCAGGATCGACGAGTGGTCGTCCTTGCTGCGTGCCTCTTCCAATTTCGCAACCGCGTCGTTGGCGCCCTTGACGTAGGTGGCGTGGTGCTTGTCGTGGTGAAGCTCGTTGATCGCACCCGAGATGTGGGGTTCCAGCGCTCCGTAGTCCCAGTCCAAATCGGGCAAGGTGTAATCAGACACGAAGTTCCTTCCTGATGATGATCGTTTCCGATCTACTCTTACGCTCCACTCGCAGGCTGTTAGCGACGCGGGTCTGTCGAAAGTAACCCTGCTCCATCACTAAGCGCGCCGCAAGAACGAGTGCGTGGGGCGGGTACCCGCGAGCGTTGACTTCAGAACCAAACGATGACGGCGAGGACCGCAAGCAAAACCAGGGCGATGAGACCGGCGCGTAGGCCGGCAAGCAAGTAGGAGCGATTGCACGTCGCCGACGTCGTGTACCAATGCGTCGACGATCCTCGCCGACTGCGGTCCTAACGGCTGCATCGTCATCGGGTGGCTCCGCCTTGCTTGTCCAATTACTCCCCCAGTGAGATGAGTCACAAATCAACTCGGTGATCGCGATCATAACCCCTTATGTACCGCCTGAAAAATTGAGCCAAGCTCGGCGCGCTGACCAGCGCATTGTTGCTGGAGATATTGTTTTTCGCGTGCCAAATAAGAGCGGCGGGTAGGCGGCGGCCGTGCGCAGCGACACGCGTGCGTTCACTGTGACATCTCCCATACGGGGTCGCGGACGAACACCGTGAGCCTGGCTAAGAATTCGCTGAGTGCATGGACGGGCTGTCGATCACGAACCGATTACGGCCGCCGGTTATCCACAGCCGAACGGACGACTCGGGCGCGAGCACGTGCGGCGATGCACCACCAGCGTCCGCCGCGCCCTGTGGATAAACCTGTGGAAACTGTGGATACCCGGTTTTAGCTGGACCCGGAGCGTCGCGCCGTTTCAGTGTGCGTGCCAAGATCGACACCGTGAGTTCAGAACCGTTGATCGCGCAAACCACCATCACCGATCTGCCCGCCGAGTTCGGACCGTCGGCAGTGTTGCTGGATGTGCGTGAGGACGACGAATGGCAGCGCGGCCACGCCGCGGCCGCGCAGCACATCCCGATGGGTGAGGTGCCGGGCCGCCTGGATGAGATCGACCGGTCGGCGACCCTGTACGTCATCTGTAAGGCGGGCGGCCGTTCGGCGAAGGTGGCCGAGTTCCTGGCGCGCGACGGCTTCGAACCCATCAACGTCGACGGCGGCATGTTGGCCTGGGCGGCGGCCGGACGTCCGGTCGTCGCCGGCGACGGCAACCCCGGAAGCATTTGACCAAGCCGCGCTGACGCTGCTGCCGACGTCCGCCGGTAGCCCGCTAGGCTTATCCGATGATCCGCGCCGGCGACGATGCAATGCGGGAGCACTGAGAGGAGCGGCGCCAATGATCCGCGCCAGCGACGATGCAATGCGCAGCACTGAGGAGGAGCGGCGCCAATGATCCAAGTGTGCTCCCAATGCGGCACACGCTGGAATGTCCGCGACAAACAGCGTTCTTGGTGCCCGCGTTGCAACGGCACGTTGTTGGCTCCGACGGCAACCGAGCCGTCCCCGCCGACAAGTCCCAACGCCGGCTGGAGCGCCGGCCCGCGCAACGCGCCGCGGCTGCCACCGGGCTACCGATGGATCGCCGTACGGCCCGGCCCGCCCCCACCACCACGTCGCCGCCGCCGCCCGCTCGGGCCGACCCCGCGGTATCTGGCGATTCCGCGTTGGGGCCTGCAGGACCGTGTGGACCAGGACAGCGGGTCCGGACGTGACCCACGTCAGGCACCGCCTGCCGATCGGGTGCGGACCTCCTTCTTCGTGTCGGCGGTGGCGCTGGGTGCGGCCGCGCTGGTGCACCTGCTGCGATACCTACTGCTGGTGATCAACCGCAACACCTTGCTGAACTGGCTGGTGGCCGACGCGGCGGCGCTGCTCAGCGTGTTGGCGAGCCTGGCGGCGATCGCGGCGGTGATGACCACTGCGTACCTGTTGACCCGTTGGTTGATCGCCCGTCGCGCCGCGGCATTCGAGCATGCCGGGCGGTCGGATTCCCGAACGCGGCGGGCGTTGTGGACCGGCACGCTGCTGCCGCCGTCGGCCGCGCTGGTGCTGGCCATCGCCTTTGCCGTGGTCGCGGCGACGACCGAGCACTCAGCCAGCTGGGCCTTGATGGCGGCGTGCGTGACGTTCAGCTGTCTGCCACTGCTGGGGTCCGTCTGGGCGCTGGTCTACGTGATCGAGCTGGCCAAGACCGAAGACCACTACGGCCAAATGCGGCCGGTCATCTGGGGCTGGTGGCTGATGTGGCTGATCAGCAGCATGACCTCGGTGTTCGCGTCGATCACCAGCGGGGCGCCGGACGCCCAGGGCATCGCCAACAACACCGTGGCGATGATCGTCGCCTACCTGGTCGCGCTGGCCTCGGTGCTGGCGACGGCGAAGCTTTTCGAGGGTTTCGAGCGCAAACCCGTCGAGCGGCCCGCCCACCGCTGGGTGGTGGTCGCCGATGACGAAGTCGCTTACGACGGAATCTGCTGCAGCGGTTGAGTTGCCGGGTGAAGTACCGGCAGCATAGGGACATGACGTACGCCGAGGAAGTGGTCTCTCGGCATCCGTTCGTAGTGGCCCACCGCGGGGCTTCGGCGTCCCGCCCGGAACACACCCTGGCCGCCTACGATCTGGCGCTGCGCGAAGGCGCCGACGGCGTGGAATGCGACGTCCGGCTCACCCGCGACGGGCACCTGGTCTGTGTGCACGACCGCAAGCTCGACCGGACGTCCACCGGCGCCGGCCTGGTCAGCATGATGACGCTGGCTCAGCTTCGCGAGTTGGAATTCGGTTCCTGGCATGGCAGTTGGCGCCCCGACGGCACCCACGGCGACACCGGTCTGCTGACCCTGGACGCTCTGATCTCGCTGGTGCTGGACTGGAAGCGGCCGGTGAAGATCTTCATCGAGACCAAGCACCCGGTCCGCTACGGCGCGCTCGTCGAGAGCAAGGTGCTCGCGCTGCTGCACCGCTTCGGCATCGCCTCGCCGGCGTCCGCCGACCGATCCCGCGCGGTGGTGATGTCGTTCTCCGCGGCGGCGCTGTGGCGAGTCCGGCGGGCTGCACCGCTGCTGCCGACGGTGCTGCTCGGCCGCAGCCATCGATACCTGGCCAGCAGAGCGGCCAGCACGATCGGGGCCACCGCCGTCGGGCCGTCGATTGCCACTCTGCGGGAACACCCCGAGCTGGTCGACCTGGCGGCCGCGCAGGGCCGGGCGCTGTATTGCTGGACACCCGACGACTACGACGACGTCCGCTTCTGCCGAGACGTGGGAGTGGCGTGGCTGGCCACCAACTACCCCGGCCGCGTCAAGGCCTGGCTGGAAGACGGCCTGACCGGCGCCGACCCGCACTAGCGCTCGGCCATCAGCCTCAGAGCCGGCCCCCGGCGGCAGCCGGCGCCTCGCGCCGAACTGCGCTGCGAGCCGATTTCGCGGGCGACGAAGTTCTCCAGGTCGAACATGTTCGCCCCGGCCCGATCGGCGACCCGCACCAGCGAGGTCATCAGCGCCATCTCCTCGACCTGTTCCTTGAGGAACCACTGCATGAACTGCTCGCCGAGGTAGTCGCCCTCGTCGCGGGCAACCGCGGTGAGCCGGCTGACCTGCTCGGTGACGGCCCGCTCCTGATCCAACGCCAAGGCCAGCGCGTCGCGCGGAGTCTCGAACGCATTGCGTACTCCGTCGACACCCGGGATCTCCACTCGCACATCGCGATCGAGCAGATACTGCACCAGCATCATGGCGTGATTACGCTCCTCGACGGCCTGGGCGTAGAAGTGCTTGGCGAGCTGACGAAGGTCGGCGCCGTCGAAATAAACAGCCATTGCGATGTATTGCTGGGAATTGGTGAATTCGTGGCGGACCTGTTCTTGCAATAACGCGTGAAATTTCGTTTTGTGGGTGTCGTGATCGCTCATGACGGCCAACGTAGCGCGGCCGAAAAGCCTTGTCACCCAAGGTGATACTTACTGAGGCCAGCTTCCCCTAAGTAAACAAAGGCTATATTCACCACCCGCCGATCGGCCATTTCCGGCAACGGTAAATGCGCGCGGTGATCGGCTCAGGGTTGTTCGCCGAGCAGGGTCGCCGGCACCGGCTGGTCGGCGGATAGCGCGTCGAACAACGCGGCGGCTTTCTCGTGATCCCACACCACCACCGAACCGGAGCCGGTACTGCTGAATTCGCCGATCGGCACGGTCAACTCGATGGTCGAGCCCTGCAGCGACCAGGCCAGCCGGGCCAGGTCCCAGACGTGATCGCCGTGATCGACGGTCAGTGCGCCGACCGCCGCGCGCGGCACCGAGTACCAGCGCCAGGGGTTGAGCCAGACGGCCGGGCTCGCTGCCCGATGCAGCAGCGACGACATGAACTGCCGCTGGTCGATCATCCGATCCAAGTCAGCCCGCGGGGTGGCCCGGCTGCGGACGTAGCCGAGAGCGTCGCGGCCATCCAATTGCTGGCATCCGGCGGGCAGATTGACGCCTGCCAGCGGGTCGTCGATCGGGGACTTCGGGCAGACCGTCACCCCGCCCAGTCCGTCGACCAGACCGGCGAACCCGCTGAAGCCGATCTCGGCGTAGTGGTCGACCCGAAGGCCGGTCGCCTGCTCCACCGTCTCCGCCAACAGCCGCGCGCCACCCATCGCGAACGCCGCGTTGATCTTGTCGCGGCCGTAGCCGGGGATCGGCACGTAGGAGTCGCGGGGAATGGACACCATCGTCGTCGGGGTGCTCGACGCGAACGCGGGCACATGCACCACCAGGATGGTGTCGGTCCGGCCGTTGCCGGTGTCGCCGCCGGTGGCCAGCGCTTCCTGCTGTTCGGTGGTCAGGCCCTGGCGGCTGTCGGAGCCAACCAGCAACCAGGTGCTGCCGGGTCCGGCCGCCGGCCGGTCCGGGTAATCCGTCAGGACTGTTTGGCGGTGCAGCGCCGTCTCCAGCCACAGCGCGCCACCCAGTATCGCGGCGCAGCCCAGCAGCACGGCGATCACCAGGCTCAGCGAAATGATCTGCAGCCGAGCCCTTTTGCGTCGCGGCGACTTGAGCTGACGGGCGCCGCGACGGTTCGGTGCCACCGGCCGCGGCGGGGGTGTGCCCGGCGGCGGCGGCCGGCGGCGGCGGATGTCGTCCATGTCAGTGCAGCCACCGCAGATGGCCGGCCAGTAGGGCGTAGCCGACGAAGGCCACGGTGTCGATCAGCCCGTGTGCGATCACCAACGGCCACAGCCGGCCGGTGCGCTGCCAGGCGTAGCCGAACACCAGCCCCATCACCAGGTTGCCCAGCCCGGCGCCGAAGCCCTGGTAGAGGTGATACCCGCCGCGCAGCAGGCTCGACCACACCAGCGCCGCGCGCGGACCGACCCCCAACTGGCCCAACCGGGTGAGCAGATAGCCGACCACGATCGACTTCTTCGGCCCAGCCGTCGGCAAAGGCGGTGAGGATCAGCATCGGAACCCGCCACCAGGTGTCGCCCAAGCCGGACGGAATGACCGAGGCGTTGATGTGCAGGGCCCGTGCCGCGAGGTACAGCGCCAGCCCGGGCAGGCCGATCAGGGCGGCCAGCCCGACGCCACCGAGCAGGTCGGGACGCCAACGGAAACGGGCCAGCCCGACACCGGCGGGCGGTAACCCGGTGCGCCACAACAGGTATAAACCAAGCGCGCCCCAGGCCAACAGCTGCACGACGACGGACGCGTTGAGCCCGAGGTCGATCACGTCGAAGTAGGACCGCTTCGGGTTGAGCGGGATCCGTTGAGCGCTCAGGCCCCGCAGCACCGAATCCGCGAGCTGCAGCGCCGCGGTGACGGCGCTGAGGCCGAACGTCACGCTGAGCACGATCACCAGCTCGATGCGCAGCGGCCGGCGTTCGGTCGTCCCATCGTCGGAATCACTGCGGGGCGCAACCACCCCGACACGGTAACCGGCAGCGGCCGGCCCTCAGTCCTGCCGCGCGCGCAAACCGTTGACGAATGGGCAGCCCAGCAGGATCCGGATGGCCTTGCCCAGCCCGATGACGTCGTCGACCGGCGTACGGAACGGCAGCCGGACGTCGCTGTCGCCTTCGGCGCTTTCCACCCGCAACCGCATGCCGTAGCGGTCGATGCCGAGCGGGCGAACATCCCCGCGTCGCAACCGCGCCGGCAGCCGGGAGGCCAGCCGCGCGACCACGTCGCGGTGGGCGGTGTCGAGGTGGCGGATCCAGCATGATTCGAACGCGCAGAATGGATCCGGCCGGGCGGCCAGCAGCGCCGCCGAGTCGACGGCCTCGGCGCCGGTGGCGTCGGTGACCACCACCGATTCGATCTCCAACCGGGCCAGCAGGTACTGGGTGTCTCCCTCGGCCAACGGCGCAGATGCCGGAGTCTGCACCTGCAGCAGCGCGGGGTGCGGGTGCTCGGCGGCGATCAGGTCGAGCATCTCGCGCACTTCCGACGGCGGCACCCGATGCAGCCGGCCGCGGATCCACACCAGGGAGCGGACCGGTTCGCGCAGCGGCAACGGCGCGTAATCGGCCAGCTCCAGCACGGTCTGAGCGCCCGAGGCGCCGCAGTCGCTCAGCTGTTCGGCGACGGCGCCGCCGGCTGGGACGCCGACGGCAAAGGAACCGTCGGCGAGCAGGTGATGCAGCGGAGTGGTGAGCGGCTCGGCGCTTTCGACTGCGAGCAGCGCACCGCCGGCGCGGACGCAGGTGCTGCGGATCCGTTCGGCCGTCGTCGGCGCCGGGCAGTGAGCGAGTGTCATCGTTGACCATCCTGGTTGGGGGAATAAGTGAGGTAAGCCTTACTTAACTAAAGACGATCGAACGGCGCAAGGCCTACGACCCGATAGGGTTTTATTCGTGGCCAGCATCGCGTATCTCGGTCCGGCGGGGACCTTCACCGAAGCGGCGCTCTTGCAGATGACCGGAGCCGGCCTGGTTCCGCAGGCTGCGGCGGGTGCCTGGCAGCCGCTGCCGGTCGACAGCACGATCGCCGCGCTCGACGCGGTGCGCGACGGCAAAGCCGAATTCGCCTGTGTGCCGATCGAGAACTCGATCGACGGTTCGATCATGCCGACGCTGGACAGCCTGGCGATCGGGACGCCGCTACAGATCTTCGCGGAGCTGACGCTGGACGTGGCCTTCAGCATCGCCGTCCAGCCCGGTCGCACGGCCGCCGACATCCGCACACTGGCCGCCTTTCCGGTGGCCGCCGCACAGGTGCGGCAGTGGCTGGCCGCCAATCTGCCCGCCGCGGAGCTACGTCCGGCCATCTCCAACGCCGACGCGGCGCAACAGGTCGCCGACGGACTGGTCGACGCCGCGGTCAGCTCCCCGCTGGCCGTCGCCTACCGGAGCCTGTCGACGCTGGCCGACGGCGTGGTCGACGAAGCCAATGCACGCACCCGCTTCGTGCTGGTCGGCCGGCCGGGCCCGCCGCCGGCCCGAACCGGTGCCGACCGCACGTCGGTGGTGTTGCGGATCGTCAACGCGCCGAGCGCGCTGGTCTCGACGCTCACCGAGTTCGGGATCCGCGGCATCGATCTCACTCGCATCGAATCCCGGCCTACCCGAACCGAATTGGGCACCTACGTGTTCTTCCTGGACTGCGTCGGCCATATCGACGACGATGCGGTCGCCGAGGCACTCAAAGCGCTGCACCGGCGTTGTACCGATGTGCGTTATCTGGGTTCCTGGCCGACCGGAGACATCGCCGGTGCGCCGCCGCCGCAATCGGACGACGCGGCGCGTTGGCTGTCCGGCCTGCGCGGAGGGTCCGCCCAATGAGCGGTCGACTGGTGTTGGTGCGGCACGGGCAGTCGGTTGCCAACGTCGACAAACGACTCGACACCCGGCCGCCGGGCGCGGATCTGACGGAGTTGGGCCGCGAGCAGGCGCGCGCCTTCGCCCGCGCCGCCACGTCGGTGCCGGGCCTGCTGCTGCATTCGGTGGCCACCCGCGCGGCGCAGACCGCGGCGGAGATCAGCGCCGAACTCGACGTGCCCGCCAGAGAAGTGACCGGTATCCACGAGGTGCAGGTCGGCGACCTGGAGAACCGCAACGACCAGGAGGCGGTCGACGAGTTCGACGCCACTTACCGGCGCTGGCTCCACGGCGAGCGCGATGTGTCGATGCCCGGCGGGGAAAGCGCCAACGATGTGCTCGAGCGCTACCTGCCGGTGCTGGACGAATTGCGGGTCCGCTACCTCGACGACGAGAACTGGACCAGCGACATCGTCGTCGTCAGTCACGGGGCCGCGATCCGGCTGACCGGCGCCCTGCTGGGCGACGTCGACAGCAGCTTCGCGCTCGAACACCACCTGGCCAACACCGAGGCTGTGGTGCTGTTGCCCGTGGCCGACGGGGGCTGGAGCTGTGCGCAATGGGGCACCCATACGCCGCCGTTCGAGTTGGCGCCGGACGACGTTGCGGCCGAATCGATCTCCGACCCGATGGGCTGAGCTAGATCGCGATCGACGCCGGCGCGTCGGTGTTCGCGCAGTCGCACCCGACCGCGTCGCAGTCCAGCACAAACGCGTGAAGTGTCAGCTCCGGGCCGGTGCAGCTCTCGTCGGTGCACTCCGATCGATGCAGCCGATGGCGAATGAGCGCGCCATGACAGTGCTCCAACCCTGCCTGGCATTCGCGGCAGCGCGTGTTCATCTGGCAGTCATAGCACCGACGGCGCACGGATCCGTGCTGCCGCGCCGAGCGACGCATCGTCGCCGGGCTAGTGCCGATTGCCCGGTTCCTCAGCGGGTCGTTCCGACCCGCATCGTCGCCGGGCTAGGCCCAACCCAGTTCGTGCAGCCGCTCGTCGTCGATGCCGAAATGGTGGGCGATCTCGTGCATCACGGTGATCTTGACCTCCTCGACAACCTGCTCATCGTCCTCGCAGATCTCCAGCAGCGCGTCGCGGTAGATCGTGATGGTGTCCGGCAGCGACCCGGCGTAGTGCGAGTCGCGTTCGGTCAACGCCACACCCTCGTACAACCCGAGCAGCTCGTCGTCGTCAGGGTGACGGTCGGCGACCAGCATCACCACGTTGTCCATCACCGCCGCAAGCTTCGGCGGGATCAGATCGAGCGCGTCGGAGACCAGTTCGTCGAACCGTTGCGGATCCATCCGAACGGCCACCCGACTATTGGCCCGGCGGCGGAGGGGGTTCCGCGGCGGGTGGCGCTGGCGCGAACGGGTTCGGCGGCGCCTCGGGAGCCGGAGCCGGAGCCTGGGGCGCGGGCGCCGCGGGGCGGGCGCCTGCGGGGCGGGAGCGGGTTGGCCCGGCAGATGCTGGTTGCCTTGCCGCTGGCTGCTGGATCCCGATCCCGACGAACCGCTCGAACCCGACGATCCGCTGGAGCCGGACGAGCCGTTCGATCCGGTCGACGAGGCACCGCCGCCGGTGTCCGGGGTGGTCGGGCCGGTCGGAATCGGCGGCAGGTGGAGGCGCTCCTGCGGGATGTCCGGCGGCGGGACAGGAGCTTGACCGTTGATCTTCAACGGCCCTTTGGCGCTGTTGATCAACGTCGCCCAGCCGCCGTTGCCCAGGGTCGCGCCGATGCTGCACGCCACCTGACGGCTGCCGGCCGACCAGCTCGGCAACGACAGCGTGCTGTAGATCAGCGTCAGCGTGGTGCTGCGCAACTGCACCGGAGCCAGGAAGGCGTCGGTCAGCTTGGTGCAGGAGTCCTTGATGAAGCCGTCTTGTTCGGGCTCCGGTGGCAGACCTTCGGGGAAACGGGCGAGCAGGTTGACCGTGCCGGTGACCTCCATCGCGTGCGGCGCGACGCAGTCGACCGGGATGTCGGTGGGCTGGTTGGTGGCCGGGTCGATGCCCAGGCAGGTGCCGTCCGGCCAGACCTTGGACTGGTCCACGTCGGCGACCTTGCCCTTGTAGGCGACCTGCTGGTTGCCTGCGCCCGGCAACTGCAGCCCGCACAGCATCCGTCGCTCGCCGAACTGCCGCCACGCCTTGTCGCCCGACCACAACATGCTGATGACGAACTTGCTGTTCGGGTCGAACTTGGCGCCGAGATAGCGGCGCACCGCCGATTCGCACTGTTCCTGGCTGATCTGCTCGATGCGGGTGGCCGTCGGCGGCGGGGCCGACGGGCCGTACTCCGAGCCGGGGAAGGTGCGCATGTCGATGGATTCGGAGACTTCGAAGCGGTGCTCGTCTTTGCAGTCGACGATGTTGGCGGCTTCGGGCATCCGGTCCGGCCACATCAGGCAGTTGCCGCTGGCCGCACGGTTGAACGCGTCGTTGCCCTTGGCGCCGGTCGGGGGCACCGGGTCGATGTATCCGGCCAGCCGGCCGGGGCCGCCGCCGATCGGCAGCGCGGTGACCAGCCCGGCGATCAGCAGGCCACCCAGCGCGGTCAGCAGCAGCGCCCGCCGGGTCGCCGAGGCTTGCAGCGCGCCGATCCGCGCGACTCGCGGCAGCCGACGGCCCGGCGCGTGCGTCTCCGACGCCTCAGAAGCGGCGTGCTCGTCGCGCTCGGATTGATGCCACATTGCACCCATTCTGACAGGCGAACTCCGGAACGTGACGGCTGTTACAGAAGTGAAATGGTTTGCCGGCGAGGGATGCCCACCGCGTAGGGTTTTAGCCCGTGATCGACCTGAAATTGCTCCGGGAGAATCCGGACGCCGTGCGCGAGTCGCAGCGGAAGCGGGGCGAAGACCCGACGCTGGTCGACACCCTGCTGGCGGCCGATATCGCGCGCCGGTCCGCGATCGCGAGCGCCGACTCGCTGCGCGCCGATCAGAAGATCATCAGCAAGGAGGTCGGCAAAGCATCGCCGGACGAGCGGCCGAAGCTGTTGCAGCAGGCGCGCGATACCGGCGAGCAGGTCGAAGCTGCCGAGGTCGCAGCAGGCCGAGGCCGAAGCGACGTTCACCGCCGCGCACATGGCGATCTCCAACGTGATCATCGACGGCGTGCCCGCCGGCGGGTGAGGACGACTTCGTCGTACTCGAGCGAGTCGGCGAACTGCCCGCGATCGCCGACCCCAAGGATCACCTCGAAATCGGCGAGAAGCTCGGTCTGATCGACATGGAACGCGGCGCCAAGGTGTCCGGCTCGCGGTTCTATTTCCTGACCGGCCAGGGCGCGCTGCTGCAACTGGGCCTGCTGAACATGGCGATCCGGTTGGCCGCCGACAACGGGTTCGTCCCGATCATCCCGCCGGTGCTGGTGCGTCCGGAGGTGATGTCGGGGACCGGGTTCCTCGGCGCCCACGCCGACGAGATCTATCGGGTGGAGGCCGACGACCTCTATCTGGTCGGCACCTCGGAGGTTCCACTGGCCGGCTACCACTCGGGCGAGATCCTCGATCTGTCCGACGGGCCGCTGCGCTACGCCGGCTGGTCGTCGTGCTTTCGCCGCGAGGCCGGCAGCTACGGCAAAGACACCCGCGGCATCATCCGGGTGCATCAGTTCGACAAGGTCGAGGCGTTCGTCTACTGCAACCCCGCCGACGCCGAGGCTGAGCACCAGCGGCTGCTGGGCTGGCAGCGCGAGATGCTGGCCCGCATCGAGGTGCCGTATCGGGTCATCGACGTGGCCGCAGGCGATCTCGGGTCGTCGGCGGCGCGCAAGTTCGACTGCGAGGCGTGGGTGCCCACCCAGCAGGCCTACCGGGAACTCACCTCGACGTCGAACTGCACCACCTTCCAGGCCCGCCGGCTGGCCACCCGCTACCGCGATCCGGCCGGCAAGCCACAGACCGCGGCGACGCTGAACGGCACGCTGGCCACCACCCGCTGGCTGGTCGCCATTCTGGAGAACCACCAGCAGCCCGACGGCAGCGTGCGGGTACCCGCCGCGCTGGTCCCTTTCGTCGGCGCCGAGGTGCTCGAGCCCCGTAACCGATGACCACGATCGGAACCCCTCTGTCGCCAACCGCGACCAAGGTCATGCTGCTCGGTTCCGGCGAACTCGGCCGCGAGGTGGTGATCGCACTGCAGCGCCTGGGCGTGGAGACCATCGCGGTCGATCGCTACGACAACGCGCCGGGTCAGCAGGTCGCCCACCACGCGCGGACCATCACGATGTCGGATCCAGACCAGCTCAAGGCGCTGATTGAGGCCGAACGACCGGACATCGTCATTCCCGAGATCGAGGCCATCGCCACCGAGGCGCTGCAGGAGTTGGAAGCGGCCGGCGTCGTACGGGTGATTCCCACCGCACTGGCGGCCCGGCTGACCATGGACCGCGAGGGTATTCGGCGGCTGGCCGCCGAAACGCTCGGCCTGCCCACCAGCCCGTACCGATTCTGCGACTCGCAGGCCGAAGTGCAGGCGGCCGCCGAAGCCATCGGCTACCCGTGCGTCGTCAAACCGGTGATGAGCAGCTCTGGCAAGGGTCAGAGCAAGCTCGACGGACCCGACGATGTCGAGGCGGCCTGGGCCTAGGCGATGGCCGGTGGCCGGGTCAGCCACGGTCGCGTCATCGTCGAAGGTTTTATCGACTTCGATTACGAGATAACGCTATTGACCGTCCGGGCGCGCGGCGAGGACGGTGAGGTCGCCACTCAGTTCTGTGCACCGATCGGCCACAAGCAGGTCAGCGGCGACTACGTCGAGAGCTGGCAACCACACCCGATGTCGGCCACCGCGCTCGACAACGCGCAGCGAATCGCCCGCACCGTCACCGAAAAGCTTGGTGGACAGGGAATTTTCGGGGTCGAGCTCTTCGTCAAGGGTGATCAGGTGTGGTTCAGCGAGGTCAGCCCGCGGCCGCACGACACCGGTATGGTCACGATGATCACCCAGTGGCAGAACGAATTCGAGCTGCATGCCCGGGCCATTCTCGGGCTTCCGGTTGACACCACGTCTAAGACCCCAGGCGCAAGCGCGGTGATCTACGGTGGCGTGGACGCCGAGGGCGTGGTCTTCGACGGTGTGGATGAAGCACTGCGGGTGCCGCGCACCGACCTGCGCCTGTTCGGAAAGCCGGAAAGCTTCGTCAAACGGCGCATGGGTGTCGCACTGGCCTACGACGAAAACCTGGACACCGCGCGGCGGAACGCGGTCGAGGCGGCGAGGCGGGTCAGGCCGCGCGGAATCTGAGCGCCGCCGCGAACGCGGGCGCGGGTACCCCTCGTCGGCGCCGGGGTGCTGGAGCCGAAGTAGTACGTCGACCGTCGTAACGGCTGGCAAAGTACAGCTGGCGCTTCCTTCGCTGCACTATCATTTGCTGACTAACGGCCTGCATGAGGGGATGGGCAAGCCGCGTCGGAGGGGTGTGAATACGCGATGGGTTGGCTTGCGCAGTGGTGGCGCCAGTCCGATCACTACGACCGGCTGAGCGCACACCTGGCTGCCCGCGGCATGGACACTCTGACCCGGATCACCGTCTCGGTCATGCGGGCGGTCTGGCGCTGGTCGCGCTCGGGACGATCTGGACCCCTACCGGACCGAAAGGCCCGCTAGCCGTGACCTGCGCGGTGGCTGCGGCCGCCGGCGCGTTGGCCGGCTCCATGCTGTGGGCGCTGCGCTGGCCGACCCGAATCACGGCAATCCGTTACGCGCTGGTGTCCACCGCGTGCATCGCGCTGGTCGCTGTGGCGCAAAGTGACCCGATGATCGCCATGCTCACCTGTACCACCTTCGCGACCATGGCCAGCTACATCGCGTTGTTCCACCGCGCGCTGGCTGATGGCCTACAACTTCACCATCGCCAGCGTGGTCGGCGGCTTCGAAGGCTTACGGGTAGCCGAGCAATTCAACAGCTTGACCGCGCTCTGTTGCTAGCGCGCTGCTGCTGCTGCTCAATCTGGCGGTCCCTTTCGGCATCCAGGTGGTGGTGCACGTCCTCGGCGCCGACGCCGTGCGGGCGGAGCGCGACCAGCTGACTGGACTGTTCACCCGGCGGGCCTTCCACCGGCGGGCCAAGGCCCGCCTGGAACAGGGCAGCCAGCAGCAGGCCTATGTCGTCGTTTCCGTGATCGACCTGGACCGCTTCAAACAGCTCAACGACAGCTACGGGCACAGCACCGGCGACGACGCATTGGTCTCGGTGGCCCGTGCGCTGCGCGACACCACCGACGACAGCGCGGTCATCGGCCGTTCGGGCGGCGAAGAATTCGTCATCGCCGACATCTGGCACCCGGAAGACGTCAACCGCCGAGCGCAGCAACTCTGCGATGAGATCGCCGCATTGCCGTTCGGCATCACCGCCAGCATCGGCACGGCCGGCATCCACCCCGCTTACCGGACCGGTAACCGCGGCGACCTGCTCATCGAACTGATCGCGGCCGCCGACGCCGCGATGTACGCCGCCAAACGGCGCGGTGGCAACCAGGCCGGCCACCACGAGTGGCCGCTGCCGCCGCCGCTGGCCGGCTTCGCCGACGAAGAAACCGACTACCGAGCGACGGAATCAGCGCCTAGCTAAGCGTTTACGGTCGCCTGCGTGCCGGCGGCGTGCGCGTGCCGCCGCTGCCGTTCGATAGTGGCGAAGTAGAACGCGAACGGGAAGGCAAAGCTGGTGAAGAAGCTGGAGAGGAAGAACAGCCACGGGCGCCGTATTCCCCGCCGGTAACCATCAATGATGGTGAACACCGGCATCAGGATGACGTTCGCGATCATGTAGTCCTGGTTGCCCGATCCGCATGCCGGGGTGGCGAACTGTCCCTTGATGAATTCCGGATAGCTGGCGGGCCCCGGAAATGCAGGTTTCCCTGCCCGTGCGCGTCCAGTACGAAGTGGACGTTGAACCAATAACCAAGCGCGATCGACGCTATGCCGGCGATGTAGTAGACGCATTCCAGTGGGGAGAGCCACGCCCCGCCCGCCGGTTTGGCATAGATCTTCGGGTTCGACGCGACGATCCAGCCGATGCAGCCGAGCCCCAGGAGAAAGTGGATGACGATGGAGACCATCGCCGCAGTCTCACCCGCGCGCCAAAGTTTTGTCAATATTGACGAAACATGGATCTGGGGTAATTTACATCCATGGTCCGGCCGGCTCAGACCGTGCGCAGCGAGCGCACGCGGGAGGCACTGCGTCAGGCGGCGTTGGTGCGGTTCCTGGCCCAGGGCGTCGAGGACACCTCGGCCGAACAGATCGCGGCGGACGCCGGGGTCTCGCTGAGGACGTTCTATCGGCACTTCTCCTCCAAGCACGATTTGTTGTTCGCCGACTACACCGGACTGCACTGGTTCCGCACGGCGCTGAACGACCGGCCGGTCACCGAACCGATCATCGACTCGGTGCAGGCCGCGATCTTCGCTTTCCCGTATGACGTTGACGCCGTTGCGAAGATCGCCGCGCTGCGCGACGACGAGATCGACCCGGGCCGCATCGTCCGGCACATCCGAGACGTGCAGGCCGATTTCGCCGACGCCATTCAGGCCCTGCTGCAACGCCGTAGCTGCGGGCCGATCCGACACCGGATGACCGGGTGCGCTTCGCGGTCACCGCGCGCTGTATCGCGGCCGCGGTATTCGGCGCGATGGAGGTCTGGATGCTCGGCGCAGGACCGATCGCTCGGCGAGCTGGCGCGGGTCTGCCATGTGGCGTTGGAGTCGCTGCGGGCCGGCATCACCGAGACGTGGGCGGACCAGTTTCGTCATAATTGACAAAACTTTGGCTGCGTGCCAGCCTCCATTGGTGGAGGGCAGGACATGACTGATTACGACGCGATAGTGATTGGTGCCGGACACAACGGGCTGGCCGCCGCGGTGCTGCTGCAGAAGGCTGGACTGCGCACGCTGTGCCTGGAATCCAAGCTGTATGCGGGCGGAATGGCCTCCACCGTCGAGCTTTTCGACGGCTACCACTTCGAGATCGCCGGTTCGGTGCAGTTCCCCACCGCGCCGGTGGTCCGCGAGCAACTCGGCCTGGACACGATTCCGACCATCGACCTGGACGTGATGTCGGTGGCGCTGCGCGGTGTCGGCGACGACCCGATGATCCAGTACAGCGATCCGATCAAGCTGTTCACCCACCTCAACGAAGTCCATGGGGCCGATGCCGTCAACGGCATGGCCGGCCTGATGGCCTGGGCACAGGCGCCGACGCGCGCGCTCGGCAGGTTCGAGGCCGGCGCGCCACCCAAAACCCTCGATGAGATGTATGCCTGTGCCACAAACGAATTCGAGCGATCAGCGATCGACGAAATGCTGTTCGGCTCGGTCACCGACGTGCTGGACCGCTACCTGCCCGACCGCGAGAAGCACGGCGCGCTGCGTGGCTCGATGACCGTGTTGGCGGTCAACACGCTCTACCGCGGGCCGGCCACTCCGGGTAGCGCGGCGGCGCTGGCGTTCGGGCTGGGCATACCCGACGGCGCCACCATGCAGATGAAGAAGCTACGCGGCGGAATCGGTGCGCTCACCTGCGCATCTGGTCGACGTGTTCGAGCGCGGCGGCGGCGAGGTCAGGCTGCGCACCAAGGTAACCGAGATCCTGGTCAGCGATGGCCAGGTGGGCGGGGTGCGCACCGAGGGGGGCGAGACCGTCACCGCGCCGATCGTGATCTCCGCGGTCGCACCCGACCTGACCGTCAACGACCTGATCGACCCCGCGGCGCTGCCCGCCGACATCCGCGAACGCTACGCGCGAATCGACCACCGCGGCAGCTACATTCAGATGCACTTCGCGCTGGATGAGGCGCCCGAGTTCGTCGACCCGTACACCGCGCTGAACGAACCGAGCATGCAGGCATCGATCGGCATCTTCAGCACCCCCGAAGAAGTGCAGCAGCAGTGGGAGGATTGCCGTCGCGGAATCGTGCCCGCCGACCCGACCGTCGTCTTCCAGGTTCCCTCGCAGAACGATCCCGACCTCGCGCCCGCCGGCAAGCACGCCGCGTCGGCTTTCGCCCTGTGGTTCCCGATCGAAGGTGACGTCGACTACGGCGCGGCGAAACTCGAGATGGGCCAGCGGGTGATCGACAAGATCACCCGGTTGGCACCCAACTTCGAACGCAGCATCAGCCGGCACACCACCTTCACGCCCAAGCACATGGGCGTGATGTTCGGCGCCCCGGGCGGCGACTACTGCCACGGCCTGTTCCACGCGAACCAGGTCGGACCCAATCGGCCTGGCCCGAGAGGCTTTCTCGGACAGCCGATTCCAGTGGACGGGCTGTACCTGGCCAGCACGGGCTGCCATGGCGGACCGGGTATCACGTTCATTCCGGGCTACAACGCGGCCCATCAGGCACTGGCCGACGCCGGGCGTTAATGCCGCTCGTCGAGTAACCGGTCCAGCAGCGCGGTGAACTCCTCCGCGCTGGCCGGAGTGAACGCAGGGCTGGGCCGGGTGCCCGGCACGTCCAGCGTGATCAAGGTTGACCGGAACGGCCGTCCGACATCCAGCGGCAGCCAGCGACGCAGGTCGGAACTGCCCCAGATGCGGAACCGGTGCAGCAGCCATCCCAGCGACTCAGCCCGGTAGCCGCGGACGTGCTGCAGCGCGATGATCTTCGAGGTACCCGACGGAAAATGGTAGCGGCGCAACGTGATCGCCTCTCGATCCAACTGGACCAGGCCGTCATCGTAGGAGTCTGCGCTCATTGCCGTGAGCTCCTCAGTTGGTGACCGCGCGCGGTCAGGCAGCGACCGTTTTCCAGGTTCCACTGCCAGCCGTGCAGGTTGCAGGTCAACGTGTTGCCCTCGATGATGCCGAACTTAGACAGGTCGGCTTTCAGGTGTGGGCAGCGCCGCTGAAACTCCCAGCCGTCCATGGTGATCGACGCGGAGTCATCATGGGTTTCGGCGAACCAGCCGTCGGCATAGGCGATCCGCTCACCAGTGAGACATTTGAAGAACGTGTAGAGGTATTCGTTGTAGCCGCCGACTCGCCAGGCCCGGAACCGGGTGGACAAGAAAATGGTGTTGACCCAGTCCGGCTCGTTGTCGCGCAGCACGGTCCGCACCAGCTCGGCCGGAATGGCGAAACCGTACCGGAATTTCTCGTCGGGAATCGCCTCTCGCACTGTGCGTTTCGGAAAGTCGAGCACTATCCTCTCTTGAAAGGCTGCGCCCCCAATGACGAGCTCGACGGGATAGCCGATGCCGTCGCAGATCTCGTTGCCGGCCAGCATGATCGGCTCGAACACCGCGCGCAGCGGTTCGAGCAGCGAGTCGCCGGCGGCTGGTGCCCAGCGGGCTTTCTCCGCGGCCAGCACCGGTTCCATCCGGGCGGCGTAGTCGGCGATATAGTCCGCCTTGCCGCTGGTAAAGATGGCTTCGGCCTGCTCGGTGGGCAGCGGGTGTTGATGCGAGTTCAGTTGGTTGCCAATGAATTCGGCCGTCGAACCGGGCATCATCAGCAGGCCGTGATCGTGGCCGTTGTTGCGCAGCTGGTCGAGGAACACCATCTGGTCGGGGAAGATGTTGGCCGGATCGCCGTGGTCGTCGTTGAGGTCACGCAGCTCAGGATCCAGAAAACACGGCGGGCCGGCGGACGGGATCACCCAGGTCGCCCCGACCTGAGCGATGTACTGACGGGATCGGTCCATCTGGCGCTGACGCTTCTGGATCCCGAACGTCTCCTTGGCGCGCTCCGGCATGTCGTAGACCATCGGGTACCAGATTGCGCCGGAGTACTGCAGCATGTGCACGTCGATGTGACCGAACGCGTCCGTCAGCACATCGAGATCGACCGGTCGCGCGTCGTTCATGTTGAACGCCGTCGTGACGCCGTCACTGACCACCAGCCCCGAATCGCCGATCGGACCGTCGGCGGGCGCGCGCAGCGCGATGATCATGATGTCCAGTTCGCCCTTCGGGCCGCTGAGCCGGTGCTTCACCGAGTCGGTGGTCTCGAAGAACCGGTGGAACCCCAGCATCTGCAGGGCATTTTTCAGATCCGGCACCGGATAGTCCGGCAGCAGCACCACTGCGTCCTTGTTGACGTGCTCGGTCAGCAGCTTGGCGTCGAAGTGGTCCTTGTGCAGGTGCGAGACGTACAGGTAGTCGCAGTCGCCCAGCGCGCCCCAGTCCAGGCCGCTGTTGTCCGGGAAGGGAAACCACGATGCGAAGTAGGCAGGGTTGACCCACGGGTCGCACAGAATGCTGCCGGCCGGAGTATCGATCCGAAAGCCGGCGTGGCCGATGCTTGTGACCTGCACTGACACCCTTCGAGGACTGGTTTCGCGACGCTCGTCTGCCGCTCCGAGCTTAGCGGGAGAGCCGGCAATGCCCGACCCGCTAGAGTCGCTCAGCCGCGAACACTAGGCTTGATCACCGTGGAACCGGTATACGGAACGGTCATCTCGCTCGTGCGGGCTGTGTGGCGGGTGCAGGGCTCTGCGGTTCACGATCATCGGGCAGGAGAACATCCCTGCGACTGGCGGCGCCGTCATCGCCATCAACCACACCGGCTACATGGACTTCACCCTGGCCGGACTACCGGCCTTCCGGGAGCACCGCGCTCGCAAGATCCGGTTCATGGCCAAGCAGGAAGTCTTCGACAGCAAGCTCACCGGGCCGATCATGCGAGGCTGCCGGCACATCGCGGTCGACCGATCCAGCGGCGCCGCGTCGTATGAGGCCGCCGTCGAGCGGCTCAGGGCCGGCGAACTCGTCGGTGTCTATCCCGAAGCGACCATCAGCCGCAGCTTCGAGATCAAGGAATTCAAATCCGGCGCTGCCCGGATGGCGATCGAGGCCGATGTGCCGATCATTCCGCACATCGTCTGGGGCGCCCAGCGGATCTGGACCAAAGGCCATCCCAAGAAGATGTTCCGCCCCAAGGTGCCGATCGTGGTGCTGGTCGGCGAGCCGATTCAGCCGACGCTGCCCGCGCCTGAGCTGACCGCGTTGCTGCACTCCCGGATGGAGCACCTGCTGGAGCGGGCGCAGGACGCGTACGGACCGCATCCGGCCGGCGAGTTCTGGGTACCCCACCGGTTGGGTGGCGGTGCTCCCACACTCGCGGAGGCCGCCCAACTGGATGCCGAAGAAGCCAACCAGCGTGCAGCCGCCAGGGCGGCCCGCGACCGCGCGAATCCGGCGGGCGCCTCGGAGTAAATCTGGGAGAAACGATATGGAGCCGGTTTTTCGCGCGCTCGAGATCACGGCCAAGGCCCTGGTCAAGGCGACCGGCACCACCATCACCTTTGAGGGTCTCGAAAACATCCCGCGCTCCGGCGGCGCGGTGATCGCGATCAACCACACCAGCTACGTGGACTGGCTACCTGCCGCCCTCGCCGCCCACGCCCGCGGGCGGCGCATCCGCTACATGATCAAGGCGGAGATGCAGCAGGTAAAGGTGGTCAGTTACCTGATCAAGCACACCAAGACCATCCCAGTCGATCGCGGATCCGGGGTCGCGCGCCTACGCCGATGCCGTCCGGCTGCTGCGGGCCGGCGAGGTGGTCGGCCTGATGCCGGAGGCCACCATCAGTCGCAGTTTCGAGCTCAAGGAGTTCAAGACCGGCGCAGTCCGGATGGCGTCGGAAGCTGGCGTCCCGACGGTGCCGCTGATCGTGTGGGGCGCCCAGCGGATCTGGACCAAGGATCACCCGCGCAATGTCGGCCGTCGTAAGATCTCGGTGATCGTCGCGGCGGGGACGCCGCTGCCGCCGTCGGACGACGTCGAGCGTTTCGACGCTGCACTTCGCGAGGGAATGACCTCGCTGCTACATCGTGTTCAAGAGGAGTATCCGCACCCCAAAGGTGTTTTCTGGGTGCCGAGCCGGCTGGGCGGCAGCGCACCTACGGTAGCGGAGGCAAAAATTATTGAGGACACTGAAAAGGCCGAGCGCGCACGCAAGCGAGCAGAGCACAGCCCGTGACGCGGCTGGCAGCACATGGACGGAAGGAGTGACGGCCATGCCAGAGCCTTTTTACCGGTTCGGAGAATGGGTCGTACCGCCGGTTGTCGCGATGAACGGGACGAAGTTCACCTTCCGCGGGCTGGAGAACATCCCCGAGCGCGGCGGCGCATTGCTCGCCCAAAACCACACCAGCTACCTGGACTGGCTCCCGCCGCTGTTCGCCGCCCGCGAACGCGGCCGCCGGATGTACTTCATGATCAAGGCCGAGATGGCCGACGTGAAGGCGGTCAATTTCGTCATCAAGCACGCCCGGCTGATCCCGGTGGACCGCCGCGACGGGCACGACGCCTTCGACACCGCGGTGCAGCGGTTGCGCGAGGGTGAACTGATCGGGATGCACCCCGAGGCCACCATCAGCCGCAGCTACGAGTTGCGGGAGTTCAAGACCGGTGCGGCCAGGATGGCTGTGCAGGCGCAGGTGCCGATCGTCCCGGTGATCGTCTGGGGCGCGCACCGGATCTGGCCCAAAGACCACGAAAAGAAGTTGTTCCGCAACAGGGTTCCGATCACCGTCGCCGCCGGCCGCCCGTTGGCCCCGCACGGGACTCCCGAAGAGCTCAACGTCACCCTGCGCCGGGCGATGAACGAGTTGCTGTATCAGGTGCAAGAGGAGTATCCGCATCCTGAAGGCGAGTACTGGGTACCGCGCCGGCTCGGTGGCACTGCGCCGACGCGCGACGATTCGCAGAAGATCCGATTGCACGAACTGCAACAGCGCGTGCAGAAGTGCGGCACCGACGGCGTGACGCGCCCAGGGCAGAACCAAAGCGGAACGCATTGATCGTCGGCCGCGAAGGCAGACTGTCGCTGTGACTCCGCCCGCGCTGATCGCCAGCGACGTCGACGGCACTCTGCTCGACGAAGACGAAAAGGTCACTCCGCGCACCCGTGACGCCGTGCGGGCGGTTATCGATGCCGGTGTGTTGTTCGTGCTCGCCACCGGCCGCCCGCCGCGCTGGATTCCGCCGGTGGTCGATGGGCTCGGGTTTTCGCCGATAGCGGTGTGCGCCAACGGCGGTGTGATCTACGACCCGGAGACCGACCGGGTGCTGTCCGCCAAGACACTGTCCGTGGATGCGTTGTGCGAGCTCGCCGAGATCGCGACCCGCGTCATCCCCGGCGCCGGCCTGGCCGTCGAGCGAGTCGGGGCCAGCGCGCATGACAGCGCGACACCCCAATTCGTCAGCTCACCGGGCTACGAGCACGCATGGCTCAACCCCGACAACACCGAGGTCTCCCATCGACGACTTGCTCAGTGCGCCCGCCGATCAAGCTCTTGGTCCGCAAGGCCGGCGCGCGCAGCGCCGACATGATGGCCGCCGAACTGGTCAAGCACGTCGGCCTCGAGGGGGACATCACCTACTCGACCAACAACGGGCTGATCGAGATCGTGCCGGTGGGTGTCAACAAGGCCGCCGGCATCGCCGAAATCGCTGGGCCACTGGGCATTCCGAGGCCGAATGGGTCGCGTTCGGCGACATGCCCAACGACGTACCGATGTTGCTGCGAGCCGGCCTCGGCGTGGCGATGGGTAACGCCCACCCCGATGCGCTCGCCGCCGCCGACGAGGTCACCACGCCCAACACCGACGACGGCGTGGCGCGGGTGCTCGAACGCTGGTTCTGACGGATCTTCAGGCGGCCGGGGCCACCGGGGAGAACCGCTCGAGTTGAACCGGCGGTCCGCTCGCGGACGGCGGCGGCAGTTCCTCGACGACGCCGTCGATCACCCGGCTGACGCGTCCGCTGAGCCGGTCGAAGTTCAGCGTGCCGTGCTGGAAGTTCTGCTTGACCCATTGCGGCTCTTGGAATTCCGAGCTGGTCGGCAGGCCCAGCGCCCCATGCTCGTAGCCGAGCGAGGCCCACGCGTCGTAGATGGCTCCGGTTACCGTTTGCGGACCGGTTTCCGGAGACCAGTACATCGCGCCCTTCTCGAAGTTCGCGTAGCGCGAGGCCCCGTCACCGGTCGCTTCGGGTGAGGTGGGCGCGCCCAGGACGCTGCTGAGGCCGCCGATGGTCTGCCAGCGGTCATAGATGGCGCCGCCCTGCAATGCCAGAATCAGGTCCTCCGGCCGGGGTGGGCCGCTGAAATGCGCCGCGGTTTCCCGGATCTCGTCGAGGAGTCCGTACGCGACGTTGCCGGGGCAGTCGGTGGCGCCGACATCGCGGTGGGCAAAGATGGTCGGCAGCGTCGCGACGGCGTTGAACGGGAAGTTGGTGTTCTCCCCGCCGGCCGACGGCAGCGCGACGGTGCCCCTCGGGTTGATGCTGTCCAGCCCGAGCCGCCAGCCGATCAGCCTGCCGAGCGTATGCAGCTGGATCGGCGTCGGCGCGATGTCGTCGAAATTGCCGATCATCGCCACGCCCCAGCTGTCGCTGTTGAAGCCGCCGGTGTGGTCGCCTTGCACCGGACCGAGCAGCGCGCCGGCCCGGCCCTCGAACACCTGGCCGTACTTGTCGACGACTGCGTTGTAGGCGATGTCGCACCAGCCCAGGATCTGGGTGTGATACGCGTAAATCGACCGCATGATCGCCACGGAATCCTGTGGCTGGTAGTCGTTGCTCTCGGCGGTGTGGTGGACCACCGCGGCGCGGATGGGCTGGTCGAACGGCCGGTTACCGCAATGCACCGCTTCGTCGGCGCCCCATTGCGCGCGAGCGATGATGTTGGGCGCCTGTCCGGCGCCGATGGCGGCGGTCGGCGGGTTCCACTGGGTGTCGGCCGGTGCCTGCGGCGGAGAAATGAGAATGGCCGAGATGTTCTGCGCCAGCGGCTGTTCCGCGGTGGCCGGGATGTAACCCAGGTCGGCTGCCGGCCTGGTCTTCGGCGCCGACGTGCGGGGTGCGCCGGCGGGCGGCTGATCGAGATCTGGACAGTGGTGGTCTTGCCGACGAAGACGGGGTCGGTGCCGCGCGGCCCCGTCGTCGCGCCGTGGCCCGTCAGCGTCTCGGTCTCGTACCACTGGCCCCACGAGCCGTCGGCGTGCCGGGCGCGGATCCGCGCGGAGGTGCCGGTCAGGTCGCCGCCGGTGAGCGCGACCATGGAAAAGGGTGTGGCTTGGCTGATTTCGCGGACGGTGACACCGCCGCCGAGACCGATCAGCGGCTGCTGCGCGAGGTGGGTGTCGCCGGGGCTGGGCGAATGCTCACGATGCCCGGCGGGCGAGCCGACCGCCCACGGCAGGATGACGACGGTCGCCGCGATCGCGGTGAACAACATCGTCGGCGCGGGACGGCGGGACGGCACGAACCGATGTTACGTATGTGTCTAGTGTTGCAAATGATTCGACACGCTACTTAAGTGAACAAAGTGATTCACGCACGGCACGGCACCGCAGAGTTTGGGTGGCCCCGGTCAGACCGGGGTTCCACTTCTGCGGTGCCGTTTCGGAGGAAATCCGAGGCCGAGCGTCCGATCAGGGAATCGGCGCCGGTGGCGGGGGAATCGGAGCGGCCGCACCATGCGCCGCTTGGGTGAGACCCGGCAGGATCATGCCCTTGAGCAGGTCGATGGCCTGACCGGCGCCCAACTGGTTGGCCGCGCTCATCACGTCGCTGACCAGCCCGCCGCTCGGTGCCGGCGCCGCGCCGAGCGACGGATCGCCCAGGATCGGGTAGGTGCCGCTGGAGGGATCCAGTCCGACCGGGTCGCTGATCGGAAGTTCGCTCGGGCTGGACAGGCCGCCGGCGCCGGTTGTCGGGTCGAAGGCTCCCGGGGTGCTCAGCCCCGGTGTGAGCCCCGGGCTGGCCAGGCCGGGCGTGCTCAGCCCCGGAGTAGTCGCCGCCAAGCCCGGCGTCAGGCCCGGAGTGTGCCAGGCCCGGCGTGGCGCCAGGGGTGAGACCGGGGGTGGTCAGACCAGGCGACGTCAAGCCCGGAGAGGTCAGACCCGGAGAGGTCAGGCCCGGTGAGGTCAGACCCGGGGAGGCCAGGCCGGGCGAGGTCAGGCCGGCGAGGTAACCGCCCAGGCCGGGCAGACCCGTGCTGTCGGGGCTGGTCGCGCCGGTCAGGCTCGGAATCGGCGGAAGGCTGACGCCGAACTGGGACAGCCCCTGCGTCAAAGCTCCCATCAGTTCACCGGGCAGGTCGGTCATGGACGCGGCCCGGACGAACTCGTGGTGCTGGGGTGCGGGCTTGGCGGTCAAGTCGCAAACAGCGATGTAAGCAAAAGGACTCGCGACCGCCAGAGCGGCGAACGCGCTCGTGGCTGTCGAGAGCCTGCGTCGACGTCGGTTCGGCACGGAAGTCTCCTCAATCTGGACTGCGGTCGTTCGTGCGCGCCGGGAGCGTGCACGGTGCCCGACTAGTGCTTATTCGGACACCTGGCCGATGTTACTTACGTGAATGTTGTTACTGGAGTGGCGAGACCTAATCGTGAACCAATCGCGACTTTCGTCACCAAAAATCGCTCAATCGTTACCCGCCACGCCGGTATATGGGCTTGCAGGCAATGTTGTCGCGCCAAGACCCCCGCGCCGAACGGGCGGCGGTCTCGCAGTCCGATACCCTAGGCAACCGATGACTTCTCCGTCCGGTCGCTTTGACCTCTATGTCGTCGGCTCCGGCTTTTTCGGTCTGACGATTGCCGAGCGCGTGGCTACTCAGCTCGGCAAGCGGGTGCTCGTCGTCGACCGGCGCCCGCACATCGGTGGGAACGCGTACTCCGAGGCCGAGCCGCAGACCGGCATCGAGGTGCACAAGTACGGCGCCCACCTTTTCCACACCTCCAACAAGCGGGTGTGGGACTACGTGCGGCAGTTCACCGAGTTCACTGGCTATCAGCACCGCGTCTTCGCCATGCACGACGGCCAGGCCTATCAGTTCCCGATGGGGCTGGGACTGGTGTCCCAGTTCTTCGGTCGGTACTTCACCCCCGACGAAGCCCGGGCGCTGATCGCCGAGCAGGCCACCGAGATCAACACCGAGGATGCGCAGAACCTCGAAGAGAAGGCGATCTCGCTGATCGGCCGGCCGCTGTACGAGGCGTTCGTGAAGCACTACACCGCCAAGCAGTGGCAGACCGATCCCAAGGAGTTGCCGGCGGCCAACATCGCCCGGCTGCCGGTGCGCTATACCTTCGACAATCGCTACTTCAACGACACCTACGAGGGTCTGCCGGTCGACGGTTACACGGCCTGGTTGCAGAAGATGGCCGACGACGAGCGCATCGAGGTCCGGCTCGACACCGACTGGTTCGACGTCCGCGACGAGCTGCGCCGGGACTCGCCGTCGGCCCCGGTTGTCTATACCGGCCCGCTGGACCGCTACTTCGACTACGCGGAAGGCCATTTAGGGTGGCGCACACTGGATTTTGAGATGGAAGTATTGGGCGACTGCGGGGATTTTCAAGGCACTCCGGTGATGAACTACAACGACGCGGACGTGCCCTACACCCGGATCCACGAGTTCCGGCATTTCCACCCGGAGCGCGATTATCCGGCCGACAAGACGGTGATCATGCGGGAGTACTCCCGCTTCGCCGAGCACGACGACGAGCCGTACTACCCGATCAACACCGAAGCCGACCGCGCGGTGCTGACCGCCTATCGGGCTCGGGCCGCGAACGAAACCGCCTCGGCGAAGGTGCTTTTCGGCGGGCGCCTGGGCACCTATCAGTATCTCGACATGCACATGGCCATTGCCAGCGCACTGAACATGTACGACAACGTCCTTGCGCCGCACCTACGTGACGGCACTGGATTGGACGAAACCAGCGGAGGAAGTACCCGGGGATGAGTAAGACCACGGTCGACGACGCAGCCGACGCTGCGACCCAGCAGTCCAGTAAGGCGGTGAGCTTACTGGCGCGCGTCATCTTGCCGCGCCCGGGCGAGCCGCTCGATGTCCGCAAGCTCTACCTGGAAGAGTCGAAGACGAATTCCCGTCGCGCCCACGCCAGCAACCGCACCTCACTACAGATTCCCTCCGAATCCGAGGTGTCCTTCGCGACTTACTTCAACGCGTTCCCGGCCAGCTACTGGCGGCGGTGGACGACGTGCACGTCGGTGGTGCTGCGCATCGAGCTCACCGGTAAGGGCCGCGTCGACGTCTACCGCACCAAGGCCACCGGCGCCCGGATCTTCGTGGAGGGCTTGAACTTCGCCTCGACGGGCAGCGACCCCGCGATCCTGGAATTCCAGGTCAGCCTGCAGCCTTTCGAGGACGGCGGGTGGATCTGGTTTGACATCACCACCGACTCTGACGTGACACTGCACAGCGCCGGCTGGTACTCCGACCAGCCCGCCCCGGGCGTCGCGAACGTCGCGATCGGCATCCCGACCTTCAACCGGCCGAACGACTGCGTCAACGCTCTGCGCGAACTCACCGCAGACCCGTTGGTGGACAAGGTGATCGGCGCCGTGATCGTGCCCGATCAAGGCACGTCGAAAGTGCGCGATCACCCCGACTTCGCCGCTGTGGCAGCGCCGCTGGGTGATCGGCTCGCCATCCACGACCAGCCCAACCTCGGCGGCTCCGGCGGATACAGCAGGGTGATGTACGAGGCGCTGAAAAACACCGACTGCCAACAGATCCTGTTCATGGACGACGACATCGAGCTGCAGTCGGACACCATCCTGCGCATCTTGGCGATGCACCGCTTCGCCAAGTCACCGATGCTGGTGGGCGGCCAGATGCTCAACCTGCAGGAGCCCTCGCACCTGCACATCATGGGCGAGATGGTCGACCGCGCGAACTTCATGTGGACCGCGGCTCCCTACACCGAGTACGACCACGACTTCGCCGAGTTCCCGTTGAGCGACAACAACCCGCGCAGCCAACTGCTGCACCGGCGGATCGACGTCGACTACAACGGTTGGTGGACGTGCATGATCCCGCGTCAGGTCGCCGAAGAACTGGGCCAGCCGTTGCCGCTGTTCATCAAATGGGACGACGCCGACTACGGCCTGCGCGCCGCCGAACACGGCTACCCGACCGCGACGCTGCCCGGCGCGGCGATCTGGCACATGGCCTGGAGCGACAAGGACGACGCCATCGACTGGCAGGCCTACTTCCACCTGCGCAACCGGTTGGTGGTGGCGGCCATACACTGGGACGGCGACGTCAAGGGTCTGGTCCGCAGCCACTTGAAGGCAACGCTCAAACACCTCTCCTGCCTTGAGTATTCGACTGTCGCCATCCAGAACAAGGCGATCGACGACTTCCTTGCCGGCCCGGAACACATCTTCTCGATCCTGGAATCCGGTCTGCCCGAGGTGCATCGGATGCGCAAGGAATACCCGGACGCAGTGGTGCTGCCATCGTCGGACCAGCTGCCGGAGCCGTCGCAGCGCAACTACGAGATCAAGCCGCCGGTGCACCCTCTGTCGATCGGCTACCGGCTGATCCGCGGAACGCTGCATCAGCTGAAAAAGACTGAGCCGAAGCACCATCAGCGCCCGCAGCTCAATGTGCCGACCCAGGACGCCCGCTGGTTTCGGCTGTCCACTCTGGACGGCGCGACCGTCACGACGGCGGATGGACGCGGCGCGGTCTACCGCCAGCGCGACCGGGACAAGATGCTCGCGCTGTTGTGGCAGTCGCTGCGACGCCAGCGACAACTGCTGAGCCGCTTCGACGAGATGCGCCGCGTCTACCGCGACGCGCTGCCGGTGCTGTCCAGCAAGGAGAAGTGGGAGACGGTGTTATTGGGCGCCCAGCCCGCCGGGAAAAATGTAGCGGCTGGCAATGGCCGACATCGCGGCTGAGTCGACTTCGCCGGGTGGCGAAGTCGCCGTACTGGTCGCCGTGCAGTCGGCGCTGGCGCAGCGCCCGGGCGCGTTGGCAATCGCTAGGACCCTGTCCTATTTCGGTGAGCACAGCCTGGGCTGGCTGGCGGTGTCGGCCATCGGCGCGATCGCGCAGCCGGCCAAGCGCCGCAGTTGGCTGCTGGCCGGCGCAGGGGCGTTCGCCGCGCACGCCGCCGCCGTGGTGATCAAGCGGATCGTGCGGCGTCCGCGTCCGCACCATCCCGCGGTTGCCGTCAACGTCGGCACGCCGAGCAGCCTGAGCTTCCCGTCGGCGCACGCCACCTCGACCACCGCGGCGGCCGTGCTGCTGGGCCGGGCCACCGGTCTACCGCTGCCTGTCATGCTGGTGCCGCCGATGGCGCTCTCGCGGGTGCTGCTCGGCGTGCACTATCCCAGCGACGTGGCCACCGGTGTGGCAGTCGGCGCAGCGGTCGCGGCGGTCGTTAATTGGGCGGACGCCCGGACAGGTGGAGCCTGAACATGAGCGAGCACGTTGACGACATCGATGGGAAGGTGACCGGGCCCGACGCCGTCCGGCCGAACCTGTTCCTCGGTGTGGTCAAGGCGATGCGCCCGCGGCAGTGGGTGAAGAACGTCCTGGTGCTGGCCGCGCCGCTGGCCGCCTGGGGCGCCGACGCGCACTACAACTACCACGACGTTTTCATCCAGATCGCAGTCGCCTTCGTGGTGTTCAGCCTGGGCGCCTCATCGATCTACCTGGTCAACGACGTCCGCGACGTGGAGGCCGACCGCCAGCATCCGACCAAGCGATTCCGTCCGATCGCCGCCGGCATCGTGCCCGAGTGGCTGGCCTACACGATGTCGGCAGTGCTGGGCGCCGCGTCGCTGGGCATCGCGTGGTTGCTCACCCCCAACCTGGCGCTGGTGATGGCCGTCTACATCGTGATGCAGCTGGGCTACTGCTTCGGCCTCAAACACCAAGCCGTGATCGACATCAGCATCGTCTCGTCGGCGTATCTGATCCGTGCGATCGCCGGCGGCGCCGCCACCAATACCCACCTGTCGCAATGGTTTTTGCTGACGATGGCGTTCGGCTCGCTGTTCATGGCCGCCGGCAAGCGGTACGCCGAGCTGCAACTGGCCGAGCGCACCGGGGCCAACATCCGGAAGTCGCTGGAGAGCTACACCAGCACCTACCTGCGGTTCGTGTGGACCATGTCGGCCACCGCGGTGGTGGTCTGCTACGGGCTCTGGGCGTTCGAGCGCGACCACGGCAAGGCCGGCTGGTTCGCGGTGTCGATGGTTCCGTTCACGATCGCGATCCTGCGCTATGCGGTCGACGTCGACGGCGGCCTGGCCGGCGAGCCCGAGGACATCGCACTGCGCGACCGGGTGCTGCAGGTGCTGTTCCTGGCCTTGATCGGAACCGTTGGTGTCGCCGTCTTCCTCGGCTGACGCGGCCGGCGAGGCCCCAGCCCCGACCCCGCGCTGGCCGGCGCTCAAGGCGGTTGGCAATGCCTCATTCCCGTACGACATCACGGTCCGGGCCAGCCTCTGGGTGAGCGTCGCCGTGGTCGCGGCGCTGTTCGGCTGGGGCGCCTGGCAGCGCCGCTGGATCGCCGATGACGGACTGATCGTGTTGCGCACTGTCCGAAACCTGTTGGCGGGCAACGGACCGGTGTTCAACCAGGGTGAGCGGGTCGAGGCCAACACCTCAGTGGTGTGGACGTATCTGGTGTATGTCGCCAGCGCTGTGACCCGGCCGCTTCAATTGGAATACGTGGCCCTGGCATTGGCCTTGGGACTGAGCCTGCTCGGCCTCGCGATGCTGATGCTGGGCTCCGGCCGGTTGTTCGCACCCAGCTTGGTGGGCCGGCGGGCGATCATGCTGCCGGCCGGCGCGCTGGTGTACATCGCGGTGCCACCGGCGCGTGACTTTGCCACCTCCGGCCTCGAAAGTGGTTTGGTGATGGCCTATCTCGGGCTGCTCTGGTGGATGATGGTCTGCTGGTCGCAGGCCAAACGGGGCCGCCCGCCAGGGCGGGCCCATCCATCCGGGCGGGTAAGCATCCTTGCGCTGGCCTTCGTGGCCGGACTCAGCGTCCTGGTTCGCCCGGAGTTGGCTCTGATCGGCGGTGGAGCGCTGATCATGATGCTGATCGCCGCGCAGGACGGTCGGCGCCGGCTGGAAATCGTGGTGGCCGGTGGCCTGCTGCCGGTGGGGTACCAGATATTCCGAATGGGCTACTACGGCTTGCTGTTTCCCGGCACCGCGCTGGCCAAGGACGCCGGCGGCGACAAGTGGTCGCAGGGATTGATCTATCTGTCGAACTTCAACGGGCCCTACGTGTTGTGGGTACCGCTGCTGCTGCTGGCCGCGCTGGGCCTGGTGCTGTGGCCCTCGGCGCGGCGGTACAAGGGAACCGTCGCGTCATCGACAAGTGGCCGGACGCTGGCCCGGTCGGTGCAGAGCCCGGCCGCTGTCGTGCTGTTCATTCTGGTCAGTGGGCTCCTGCAGGCGCTGTACTGGATCCGCCAAGGCGGTGACTTCATGCATGGCCGGGTCCTGCTGGCGCCGCTGATGTGTCTGCTCGCGCCGGTCGCGGTGGTTCCGGTGGTGGTCCCCGAGGGGACCAGGCTGTCCCGCGAGGCCGGGTACTGGTTGGCCGGCGGGGTCAGCGCGCTGTGGATGTCGGTGGCGGGGTGGGCGCTGTGGGCGGCCAATTCGTCCGGCCTGGGCGATGATGCCACCCGCGTCACCTACACCGGCATCGTCGACGAGCGCCGGTTCTATGCGCAGGCGACGGGTCATGCCCATCCGCTGACGGCGGCCGACTATCTCGACTACCCCCGGATGCGCGCAGTCCTGGTGGCGCTCAACAACACCCCGGAAGGGGCGCTGCTGCTGCCGTCCGGCAACTACGACCAGTGGGATCTCGTCCCGCCGGTCCGGCCGCCGGACGGACACGCGCCGCCAGCGCCGCAAAAAGGGCCGCACACCGTTTTTTTCACCAACCTCGGCATGGTGGGCATGAACGTCGCACTGGATGTCCGGGTGATCGATCAGATCGGGCTGGCCAATCCGTTGGCGGCACACACCGCCCGGTTGCAGCACGGCCGGATCGGTCACGACAAGAATCTCTTCCCCGACTGGGTGATCGCCGACGGGCCGTGGGTGAAGTGGTATCCCGGGGTGCCGGGCTACCTCGACCAGAAGTTCGTTCAGCAGGCCGAGGCGGCGTTGAAATGCGACGGCACGCAGCAGGTGCTGAATTCCGTGCGGGCCCCAATGGGCCTGCACCGGTTCCTGTCGAATGTGCTGCACTCCGTGCAGTTCACCCGCTACCGCATCGACCGCGTCCCGCGTTACGAGCTGATCAGGTGCGGCCTGGCCATACCGGAGTCGGGCGGCCCTCCGTATACGGGTCTGCCGGCCACCGGGCCGTAGCGCCTGCCGGATTGTCGGCCGTCGGACAGTTATCGCCAGAAGAATTTTGGCCGCTATTCGATTGGCGTTCGCCCGGCGCGGCGCCGGTCGCCCCGATTGGCGTTCAGCAACGGCGAATATGTATTCTTACCGGCGAACAGTCGCTCATCGGCACATTCACAGCGTGGTGATCCGCAGCCGAGTTGAGCGGGTTCGGCCGCAGCGCGAGGCCCGGTTTCGGGCTTACGCCGATGAGTGTCCACACCGCAAGATGTGGTTGACTACGGAAGCACAGCTGCGCCGTCCGGCATCGATGCGGGTCCGAATGACTTGCTTAGAGCCGGGCACCGAAGGCCGGCGCGCTCAGCAACGATGCGGGCCAAAAAGCGGCTCCCTGAGAAGCTGAGCAATAGGGCATGCAGTCCGACCCACAATGTTGGGCCCGACAAAGAATGAGGAAGCAAGAATGAGGCTTGTTGACAGATTTCGCGGTGTGGCAGGCAAATTGCCACGTCGGCTCGCGATCGGGGCCGCCGCTGCGGCTCTGTTACCGGGCCTGATCGGTGTCGTGGGCCAGACCGCTGACGCCGGTGCGTTCTCCCACCCGGGTCTGCCCGTTGAGTACCTCCAGGTGCCGTCGGCAGCCATGGGTCGCGACATCAAGGTCCAGTTCCAGAGCGGTGGCGCCAACTCGCCCGCCGTGTACCTGCTCGACGGTCTTCGCGCGCAGGACGACTTCAACGGCTGGGACATCAACACCCCCGCCTTCGAGTGGTACCTGCAGTCCGGTCTGTCGCTGGTCATGCCGGTGGGTGGCCAGTCCAGCTGGTACACCGATTGGTACAAGCCGGCTTGCGGCAAGGCAGGCTGCCAGACCTACAAGTGGGAGACCTTCCTCACCAGCGAGCTGCCGGCATTCCTGGGCTCCAAAGGTGTGAAGAGCACCGGCGGCGCCGCGGTCGGTCTGTCGATGGCCGGCGCTTCGGCGCTGAACCTGGCGAACTACCACCCCGCGCAGTTCATCGAGGTCGGCTCGTTCTCCGGTCTGATGGACCCCTCGCAGGGCATGGGACCGACACTGATCGGCTTCGCGATGGGTGACGCCGGCGGATACAAGCCCGCCGACATGTGGGGTCCCAAGGAGGACCCGGCGTGGCAGCGCAACGACCCGCTGGTGAATGTCAGCAAGACCGTGGCCAACAACACGCGGCTCTGGATGTACTGCGGTAACGGCAAGCCGTCGGACCTCGGTGGTGACAACCTGCCGGCCAAGTTCCTCGAGGGCTTTGTGCGGACCAGCAACCTGAAGTTCCAGGATGCCTACAACGCCGCCGGTGGCCACAACGCGCAGTTCAACTTCGACGCCAACGGCACGCACGACTGGCCGTACTGGGGCGCGCAGTTGCACGCCATGTTGCCCGACCTGCAGTCGCACCTCGGTGCTACTCCGGGCGCGGGCCCCGGCCCGGGTGCTCCGGCATCGGCAGCTGCGGCGACCGGACAGCACACCTGAGCTAAGAACAGCACGCCGAACGGCGACGACCTTGCGGGGTCGTCGCCGTTCGCCGTTTCCGGCGTGGGCGTGCGACCGGGTGTGATTAGCTACCTTGCGGAACCGGGGGGCCGATTTGCGGTCCCCTAATTAGTGGTCGAGCGACAAGCGAGGTCAGTGATGAAAAGTCTGTCGATGCTGCTACGGCTCTTGTGTGCCGCCATATGTGGCGGTGGTCGGCTCCGTGGGCACCGTCGGGACGCAGATGAGCGCAGCCCGCGCGGCCGGCTACGAGACGCTGATGGTCCCCTCCGCGGCGATGGGCCGCGACATCCCGGTGGCCTTCCTGGCCGGTGGCCCGCACGCGGTGTACCTGCTGGACGCCTTCAACGCCGCACCGGACGTCAGCAACTGGGTGACCGCGGGCAACGCGATGAATACGCTGGCCGGCAAGGGAATCTCGGTGGCCGCACCAGCCGGTGGCGCCTTCAGCATGTACACCAACTGGGAGCGCGACGGCAGCAAGCAGTGGGACACCTTCTTGTCGCAGGAGCTGCCGGACTGGCTGGCCGCCAACAAGGGCCTGGCCCCGGGCGGCCACGGTGTCGTCGGCGCCTCCCAGGGCGGATACGCCGCGATGGCACTGGCCTGCTTTCACCCGGACCGGTTCGGCTTCGCCGGCTCGCTGTCGGGATTCCTGTACCCGTCGAACACCACCACCAACGGCGCCATCACCGCTGGCATGGCCCAGTTCGGTGGCGTCGACACAAGCGGCATGTGGGGCGCCGCGCAGCTGGGCCGGTGGAAGTGGCACGACCCGGATGTGCACGCGATGTTGCTGGCGCAGAACAACTCCCGGATCTGGGTCTGGAGCCCGACGAGCACGGGTGGCGACGCAGCGGCGATGATCGGTCAGGCCGGCGAGGCAATGGGCAACGCCCGGTTCTTCTACCAGGAGTACCGCAACGTCGGCGGGCACAACGGCCACTTCGACTTCGCCGGCGGCAACAACGACTGGGGCTCGTGGAGCGCGCAGCTGGGCGCGATGTCCGGCGACATCGTCGGGGCGATCCGCTAACTCGTCGTCCGGTCACGGTGCCGCGAACCGGTACCGTGAACAAGGCACGAGCCGACTCGTCGAATCCTCTACGGCAGCTCGGCTGCGCAATCGACCGGATCTGCTAGCAGGAGACCATGGCTGTGAACTCACGGCGGAAACGCCGTCGTCGAATCCTGGCGTTGACCGCCGCCGCCGCAGTGGCATTGGTGGTGGGGCTGATCATCCTGGCTGTGGTCGGCGTGCTGCGGCAACGCCAGACCGCGCCGAGTGCGGTGCCGCCCAGCATCGTGCCGCCGACCAGCAGCGGTTCGGTCTCAACCGCACAAGCCGCGGCCGGCCTCGCAGGACTCCAGCTGCCCCGACGTGCAGCTGATCTCGATTCCCGGTACCTGGGAGTCGTCGCTGCAGGACGACCCGCTCAACCCGGTTCAATTCCCGAAGGCGTTGCTGCTCAACGTCACCCGGCCGATCCGTGAGCAGTTCAACTCCAGTCGGGTCGAGACCTACACCGTCCCCTATACCGCTCAGTTCCATAATCCGCTGAGCGGCGACACGCAGATCTCTTACGACCAGAGCCGGGCCGAGGGCACCCGTGCGGCGGTCAAGGCGATGACCGACATGAACGTCAAGTGCCCGCTGACCGGCTATGTGCTGGTGGGGTTCTCGCAGGGCGCGATAGTCGCCGGCGACATCGCCAGCGACGTCGGCAATGGGCGCGGTCCGGTGGATGACGACCTGGTGCTCGGTGTGACGTTGATCGCTGACGGCCGCCGCCAGCAGGGCGTGGGCCAGGAAATCGGCCCCAATCCGCCGGGCGAAGGCGCCGAGATCATCCTGCACGAGGTGCCCGTGCTGTCCAATCTCGGCTTGACGATGACGGGCCCGCGGCCCGGCGGCTTCGGCTCGCTCAACGCCAGGACCAATGAGATCTGCGGCCCCGGCGACCTGATCTGCGCCGCACCCCCGGAGGCATTCAGTCTGGCGAATCTGCCCAGGACGCTGGACATCCTGGCGGGCGGCGCCGGCGCACCGGTGCACGCGCTGTATGCCACCACCCAGTTCTGGAGCCTCGACGGCCAGCCGGCGACGGAGTGGTCGCTCAATTGGGCGCACGGCACGATCGAGAACGCGCCCCACCCCAAACACGGATAAGCCCAGACACGGATATGCCAGCCGGTAAGACCGCGGGCCGCCAATACTGCGGCACGGCCTCACAGGTCACAGTTGTGATACGCGGTACGTTCAGATTTGGTCGGCGGCGCACCGCCCACTAACATTAAGAGAAATTTAAGAGCAGCTATGGTCGGCCCGACGCATCCATGCGTGGCGGAACACTCAGCGTACTTCGGTAGCCTCTGGGAGGTTTGCCGTTCGCGACAGCCCTACGCAGGCGAAATTGTGGTGTATCCGCAGGCCGAACCGAGCCCGACGACCTCGTCGCTAAGGCTCATGCAGACCTAGCCCGCGGCAGGGCGATGAAGGAGAGTTACCGGAATGGCGTACCACAACCCGTTCATTGACAAGACCGGCCAGATCAAGTTTCCGGAGAACACCGACATCGTTCGTCACGTCGAAAAATGGGCCAGGGTGCGCGGTGATCAATTGGCCTACCGGTTCCTGGACTTCTCCACCGAACGCGATGGGGTCGCGAAGGACATTTCGTGGTCCGAGTTCGGTGCCCGCAACCGCGCGGTCGGTGCCCGGCTTCAGCAGGTCACCCAGCCGGGTGACCGCGTCGCCATCCTGTGCCCGCAGACCCTGGACTACCTGACCGCGTTCTTCGGAACCCTGTACGCCGGCCGGATCGCGGTGCCGCTGTTCGACCCCGCCGAGCCGGGGCACGTCGGCCGGCTGCACGCCGTGCTCGACGATTGCAGCCCGTCGGCGATCCTGACCACCAGCGACTCCGCCGAAGGAGTCCGCAAGTTCTTCCGCAGCCGCCCAGCCAAGGAACGTCCGCGTGTGATCGCCGTCGACGCGGTGCCCGATGACGTCGCCAGCACCTGGGAGCCCATCCCGGCAGGCCCTGAGACCGTCGCCTATTTGCAGTACACCTCCGGCTCCACCCGCACCCCGACCGGCGTCGAGATCACGCATCTGAACCTGCCGACCAACTGTGTCCAGGTGATCCACGCCCTGGAGGGTCAGGACGGCGACCGAGGTGTGAGCTGGCTGCCCTTCTTCCACGACATGGGCCTGATCACCACCTTGTTGTCGACGCTGGTCGGCTACCGGTTCACCTTCATGACGCCCGCCGCCTTCGTGCGCCGGCCCAGTAGGTGGATCCGCGAGCTCGCGCGCAAGGAGGGCGAAACCGGCGGGGTCTTCTCGGCCGCTCCGAACTTCGCCTTCGAACATGCGGCACTGCGTGGCCTGCCCAAAGACGGCGAGCCGCCGCTGGACCTGAGCAACGTCAAGGCGATCCTCAACGGCAGCGAGCCGGTATCGGCGGCATCGATCCGCAAGTTCAACGAGGCGTTCGGGCCGTACGGCTTCCAGGAGAAGGCGATCAAGCCCTCTTACGGCTTGGCCGAGGCCACCCTGTTCGTCTCGACCACCTCGATGGAGGAGGCGCCGACGATCATCAACGTCGACCGGGAGGCGCTGAACACCGGACGGTTCGTCGAAGTGGGCGCCGATGCGGAGAACGGCGTCGCACAGGCCTCGGCCGGCACCATCGGTGTCAGCGAGTGGGCGATCATCGTCGACCCCGACACCGCGACCGAACTGCCCGACGGGCAGATCGGCGAGGTCTGGCTGCACGGCAACAACATGGGCGCCGGATATTGGAACCGGAAAGAAGAGACGCAGGAGACGTTCAAGAACATCCTCAAGTCGCGCACCAACCCGTCACGCGCCGAAGGCGCCGCCGACGAAGCGACGTGGGTGCGCACCGGTGACTACGGCACCTACCACCACGACCACCTCTACATCACCGGCCGGGTCAAGGATCTGGTCATTGTCGACGGACGTAACCACTACCCGCAAGATCTCGAGTACTCGGCGCAAGAAGCCAGCCGGGCTCTTCGCACGGGCTACGTCGCCGCCTTCTCGGTGCCCACCAACCAACTGCCCGCCACCGTTTTCGATGACCCGCACGCCGGGCTGAAATACGACGCGGAAGACAGCTCCGAGCAGTTGGTGATCGTCGCTGAGCGTGCCGCCGGTGCGCACAAGCTCGACTACCAGCCCATCGCCGACGACATCCGGGCGGCCATCGCCGTCCGACACGGAGTCACGGTGCGGGACGTGCTGTTGGTCACGGCCGGATCGGTGCCGCGCACGTCCAGCGGCAAGATCGGCCGTCGCGCCACCCGCTCCGCCTACATCGATGGCACGCTGCGCAGCGGTACCGCGGCACCCAACTCCTTCCCCGACCAAATTGACTGAACGCGAACATGACTGACTCAGACCTCGACCCCCAGCCCCAGCCCCAGAGTGCCGGCGACGATGCAGAGCGCAGCGATGAGGAGGAGCGGCGCATGACCTCAGCCGGAGCCGCCCCGGCTCGCACCGACATGACCATCGCCGAGGTGCGCCTGTGGCTGCGTCAATGGGTGGGCAGTGCCACCGGGCGTTCGCCCGACGCCATCGACGAGGCGACGCCCATGGTCGAACTGGGTCTGTCCTCGCGCGATGCGGTGGCGATGGCCGCCGACATCGAAGACCACACCGGGATCACCGTGTCGATCGCGGCCGCGTTCGAGCATCCGACGATCGAATCGCTGGCCACCTGGATCGTCGAGGGCGACCCTGAATTCGACTCCGCCGCCGACGACGACACCGACTGGACCCGCACCGGACCGATCGAGCGTGTCGACATCGCCGTGGTGGGGTTGGCCACCCGGTTGCCCGGCGATATGAACACCCCCGACGAGACCTGGCAGGCGTTACTGGAGGGTCGCGACGCGATCACCGACCTGCCCGAGGGCCGCTGGTCGGAGTTCATGGAAGAACCGCGGCTGGCCGAGGCAATCAAGAAGGCCCGCACCCGCGGCGGCTACGTCAGCGACATCAAGGGCTTCGACTCGGAGTTCTTCGCGTTGTCCAAGACCGAAGCCGACAACATCGACCCGCAGCAGCGGATGACGCTGGAGCTGACCTGGGAGGCGCTCGAGCACGCCCGTATCCCGGCGTCCAGCCTGCGCGGAGAATCTGTCGGCGTGTTCGTCGGCACCTCGGTGATGGACTACAGCTACCTGGCGATGTCGGACCCGACCATCGCCCACCCGTATGCCATCACCGGTACCGCGAGTTCGATTGTGGCCAACCGTGTTTCGTACTTCTTCGACTTCCACGGCCCGTCGGTCGCGGTGGACACCGCCTGCTCGAGCTCGCTGGTCGCCACCCACCAGGCGGTGCAGGCGCTGCGCAGCGGTGAATGCGACGTGGCGATGGCCGGCGGGGTCAACGCTTTGATCACCCCCGCGGTGACGTTGGGCTTCGACGAGATCGGGCAGGTGCTGTCGCCCGACGGCCGGATCAAGTCGTTCTCGTCGGATGCCGATGGCTACACCCGCTCCGAGGGTGGCGCGATGCTGGTGCTCAAGCGGGTCGACGATGCACGCCGCGACGGCGACCAGATCCTCGCCGTGATCGCCGGTAGTGCGGTCAACCACGACGGACGGTCCAACGGCCTGATCGCGCCCAACCCCGACGCGCAGGCCGACGTACTGCGCCGGGCCTACAAGGACGCCGGAATCAACCCGCGCACCATCGACTACGTCGAGGCACACGGCACCGGCACCGTGCTGGGCGACCCGATCGAGGCTCAGGCACTGGGCCGGGTGATCGGCCGCGGCCGTCCCGCCGACAAGCCGCTTCTGCTCGGCGCCATCAAAACCAATGTCGGACACATGGAGTCGGCTGCCGGCGCGGCCAGCCTGAGCAAGATGGTGCTGTCGCTGCAGCACGGCAAATTGCCGCCGTCGATCAACTACGCCGGACCCAACCCCTACATCGACTTCGACGCGTCGCATCTGAAAGTTCAGACCACCGTCTCCGATTGGCCGCGCTACAGCGGTTACGCCATCGCGGGCGTGTCCAGCTTCGGCTTCGGTGGGGCCAACGCACACGTGGTGCATTCGAGAGGTGCTGCCCCGCGACGTCGTCGAGCGTGAACCCGAACCGCAGCCTGAAGAAAGCACTCGCCGTCACCCGCTGCCGACGAGCACGTCGAGCTGGTTGGTGGCCTGCAGTTCGACGAGTACGGCGAGTTCGTGGATTCCGCCGAACGCGTACCACGCCGTCCGACGACGAATACGAACTGCCCGGCATCACCGACGAAGCCCTGCGCCTCAAAGAAATCGCACTGGAAGAGCTTGCGGCTGAAGAGCTTCCGACTCCGGTGGTGGTGCTTCCGGTGTCGGCGTTCCTGACGTCGCGCAAGCGGGCCGCTGCGGCCGAGCTGGCCGACTGGATGGAATCGCCTGAGGGCCAGGCGTCGTCGCTGGAATCGATCGGCCGGGCGCTGTCGCGCCGCAACCACGGCCGTTCGCGCGCGGTGGTGCTGGCCCACGATCACGACGAGGCCATCAAGGGCTTGCGCGCGCTCGCCGACGGCAAGCAGAAGCCCTATGTGTTCAGCACCGACGGGCCGGCCACTAACGGCGCGGTGTGGGCGATGGCCGGTTTCGGCGCGCAGCACCGCAAGATGGGCAAGAACCTGTATCTGCGCAACGAGATCTTCGCCGAGTGGATCGAGAAGGTCGACGCGCTGATCCAGGACGAGCGAGGCTACTCGATTCTCGAGCTGATCCTCGACGACTCGGTGGACTACGGCATCGAAACCAGCAACGTCGTCATCTTCGCGATCCAGATCGCGTTGGGTGAGGTGCTCAAGCACCACGGCGCGAAACCTGCTGCGGTGATTGGTCAGTCGCTGGGCGAGCCCGCTTCGGCCTACTTCGCGGGTGGACTCTCGCTGGCCCACGCCACCCAGGTGATCTGCTCGCGCTCACACCTGATGGGCGAAGGCGAGGCGATGCTGTTCGGCGAGTACATCCGGTTCATGGCGCTGGTCGAGTACTCCGCCGACGAGCTCAAGACGGTGTTCGCCGACTTCCCCGGCCTGGAGGTGTGCGTCTACGCCGCGCCCAGCCAGACCGTCATCGGCGGGCCGCCAGACCAGATCGATGCGATCGTCGCCCGGGCCGAGTCCGAGGGTCGCTTCGCGCGCAAACTGCAGACCAAGGGTGCCGGTCACACGTCGCAGATGGATCCGCTGCTGGGCGAGTTCTCTGCTGAGCTGCAAGGTATTTCGCCGAAGACCCCCAACATCGGGATTTTCTCGACAGTGCACGAGGGAACGTACGTCCGGCCCGGCGGCGAGCCGATTCACGACGTCGCGTACTGGCTCAAGGGCATGCGGCACTCGGTGTACTTCACCCACGGCGTCCGCAACGCCGTCGACAGTGGGTACACCACCTTCCTGGAACTGGCTCCCAACCCGGTCGCGCTGATGCAGATCGGCTTGACCACCGCCGCCGCGGGATTGCCTGACGCCCAGCTGATCCCGACGCTGGCCCGCAAGCAGGACGACGTCGAGTCGATGATCTCGGCGATGGCGCAGTTGTTCGTGTTCGGCCACGACATCGACATTCGCACGCTGTTCAGCCGCGCAGTCGGTCCAGAAGACTATGCGAACGTCCCGCCGACCCGGTTCAAGCGCAAGGAACACTGGCTGGATGCGCGTTTCTCCGGCGACGGCTCGGTGATGATGCCCGGCACGCACGTGGCGATGCCAGACGGGCGGCACGTGTGGGAGTACGCGCCGCGTGGCGAGACCGATCTCGCCGCGCTCGTGAAAGCCGCGGCGACACAAGTACTTCCGGATGCAGTGCTGGCCGCCTCCGAGCAGCGTGCGGTCCCGGCCGACAACGCCCGCCTGGTGACGACGCTGACGCGCCATCCGGGCGGCGCCGCGGTGCAGATCCACGCGCGGATCGAGGAGTCCTTCACGCTGGTCTACGACGCCCTGGTGTCGCGCGCCGGCCAAGCCTCGGTGTTGCCGACGGCCGTCGGCGCGGGTGCGGCGATCGCCCCGGCCGTCACCGGAGTGCAGACCGCGGTGGCAGAACCGACCGCGGAGCCGGCGGCCGACGAGGCCGACATCGTGACCGACAGTCTGGCCGCACGTCAGCTCGGCGGCTTGGGCCGGTGGTCGCCGGATTCCGGTGAGACCGTGCGTGATCGGCTGGCCTCCATCGTGTCGATGGCGATGGGCTACGAGCCCGAAGACCTGCCGTGGGAAGTCCCGCTGGTCGAGCTCGGCCTCGACTCGATGATGGCCGTGCGGATCAAGAACCGCGTCGAGTACGACTTCGACATGCCGCCGATTCAGTTGCAGGCCGTCCGCGACGCCAACCTCTACAACGTCGAGAAGCTGATCGAGTACGCGCTCGAGAACCGCGACGAGGTGCAGGAGCTGCACGAGCGGCAGAAGACGCAGACCGCCGACGAGATAGCTGCCGAGCAGGCCGCCATTCTGGCCGGCAAGGCGCCATTGCCCGGCGCCGCCCGCGAGGCCCAGCCCGAGACGCAGGAGCCCGAGACTCAGGCCGAGCCAGAGGCACAGCCGGAGTCGTCGATCCCGCCGCCGCCGACTAACCCTGCCGGCCCGTCGGCTGCGACGCCCAACCTGGCGGGCGCCGCACAGGCGCTCAATCAGGAAGCCCTTGCCGCGGCGCTCAATTCGGACATTCCGCCGCGGGACGCGGCCGAGCGAGTCGCGTTCGCGACCTGGGCGATCGTCACCGGCAAGTCCCCGGGCGGCATCTTCAACGCGTTGCCGAAGCTGGACGACGCCGCCGCTACCAAAATGGCTGAGCGGCTGTCCGAGCGCGCGGAAGCCACCATCACCGTCGAGGCGGTCAAGTCCGCCACAACCATCGAGGATCTCGCGAGCACGGTCCGCGAATTCCTCGAGGCCGGCGAGATCGACGGCTTCGTGCGCACCATCCGGCCCAGGCCGGAAGGTTCGACCAAGCCGGCGGTTTTCGTCTTCCACGCCGCGGGCGGATCGACGGTGGTCTACGAGCCGTTGCTCAAGCGGTTGCCGGCTGACACTCCGATGTACGGCTTCGAGCGGGTCGAGGGAACCGTCGAAGAGCGTGCTGCGCAATACCTTCCGAAGCTGCGTGAGCTGGGCGGCGACGGGCCGTTCATCCTGGCCGGTTGGTCGCTGGGCGGTGTGCTGGCCTACGCCTGCGCGATCGGCCTCAAGCAGCAGGGCTGCGATGTGCCGTTCGTCGGTTTGATCGACGCGGTGCGCGCCGGCGAGGAGGTCCCGCAGACCAAGGAGGAGACCCGCAAGCGCTGGGATCGCTACGCGCGCTTCGCCGAGCGGACCTTCAACGTCGAGGTCCCGGAAATCCCTTACGAGCATCTCGAAACGCTCGACGACGAGGGCCAGGTCAAGTTCGTGCTGGAAGTGGTGCAGCAGGCGGGTGTCCAGATCCCGGGCGGGATCATCGAGCACCAGCGCACGTCGTACCTGGACAACCGGGCGATCGACACGGTCCAGATTCAGCCCTACGACGGCCACGTCACGTTGTACATGGCCGACCGCTATCACGACGACGCCATCACGTTCGAGCCGCGGTATGCGACCCGTAAGCCCGACGGCGGCTGGGGCGAGTACGTCGCCGACCTGGAGGTCGTGCCGATCGGTGGCGAGCACATCCAGGCCATCGACGAGCCGATCATCGCCAAGGTCGGTGCTCATATGACGCAGGCGCTCAACAAGATTCACGCCGAGCAGAAAGAAGCCTAAGTGACCACCAAAACCACCGCCGAGCTGCTGACCGAACTGCGTGAAAAGCTGGAGCTGGCGAAGGAACCCGGTGATCCGAAGGCCATCGCACGGCGCGACAAAAAGGGAATCCCGAGCGCCCGTGCCCGCATCCACGCGCTGCTCGACCCGGGGAGCTTCCTGGAGATCGGCGCGTTAGCGCGCACACCGGGTGACCCGAACGCGCTCTACGGCGACGGTGTGGTCACCGGCCACGGCCGGATCAACGGCCGGCCGGTGGCGGTGTTCAGCCACGACCAGACGGTCTTTCAGGGCTCGGTCGGTGAGATGTTCGGCCGCAAAGTGGCCAAGCTGATGGAGTGGGTGGCGATGGTCGGATGCCCGATCATCGGCATCAACGACTCCGCCGGCGCCCGGATCCAGGACGCGGTCACCTCGCTGGCCTGGTACGCGGAGTTGGGCCGCCGGCACGAGATGCTGCGCGGCTTTGTGCCCGAGGTCTCCATCATCTTGGGCAAATGCGCTGGGGGAGCTGTCTATTCGCCTATCCAGACTGACCTGCTGGTGGCGGTGCGCGATCAGGGCTACATGTTCATCACCGGTCCCGACGTCATCAAGGACGTCACCGGCGAGGACGTGACGTTCGACGAGTTGGGCGGCGCCGACGTTCAGGCGCAGCGTGGCAACATCCACAAGGTCGTCGAGGACGAGGCTGCGGCGTTCCAGTACGTACGCGACTACCTGTCGTTCCTGCCCGCCAACACGTTCGACGAAGGACCGATCGTCAACCCGGGCCTGGAACCGGAGATCACCCCGACCGACCTCGAGTTGGACACCATCGTCCCGGATGCGGACAACACCGCATACGACATGCACGAGATCCTGCTGCGCATTTTCGACGACGGTGACGTCTTCGAGATCGCCGACCAGCGTGGCCCGGCGATCATCACCGCGTTCGCGCGGGTCGACGGAAGAGCGGTCGGCGTAATCGCCAACCAGCCGATGTTCATGTCCGGCGCGGTCGACAACGAGGCATCGGACAAGGCGTCCAGCTTCATCCGATTCTGCGACTCTTACAATCTGCCACTGGTTTTCGTGGTGGACACCCCTGGCGCGATGCCGGGCGTCGAACAGGAGAAGGGCGGCATCATCAAGCGCGGTGGCCGGTTCTTCAACGCGATCGTGGAAGCCGAGGTGCCGAAGGTGACCATCATCGTCCGTAAGGCATACGGCGGTGGTTACGCGGTGATGGGCTCCAAGCAGTTGTCCGCCGACCTGAACTTCGCCTGGCCCACCGCTCGCATCGCGGTGATCGGAGCCGACGGGGCCGCGCAGCTGCTGGTGAAGCGGTTCCCCGACCCGTCCGCGCCCGAGGTGCAGCAGATCAAGAAGGACTTCATCGACGGCTACAACCTCAACATCGCGATCCCGTGGACCGCGGCCGAGCGTGGCTACATCGATGGTGTCATCGAACCGCACGAGACCAGGCTACTGCTTCGTAAATCGCTACACCTGTTGCGGGAGAAGCAGATTCACTGGCGCACTCAGCGCAAGCACGGCCTGACGCCGATCTAGACCGGCACGGGAAAGTCGGACGTGTAAAACTCGGCCGGACTCTGCGAACGCGGGCTGGCCTGCCGGATGAACACCCAGACACCGGTCGTGCCGGAACGGAGACTGTCCCGCACGGTGGTGCTCGCATTCCCCACGCCGTCGGTGTTCAGCGCGCCCACCGCTACACCCGGTCCGGGTCCATCGCAGGGCGCATTAGCGGGCCGCGGTACCTGAATCAGGTCGACATCGAAATGGGCGCCGGGCTCACCGGGCTCCGAGAACTGGATGTCGGCCGTCACTGCGCCGCCGCTCTTGTGAATGACCGCCGACGCCGTGCCGCGAGCTAACGACGCGAAGTCGGGTATCGGGCTGAAATCGCAGGCGCGCAGAATGCTGCGCAGCGGCACCACCGTTCCGCCCTCTGCCCAAGCCCCAGGATTGGAGCCGGGAATCGCGGATCCGGCCAGCGCGATAGTGACGGGCACGACGCAGCGGGCCAGGGTGGAAATCGTTATTGACATTTTGTCAATTATACCGTCCGAGCGAAGTAAACAAGCGCACGCCGAACGTAGAGAGATCGCTTACATGGGATGCGCTTATGTGACGGGGGACACCGTCTAGCTGCTACTTGCCGGCGTCTTTCTCGTGCTTTTGCACCTTTTCGCCGGTCTCGGTGGACTCCCGGAGTTCCTTCTTCGCCTTCGCAGCCTCGTCGGCCAACTCGCCGATGGATTCGTCGCCTTCTTCAGCGCGCATAGTCTCGCCTCCTTGAGTTTCGGACTACCCGGCATCGGCGGCTCTGAATCAGAAGCGCGTTGCTGTAGTTCGTAAAACCATCTATATTTAGATCGTAATACGAACTAGTTACCAACCGCCGAGGAGATCGCCATGCATGCCGCCGTCGTCACATCGTTCGATGAGCCGCCGTCCTATCGGGAATTCAAGGTCCCGACACCGCAGGGCGCCGACGAAGTGCTCGTCGACGTCGTCGCGTCTGGGCTGCACCGCCGGGTCCGCTCGCAGGCGGACGGCTCGCACTACACCAGTACCGGTGCATTGCCCTTGATCCCTGGAGTGGACGGGGTCGCACGCCTGCCCGACGGATCGCTGCGCTACTTCGCGCTGGGTGACACAACGTTCGGCGCGATGGCGGAACGGACGGTGATCGACCTGCGCCAGAGCTTCGAACTGCCCGAGGGTGTAGATCCGGTACAGGTGGCAGCGGCAATGAACCCGGCGCTGTCGTCGTGGGTGGCGCTCAAGCGGCGGACCGGCTTCGTCAGCGGCCAGAGCGTTCTGGTGTTGGGCGCGACCGGTAGCTCCGGTCAGATGGCTGTCCAAGTCGCCAAACTCCTTGGCGCAGAGCAGGTTATCGCCGCCGGCCGCGATCCGCAACGGTTGGCCGCGTGCAAGGAACTCGGCGCCGACAGGGTCGTGCGACTCGGTGAAACTCCCGGTCTGGGCGAGGTGGCGGCTGACGTCGATGTGGTCATCGACTATCTCTGGGGGCCGGTCACCGCCGAGGCGATGACCGCGATCGCCACCCACCGCCGGGACGAGGCTCGCCCACTCACATGGATCGAGATCGGCGCGGTCGCCGGCGCGAGCGCCGACATACCGGCAGCGGCATTGCGCGCACTGCCGCTGCAGATCGTCGGCAGCGGGCAAGGTTCGGTGCCGACCCGCGACATCCTGGCCGAGCTGCCCGCGATCGCCGAGGCGGTCGGCAGTGGCGCTCTGCGGATCGACGCCCGCGCGGTGCCGCTCACCGATGTCGCGACGGCATGGCAGGACGCCGACGACGCGGCGCGGATCGTGCTGACTCCATAAGCAGATATATAACTGGGCGGCAATGACGAAAGTCATTGCCGCCCAGGAAGTTCAGATGTTACTTGGCTGCCTTCTGGCGAGCCTCGGCGGCCTTCTCGGCGGCGCGTGAGGCCTCGGCCTCAGCTTCTTTCTTGGCCACGTCGCGCGCGGCCTTGGCCTTGTCCTGCTGAGCGCGGCCTTCTTCGCGCAGGCCGTCGCGGTTGGCGACGATGCCGATGATCTCCTTGGCCTTACCTACGACGTCCTCGATGATGCCTCTGACTAATTCTTCGGGTCCACTGTTGCCCATTGTTGTTTTCCTTTCGATCGGGGGATGCAGTGTCCGTACCCCGCGGCGACTGGAGACCGAACGTAAAGCGGCTGTGACAGCGCTCACGAAAGCCGCCTACCAGCGCCGAGCTAGGGCTTGATCCGGATCTTGCCCGGCGACCACCAACCGAAGTGGGTGGCAGTGCCGAGATCCAGCTCGGCGGGCGGCGCGTCGACGAGCGTGTCGAACTTACGCAGCGAACCCCAATCACGTGCCCAGTCGTGAGACAGGTACGTCGCCATCACGTGTGCGCGCAGCAGCAGGTCGGTAATGCCGAGCAGCCCGCCGTTGATGCCGTCTTCCCAGGTGTCGGTATCCATCTTCTTGGCCGTGTAGTCCGGCGTAATGCGGAACTTCGGGATATCGGTGACGCCGTTGGAGTGCAGCATCGGCTGCTGGCACGGGAACGCCAGCCCGACCGCCCAGTCCAGCAGCACCGGCTGCGTCGACCCGACGTATTCCTGCACCGAGCGCAATTCGGGCACCCGCGGTGGGGTCAGCGCGATCCAGTCTTCCGGCGTCAGCGACAGGTCTTCGGCCACCACCCGGACCGCGACGGCGTCCGCGGGAATCTCCGATCGGGGGTACCGCAGGTTGCGCCAGGCCTTGGGTTGCTCGCCGTAGAGATCGTCGGGCACCAACCGGCCCGCCGGCACCACGTCACCGTTCGGCCCCGGCCTGCCGTATTCCAGCACCACGGTCTGGCCGTCGGTGTGGTGGTGCAGCACGCTGTTGCCGGCGATCTTGCCGGCGGCCGTCACCACCACCAGCGGATGGCCGTGGTCGGCGGGCGGTAGCTGATACCACGCCGAGGCCAGCTTGCTCTGCTGCTGTGCTTCGGTGGTGTAGCTGCCGAGAACCGGAACCCGTTGCGGGTCAAGGCCGTACGGCAGCGGCACGGTCGAACCGTTGACGCCGGCGGCCTTCAACTTGGCCGGTGCGTCCCAGTCGTAGTCGGTACCGGGCTGGTTCGGGTGCATCACCACCGCCTCGGCGACGGTGTGGGCCGGGACCCCGTTGGGGGTGAAGCCGACCGGGTTGACGCCGCCGAGCGGGCCGAGGTCGCTGTAGTCTCCGGGCGTCGCCTGCATGAAGCCCGCGTTGGTGTCGGGCTCGACCAGAACGTCGTCGGCCAACCCGCAGCCACCGGCGAAGGCCCGGATGTTCGACGAACCGTTGGAGAACGTCGGGTACTGCCGGACGATCCCGATCGTCATCGATCCGACGAACACCAGCGCCATGAAGCCCGCGGCCAGCGGTATGGGTGCCGCGGTCAGCGCGCGCGCCAGCCGACCCTCACCCCGGTCTCGGGTGGCGAAGTGCAGCCATGCGGCGTAGAGCGCTACCGCGACGAACAGCGCGAAAAACATTGTGCTGATACTGATTCCGGCGATCTTCGGCATCGCGGCATTGAACGGAACGCCGTAGCTGGACACGTACCACCAGCCGTTCGTGGTGGCGAAGCACAGCGCCAGCAGGAACAGCAGCGCGGCCAGGAATGCCATCCGGTTACGCGACCAGCGCAAAACCGCGGGCGACACCAAGGCCGTGGTCAAGGCGGCCATCGCCGCGCCCACCGCGGCGAACAGGCCGAAGTGGTGCACCCACTTGGTCGGGGTGAACATCAGGAAGAACATGGTGCCGAAGATGACACCCATCAGCCGCCACGCCGGGCCGCGGGCCACGCCGCGAACTCGCTTGCGCCGCAACATGATGAACACGGTGGTGAACAGGCAGAGCGCGGTGACCAGGAAGCCGAACCGGCGCGACAGCGAACCGTCGACGGTGGGCAGGATCAGGTAGTAATAGCGCAGGTTCTCGGTGTACCAGGCCTGACTGGGGCCGATTGCGGTGCGAATCCTGGTGGCCTCCAACACCGTTGACAATGTCTGGTCGGCGAACACCACGGTCAGGATCACTGTGCCGGCCGCCAGCATCGGCGCCACCAACGGCCAGGTGCCGACCACGCGGTGACGTCGCACCAAGATTCGCAGGATCGGACGACCACCGGCCACCAACGCGGCCACCGCGATCAGCCCGGTCGGCTGCACGCCCAAGGTGAACGCCGCGGTCACCACTGCCAGCGCCGCGGGCGTCAACCGGCTGTAGCGCATCGACCGCTCGATCAGCACGTAGGTGATCAGCGAACCGACCGCGATGATGGGTTCTGGCCGAAGGCCGTTGTCGAACGGCATCCACGCGGTCAGCAGCACCAGGCCGGCCGCCCAGTTGGCGGCCTTGCTCTTGGTTACCGCCGGCCCGAGTCGGGGCAGCACCTCTTTCGACAGCAGCAACCAGCACGCGATCCCGGCGACCAAGTCGGGCAACCGAATCCACAGGCTCGAGTCGCTGACGTGGGTCATCAACGCCAGCAGGTTGTAATACCAGCCGAATGGGTCTTCCGGGCTGCCGAACCAACGGAAGTAGTTGGACATGTAGCCGGCCCGGTCGGCGACGCGGGCCATGCCCAGGATGTAGCCGTCGTCGGAGGAGTTCGCCCCGATCACCCACCAGAGCACGAACCCGGATATCACCGTCACGTCGGCGAGCGTGAAGGTTCGCCAGTTCGCCGGTATCCACCGGCGCATCCGGTGACCGTCCAACTGGTCCAGGCGCCACAGCGCGATCAGCGCGACGATCGTCGCCAGGATCGCGCCGACCATCGCGAGCAGCTTCAATGTGGTTGGGGTGGTGGAGAACCGGGTGTCGATGGTCGCCGACATCTTCAGCCCTGGCGGGGCGGGCCCGATCAGATCGGTGAACACCCCGACGATCTGCGGGCGCAGGTTGGGGTCGGGGTAGCCGCTGCGCAGCTCGGCGCCGCCGGAGTCCTTGAGCCCGACGAAGGTGGCGTACGTGCCGGCCAGCGTCGAGGTGATGTCGATGCGTTGACACTGTGGCGAGGCCACCTGGTCGCGCGGCACCGACAGGATCACCACGTTGCGGTCGGTGACGTCCACCCGCTGCTTGTTGACGACGACGAACAGCGCGTCGAGGTTGGCGTCCTTGCCTTTTCGTGGTGCGGTGCCCAGCACCACCCCGCCGGTCGGCGGCATGTCCCGCACCACCTCGCACGGCACTTCTGCGTGGAAGTCGACCGGCGTCAACGAAATCAGCGGCGCCGTTACGCTTTTCAGCTGACCATTCTGGGGCCAGTTCAGGTCGGCAGTCGTCTGCACGACGGGCAGCAGCGGGGTCGCCACCGAGAGCAGGAAGCCGATCAACCCGGCGATGGTGGCAACCCAGCGGGTCGCCTTCACGTTGTCCGAGGCTGCGGCCGGGGTCGTGCGGGTGCTCGATCTGTGTGCTCACGGGAGTGCTCGAATCGGTCCTTGTCGGCTCCAGCCGTTCACGTCTGCGACGCCCTGCTGGATGGCGGCGATCGGCGCCACGTCATCGGGGATCCAGCGGTGGTACTGCTCCACCTGACCCCAGTCGCGGTACCAGTCCCCGTTGAGATAGGTGGGGACGGTCGACGTCCACATCAGCGCCTGGGTGAACAGGAACGGCCCGCCGGACTTCGACGCCTGCCACAGGTTCGACGACGCGGAGGTCTGCTTGTGATCAGGCTGGATGCGGTAGTCCGGAAGCTCGGCGACCCCGAGGTGCTCGGAAAACGGCCGCTGGCAAGGGAAATTCGCGGCGGTGGCGATGTCCATCAGCACCGGTTGCTGCGGCCCGATCAGCTGCTGCAGGGTCTTGGTCACCGGCACGCGCGGCGGGGTGAACGCGAACCACTGGTCTTCGCTGAGGTTGGGGTCGTAGGCGACGATGCGGGCGACGTTGGCCTCCGGGGGCGCCCAGCTCATCGGGAAACGCAGGTTGCGCCAGGCCGGTTGCGGCCCGATGTCGATCGGGAACATCAGCCCGAGCGGCGCGACGGTGCCGTCTGGTTTGGCCGCGCCCCACTGCAGCCGCAGCGACTGGCCGTACATGAAGTCGCCGTCCTCTTTATAGGACCAGATGGCGCCTGAGGCGGCGATGACGACCAGCGGCCGGTCCGGTGTGCGCGGCGGCATCTGATACCACGCCGAGGTGGCGGTGGCGGCGCGGGCGTTCTCGCCGTAGCTGCCCATCACCGGCGTGCGCGCGGGGTCGAGGCCGAACGGGAGTGCGGCCTGCGAGCCGTTGACGCCGGTCGGGCCCTTGCCGCCGGCGGTGCCGGCCGAGTCGGTGATCGAGGCGTTCGGCTTGTTCGGCGATGCGTCGGAGTTGACCACGCCCGGCTTGGTCACCACCGGGTCGGACTGCAGGTTGTCGCCGACTCCCTGCGGCGTGAAGCCGACCGGATTGACCCCACCCAGCGCGCCGTCGGGGCCGAACTGCTGTCCCGGAACAGGTTGCAGCACACCCTCATTGGGGTCCGGCTCGGCCAGCACGTCGTCCGCCATCGCACAACTGGCCGACGAGAGCCCGGAGGCGATCGCGCCGAAGTTGGCCTTTCCGGTCGTGTACATCGGGTAGCGCAGCACGGCACCCTTGCCCAACGATGCGACCTCGCCCAAGACCATGATCACGGCGACCACCAGCAACGGCGTGGACGCCAGCACACGGTTGCGCCGGCTGTCGGTGACTTCGGTGTGCCCGGCGTAGTCCATCCGGAAGTGCTGCCACGCGCCCAGCAATCCGGTCGCGATCGACAGCGCCAGGAACATCGACGTGACCGGGTGGCTCGCGATCACCGGCTGGATGTCGAACCACGGGACGCCGTAGTTGTTGACGTAGAACCAGCCGTTGATACCCGAGGTCGCCCACGCCAGCATGAACAGCAGCGCAGTGACATACAGCGTCAGGTTCCGGCGATTGTGCAGCCCGATCCTGGCCAACGCGAACGCCGTAACCGCACCGAGTGCGCCGGCCAGCCCGGCGAACGCGCCGAACTGAATCGCCCACTTGGTCGGCGTGAAGTGCAGCAGCAGCAGGCCGATCGCGGTCGTTCCGATCAATCGCCACGCCGGTCCGCTGGCCACACCGGGCACCCGGCCGCGCCGCAACAGCACGACCAGCACCCCGAACAGGCAGAGCATCATGATCAGCACCGCGAAGCGCCGCGTCATCGAACCCTCGGCGTTGCTTTCCACCGTGAGGAAGTAGTAGCGCAGGAACTCCTGGTACCAGGCGACCGTCGGGCCGACCTTGTACTTGATCCGCGCCGCCTCGGCGACGGTCGCCAGCGTCTGCGACCGGAACACCACGATCGTGATCAGCGACAGTGACGCGGCCAGCACCGCCAGCGGCGCCAACAGCCCATCAGTTGCCTTGCGCTGCGCAATGATCCGCGCGATCGGCCGCGCGGCGGCCAGCAGAGCCGCGACTGCGATCAAACCCTGCGGCGCCAAGGTCGCAGTCAGCATCGCGACGATGATCGCCACCGCGGCGGGTACCAGGCGGCGGGTGGCGATCGCGGTCTCGGCCAGCACCCAGGTGACCACCACGCCCAGCGCGATCAGTGGCTCGGGCCGCAAGCCGTTGTTGAACGGCAGCCACGCCGCCAGAAACACCGCGCCCGCCGTCCACACCGCCACGCGGTTGCCGGCCAGGCCGCCACGGCCGGGGCCCAGCCGTCGCAGCATGTAACGGCTGATGATCAACCAGGTGCCGATTGCGGCCAGCGTGGCGGGCAGTCGCATCCACACGCCGGCGGTGCTCACCGTCGCGAGCTGAGCCAGCACCGACTGGTACCAGTCGAAGGGTGCCTCGCTGGTCCCGAAGTAGCGGTAGTAGTTGGTCACGTAGCCGGCGTGCCCGGCGACCCGGGCCATGGTCAGGTTGTAGCCGTCATCCGAGGTGGTCGCGCCGATGACGTGCCAGAGCAGCAGTGTCCCGATCACCCCGGCGTCCGCGAGCCAAGTCGCGAAACCTGCCTGTAACTTCGCGTGGTCGGGAGCCGCGCCAGAGGAAGATGCCGCCAGTTCCGCGGTCTCCGCCGTCCCGATTGCCGGTCCAGGACGGCCAGCGCGACGATCGAGGCCAGCACGGCCAACCCGCCCAGGGCCATCACCGCAGACTTCAGCAGGGTGGGAGCGACGATGAACCGGGTGTCGACGTCGACGCGTGCCGACAGCCCCGGCTGGGCGGGGACCGTCAGGTCGGTGAAGATCCCGCCGACCGCTGGCTTCTTCTCGGGGGCCAGCGTGCCGGTCGCGCCGGGGAGTCCGACGAAGTCTGCGCCGGCACCGCCCGCGTCGGCCCAGATGTGCAGCGCGCTGCAGGCGCCGGCGGCTACCGCGGAGCGAGGCGCGGCCGCCGCCACCGAGTCGCGGAACGCGACGACGACCGTGTCCTTGTTGGCCCGGACAAAGAGCCCGTTCTTGCCTGTCTCGAACCCGTTGACCGGCAGCGTCGACACCACCAGGCCGCCGTCTGCGGGCAGTGTGGCGATCGCGGCGCACGGGATGGAGATGTCCAGCGCTCGCGGCGCCCCAGACACCAGCGGCGGCGGTGATGTCGGTGATGTGGCCGTCGGCGTCAAGGCCCTGCGGCCACAGGATGGTCGACGTGGTCTGTCTGACCGGAAGCAGCGGGACGACCAGGCAAAGCAGGGCGCCGGCGATCCCCGCGACGCTCGCGATCAGCCGGGCGAGCCGATGCGGCGATCGCTCTCTGTCGTCGAGGGGCACGAGGCACGATCGTATGCGACGTGACGTCTGCCGACGATGCAGCCCGCGCGGCGGGCTGAAGAAAATAAACTCCGCTCGCGATCCAAACTGAGTTCATAGAAATTACGCCCACGATGGCGCAGGTCAACGCGTCATCCCCGCGGGCTCCACCCGTCCGACGAGGACCGATACACCTCCGAGGGCGGTTCGACTCCCCGTATGAAACATGGTTTAGTGGCTCAGCGGTGGTGAATTTAACGGAACAGAAACAATCCACCACCGGCCATTGGCGTGAATTGTGGAGTTCGCCCTATTCGCGAACGACCGCCCTGGTCGCCGGGGGCGTGGTGCTGTATTCCACCAACGAGTTCCTGACGATCAGCATGCTGCCGAGCACGATCAACGAAATCGGCGGCGAGCGGATCTACGCGTGGGTGACGACGCTCTACCTCGTCGGGTCGGTGGTCGCTGCGGCGACGGTAAATGCCGTGCTGCACCGCATCGGCGCTGCTATTGCCTTCGTGGCGGGTTTCGCCGTGCTGGCCGCCGGCAGCCTGGTCTGCGCGGTCGCCCCGAACATGTGGATCTTGCTGGTGGGTCGCCTCTTCCAGGGACTCTCGGGCGGATTGCTGTGCGGCCTGAGCTTCGCGGTGATCAACACGGTGCTGCCGCGCAGACTTTGGAGCCGAGGTTCTGCGCTGACCGCCTCGACATGGGGCATCGGAGCTTTGGTCGGTCCCGCGCTGGGCGGCTTCTTCGCGCAGTTCGGCGCGTGGCGTTGGGCGTTCGGCCTGCTGGCGATGCTGAGCATGGGGATGGCCGTGCTCGCACCTGGCTTGCTGACAACGGACGGCGCTGAGCAGCCCACCGACCGCGATTCGGCCCGGATTCCGATTCCGTCGGTCATTCTCCTGGGCGCGGCCGCGCTGACGGTCAGTTCGGCGTCGCTGCCGCACAACACTCTTGCGACGACGGGCTTGCTGATCTTCAGCGGTCTGCTGATCGGCGTGTTTCTGGTGGTCGACCGGCGGATGGATACCGCGGTGCTGCCCGCCAGCGTCTACGGTTTTGGGCCGCTGAAGTGGGTCTACCTGACGTTGGGACTGTTGGTCGCCGCGACCAAGGTCGACCTGTACGTGCCGTTGTTCGGCCAGCGGCTGGCGCACCTCGGGCCGATCGTCGCCGGGCTCCTGGGCGCTGCGTTGTCGCTGGGCTGGACGATCAGTGGATTCGGCAGCGGCTCGCTGAACAAGGGCCGCACGATCGTCGGCGTGGTGATCGCCGCGCCGCTGGTCATGGCGGGCGGTCTGGCTCTGGCCGGCATCACCCATGTGCAAGACGCGACGTCAAGCATCGTCATCGTCTGCGCGCTTGGGCTGCTGGCCGTCGGGGTCGGTATCGGCGCCGCCTGGCCGCACCTGTCGGCGTGGGCGATGAGTGACGTCGACGATCCGGCCGAAGGCGGCGCCGCCGCCACCGCGATCAACTCGGTGCAGTTGATCTTCGGCGCATTCGGCGCCGGGCTGGCCGGCGTTGTGGTGAACCTCGTCGACGGCGGCGGAGCTTCAGCCGCACGGTGGGCGTTCGCCGTGTTCGCACTTCTTGCGGCCACCGCCTGCGTCACCGCATTCCGCGCCGGCCGTCGGCAGCTCGCGTTCTAAACGGCTGTTGCCGATCAGCCCCGCCGTAGCGGTGCTGGGCTCCACAAGCCGCTGCGGGTGGCCGAACCAAGGTCGAGTTCAGCGGGTCCGGCGCTCGGGTAGTACGGCGTCAACTGCTGCAACGCGCCCCAGTCGCGAGACCAGTCGTCCTTCAGATACGTCGAGACCGTGCTCGGGCGCGCCAGCAATTCCGTCACGCCGAGCGGGCCGCCGCCGTTCTTGTCCATCACCGGCGAGTTGGCTTCGGCGCCGAACCGGTCGGGCAGGATGCGCCACCGAGGCACCTCCTCCACACCGTTCTGGTGGCCGAACGGCCGCTGGCACGACCGGGTCGCGATCATGGATCAGGCGAAGGTGATCGCACTGGACACGCCGGCCGGGCTGATCGCGTCGCTGGGCGCCGACGTCCGCATCTCGTACGCCGAGGGCGGCGAGGAGAAGGTGGTGTACACGCACGACGCCCAGGCCGCGGTGCTCGAGATCCTGCAGCGGGCGAACACCGACGGCGCCGAGATCGACGACCTCAGCGTGCGCGGGCCGAGCCTCGAGGACGTCTTCCTGAAGCTGACCGGAAGGGCGTTCCGGGAATGAGAGCGGGCCGCATCTGGGCGACCACCATGGCGCAGCTGAAGATGATGTTCCGCCGCAGGGTGGCGATCTTCTGGTCGTTCGTGTTCCCGATCATCCTGCTGTCGCTGCTCGGCCTGCTGTTCGGCAACTCGATCGACGCCGGCACGATCACGGTGATCGACCGCGCCGATTCGGCGGCATCGCGGCAGATGGTCGCCGTGCTCGACCGCACCGACGGCGTCACCGTCAAGCGCAGCGCGAAGCCGATGGCCGAGGAGCAGAAGCAGGTCAAGGACGGCGACTCGGATGCGCTGCTCGTGCTGACCCCCGCCGGATCCGGCCGGGTCAACGCGACGCTCTCGTACTCGAACGCCTCGTCCACGCAGGCGGGGATCATCCAGGGCGTGGTCAGCGGCGCCGCCGACCAGGTGTCGCTGCGCGCGACCGGGTCGCCGCCCGCGATCGACTACCGGGCGATGTCGGTCGACTCGAACCAGCTCGACTACCTCGACTTCCTGCTGCCCGGCGTGATCGCGATCTCGATCATGATCTCGGCGGTCATCGGGCTCTCGACCGTGCATGGTCAACTGGCGCAAGCAGGGCATCCTGCGCCGGCTGAAGCTGACGCCGATGCCGCTGTGGGAGTTCCTGGTGGCGCGGATCGCCGCGTCGCTGGTGCTGGCCACGCTGCAGCTGGTCGTGGTGCTGTCGTGTTCGGCGTCGGCGGTGTTCGGCGTCGAGATCTCGACCACCGCCTGGGCGGCCGTGCCGATCGCGCTGGCCGGGACGCTGTGCTTCCTGGCGATGGGCTTCACGATCGGGTCGATGGTCGCCGAGCCGGAGACGGCCGACGCCGTGACCAACGTGATCACGAACCCGATGATGTTCCTCTCGGGCACGTTCTTCCCCGTGTCCGCGATGCCCGATTTCGTCCAGACGATCGCCAAGGTGCTGCCGCTCTACTACCTGGCCAACGGGCTGCGGGACACCATCGTCCGCGACCAGGGCTTCATGAGTGTGCTCCCGGAGTTCGGGGTACTCTTGGCCGTGACAGCGGTGCTGGCGGCGTTGTCGCTGCGCACCTTCCGCTGGGAGTAAGGAGACTCGGTGGCACGCTTCGAGAACGTGATCGTCGGCGGAGGGCTCGCCGGCGGGATGGTGGCGCAGGAGTACCGCGAGGCGGGCGGCGGCGGATCGGTGCTGATCGTCGGCCGCGAGCAGCACACGCCGTACCACCGGCCGCCGCTGACCAAGGATTTCCTGCGCGGCGAGACGCCGGTCGAGGAGCTGGCCATGCACCCGGCGGACTGGTGGCGCGAGCACGACGTCGAGCTGCGCCTGGGCGCCGAGGTGACGGCGGTCGACGTCGCCGGCCATGCCGATCGAGGTGGACGGCGAGCGGATCGAGTTCGGCCGGCTGGCGCTGGCGACCGGGTCGACGCCGCGGCCGCTGGAGGGCGCCGAGACGATCCGCACGATCGAGGACTCGCAGACGGTCGGCGCGCTGCTCGAGCGCGGGCAGCGGCCACCTGGCCGTGCTGGGCGGCGGCTTCATCGGCGTCGAGGCGGCGGCCAGCGCGCGCATGAAGGGGCTCGAGGTGACGCTGGCGATGCAGAACGAGGTGATCTGGGACCACCTGTTCGGCGCCGAGGTCGGCCGCTACTTCCAGCGCCACATGGAGGATCACGGCGTGCGCATCCTGTCCGGCCGCGACGGGCTGCCCGACGACCTGGACGCGGACATGGTCGTCGCCGGCATCGGCGTGACGCCGAACGTCGACCTGGCGAAGGCCGCGGGGCTCGAGGTGGAGACGCGGCGTGCTGACGGACGACCACCTGCAGGCGGCGCCCGACGTCTGGGCGGTCGGCGACATCGCCGAGTACCAGAGCGTGATCCACGGCCGGCCGGATCCGCGTCGAGCACTGGGACGTCGCCCTCAACCACGGCGGCTACGTCGGCCGGCTGTGGGCGGGCGCGAGGACGGGCCGTACGACGTCGTGCCCTACTTCTTCTCCGACCTGGCCGACTGGACGTGGATGGAGTACGTCGGGCCGGGCGCGGCCGACGACGCCGTGGACGTGCGCGGCTCGATGGCCGACGACGACTTCGTCGCCTACTACACCGGCGCGGACGGCAAGCTGACGGCGTGCCTGGGCGTCAACCGGTCGGACGAGGTCAACGAGGCCAAGGAGCTGCTGAAGAAGGGCGCGGGCGCGCCGGCCTAGCGCCGCGCAAAAACGGGGTCAGACCCGTTGCGTCAGACCGCGGTGATCGCGGGGCTGACGGCCGCCATGTGCGTCGCCAGCTCGTCCACGGTGACGATCGGCAGCTCGTGCCGGCGGCAGAACGCCTGCAGCTCGAGCCCGCGGGCCATCGTGCCGTCGGGGTTCATGACCTCGCACAGCACGCCGCCGGGCGTCAGGCCGGCCAGCCGGGTGAGGTCGACCGCCGCCTCGGTCTGGCCGCGCCGCTCGAGCACGCCGCCGGGGCGGGCGCGGAGCGGGAACACGTGACCGGGGCGGACGAGATCGTCAGGCGCCGACGTGCGGTGCATCGCCACCTGGATCGTGCGGGCGCGGTCGGCGGCCGAGATGCCGGTGGTGACGCCGGTGCGGGCCTCGATCGACACGGTGAAGCCGGTCGCCTCGCAGCCGTCGTTGGCCGGCACCATCAGCGGCAGCTCGAGCTCCTCGCAGCGCTCCATCGGCAGCGACAGGCAGACCAGGCCGCGCGCCTCGCGGACCATGAACGCGACCTTCTCGGCCGTCACGAACTGGGCCGCCATGCAGAGATCGCCCTCGTTCTCCCGGTCGGGATCGTCGCAGACGATGATCATGCCGCCGCGTCGAAGCTGCGCAAGCGCGCGCTCCAGCGAGCCGGGAATGTCGGGCACGGCGCTCAACGCCGCAGGACTATACCGCACCCCGCCTCACGGTTCCGCTCACAAGAAGCACGCGAACGCCGCCGATATACTCGAAGAGCGATGGGCACGCGACGGTTTTTGACGCCGCTCCTCGCCGTCGCAGCGGTGATTGCCGCGAGCGGCTGCGGTGGGGCAACGGGCACGCAGGGCGCGATGGGCGACTCGGCCCATGCCGTGCCCGCGGGCGCCCTGGCGTACGTCGACGTGAACACCGACCGCGGCTCGGACGCCTGGAAGACGCTGACCGACGCTGGGCGAGAAGTTCCCGGCGTACGCCGAGGCGTCGAAGAGCCTGCAGAAGGAGCTGGACAAGCAGCTCCGGCACGTGCGACGCGACGCTGAGCGACGTCGAGGACGCGCTCGGCGGCGACGCCGGCGCCGCGATCACTCGGTCGACGCGTCCGGCGGCGGCACGCCGAACTGGGTCGTCTACGTCGCGTCGAACGACGACGGCAAGCTCAAGGACGCGATCGAGTCGTGCAAGGACACCGAGAAGGCCGGCTCGTACGGCGGCTACACGCAGTACACCGACGGCAAGCGACGGCCACCTCGCGATCGGCGACAACGTCCTGCTGCTGGCGAACAGCGAGGACTCGCTGCACGAGTCGATCGACCTGCTGGCCGGCAAGGGCGACAGCCTGGCCGACGACGCCGGCTTCGCCACCGCCGCCAACGAGTTCCCCGACGGCAGCCTGCTCAACGGCTACGTCGACACGCAGCGGATCGCCCGGCTGATGTCGCTGGCCGCGCTGGCGGGTGCGCCGCAGGCCGACGCCGCCCAGCTGCAGCAGTCGCTGAAGTGGCTCACCACCGTCAAGTCGCTGACCTTCTCCGTGACGCCGTCGGACTCGGGCATCCACGTCTCGAGCTCGATGACGGCGACCTCGGCCGACGACCTGCCCGGGCCGCACCGCGGCGGCGCTGACCGACCGGCTGCCCGCGACACCTTCGCCTTCCTGTCCGCCAGCGACCTGGGCGACAACCTCGGCCCGCTGCTGGCGGCGGCCGAGACGACCGGTCGGCGCCGGCGGCGCGGAGGTCGCAGCTGACTGCGCGACGTCGTCGCCCTGACCAACGGCGACCTGCTCTTCTACGCGCGCCCCGGCCTGCCGATCAGCGGCGCCCTGCTGCTGCGGCCGGACGACCCGGCGCGCGGCATGCAGACGATCACCCGGCTGCTGCGGATGAACACCGGCGGACCGGCTCCGCGCTGCGCGGCAACACGATCCAGGTGGCGCCGGGTATCGACGTCTCGTGGAAGCGCGTCGGCGACGTGATCGCCGTCAGCAACGACCCGCACGGCCGGCACCGTGCCCGACCAGACGCTGGCCGACAGCCAGACCTACCAGGACTTCCTGCAGCGCCGCCGGCGCGCCCAGCGACGCCGCCGTCGTGCTCTACGTCGACGTGCCGGCGATCATGGGCATGGCGCCAGCCTCCGTCGACGCCAACCTGAAGCACCTCGGCGGCATCGCCGCCTGGACGACGGTCGCAGGGCACGACCGTCACGTCCGACCTGTTCGTCCAGGTCAGATGAGCGCGGCGGCGGCCGGCCGGTAGTCGCCGAACGCCGCCCGCAGCGCACCGCAGATCTCGCCCAGCGTCGCCTCGGCGCGCACGGCCTCGACGATCACCGGCATCAGGTTGTCCTGACCGCGGGCGGCCTCCTCGAGCGCGGCCAGCCGGCGGCGACCGCCGCGCCGTCCCGGCGCTCCCGCAGCCGCGCCAGCTTCTCGCGCTGCTCCGACTCCAGGTGCGGCGGGACGTCGAACCGCTCGGGCTCGACCGCCGGGTCGTCGACGAAGGCGTTGACGCCGACGACGACGTCCTCGCCCGGCGGCGATCCGCTGCTCCTTGCGGTACGCCTCGTCGGCGATCAGCTGCTGGTAGACGCCCTGCTCGATCGCGGCCACCGCGCCGCCCAGCCGCTCGAACTCGGCCATCAGCTCGCGCGCCTCGGCCTCCAGCCGGTCGGTCAGGTGCTCGACGTACCAGGAGCCGCCCATCGGGTCGGCGACGTCGGTGATGCCGAACTCGTTCTGCAGCATCTGCTGGGTGCGCACCGCCAGCGTCTGGGCGTGCTGCGTGGGGATGGCGATCGCCTCGTCGAAGCACGAGAGCGCCATCGACTGGACGCCGCCCAGCGCAGCGGCCAGCGCCTGGATCGCCGCGCGCACGATGTTGTTCTCGGGCTGCTGCAGGGTCAGCGTCGAGCCGGCCGTCTGGGTGTGCGTGCGCAGCATCATCGACCGCGGGTCCTGCGCGCCGAACCGGTCGCGCATGACGGACGCCCACAGCCGGCGCAGCGCGCGGTACTTGGCGATCTCCTCGAAGAAGTTCATGTGCGTGTTGAAGATCCACGACAGCCGCGGCGCGAACTCGTCGACTCCGACGCCGCGCTCGACCACCGCCTCGACGTAGGCGATCGCGTTGGCCACGCCGAACGCCATCTCCTGCGCCGCCGTGCACCCGGCCTCGCGCATGTGGTAGCCGGACAGCGAGATCGCGTTGAAGCGCGGCGCGTCGCGCGCGCACCACGCGATCAGGTCGGCGGCCAGCCGCAGCGACGGCCGCGGCGGGTAGATGTAGGTGCCGCGGGCGACGTACTCCTTGAGCACGTCGTTCTGCGCGGTGCCCCGGATCTGCGGCCGCGTCGCGGCCCTGCCGCTCGGCGGCCACCGAGTACATCGCGACCAGCACCGCCGCCGGCGCGTTGATCGTCATCGACGTCGAGACGGCGTCCAGCGGGATGCCGTCGAACATCGCCTCCATGTCGGCCAGCGAGTCGATGGCCACGCCCACCCGGCCGACCTCGCCCAGCGCGCGGGGATCGTCGGAGTCGAGGCCCATCTGGGTGGGCAGGTCGAAGGCCGTCGAGAGCGCCGCCTGGCCCTGCTCGATCAGGAACCGGAAGCGGCGGTTGGTCTCCTCGGCCGTGCCGAAACCGGCGTACTGGCGGATCGACCACGGGCGGCCGCGGTACATGTCGCGGTGGATGCCGCGGGTGTACGGGTACG
>CAVWLG010000021.1:0-141021 GCA_963755805.1 uncultured Actinomycetota bacterium
GGGGTGAGCGACCTGGAGTTGAACGCGTTCAAAGACCGCGCCGTCAACGAAGGGTTGTGCGCCATCGGTCTGCGCTTCACCGAGGACAAAGCGGTTCCCGGCGAACGGTTCAAGACGCTCAAAGACCGTCTCGGTGACGCGTTCGAGGTGATCGAAATCGACTCGAGTCCGGGCAATGAGCACGGCTTCTCCCGGATGGCGCACTCGGTGCTGACCGACGAGGTGCGTGAGGTCGACGGCCAGCCGGCCTATGAAGCGCGCAAGCGGGTCGTCGAGTTCCTCAACGAGCGGCTGCGTTAGCGGCCTGCCGCTTGCGCTGATCGGTAATGAACCGAATAGACATGCGCTGCAACAGATTCGGTGCCAGCCGGGCGAACACCCAGGACGCGTAGGCGCGCCTGGGCTTGACCAGCAACGCCTTGTTGCGGCCGATCGCCTTCAACGTGTCGCGGGCCAAACGGTCGGCGCTGTAGGCGTTCTTCACGCCCGAGCCGTCCAAAAAGTAGTCGCGGCCGTCGAAGCCGCCGACCGCGCCCTTGTCCAGAATCGGCGTCTCGACAGCGCCCGGGCACACTGCCAGCACGCCCACACCGCGGGACACGGCCTCCGAGCGCAGCGCGAGTGACAGGCCGACGATCGCGTGCTTGGTCATCACGTAGCTGGTGATCTGGCCGGCCGCGGTCAGCCCGGCCATCGAGGCGGTGTTGACGATGTGCCCATGGCCCTGGCTCAGCATCACCGGGTAAGCGGCGGTCACGCCGTGCACGACGCCGCGGATGTTGACGTCGATGATGGCGTTCCATTGATCCAACGTCAGAAGTTCGGTGTCGCCGCCCCAAACGATTCCGGCGTTGTTGAACATCAGGTCGAGTCGTCCGGCGCGCGCGACCACGGCGTCGACGGCGGACTTGACCGCGGCCGGGTCGGTGACGTCGAGGGTGGCCGATGTCGCCGTGCCGGGGCCCTGCAGGCTGCCGGCGGTGCGGGCCGCGGCGTCCCCGTCGACGTCGGTGCAGACGACGTCAGCGCCCGCGGCGACCAGCGCCCGGCACAGGGCCGCGCCGATGCCCGATCCCGCGCCGGTGACGATCGCGTGTTTTCCGGTGAAATTCATTGTGCCGCAAGCTTCATGACGTGGCTCATCAGGTCGGGGTAACGCTTCATGTGGGCACCGCCGTTGAGGTCGAGTACCTCTCCGGTCAGCCAGGGGGCCTTGCACAGGAACAGCACGGCGTCGGCGATGTCCTCGGGGGTGCCGGCCCGGCCCAGCGGGGTGTTCTCGACGTACTCGTCGACGACGCCGGGGATGTGGGTGGCCGGCTCGGTCAGCGGGGTGTGCACGAATCCGGGTGCGACCGCGTTGACCCGAATGCCTTGCGGCGCAAGCTCGAGCGCGGCGACCTGGGTAAGCATCGACAGCCCGGCCTTGGCGGCGCAGTAGGCGCTCATCGCCGCAGCGGGCTGGCGGCCGTTCAGCGAGCTGATCGACACCAGCGCGCCACCATCGAGCAGTCGCGGTGCGCCGTGCTTGATCACCAGGAAGCTGCCCGTGAGGCAGACGTCGACGACAGCACGGAAATCCTCGACGGGTAACTCGGTGATCAGCCCGAGCGAGCTGAAGCCGGCGGTGTTGACCACGATGTCAAGCGCACCGGCGCCGTCGAACAGTTCCCGCACCGAGTCTTCGTCGGTGACGTCGACCGTCGCGGAGCTGTGTGGATCGCCGAGTTCGGTTGCCACCGAACGTGCCCCATCGGCATTGCGGTCGGCGACGATCACCCGACAGCCGTCGGCCGCCAACGCATGGGCGACCGCCTTGCCGATACCTGATGCGCCACCGACGACGACGGCGTTGCGGTTGGTCATGTGTGCGACCCTTCACCGGAATTGGGCCATTTGGCATTGACTACGCCCCACGGGTCGGCGTAGCGGCCGGGGTGGCGGTAATACGGCGAGCGACGTTGAAGCAGGGCATGGGCCAGCGGTGCGATCACCCGCGCCGGATGCCGGCGCCACCCCATCCTCGCGGCGGTCTCGGCAAGCAACTGCGGCCAGGAAATCCGCTGGAAATCCAGAGCTTTCGCGGATTTCGTCGGTATCCATCCAGTCGGTGCCGAACCAGTCGGCATCGTTGTCCGGGTTGCCCTTGCGTCCGGCGGGTATCCCACCGACCATTCCCATCGCGGCAGCCATCGACGGGCCGATGTCGCCCTGGACCAACCGGTGCGAGTCGTCGCCGCCGATCAGCAGCGTCTCGCCCACGACCGGCGCGGTGGTCGCGGCGATGAAGGCGCGCGCAACGTCGCGCACATCGACGGTCTGGATCCGGCCGTCGATGGGCAGCGACGCTTCAAAGTAGATGGTGTCCAACGCGACGCTCAGCTGTGGCTCTGCGGTAAGCACGCCGCCCAACCGCAACACCACCCATTCCAACGCGGACGCGCGCACCAACTGTTCCGCGGCTACCTTGTGGGCGCCGTAGATGTCCGAAGGCCGCAGTGGGGTGTCGGCGGTGAGCACGTCACTAATGCGGTGCGGGTTGCGGGCACCGTAAGCGGCGACGCTGGACGCCTGGATGAATCGCGGCGGATTCGGTAGGGCGGCGGCGGCGTCGAGCAGCAGCCTCGTGGCGTCGACGTTGACCCGACGGGCGAGGTCCGGCCGTGCATAGCAGACCGGCGGGATGATCGCGGCCAGGTGGATGATCGCGGTCGGCGAAACAGCTTGTAGCAGTGCGGAAACCGCATCGGGGTCGGTGAGGTCGGCCCAGCGCACCTCGGTCGACGGCATCGACTCGGCGGCTTTGCGGTTGGCCGGCACGTCGAGGTCGGTGGCGACGACGTGCGGCCCTTCGACCATCAGCTGTCGCACGGTTTCCGAGCCGACGAGCCCGAACGCTCCGGTGACCAGGACAGTCTGGCGCATGGCGCATTACGCTACACGCCGACGCGGAAGCTCCCAGTCATTCGGCGAGGGCGGGTGCGACTACGGCCACCGGAGCGGAGCTAACGGCCGCTTTCATCTGGTCGAACAATTCGGTGTAGTACGGCAGGCACTCGACCATCGCCTGTTCGGTGGTGAACAAAGGCCGGTAGCCGAGGTCGCGGGTGGCCTTGGCGACCGAGAAGTAGTTGTCGAGATACAGCCGCTCGACGGCCAGCGGCTCCAGCAGGGGCTGGGGGATTCCGAACCGGAAGTGCAACCGCTGCCATCCCAGCATCGCCGCGCGCACCGCGGCGCCGGAGATACGCAGCCGCGGCAGACGCTCGCCACATGCCGTGATCACCGGGCGGGTGAACTCGAACATGTTCACCGGCTCGGCATCGTTGATGAAGTACGCCTGGCCCGGCGCGGTTCCGCCCGGCACCAGGTGCTGGGCGGCCAGGATGAATCCGTGAATCAGGTTGTGCACGTAGGAATTGTCCAGACGGGCGGCCTTGCGGCCGACCAGCACCTTGACGTGCCCGGCCAGCACGCTTTCGAACACCTTGCGGAACATCGTCTGATCGCCGCGGCCCCAGATTCCACTCGGGCGGATCGCGCAGGTAAGCAGCCCGTCGATACCGTTCTGGGACAGCACAAATCGTTCAGCGACGACCTTTGTCTCGGTGTAGAGATCGGCGAACCGGGTGGTGTAGGGCAATGTCTCGTCGCCGCCTGCAATGCGCTTGCCGCCCATCACCACGCTGTTGGACGACGTGTAGACGAACCGTTTGACGCCGGCGGCCTGCGCGGCGTGCACCAAGTTCTTGGTGCCCTCGACGTTGACGGCGAAGCTGCGCTGCCGGTATTCGTCGGTGACCGATGCGCCACCCATCAGCTCGATCAGCGCGGCGGTGTGGAAAACGGTGTCGATCCCGTTGACCGCGCCGGCGACGATGTCGCGGTCGCAGATGTCGCCCTGGAGCACCTCCAGGCCGGGCTGGGCGGGCAGCGGTGACGGCGCCCGGTCGAAGGAGCGCACCGAATAACCCTGGTCGAGCAGGGTGGTTACCAGGTTCGCGCCGACGAATCCCGAGCCGCCGGTGACCAACACTCGGCCCAGCGGGGCGGTCGGCGATTGTCCAGTGTTCTCAACCATGCCGACGAGGATAACTGAAACGTGTTCCAGTTTCGAACAAACACCAGAGAAATGCTTGCGATGTCAAGAATCGTGCGCGATCGCCGGCGGCCAGCACATCGGCCACCCGCTGGCGCGCTCCAGCTAAGTGCTCCTCGCAGCGTTTAGCCAGCTGTTCGCCTCTTTCCCACAGCTTCAGCGACGCATCGAGATCCAGGCCGCCCTGCTCCAGCAGCCGCACCACCTCGATCAGCTCGTCGCGGCATTTTTCATACCCGAGCTGACTAATAGGCGTAACTTCGTCACTCGCCATCGGCTGGTCCCTCACTCATCGCCGCGATCGCGCCATCGCCGACCCGTACCCGCAACCTGCTCCCCGCCGGGGCGTCGTCGACGGATCGCAGTATCGCCGCCGAACCGTCGGCGCCGACCGTCTGCACCACGGCGTAGCCCCGCGCCAGGGTGGCCGCCGGACCCAGTGTGGCCAGCCGGGCCGACAAATGCCCGACGCGTTCGGCCTGCACGTCGATCAGCCGGGTGATGTCCCGGCGAACCGCGGACCGGGCCCGGTGAATCTCGTCGGCGCGCACCGCGAGCGCGGCCAGCGGTTCGGCCAGCACCGGCCGGCTGCGAAGTTGCGCGAGTGCGCGTTCTTCACGGCCCACCCAGTTGCGTAGCGCCTGGGCGCTGCGACGGCGCAGGTCGTTGAGCAAGTGCTGCTCGGCCGCGGTATCGGGGACGATCTTCTTGGCGGCATCGGTGGGGGTGGCGGCGCGCAGGTCGGCGACCAGATCGCACAGCGGGTTGTCGGGCTCGTGGCCGACCGCGCTGACGACCGGCGTGCGGCATGCCGCGATCGCACGACACAGCGTCTCGTCGGAAAACGGCAGCAGGTCTTCGACGCTGCCACCGCCGCGGGCCAGCACGATCACGTCGACGTCCGGGTCAGAGTCCAACTCCCGCAACGCCTTGACGATCTGGGACACCGCGGTCGGCCCTTGGACGGCGGTGTTGCGGACGGCGAACTGCACCGCGGGCCATCGAGCGGCGGCCACTGTCGTCACGTCGCGTTCAGCCGCGCTGGCCCGGCCGGTGATCAGTCCGATCATGCTGGGCAGGAACGGAATTGGCCGCTTGAGCCGTGCATCGAACAGGCCTTCGGCGGCCAGCAGTTGGCGTAACCGCTCGATGCGGGCCAGCAGTTCGCCGACGCCGACCGCGCGTATTTCGCTGAGCCGCAAGGTAAGAGTGCCGCGGCCGGTGAAGAAGTTCGGCTTGCCGCAGACCACCACCTGCACGCCCTCGACGAGCTTGACCGGCGCGTTGTCGACCAGAGTGCGCGGAGCGGTCACGCTCAGCGACATGTCGGCGGCCGGATCGCGCAGCACCATGAACACGGTCCTGGCGCCCGGCCGGATGTTGATCTGGGTCAGCTGACCTTCGACCCAGACCACGCCCAGTTTGTCGATCCAGGCCGCGATCCGTGTCGCGACCGCGCGAACCGGAAATGGATTATCGGCCGAATTGGCCGATCGAGAAGCCTGAGCCTCCGCGCTGTTGGCGGTCACTTCGCCGTCGCGCGCGTGATCCTGTTGGCAAGCAGCGTCTGGAACGGGGCGCGGCCCTTGGTGGCCTCTTCATAGGCCAGCAGGGCTTCGAGCTCGTCGACGTCGAGGGTTTGCAGCCGGGCCCGCAGCTGGGCCAGGGTCAGCTGCTCGTAGTCCAGTTCCTCGACCACCGCCGGCGCAGAGACCGACTTCTTGGCCGGTGTGGCGGCAGATCGCGCCCAGGAGTCGGACGGGCCCGTAGCGGCGTCAGCGGAGGTGTACAGCGCGAACCGTCCCTCGGTGCGGCGCTCGAGATCGGGGGCCGGTCCGTCTCCGTCGCTGTCGTCGTCGGGCAGGTCCTCGTCGAACGTCGCCCACTCCGGCTGCTCGTCCTTGGGCGGGAAGATGTGCTCCAGGGTGGAGTCGCCCTTGATCACCAGCTCGGCCACGTTCTGCTGGAACCGCATCACGACGTGCGCGGCAGTACTGGCCAGCGTCATCGGGTACATCAGGATGGTTTTCGGCAGCCTGATCGTCTCTTCGACGGCCATCGTGGCCGCGCCAATCAGCAGCCGGACCCCATACGGTGCAGTAGCCATGCGGTCAAGCCTGCCTTAACCGGCGGACAACTCCAAGCTGAGCGCGCGAGTTGGCGGCCCAGTGTCGGCAGAAAGTACCCTGGTGGACATGCCGCCGACCGTGAACATGGGCCAATGGAATGCCCTGGTGCGACCGCTGCGGTGGCCGAGCCGGTCACCGGCAAGCGAGTGCTGCTGGCCGAGCCGCGCGGATACTGCGCGGGCGTGGACCGGGCCGTCGAAACCGTCGAACGTGCGCTGGAAAAGCACGGCGCGCCCGTCTACGTCCGGCACGAGATCGTGCACAACCGCTACGTGGTGGAGACGCTGGCCAAGGCCGGCGCGGTGTTCGTCGAGCAGACCGACGAGGTCCCCGAGGGTGCCATCGTGGTGTTCTCCGCCCACGGCGTCGCGCCGACCGTGCACGTCACGGCCGCCGAGCGGCAGCTGAAGGTCATCGACGCGACCTGCCCGCTGGTCACCAAGGTGCACAACGAGGCCAAGCGGTTCGCCCGCGACGACTACGACATCCTGCTGATCGGTCACGAGGGCCACGAGGAGGTCGTCGGCACCGCCGGTGAAGCCCCCGACCACGTGCAGCTGGTCGACGGTCCGGGCGCCGTCGACAGCGTGACGGTTCGCGACGAGAACAAAGTGATCTGGTTGTCGCAGACCACGCTGTCGGTCGACGAGACGATGGAGACCGTGCAGCGTCTGCGCGTGCGCTTCCCGAAACTGCAGGACCCGCCCAGCGACGACATCTGCTACGCGACGCAGAACCGTCAGGTCGCGGTGAAGGCGATGGCGCCCGAATGCGAGCTGGTGATCGTCGTCGGCTCACGCAACTCGTCGAACTCGGTGCGGTTGGTCGAGGTCGCCCTGGGTGCCGGGTCGTCCGCCTCGTATCTGGTCGACTACGCCGACGACATCGATCCGGCGTGGCTGGAGGGTGTCACCACCGTCGGAGTGACGTCCGGCGCGTCGGTGCCCGAGGTGTTGGTGCGCGGCGTCCTGGAGCGGTTGGCCGAACACGGCTATGACGTGGTTCAGCCGGTGACCACGGCCAACGAGACGCTGGTGTTCTCGCTGCCCCGGGAGATCCGAGCGCCGCGGGCTTAGACGTCCCAGCTGCTAAACGTCGTAGTCCCAGGACTCGGCTGACGGCTTGCGCGGTTGCCGCGGGCGTCCCGTCGAGCGGCTCTTCGCCTCCGGCGGCTTTGCGATACCTGACCTGTGAGATCGGGTGATGCGTCGCGGTGGTGCCGTTCGGCGCCGGCCGGCGCCGCGGCGGGGGAGCCGGAGCGTCGAAGGGCTCGATCGGTTCGTACGGGTCGAACCGGCTGCCGCGGCTGGTCGGACGGCCGCGACGGGCGTGCGGATCGCGGCGGATTTCCCGCGGCGGGCGGCCACGCAGGTCCGGATCGCGGGGCTGTCGACTGCTGCTGCGGCGGGGCGGCTCAGGATCGGCGAATTCGCGCGTCGGGCGTCGTCGCTGCGTGCGCTCGCGCGTCGGCTCGGCGGCGTCGTCGATCGGGGGCCGCGGTCGCCGCGTGCGCGACGACGTGGCCGGACGCCGCCCGGTCCGACGCTCGGCCGCGGTCGACCGTGCGGACCGCTCGACGGCGTGCTCCCGGCGCGCCCGCGCTCTGGCGGCCCTGTCGGGCGTCTCGGCGTCGGCGGAGTCGCGGTTGAAGAACGCGGTCAGCTTCGCAACCAACCCGAGCCGCCCACCTTCGGCGGCGTCGGTGTCGGTGACCTCGGCGATTTCCGCCTCACCTGAGTGGAACCTGCCCAGGTACCACCGGACCACGCCCACCAGCAGCACGCCGGCCGAGGTGAACAGCATCAGCGGGAAGCGCTCGATCAGCGGGTAGCCGCAGTTGATCACCAGGTCTTTGACGCCGGTGAATTTGGCGCCGTGGAACAGGAAGTAGGCGCCGGGCACCGCGCAGAACAGGATCAGCGGCGGCTGGATAACCGCGGTGAAGATCGCGGCCTGCCGGACGGCCAGCACCGCCGCGAGCGCAACCCGCCACGTACAGCGCGGAGAACACGATGGTCAGGTCTTTGCCGGAGCCGGCGTCGAACGCAAAGCCGACGGCGCAGCCGGTCACAGCGACCACCACCGCGGCCCACCACGGGACTCCAGGAATCCCGGGGATTATCGAGCGGTGATCTGCGGCCACCTCCGACCGGGCCGGCTGTTCTGACACATGTCGACCGTACCGGCTGGACGCCGAAAGATGCGTAACGACCTCGTTAGCAATGTGTGTGCGCGCCTACCCAGCGCAGTAGCGCGGCAATTGCTCCGCGTTGTTCTCCTACACTTGAGTCCCTGTGAGCCTCAGCCTTGGGATCGTGGGTCTGCCGAATGTCGGCAAATCGACCCTGTTTAACGCGCTGACCAGAAACAACGTGGTCGCCGCCAACTACCCCTTCGCGACGATCGAGCCGAACGAGGGCGTGGTGCCGCTGCCCGATCCGCGGTTGACCAAGCTCGCCGAGATGTTCGCCTCCGAGAAGATCGTGCCGGCGCCGGTGACGTTCGTCGATATCGCCGGAATCGTGAAGGGCGCCTCCGAGGGCGCCGGTCTGGGCAACAAATTCCTGGCCAACATCCGCGAGTGCGACGCCATCTGTCAGGTGGTGCGGGTGTTCGCCGACGACGACGTGGTGCACGTCGACGGGAAGGTGGATCCCAAGTCCGACATCGAGGTGATCGAGACCGAGCTGATTCTCGCCGACATGCAGACCTTGGAGAAGGCCGTCCCGCGGCTGGAGAAGGAAGCCCGCAACAACAAGGAACGCAAGCCGCTGCTCGATGCCGCCGTCGCCGCGCAACAGACTCTCGACAGTGGGACAACGCTTTTCGCGGCCGGTGTCGACGCATCGCTGCTGCGTGAGCTGAACCTGATGACCACCAAGCCGTTCCTCTATGTGTTCAACGCCGACGAGTCGGTGCTGACCGACGACGCCCGCAAGGCCGAGCTGCGCGCGATGGTCGCGCCGGCCGACGCGGTGTTCCTGGACGCCAAGATCGAGTCTGAGCTCATCGAGCTCGACGAGGAGTCGGCCGCCGAGCTGCTCGAGTCGATCGGTCAGACCGAGCGCGGCCTGGATGCGTTGGCGCGGGCCGGTTTTCACACCTTGAAGCTGCAGACCTACCTGACCGCCGGGCCCAAGGAGTCGCGGGCGTGGACCATCCATCAAGGCGACACCGCGCCCAAGGCGGCCGGCGTGATCCACACCGACTTCGAAAAGGGCTTCATCAAAGCCGAAATCGTGTCCTACGACGACTTGGTCGCCGCCGGATCGATGGCCTCGGCCAAGTCCGCCGGCAAGGTGCGCATGGAGGGCAAGGACTACGTGATGGCCGACGGCGACGTCGTCGAATTCCGGTTCAACGTCTAATCGAAGGCAAAGGCATAAAGGAAACGGTCGTCCCCTCAGGGCGAAGGAGCGAGCCAGTAGGGTCTGCGCCATGATCACATCGGCGGTGTCTGCGCTTGCCCAGCGCCTCAATCGGAACGGTCGGCGAATCGGCCGCCCGTTCGACCCGCGTACCCAGCTGACGCCTCCGCGCGGTCTGCGGTCGAGTTGGGTGCATTACGGGGTGATGGTGCCGAATCTGCCTGAGCCGCATCGAACGTTCGGGGTGATGTCGATCGTCGGGACGCCGGGTGTCGCGATCTTCTCGAACGATCACGCGATTGTCACCAGCGCGAGCGACACCGCTTACATGGTGTCGGCCACCGCTGCCATGCGCGGCGAGGGACTGCACACCTACTCGATCGCGCGGGACTGCGAATTCCGCAAGACGGCAGCCTCGTTCGCTTCGGCGACGATCTGACCATCGAGGGCACTTATCCGGACTTCCGCCTGCGTCGGTTCCACCGTGACGTTTTGGTGGACCTCGACATCCGGGCAACGGACAAGGTCACGTACTTCGTTGACCTCCCTGGCGGTCTGTACACGCACTGGAGCCTCCTGTGTCGGTACAACGGAGCGGTCGGCGGCCGTCCAGTAGCCGGGTTGTGCACGCTCGAATACGCCAGCGGAGTGGGGCTGCACTCGATCCCGGTACCCGGCACCCCCAATCTGCCGGTGCCGTTCTTTACCTACCACGTTCTGAACATCGACGAGCGCACACAGGTTTTGACGTCAAAGGTGTTGGGTGCGGGCGGCATTGAACTCATTTGCGCGACATGGGTTCGGGGCCTGGACGACTACGGGAGCGAGTTGCTCGATACCAGGTTCGACGTCGAGGAATACGAGCCGGAGCCGCGAACAACGCCAAGCGGGCACGAAATGCGACTGCCAGCCACGCTGACGTGGTCGGCCTATCTCGGGGGGTCCGAGGTCATCAGCATCACCGGACGATGCCACGGGGATTGGGTGTACGGGCTGGGAGCCGGATTCGTGGGCAGCTACGACTACGCGGGAAGCTTTCGCGGCAAAGCGACCGAAGGTATTGCGTACATCGAATACATCGACCTTCGGTAGGTGGTGGCCGCCGACGGCGACGTCGTCGAATTCCGGTTCAACGTCTGAAGATAAGGCAGTGGGGCGCTAACGCGAGCTGAGCCGGAAGAGCGGAATCTGGCGTCCGACCGGTGCAGTCTTGGCGCGATAATCGCGGTAACCGGCGTAGACGTGCTCGGCGAGCGCGTAGAGGCGGCGATACTCGTCGGCATCGGTTACCTGAGTCGCCACAAAGCTCTCGCCGCCAAATTCGCACTCCGGATGCGCCTTGAGGTTGTAATACCACTGCGGGTGTTTCGTGCCGCCGTAATTGGAGGCCATCAGGATCGGATCGCGCCCATCGTGAAAGTAGGTGAGCTGCACCACTCGTGGCTGACCAGACTTGGCACCCGTGGTCTTCAGAGGTGCATTGATCACCATTCCCATATTCAGCCGTCCAGCGGTTGTCCGGTGCAGCCACGGGTCGACGCGAGGCGCAAGATGGCGCGCAAGGAACTGTCCTGGCCGGGAGCGACCGAAGCGCACGTTGGCCTCATAGAAACGGCCACGCTTCCTGTGCGGATCTACGTAACGCAGCGGCATGTGCGGACCATATCTGAACCAGCGTTGATTGACGGCTATTGCGGCCCGTCCGCAGAGAAGACGTCGATCGGCCGCACGGGCGTCAACATCACCAGCGGGATCTGACGGCTGGTCGACTGCTGATAGGTGAGGTACGGCGGATACAGGTGCGACATGTAGGCCCACACCTGATGACGTTCCTCGCCTTCTGGTTCCCGCCAGCTGGCCTCGTACGCTTGGGTCGCGATCTGCACACCGATCGTGTTGCTCGCCAACACATTCAAGTACCACCCTGGATGCGTGTCGGCACCGCCCTTCGATGCGACGATCACGATCTCGCCACCGACGTTGCCGTAGATCAACGGCCTGACATAGGCCCTCGCCGACTTGCGGCCCGCGCACTTGATCAAGCAGTGCGTGGTCAGTGCACGCCCGCCGACCTCACTCAGGTCCAGGATGTGACCCCGCGTTCCGCCGGAGGTCAGATAGGCCTCGAGGTGCTCGCTGACCCAGTCACCTCGGGCCGCTCGGATCGCTGCGGCATCGGCGTCGCCCATGGGTTACTCCTAACGTAGGCGGAGTGAGCTGATGACGAACCTGCATCGCTGACATCGTCAGGTTGAGTCATGTAACCATGCACCCGCACCTCAGAGTGCTCGGCAGCACGCAACATCCGTTGTATCCGTTCACGATGCGTACGCTCGGAGAATCATGAGCTGGACACCTGAGCAGCTGGCTCTCGTCGATGCTGCCCGCGAGCTCGACATCGCAGTGCGACGTGCGGACGGAACACTTCGACCGTGGACGCCGATCTGGGCGGTCCGCGTCGGCGACGACGTATACGTCCGTACCTGGTACCGCAGAGACACCGGGTGGTTCGGCCTTGCTGTGAGCACGAGACGCGCACGTGTGCGCGTCCCTGGCGTCGAGGTTGACGTGCGCATCGCGGATGTCGGTCGTCGGCCCGCCGGGACTGCGGGAAGACGTCGACGACGCCTACCGCACCAAATACGGCGGCGGTTCGACCGGGAACATGGTCGGAGACGAAGCCGCAGCGACGACGCTTCGGCTCGACATCTAGGTCGGCAGTCCACGAGATGAGCAGGGAATGATGTCAATTCACGTGAATGCGGACAACTTTGTCCGGGCGGAGACCCACCGGATGTTTCGCGACATCCAGCACCAGGCCGGGGGCGTCGGGACCTTTCGGCACAATCGCACACCGGCCCGCATCGACGAACAGACCGTCATCAGACTCAACCGAGACACGTTGTACAGCTTTGCGATTGTTGATCTCGCCGAGCCGGCCCGACTCACACTGCCCGATGCCGGTGATCGCTACCTCTCCGCGATGATCGTCAACGAAGACCACTTCGTGAACGACGTCTTCCATGAACCCCGCGAATACACGCTGACGAGCGATCAGTACGGATCTCGCTATGTTCTCGTCGGTGTGCGAATACTGGTCGACCCCAACGACTCCGGAGATGTGGCCGCCGTCGCGGCGATTCAGGACCGTCTCGCGATCGACGCCCGCTCATCACAGACATTTGTCATGCCGGACTACGATCTCGAAAGTCTCGACGCGACCCGGGACGCCTTGCTCGCGCTCGCTCGGGGTTTCGATAGTTTCGACCGGACTTTCGGTACGCGCGCAGAGGTTGATCCGGTTCGTCACCTCATCGGATGCGCGGCGGGGTGGGGTGGGCTACCCACCTCCGAAGCGACCTACATCGGCGTAGACCCGAACGTCCCGCCCGACGACTACGAGTTGGTGTTCAACGATGTTCCCGTCGACGCCTTCTGGTCGGTGTCGATCTACAACGAGCGAGGGTTCTTCGAGCCCAACGAGAAGGACCTCTACACGGTCAACAGCGTCACCGGTGAGCCCGCCGCCGACGGCTCGATCACTGTCCGTCTCGTTGCGTCCGCAGCCGGCGACACGCCTGCGAACGCGATCGTGACGCCGCGGGGCTGGAACTACCTCATTCGCCTTTACCGGCCTCGCGCGGAAATACTGAATGGTGAATGGACCCCACCGACACTCACGCCGTGCGGTGCTTCCTGATTGTGATGGCCAACGGCGACGCGGTCGAGTTCCTATTCACGATGGAGTCGATTCCAATTGCCGCTTGCGATTGAGCGCAACCTTGGACATCCGCATCGACATAGTCGGCGAAAGTCGTTCCAGGTACCACATCGCCCGATACCAGGCCGGCAAAACGATGATTGCGTCTCCACGCAACACAGCCCGAACGGCGCGCTTGGCGAAGGCAACGGGTGTCATTGGCCGTAGGGGCTCGAACATCTCCTTCACGAATTCTGCTTCGTCAATGTTGGCCTGTAGGCGCCCGTACTTGCCGCCGGTCATCATCGGTGTACGCACCACGCCGGGGCAGAGCACCGACACCTTCACACCGTGGCGCTCGGCTTCGATCCGTAGCGTTTTCGAGATTCCCACGACGGCGTGTTTGGAGGCGGTATAGGGAGCGTTCCCGGCGTCGATAGTGAGGCCCGCGAAGGAAGCGGTGTTGACGATATGGCCGGAGCGTCGCTCAATCATGAATGGATACACCGCTTGTATTCCGTGGACCACGCCGCGCAGGTTCACATCGAAGACGTCAAACCAGTCATCGAGTGTCAGCGAGTCGATCTCCCCGGCGATACTGATACCGGCATTGTTGAAGAGGAAGTCGATCCGTCCAGACTGCTTGACCACTTGAGCGGCCGCACTCTGAAATGATGCGAAATCGCGCACATCGAGCTCGATGGCGTGTGCTTTCCCGCCGGTTTCGTTGAGTCGCTGGGCCAGCTCCTCCGCGGGGCCTGCCTGACGGTCCGCGATCCAAACCTCCGCGCCCCCGCCGACGAGCTCAGCGGCCAAGGCGCTGCCGATACCTGATGCCCCGCCGGTGACGAACGCCACCTTCCCAGCCACACTCGATTTCATTGCCAGAGGTTATCCGGCCACCTTGGACGTTGGCGCTGATCCGCATAATCGTTCGCGTGGGGCCTCGCGACAAATGGCGGCGCGGTCGAGTTCCGGTTCATCGTTCGACGATTCACGGATGGGCTCCGATCCGACAGTTTGTGAGTGTCGCGGGGTCGCAGTAGAGACCAACCGGTGGGCCAGGCTTCGGTGGCGGATTGTCGCCGTCCCAAATCATGTTGGACACGTTTCCCATTCCCTGCCAGAGGAAGTAATAGGTATGGCAGACATTCCAGTCCCAGTTCAACGGGTCGGTGATGTGATTGCCGGTCGCCGGCAAGGGCGTCGCCCGGGCACCAGTGATGTGGTGGGCCCCAGCCGTTGTCGTCGGCGTGGGCAGTACCGTCCCCCACGCCAGTCCAACCCCAACCGACCGACAGCAGCGCGGCGATTGCCGAGGCTACGGCGATTCGTCTCATCGGCGTCCGGATTGCGAAATGTTTTTCATCGTCCGATTGTCGTGGATCGGGGTTTTCGGGCTCGCGAAATCGACGACCCCCTATGTCGAGGCATTTCCAATGGGTGGGTGGTTCGCGACAACCCCTCGAAGTGACGCAGGGTCAGTCTGACGAGCGTGAGCGATCGCTCGCGCGGCGAGAGGGCGAGATCGACCGGCGCGAGCGGATTGCCGACGGACGAGATCACCTCGCCGACGAGCGGGAACGGATCGCTAACGATCGTGAGCAAGTGGCCGACGAGCGCGAGTGGCGTGCAGACGAACGCGAAGGTTTGACCGAACAGCGCGAGCGCGATCGACGAAACCGCGTCGACCAGCGTGCGGAACGTCAAGAAGCGGGTGCTCGACGCGAGAACGCCGAAGTGAGGCGTGCGGTTGCGGAAACCCGGCGGTGTCTCGGCACGTCCGGCTAGGCGGCGGACAACTGCTAGGTAGCCAAGCGCGACAACGTGTTTGGTCGCCGCTTCAGCGCAGATGTCGGTGACCGTCGTTATCATCGGCCCGACATGAAGATCGCTTACCTGTTTTTGCCGGTCTACTTCGGCCTCTTCGCCGGCTTCGTCGGTCACAGCGTCCGGGTGGGTCTGGCCGGCGCTGCCGTCGGTCTGTTTCTGGCGGTGTGGCTGGCGCGCGAACGGCGCCCCGACACCGGTATGGCGGCGATCGACGCGATGACGGGGACGGAGTTCGAGGACTACGTCGCCGCGCGCATGCAACGGGCCGGCTGGCAGATCACGTTCACCCCGGCCAGCGGCGACTACGGTGTCGACCTGATCGCCCGCCGGGACGACAAGTCGGTGGCGGTCCAATGCAAGCGTCTCGGCAAGCCCGTCGGCATCGGCGCCGTCCAGCAGGTGGTTTCCGGTGCGCGGCACTACGACTGCGCGAAGAGCATCGTCGTCAGCAACCAGGAATTCACCGATGCGGCCAAGCGGCTGGCCTACACCCACAACTGTCAGTTGATCGGCCGTCGAGCGCTGCAGGCGTGGGTACCGCCGCCGGCCCGGCGCGCGGTTTAGGGCCTAACCGGAGTCCGGCTAAGGCACACTCTGGGGGATGGCGACGATGAAGCATGCTGCCTCGGTATACATGTGGGCCGCGCTGGCGCTGTGCGCTCTGGGATTGCCCGGCGCCATAGCGATCGAAGCGCGCAGGCAGCCCGGCGCCGACCTTTCACTGGTGTCCCGGCCAGCAGTGGGACCCGGGCTGGGGCAGCATCTACGACTGGGACTGGAACCACTGCCACGACTGGGAACGCGCGGCGGGCCAGGGCGGCGCGATGGGCAACGGGCCCTGGGGAGTCCCGCCGACGTGGGCGCCGCCGCAGCCACCGCCACCGCCGTGGGCTCCGGGCGCACAGGTGATGTGGAATATGACCGCGCGCGCCTGGGGATTCTGGAACAACAACATCTGGAACCCGCTCTGACCACGCGGTAACGCTCACTTGTCGGAGGTGCTACCTAGCATCGCCACCATGAAATTCGTATCAACCCGGGTAATCACCGCCGACGTCGCGCGGCTGGTCGCGTTCTACGAGAAGGTGACCGATACCGTCGCGGTATGGGGCAATGAGCTTTTCGCCGAAATCCCCACGCCCGTAGGTACTTTGGCGATCGGCAGCGATAAGACCGTGCCGCTGTTCGGAGCGGGATCCGCCGAGCCAGGGGCAAATCGAAGCGCGATCATCGAGTTCCTGGTCGACGACGTGGACGCCGAGTACGAGCGACTGCGTGGGCACGTCGGGGAGATCGTGACGGCGCCGACGACGATGCCGTGGGGCAACCGGGCGCTGCTATTCCGGGACCCGGACGGCAATCTCGTCAACCTGTTCACCCCGGTCACCGACGACGCACGCGCCAAGTTCGGAGTGTGAGCCGACGATCAGTCCAAGACGACGGCGATCTCGCTTCCCAGCCGGTAGGGCGCGATCAGCGGTAGATCGTCACCGCTCCAAAACCGGCCTGGGTCAAACCAATTCGTCCGCTTCTCGGTTTCGATCAGACCCATCTCCTCGTAAGTGACGGCGACCGTTTCCGCGCAGTACGCGGACTCGAATCCACCTTTGCGCTGCTCGGCCCTGCGACGCCGGGTCGACTCGCGAACGCGGCCGTCCAGGATCGGGATTCCGCGCACCCAGTCGTACCTGGTCGGAAGCTGACCGCGCAGCCATCGCAGGGTCAGCCGAGTCGTGGACGGAAATGGCGTGCCGTCCATTCGGGCGATGACCCGCAGCAGCCGATTCTCCTGCGCATGGTCGACGTCGGGCGTCATCTGACGCAGCCAGCAGCGCTGGCCGTAGCGGGTCAGCCATCGCTCGACCGCCTCGCGGGCATCGTTGAGCTGCACGCCCCGGTGGTTGGTCGCGGTCCAGACGTCGGTCAGCTTGTCGCCGAGCTCGGCATGCCACATCAACGGCGGCAGGTCCTCGATCGCGACCGTCATGCCGACATGGTTGACCGGGCTGTTCGACATCGTCTGGATCGCGCGGTCGGGTCCGGAATGTCCGCGAAACAGCCAGACGTCACCGGTCCTGGTGTGGTCGATGGCCTGGCTCAAGGTCACTGTGTGCGTGTCCACCACCGCACCATATGCAATACCGTCCCCGTCGGGATGCACTCGCGAATAACCTGAGTCGATGCGCACCATCTGGAAGTTGCTGGGACTGGCCGGGGTCGTCGGGGTGGCAGCCGGTGGCGTACTGGTTGTCCGCGACCAACGGCGGCGGCGGGCCTACACGCCCAACGAGATCCGCGATCGGCTACAGCAGCGCCTCGCCGAGGCCGGCGAAGACTAGCCGCTGCCGCCTCACGCCGCGGCGACGGCGTACAGCCGGTAGGTGCCGGCGAACCCTTTCAACTCCGCCTCGCGGCCGCCATCGAATTCGAGGTCTTCGCAATCGCTGAGCGCTTCGCGCACGGTGTCGCTCACCAAAACCTCTCCGCCACAGGCCTCGGCGGCGACCCGCGCGGCCATGGCGACGTTGCGGCCGAACAGGTCGTCACCGCGGCGCACCGACCGGCCGACGTGAACACCGATTCGCACTCGAATTCCATTGCGCCGCTTACGTTGCGCGTCCCGGTATAGCGCGTCTTGCATGTCGATGCCACAGCGCACCGCCTCCTCGGCGCGGGCGAAAGCGATCATGAACCCGTCGCCCTGACTTTTCACCACATGCCCGGAGCGGGCCTTGACCAGTTTGCGAACCTGCCTGTCGTGTTCGCCGATCAGCCGGACCCAGGCCCGATCGCCGACTCGCTCATTGAGCGCGGTCGACTCCTCGATGTCGGAGAACAGAATCGCGACCTTGCCGTCTTGCGTCACCCGGGCCAGGTCCGGGCGCTCCACCTCGGCCCAGTCGGCAAGGTCTTCGATCGAGCTGCGCACCGCGGCGCCGAGACCCTGCTTGCGAACCAGATTCGCGGTCTGCCACACCGTCTTGACGGCTTTCGACCCGAAACTCAGCAGGTCCGGTTGTCGCTGCAGTTCCTCGACCAGTGCTCTGCTACGGGACCAGAGCCGCCATAGAACGCCGATGACCACTGCCTCGGTGACGGCCAACGCGGCCAGCGCGTAGACCGTGAGGTGTAGCAGATCGCCCACGATGCACCATTCAACACGTCAGGTGCTTGCGCAGTTACGGTTCAGCTCATGAGTTCCGGTTTCGAACCTCGTGATCCCGACTATGAGCAGCGAGTCGTGCGACTTCCTGATCGCGCGCGGAGAAGTCGTCCGGCCCGGCCGGACTCTCACCATCTGCCGCGGTGACGCCTACACCGTCTCCGGTGACGGTTCCAAGCATGTGGCTACGATGCTGGCCACCATGACGGGTGTCGCGGAAGGGAATCGCTAGCAGGTTGTAGAACTCCGAAAGAGCAACTGCGAGTGAATATTCCGATAATGTTTGCCCCGTCGAGGTTTGTCGGCCTGGATGGGCGGCTATCCGGCTCGAGTCTTTCGGTTGTCGGGTGCAACCACAGTGTTTAGGGTTGAGCTTGGCCGCGGCGGATCGAGCTAGGCAGGTTTTGGGCCCGCGTTGACTAGTCGACTCCTGGAGGTCCCGATTGGCCGAACCCACCAACGCCTCGGACTTGCTGGTGATTTTCGGAATCACCGGCGACTTGGCCCGCAAGATGACGTTCCAGTCCCTTTACCGCCTCGAGCGCAAGGGACTGTTGCAATGCCCGATCGTCGGAGTGGCTAGCGACGACATCAGCAAAGACGAGTTGGTGGCTCGGGCCCGCAAGGCCATCGAAGGCGCCGGCGAGAAGATCGACGACGACGTATTCGACCGGCTGGCGGACCGGCTGTCCTACCTGCACGGCGATGTCACCGATTCGGCGCTCTACAAGGCGTTGGCCAAGCAGATCGGTCGCAAGCACCGGTGCCTTTACTACCTGGAGATGCCGCCGTCGCTGTTCGCGCCGATCGTGGAGAACCTGGGCAAAGCCGGCCTGCTGAAGGGCTCTCGTGTCGCGGTGGAGAAACCCTTCGGTCATGACCTGACGTCCGCCCGCGAGCTCAACGAACGGCTACGTGCGCTGCTGGACGAGGACCAGATCTTCCGGGTGGACCACTTCCTCGGCAAGGAGCCGGTCGTCGAATTGGAGTACCTGCGCTTCGGCAACCTCGCGCTGGTCGAGTTGTGGAATCGCACATGTCATCTCCGAAATCCAGATCACCATGGCCGAGAACTTCGGCGTCGACGACCGGGGCAAGTTCTACGACGGGGTCGGCGCTCTGCGCGACGTCGTGCAGAACCATCTGCTTCAGGTGCTGGCCGGATTGACGATGGAGCCCCCGGTCGGGCCAGGCGCGGACGATGTCAACGACCGAAAGTCCGACATTTTCCGCGCGATGCCAGCTGTGGACCCGGATCGATGTGTCCGCGGTCAGTATCGCGGTTACACCGACGTCCCCGGGGTGGCCAAGGGTTCTACGACCGAGACTTTCGTCGCACTGCGGCTGGAGATCAACAACTGGCGCTGGGCCGGGGTGCCGATCTTCCTGCGGGCCGGCAAGTCATTGCCCGAACGCGTCACCGAGGTGCGGTTGTTCACCCACCGGGTTCCCTCGATGAGTTTCCTGCCCGAACGCCGGCGGCAATCCGGACCCAACCAGATCGTGCTGCGGATCGACCCCGATCCCGGACTGCGGTTGCAGCTGACCGCGTTGGAAGACGACAGCTGGCGCGATCTGCATCTGGATTCATCGTTCATGGCTGACCTGGGCGAGCCGCTGCTGCCATACGAGCGGCTGCTGCACGGGGCGCTGATCGGGGATCACCGGCTGTTCGCTCGCGAGGACGCCATCGAAGAGACCTGGCGGATCGTGCAGCCGCTGCTGGACGACCCCGGCGAGATCCACTCCTACGAACCCGGCTCGTGGGGGCCGGACGCCGCACGGGAACTGCTACGAGGACATCGCAGCTGGCAACAGCCGTGGCTAGCCAATAACCACCACTAAGGAGAACCAGACAACATGCAACTAGGGATGATCGGCCTGGGCCGAATGGGTGGCAACATCATCCGCCGAGTAGTGGATGCCGGACACGAGGGTGTGGTCTACGACCACGATTCGACGTGGTGAAGTCGTTCGACGACGTCGAGAACATCACCGGGGCGTCGTCGCTGTCGGAACTTGGCCGAAAAGCTCAGTGCGCCAAGGGTTGTGTGGGTGATGGTGCCTGCCGGGACGATCACCACCAGCGTGATCGACGAGCTGGCGACGACGCTGGAGAAGGGCGACATCGTCATCGACGGCGGCAACTCGTATTATCGCGACGACCTGAAGCACGCAAAGACGCTGTCCGAGAAGGGGATTCACCTGATCGACTGCGGCACCAGCGGCGGCGTGTGGGGTCGCGAGCGTGGCTACTGTCTGATGATCGGCGGCGACGACTACGCGTTCGAGCACGCTGAGCCGCTGTTCTCGGTCATTGCGCCGGGCGTCGACTCCGCGCCGCGTACCCCGGGCCGCGAGGGCGAGGTCGCGCAGCCGGAGAAGGGCTATCTGCATTGCGGCCCAACCGGCGCCGGGCACTTCGTCAAGATGGTGCACAACGGCATCGAGTACGGAATGATGGCCTCGCTCGCCGAGGGCCTGAACATTCTGCGCAATGCCGACATCGGCAAGCGCATCATCGAAGCGGGCGACGCCGAAACCGCGCCACTGTCCAATCCCGAGTGCTACCAGTACGACTTCGACATCGCCGACGTCGCCGAGGTGTGGCGGCGAGGCAGCGTCGTCGGGTCGTGGCTGCTGGATCTGACCGCGATCGCGCTGAAAGAATCGCCGGATCTCCAGGAGTTCTCGGGGCGGGTTTCCGACTCCGGCGAGGGCCGCTGGACCGCGATCGCCGCGATCGACGAGGGCGTTCCCGCGCCGGTGCTCACGACCGCCTTGCAATCCCGGTTCGCCTCTCGAAGCCTCGACGACTTCGCCAACAAGGCACTGTCGGCGATGCGCAAGCAGTTCGGCGGTCACGCCGAGAAGCCTGGCGTAGGCGGCTAGCGGGTCGCGAAGGTCACCACGACGTCGCTGAAGGCGTCGTTGTCGTCGCCGGCCGCGGTGTGCCCGGCACCGGACAGTTCGACGAACTCCGCGTTGGGCACGGTCTCCAGGAAGTGTTCGACGCCCTCGGGGCTGACCACGTCGGAGAGCTTGCCGCGGATCAGCAGCACCGGGATGGTCAGGTCGGCGGCGGCGCGCTCGAAGTTCTCGGTGCGCAGCTCCGGGTCGTCGCCCGGCTTGGTCATGAAGGCCGGATCCCAGTGCCAGTACCAGCGGCCGTCGCGCAGCCGGAGGTTCTTCTTCAGGCCCTCCGGGCTGCGCGGCCTGGTCCGGTGCGGCAGGTAGGCGGCGACGGCGTCGGCGGCCTCGTCGAGCGTGGCGAAGCCGTGCAGGCCGCTGAACATGAAGTCGCGGATGCGCGCGCTGCCGTTCTTCTCGAACCGCGGCACGACGTCGACAAGCACCAGTCGGGTGACCCGCTCCGGTCCGGCCCGGTCGGCGACCAGGATTCCGGTCAGCCCGCCCATGCTGGCGCCGATCAGGATCACCGGCCGGCCGATGGCGTCGAGTACGGCCATCACGTCGTCGGTCAGCGTCTCGACGTCGTAGTCGGCGTCGGGGGAGCGGTCGCTGTCGCCGTGGCCGCGGCTGTCCAGCGCGACGACGTGGAAGCCGTGATCGGCCAGGACCTGGCCGGTGTTCTTCCAGGAGTGCCGGTTTTGGCCTCCGCCGTGCAGCATCAGGATGCTGGGGTGATCGGCGGCTACGTCGGCGCCACCCGACGATGGACCGTTCCATTCGTCTGCGACCAGGGTGAGACCCTGAACCCCGGGAAACTCGACAGTCTTGGGCGTGTTGCGCAGGGCAGTCACGGGCGGTCCTCTCGGTCGATCGGACTTTGACGTTACTCAGATGAGTTTTCGAGTTCGCCGGGGTCTACCTCTTCAGACACCTGCGACCAACACTCAAGGAGGAGGCGGCATGCCCTCGATCACGCCCACGCTGTGGTTCGACCACAACCTGGAGGAGGCGGCGACGTTCTACGCGTCGATCTTCCCGAACTCGCGCGTCGAGGATTTGAACCGGAGCACCGACGCCGGACCCGGCGAGCCCGGGTCGGTGCTGTCCGGCAGTTCGTCCTCGACGGCAAGCGGTTCATCGGGATCAACGGCGGTCCGCATTTCACGTTCAGCGAGGCGGTGTCCTTCACGATCAACTGCAAGGACCAGGACGAGGTCGACTACTACTGGAATCGGCTGACCGATGGCGGCGAGGAATCGCAGTGCGGCTGGTGCAAGGACCGGTTCGGCCTGAGCTGGCAGGTCATTCCGGAGCGGCTCTATGACTTGGTCAGCCACCCGGATCCGGCCTGCGCCACCGCCGCCACCCAGGCGATGTACGGCATGCGCAAGATCGTGCTCGCAGACCTCGAGAATGCGGTGGCTTCGGTCTAAGTTCTTGCGTGACCACGTACGTTGGAATACATGCCCGACGATGTGCCAGTCGACGTCGTATACCTGCGGCCGACACAACCTCCTGCCCAAGTAGAACGCATCGCGCTGATCGGCGGCATCAGGTGACGACCAAATACCGTTGGATCGATGTCCAAGCCCCACCGTTGAGTTGAAGGCACTGACGTGGGGGCCAACTGATGGTCCAATTGCGCTGTGTCTGCATGGTTTCCCTGACACCGCGTATGGCTGGCGCAATGTCGCGCCCCGTCTGGCCGAGTCCGGCTGGCGCGTGGTGGCGCCATTCATGCGGGGCTACGCGCCGTCATCCATCCCATCCGACGGCAGCTATCACGTCGGTGCGCTGATGGACGATGCACTTCAGGTGCGCGCCGCCGTCGGCGGCACCGACCGCGACGTGGTGATCGGCCACGACTGGGGCGCGATGGCCGCCAATGGGTTGGCTGCGATTCCGGACAGCCCTTTCGACAAGGCGGTGATCATGTCGGTGCCACCGGCGGCGGCCTTTCGGGGTCGCGTGCCCGACACCGGCCGGTTGCTGGCCCAGATCCCGCCGCAGCTGTTGCGTAGCTGGTACATCATGTTCTTCCAATTACCGTGGCTACCAGAACGATCCGCATCCTGGGTGCTGCCGCGACTGTGGAAAAGGTGGTCGCCGGGCTACGACGCCAAAGCCGATCTGCGCCACGTCGATGCCGCGATCGGCACACCGGAGAGCTGGCGCGCCGCGCTCGGGCCATACCGGGCGGCGATCCGCAACACCCGCCCGCCGACGCAGTATCGCGAGCTGCACCGGCATTGGATGTCGAGGCCGAAGCTGCCGAGCCTTTACCTGCACGGACGCGACGACGGTTGTATGACATCGGCTTTCACGCGTTGGATCCCCAACGCGCTTCCCGACGACAGCGACGTGACCGTCGTCGACAGCGCCGGACACTTCCTGCAACTCGACGAGCCGGACAAGGTTGCCGACTTGGTGCTGAGTTTCATCGGGTCGGCGGGCGGTAGCGGTCCCCGGGCCTCGCATTCCGCAATGATCGGTGTCACGCTTAACCATGGTCGTCAACTCGTTCGTCAGTCTCGCCGCCGCCGCAGCTGTAGTGCTGGCTGGAGCGGTCGCCCACGCTGATACGCAGGACGACCAGTTCTTGGGGTCGTTGGCGAACGACGGACTGAACATCGGCCCGCCGGATCGGTTGCTCGCCCTGGCGCACGAACGGTGCGACGACGAGGGTCTGTCGCGGGGCGATTCGTACGCCATTCAGTTCGGCGGGCACGCAAGTCCGTGGCGGGTGGCCATGTCGAAGATCGGTAACGAGCTGGAAGCTCTGGGCTTCTCCAACCAACAGGTTCGGCCGTTCATGCAAGACGCGATCAACGTGTATTGCCCGGGGGCGACCAACTTCGGCTGAACCCTCCATCGGCGCAGCCACCGCCGGATGGCGGGAATTGGAGTCGCGTTTCCGCGACATCGGTGTAACCCTTAGCCATGCTCGTCAACTCGTTCGCTCGGCTTGCCGCCGTCGTCGCGGCTGTATGCGTTACAGGAGCGGTCGCCCACGCTGACCCGCAGGACGACCAGTTTCTGGGGTTGCTGTCGAAAGACGGAATCACCGCCGGCCCACCGGATCAGCTGATCGCCCTTGCCCATGAGCGGTGCCAGCTTGACAACCTTTCCCGCGAGCAAGTGCCTACCTTTCGCTTCGGCCCGATGCCAAGCCCGTTCAGCACCGCCCTGCGCCAGCTTGCCTCCAAGCTGGTAGCTCAGGGTCTGACGGACACGCAGGTCCGGCCGTTCTTGCTCGACGCCATCAGCGTCTACTGTCCCACCGCTCACAGCTAGGGCGCCTCGTCGTCTTCGCTGTCCTGTAGGAGTTTTTCGGGGTGGTGGAAGGTGTTGGTGCGGGGTTGTCCTCGGTCGAGGTGTGGGGGTGGGATCCATTCGGTTTGGCCGCGGCTGTTTTTGCGGGTGGTCCAGCCTTGTTCGGCGAGTGGGTGGTTGGGGCCGCAACCAAAGGCCAGGTGGTTGACGTCGGTGACGGGGTTGGTGGCGTAGGGGTCGCAGTGGTGGACCTGGCAGAGGTAGCCCGGGATGGTGCAGCCGGGGAAGGTGCAGCCACGATCCCTGGCGTGCAACACAATTCGCTGCGCGGGTGAGGCCAGGCGTTTGGTGTGATAGAGCGCCAGGGCTTTGCCGTTGTCGAAGATGGCCAGGTAGTGGTGGGCGTGGGAGCCGAGCCGGATCACATCCGACATCGGTAGCAGGGTGCCGCCGCCGGTGAGCCGCGGCCGGCGCCCTTCCGAGTTCTTGCAGTGTGGTGGTGACGATGATGCTGGTGGGTAGGCCGTTGTGTTGGCCGAGGTCACCGGAGGCCAGCAGGGCGCGGGCGGCGGCGAGCAGGGCGTCGTGGTTGCGTTGCCCGAGGCTGCGGGTGTCGCCCTGGATGGCGGCCTGTGACGGGGTGCCGCTGATGCAGGGCTCTCGTCGGCGGGGTTGCACATCCCGGGTGCGGCGAGTTTCGCGAACACGGCATCGATGGTGGCGCGGGCTTCGGGGTTGAGCCAGCCGCTGATCGGGGACATGCCGTCGATGTCCTGGTTTGCCGATGACGAGGCCGCGTCGTTTGGCGCGGTCGATGTCGGTGAAGTCGCCGTCGGGGTTGAGGCAGTCGGTGAGTTTGTCGGCCAGCTTGGCCAACTCATCGGGGCGGTACTCCGGGCCAGGGCGGCCAGGTGCGCTTCGGCCTTGGCGCGGGCCTCGATGTCGACGAAGTCGGGGATTCGGTGAAAGAAGCTGCGGATCACCGCGACATGGCCGGCGCCGAGCTCGCCGTTGCGTTGGGCCTCGGCCGTCGCGGGCAACACCGGCTCCAAGGGCTCGCCGTTCAACGCCCGCCGCTCACCCAGATCAGCGGCCTCATGGATACGCCGTGAGGCTTCGGCGCGGCTGATCCGCAGCCGGTTGGCCAACGCCGGAGCCAGCTTGCCACCCAACTCGGTCGCATCGGCCTGGGCGGCGAGCTGATTGATCAGGGCGTGCTCGATGGCCGGCTGTCCGCGCCGCACTGCTCGAGGCTTTCCAGCACGCTCAGCCGTTCGGGCGTGGTCAACACCTCGAAGGTCAGGTCCCGGGCCCGTTTGTGCCGGCCCGAAGCGCGTCGAGAACCTCGACGATCTCCTCACGACTACTAGAACGCATGTTCGAATAATAACGGCGTCCACCGACACCGCGGTAGTCGCAAACTGCCAGCTGTGGATAAAGGCCCGACTGTGGATCCATAGGATGCTGGCATGCCGAACCGGATGACTGCGATCGACGCGCAGTTCTACTGGATGTCGGACAAGATCCCCAGCGATGAGTTCCTGCTCTATGCATTCGACGGTCTACCAACAGATTTCGAGCACGCGGTCGACGAGGTCCGCAGCAGGGCGCAAAACTGCGGCGCCTTGACAGTCCGCGTCGAAGACGGATCGCCGTTGACCTACCCGTGCTGGGTACCGACCACCGTCGAGGCCGACCGGATCGTGCGCCATCACCTCGACGACGACAGCTGGCAAGGCTGCTTGGACGCGGTCGGCCGGCTCTTCGATGACCAACTCGACATCCGCCGGGCGCCATGGCGCATGCACCTGTTCGGCCCGGTGCACGGTATTGCGGGCAGCGCCGGCCCGGCCACGGTCGCGGTCCTGCAGTTCGCGCACGCGCTGTCGGACGGTCCGCGGGCGTTGGCCATGGCCGCCTGGCTGTTCGGCCGCGAAACGCCGGTGCCCGACGTGGTGCCCGAGTCCCCAGGATTCCTGCCCTGGCTTGCATTTGACGCGGCGCGCGCCCATCGCAAACTCGTCAGCGATACCCGCGCAGGGCTGCTACCGCCTGCGATTGGACCGCAGCCGGCGCTGTCTACCAACACTCACCCGACGGGCGCACGCCCCATGCGCACGCTGGTGCGGCACCGCTCGCAGCTGAGCGGACCACGGCCACTGTCGCGGTGCTGGCCGCCGTGTCCGGGGCGCTCTCCGGCCAGCTGGGCGATGTGGCTTCGTCACTGGTGGCCGAGGTGACGATGGCTAAACCCGGTGTGCCTCATGCTCATAACCACTTTGCCAATGCCACGGTCGGGCTGTATCCGCACCTGGATCGGCAGGCCCGCATCGAGAAAATCGCCACAGACCTGACCGATGCCCGCCTCCGTTCAGAGCATCCGGCATTTCGGGCGGCGGATCGGGCCTTCGCCGCGACGCCTGCTCCGCTGCTGCGCTGGGGTGCCAGCCTGTTCGATCCTGAGGTCCAGCCAGCGCAGGTCGCCGGAAACACAGTTGTGTCAAGCATTTATCGCGTGCCCACTGACTTGAAGTTCGGTGCCGTTCCCGTGCTGCTGACCGCCGTTTTTCCGGGGCTCTCATCGGTGATCGGCCTTACCCACGGCGTCTGGGGCATCGGGGACACCGTGACGATCAGCGTGCACGGAGCCGAGTCGGCGATCGGCGATATCGACGACTACGTCGCCCGACTGGACGCGGAGCTGTAGACGAAATCGGTTATGCGTCTTCGGCATCGCGGGTCAGACCCGCAGCGAGGATGAGCTCTTCATGCAGTTCGAACCACACGGTGTGATAGGAGTCGATCAGCGGGCGGGACAGCCACATCGTCTCCCCGGCGCGCACCCGGTCCAGCGCTGTCTGCAGTTTGGCCGCGTAGCGGCCCAGTCGCGGAAGTTCGGCGGCCGCGGCGTTCACAAGAGGCGACACCGTGGTGGACTTCGTCGAGGCGGGCCAGCACTGCGGCGTCGTAGTCGGCGTCATCGTGAGGGTTGGGCTGGCCGCCTTTGAGCTGCCAGTCGGTGACCAGCGCCTTGAATTCGAGATTCACAGAACGGAATTCGCCGTGCGCGGCCAGGATCGCGGCCACGTCGACCTGTTGCCGCTCAGCTGTCAGCAATTCCTCGAGACGCATGCGACCCTCGGGGCTGATGCGCAGCGTCGGTCCGTCGACCAACAGGCCCGCCTCGACCAACCCATCGACCGACCCCCAACACCTTCGGAGCCCAGTGTCGCGGCCAGATCATCCCGGCTGATGCGCCCTTTCAGTCGAACCGACTGCAGCACAGCAAGTTCGGTCAAGACGAGACTCGGATCGCCGCCAGCATCGCCAATAGCGGACTGTTGGACACCACATCGCTGTGCCCGCTGGCCAGCGCGCTACGCACCGCGGCCTCAGAGTGGCGATCCAGTCGAGGGTAGTCGCCGCCGGAATGCGCCCGCAGCGGGCTGATCCGCCTTGCGATGTCGGCCAATTCGCGCAGTTCGGGAGTGTCGGCCTCGGACCAGGCGGACAGCGGCAGGCTCCCCAAGCGGACTTCGCCCGCGTTCCCGTCGACGGTGACCAGCTTGCCGGCCAGCGACTCGGCAACCCCGCCGCCGCAGCCGACCACGGCCACCCGGCCAAGCTCACGGCTGACCACCGCCGCGTGACTGGTGGCACCTCCGGTCTCGGTGACGATTCCGCGGGCTACCAGCATGCCGTGAATGTCGTCCGGGCTGGTGTGATTGCGTACCAGGATGACGTCTTCGCCGCGGTCGGCGGCGTCGATAGCCGCGTCGACGTCGGTATATGCCCGCCCCGAGGCGACACCCGGACCGGCCGGTTGCCCGGTGGCCAAAAGGTCTGCGGTCAAACGGGTTTCCGGCTGCAGAGACGGCTGTAGCAACACCTCGACGTGTGCAGGCGTCACCCGTCGAAGCGTCTCGACTTCGTCGATCAGCCCGTCGCTCAGCAACTGCAGCGCAAGGCGCACCGCGGCTTGCGCCGAGCGCTTGGCGGCCCGGGTCTGCAGCAGCCAGAGCGTGCCGTCTTGGATGGTGAACTCGATCTCCTGTACATCCGCCGTCAATCGCTCCAATGACTGTGCAGCGCTGACCAACTCGTCATAGGCGGCAGGCAGGTGGTCACGCAGCGCGGCGATCGGCTCGACGTCGACCGTGCCCGACACCACGTCGTCACCCTGACCGCCGGGCAGCCACTCGCCGAATTCGGCGTCGGCACCGGTCATCGGGTTGCGCGAAAACATCACCCCTGCTCCGGAATTGGAGTTCAGGTTGCCAAAGACCATCGCCTGCACCACCACCGCGGTGCCGCTGCGATCGTCGAGCCCGTGGTGGGAGCGGTAGGCGACGGCGCGCGGCGAGTCCCACGAGGTGAAAACCGCCTCGATCGCGGCGCGTAACTGCTGGTACGGGTCGTCAGGAGGGGGCCGGTCACGATCCGCGAGTACGACTCGGTGAAGCGCCGCCGCGAGTCGCGGGCAAAATCTGCCGAACCTTCGGCGGCCAAAGCGCTTTCGACGGCGTCGCTGAATCCGAGGTCGAGCAGGGTGTCCATCATCCCGGGCATCGAGACCGCCGCGCCGGAGCGCACGCTGACCAGCAGCGGACGTGGCCCGTGCCCGAATGTCCGCGAGGTCGCGGCTTCCAGGGTGCGCATTCGGTCGCGCACGTCATCCCAGATCGCGTCGATGGTCGCTGCGGGCTCGGCGCGGTAACGTGCACCGACCTCGGCGGTGATGCAGAACGCCGGCGGCACCGGCAGGCCGTTGCGGCGCATCATGTCGATGCCGTGTGCCTTATGGCCCAGGACTTCCGGCGGAGCCGAGGCGGCGCCGTCCAGCAGTATTACCGGCCGTGTGGACATCCGAATGTTCAGGATCGACCGCACAGCACGACGCCGAAAGCGACGTCATGGCCGACGTTGCCCCGCTCCGATGATCGCAATCTTGATGGGTCGCTCCTTTGCGTGGGTGCGGCTGGCAGGATACCTCTGCCTATCCCGTGCCTACCCGATGATCTAGGTTGACGTCTATGAATGATGCCTCTGACGTCGGGTTGCTGATTCTGCGGCTGGTGCTGGGCTTGACGCTGGCCGCCCACGGTTACAACAAATTCTTCGGTGGCGGACGGATACCCGGAACCGCTGGCTGGTTCGAAAGCATCGGGATGAAGTACGGCAAGTTCCAGGCCGTCGTCGCCGCGACCACCGAGATCACCGCCGGACTGGGCTTGGCCGCGGGCCTGCTCACACCGATCCCCGCCGCGGGATTCGTGGCATTGATGCTGGTCGCGGCATGGACCGTGCATCGTCACAACGGATTCTTCATCGTCAAGGAAGGCTGGGAGTACAACCTGATCTTGGCCGTCACCGCGGTGACCATCGCCACGACGGGCCCCGGGAGACTCAGCCTGGACTACCAGATCTTCGGGCCCGAGCTGTTCCACCCCGGCTGGCACGGACTGTTCGGTTCGCTGCTGCTGGGCATCGGCGGTGCGTTCGGCCAGCTCGCGCTGTTCTACCGCCCACCGGTCAAGCAGGCTCAGTAGCCGCTGTCGTTTCGCGGGCCAGCACTTCTTCTGCGGCGCGCTCCCCAGAGCGGATGGCGCCATCGACCCATCCGCACATGACGGCCGAGCTCTCTGTGCCGGCCCAGTGGATGCGGCCGCACGGCGGGCGCAGTGCGTGTCCGAATTCGGTGAGCACGCCCGGTGGCGCGTGGCTGATCATCCCGCCACCGGAATAGCGCTCTTTAGTCCAATCTTGCTCGTGGAACTCGACGGGTGAGCTGGCCTTGCTGCCGAACCGGTCGACCAGTTCGCGCACGACGGTCGTTTTGCGCTCGGCCTCATCAAGGCGTCCCAGGTCGCGCGCGGCGCGTCCCTCGGTGATCACACACATGATCCCCGGCGTGCCGGTGTCCGTGCACGCGTCGATGGTTAGCGTGGCCGGGCTTCCGGGCCGGACCGACTGGCCGCACAGCCCGTCGGCGCGCCAGAACGGCTCGTCGTAGAAGATGGAGATCTTGGTGATCGCGCCGCCCGGCATCCGTTGATGCAGCATCGAACGGTCCACCGGCAGCATCGGCTCGTAGCTGATCGTGTTTGCGATCGCCAGTGGAATTGTCACGACCGCGCGCCGCGCGCGCACCGTCAGGCCATCGGCGCCGACCGTCACACCGTCATCGTCCTGAGCGATGGTCCGCACTGGCCGCGAGAGGTGCACCGCGTCGCCCAGTTCGGCGACGATGGGTCGGTAAATGGCACCCATCCCGCCGATCGGGCGGGCATCTTGGGACCCGCCCTTGCCGGAAATGACAAAGGTGGCACCGCCGATAGTGTCACTACCGGCCGATCCCTGCTGCAGCAGCATCCACAACAAAGACGTCTCGGACGCGGCCGTGGTGTAGGGGCCGGCCAGGGCCGTGTCGAGCATTTCGCGGGCCTGCTTGGACTTCAGGTTCTTCTCGAGCCACTCGGCGATACTGATTCGGTCCCACTCGACGGCTTTTTTGGCCTCCCACGGGGCTTCGCGGGGAAGCGTCTTGCACATCTGCTCCACCTGCAGCAGGCCAATGCCGAGGTTGGCTACGGCCCACGGGCTCATGGTCCATGGGATCGTTCCGCCGTAGCGGTGCTTCTTGCCGTCGACGATCATCATGGCGTCGCCATCGTTGTACTGCTTGTATTCCGGTACGCCGAACTCCTTCATCAGCGCATAGATCCGGTCCTGGCCCGGCCCGACCCACGCGCCACCACGATCAACCCACACCCCGTCGTCGCGAGTCACGGTGAACGTGCGACCACCGACCCGGTCACGAGCCTCCAACAGGACCACCGAGCGACCGGCCTGCTTGAGCCGCAGGGCGGCCGTCAAACCGGCGAATCCCGCACCGACAACGCAATAATCGACATCTGTCATGGCTGATCTCAGCAGCAAGCTACGCCGATCGTGATGCGGAAATCCGAAATCCGGCAATTCTTAGCTGAATTCGCGCGGGAGGAGGTCAGTCAAACGACCTCAGTAGCCGGCGAGTACGGCAGGCCGCTGCCGGACGCGTTGATCCGACCGTTGTCCGAATACTCGGGCCTGCCTCAGCGGAGCTTCGCAGGTCGTTGACAGTGACTGCCAACCGGTCATACTGTGCCAGACGTGAGCAATCCGTCGAAGCTGCGCGTCATCCAATGGGCCACCGGAGGCGTCGGTAAGGCCGCCATCGAATGCGTGCTGAACCACCCACAACTCGAGCTGGCCGGCTGCTGGGTGCACAGCGCGGACAAGAACGGGCGCGACGTCGGTGAGATCCTGGGGATTGGGACGCTCGGTGTCACCGCGACATCGAGCAGGGATGAAGCGCTGGCGATCGACGCCGATTGCGTGGTGTACAGCCCGCTGATTCCCAACGACGACGAGGTCGTGGCGATTCTGCGGTCCGGCAAGAACATCGTGACACCGGTGGGGTGGGTGTATCCCGATCCGGGCAACGCGCGTCACCAAGCGGTCGCCGACGCCGCGGTCGAATCCGGCGTGACCCTGCACGGTTCCGGCATCCATCCCGGCGGTATCACCGAGCGGTTCCCGCTGATGATCTCGTCGCTGTCCTCGGCGGTCACCCATGTCCGCGCCGAAGAGTTCTCCGACATCCGTACCTACAACGCGCCGGACGTGGTGCGCCACATCATGGGCTTCGGTGGCACACCCGAAGAGGCGATGCAAGGCCCGATGGCCGGCTTGCTGGAGGCCGGCTTCAAGCAGTCGGTGCGAATGATCGCCGACCACATGGGTTTTCGCATCGACGCCAACATCAGGACGATCCAGGACGTGGCGGTGGCAACCTCCGACATCGACTATGCGCCGTTTCCGATCACCACCGGCAGCGTGGCCGCGCGCCGGTTCCGCTGGCAGGCGCTGGTCGACGGCGAACCGGTGATCACGGCGGCCGTCAATTGGCTGATGGGTGAGGAAGACCTCGAGCCCGCCTGGAACTTCGGTGGACGCGGTGAACGCTTCGAGGTCGAGATCACCGGCGACCCCACCGTAAACCTCATCTTCAAGGGTTTGCAGCCGGAGACGATCGCCGAAGGGCTGGTGAAGAATCCGGGCGTCGTGGTCACCGCCAACCACTGCGTGAACGCCATCCCCGATGTCTGTGCCGCCGAACCCGGCATCAAGACGTATCTGGACCTTCCGCTGTTCGCCGGGCGACCGGCGGCCCATCTCGTGTCGAGCACGTGATGGCCGCCCTGACCGATCTCTCGTTCTGCCACCTCGTCGTCGGGGTGTCCGACATGGACCGCGCCTTGGCGTTCTACCGCGATGCACTCGGCATGGACGTCGTCTTCGAAACCCTGATCTCCGGTATGCCTTTCGATGCAGCCCTGCACGCGAAGCGCCAACAGGAAGGTCGCGTGGTCGGCGGCCTGCTCGGCGGGCTGATGGTCGAGTTGCTGTCGCTGGGCGCCAAGCCCGGCACCGACAAACCCGACCGGCGGGGGATCACCGGCATCCAGAACATCTCCCTGTCGGTGGTCGATCTCGACGAAACACACCGCCGGATACGCGAGGCGGGTTATCCGCCGGACCAGGACCCCTTCGAGATCGGCGGCGTGCGAATGTTTTTCGTCAAGGATCCGGATGGAACCGCGGTCGAATTCATCGAGCTGCCCGGGGGCGTGCGGAGCACCTACGAGATGCACCGGGGTGTGCCGCTGCGGATGGGACCGGCCGCATGAGCTACACCCACCCCGACTCGATGCGCGACCACGTCGCGATCATCACTGGCGGCGCCCAGGGCGTCGGCAAAGGGATCGCCGCCGCGCTGTTGCAACGCGGAGCAGCAGTGCTGCTGGTCGACATTCTCGAAGAGAAGCTTGCCGCGACGACAGAAGAACTGAGAGCGTCTGGACGCGTCGAGCAATTGGTCGCCAATTTGCGCGATCCCGAATCAGCCCAACGCATTGTCGCGACAGCCGTCGATGCGTTCGGCACCGTGCACGGACTGGTCAACAATGCGATCGCCACCAACGAACCCAAGGCTTTCGTCGACATCACCGCCGAGGACTTCGCGCTCGGCCACGATGTCGGACCGCGGGCGAGTTTCCTGCTGATGCAGGCCGTGTACCCGCTGATGGTCGCGGCCGGTGGCGGGTCGATCGTCAACCTCGGCTCGGGCACCGGCACCGGCGGTGAACCGAAGTGGGGCGGATACGCCGCCGCCAAAGAAGCCATCCGCGGGCTGTCGAAAGTCGCTGCGCTGGAATGGGGTCGGGACAACATCCGCGTAAACGTCGTCTGCCCGTTCGCCGAATCCGACGGGGTGAAGTTCTGGAAGTCGTTCGCTCCCAAGGAGTATGACAAGGCGGTGGGACGAGTTCCGATGAAACGTATCGGCGACGTCCGCGACGACGTCGGGGCGCTGGTGTCTTTCCTGCTCAGCAGCGACGCGACCTTCATCACCGGGCAGACCATCCACGTCGACGGCGGGATCGGCTCATTCCGATGACCGAGTCGCTGCGCGACCGGCAACGCGCGCAGATCCGGGCCGACATTCGTCGGGCCGCGTTCCGGCTGTTCATCGAGCGCGGGTACGACGCGGTGACGACCGAGGAAATAGCCTCGGCCGCAGGGGTTTCACCGCGCACCTTCTTTCGGTATGTGCCGACGAAGGAGGAGTTGCTGCTGGCGCCGGTCCGGCACGGCGGCACCGCGATCGTCGCTCTCCTCGAAGAGCGGCCGGCCGCTGAGGCTCCCGACGTCGCGCTGATCAACGCGATCGTCACCCGGACCCGGTCGTTCGGCGTGGCCGACACCGAGGAGTGGCGGGCGGCGTTGCTGGTCGCTCCTGATCTGCTGGGCAAGCTGACCGTGCATCTGCCCGCCGACAAAGAGCGGGCGACCAAGCTGGTCGCGGTGCGGATGGGCAGCAACTCCGGCACCGATATCCGGCCGGCGTTATTGGTCCAACTCGCCTTTGCCGCAGCTGATTTCGCATTCCAGCAATGGGTGCGCCAGTCGACCAAGAAACCGCGGGCACTCGACCGTTACGTCACCGAAGCGCTCGAGGCGGTCAAGAGCCCACACTGGCGGCGTCGTTAAAGAGAAGGGGAGACGCACGTGAAGACGAGAAGCAAGGCGCAGTCGCTGGCGCTGGTCGCAGTGGCGTACGTCGTTGCCATTGCGGTCGGTGCGGCGTGGTTGGAATGGGGTCCGCACACCGGCCGGCTGTTGCTGGACACGTTGATCGCGGACCTGCTGGCCACGCTGGTGATCTTCGGGTTCAGCCGGGCGTACGGCAACTCGAGTTTTTACGACGCGTACTGGAGCGTGATTCCGCCGGTGCTGCTGTTCTATTGGTGGAGTCAATCCGGGGTGCAACAGCTGCGGTGCTGGCTGATCGCGACGGTGGTGGTGCTGTGGGCGATCCGCCTGACCGCGAACTGGCTGTACTCGTTTCCCGGCCTGCACCATGAGGATTGGCGATACCCGATGTTCCGTGAGAAGGCCGGACGTTGGGAATTCGTGGTCGATCTGGTGACGATCCACCTGATCCCGACACTGTTGGTCTTTGCCGGCATGCTGCCGGTGTACGCGGCGGTGACCTGGCCCGGCGCCGATATCGGTTGGTTGACCTACCTGGCCACGGTGGTGGGACTGGCCGCCGTCGCGCTCGAGTTGGCCGCCGATGGGCAGATGCACCGATTTGTCCGCGATAAGGCCGACGGTGAGGCGATGGACCGCGGACTGTGGTCGTGGTCTCGGCATCCGAATTACTTCGGGGAGTTCAGCTTCTGGGTCTCGCTGGCGTTGTTCGGTGTGGCCGTCTCGCCGTCAGATGCGTGGTGGTTATGCCTCGGCGCGCTGGGGATGCTGGGCATGTTCCTCGGCGGCAGCATTCCGATGATGGAGACGCGCAGCCTCGAGCGACGGCCCAGCTATCAGAATGTCGTCGACCGGGTTCCCCGGTTCGTGCCGCGTCCGCCGCGAAGGCCCTAGCAGGCGGTCGGGTGCGACTCGCAGTACGGCGTTGTCCCGGGGAACTTGTACCGGTGTCCCGCGACCCAGCGGTACACGGCGTCCTCGATGAAGCGGATGCCGGGAATTCGGTAGATCACCAATGGGATTCGCGTGCCTACCGCTGCCGAGAACGCTGCATTGGCGGCCTCGGCGCCGGCGTAGACCGTGCCCGAGGAGTCCAGCCAGCGGACCGAATCCAGCAGGCTTGCCGGCGCGATGCCCAGGCGTTGCGCGGTGCCTGGGCTCTGCAACGGCTCGGTCGCGATGTTGCCGGTGCGATCGAAGCTGAGCAGTAAATCTTTGGAGCGCGTGCACATTCCGCATGCTCCGTCGAAAAACAGTGTGCCGGTGGTCATCGGGGCACCCCCTGCCGTGACTGCAGTTGCACCACCGAGCCTACTCCGGACAGCTGGCGGCGCGCGCGGATGCCGGCGATCGCGAACACGATGCCGGTGCCGATCTCGGCGGCGGCACTGACCCAGGAGAACCACGTCACGTTGATGCGCGGACCGGAGACGAAGCTGTCCTGGTAGGCGGGAAAGTAACTCGGCAACAGGTGCGCGTAGGTGAAGAGGACGGCGCTGGCGAAGCCGACCGCTATCGCCGCTTCCGGTGCCCGGCGGCGACCGGTGACGGCCATCAAGATCGCGATCACGACGAACAAGCCCTGAATCATGCCGCCGACCATGATCGCGTGCGGCGACGACGCCATGCCCCGGCGCAGGTGATCACCGACGTGGACGCCCCAGCCGACAGCGAAAAGTACTGCCGCCCAACGCAGCGGACGCTCACCGGAGGTGGGTGGCTGTGAAAGCTGACTTGTCATCGCGGATCACCGTCCTAATCCCTGACCACCGTTGTACTACTACGCACAGTAGTAGTCAAGGGTTTACGGCGAACGGGAACCATCGACCTAGAACACGTTCTAGTCTTGCCGCCATGGGCTTCCTCAAACAGGACACTCCGCAGGTCGATTTCGAGGAGTGGAGCAAGGGCACCCGCGCCGAGAAGATCATCCCGATGGCCCGGCACTGGGCTGAGGTCGGATTCGGCACGCCCGTGCTGCTGCACTTGTTCTACGTCGTCAAGATCGTGCTCTACATTCTGGCGGCTTGGCTGTTGGCGCTGACCACGACCGGGGGATGAGCCGGCTTCACCGATGTCGCGCACTGGTACGCCGAGCCGATCGTGTTCGAGAAGGTCGTGCTCTACACGATGCTGTTCGAAGTGGTCGGCCTCGGTTGCGGCTTCGGCCCGTTGAACAACCGGTTTTTCCCGCCGATGGGTTCGATCCTCTACTGGCTGCGGCCCGGCACCATTCGGCTGCCACCGTGGCCGGGCCGGATTCCGTTGACCAAGGGGGATAACCGGACGCCCGTCGACGTGCTGCTGTACGGCGCGCTGCTGGTACTGCTCGTCATCGCGGTCTTCTCCGACGGCGCCGGGCCGGTGCCTGCCCTCGGCACGACGATCGGCGTGCTGCCGGCGTGGCAGATCTGGGCGATATTGGGCGTGCTGGCGGTGCTGGGACTGCGCGACAAGGTGATCTTCCTGGCGGCCCGCGGCGAGGTGTACGCCTCGTTCACGGCGGCGTTCCTGTTCGCCGCCTACGGCGTGGACATGATCCTGGGCGCAAAACTCGTGTGCCTGGTGATCTGGCTCGGCGCAGCGACGTCCAAACTGAACAAACACTTTCCGTTCGTGATCTCGACGATGATGAGCAACAACCCGGTGTTTCGGCCGCGATTCATCAAACGTGGTTTCTTCGAACACTTTCCGGACGACCTGCGCCCGGGCCGGCGTTCCCGTTGGCTCGCGCATTTCAGCACGGCGATCGAAGGCCTGGTGCCGCTGGTGTTGTTCTTCAGCCACGGCGGCTGGCCTACTGCGATCGCCGCATTCGTCATGCTGTGCTTCCACTTCGGCATTTTGTCGTCGATCCCGATGGGGGTGCCGTTGGAGTGGAACGTCTTCATGATGTTCAGCGTGCTGGCGCTGTTCGTGGGGCACGCATCGGTCGGGTTGGCTGACCTGACCACCCCGCTGCCGATCCTGTTGTTCGCGGTCGTGGCCGGCACCGTCGTGACCGGAAACCTGTTCCCGCGCAAGGTTTCTTTCCTGCCCGGCATGCGCTACTACGCCGGCAACTGGGATACCACGCTGTGGTGTATCAAACCGTCCGCGGAGGCCAAGATCGCCAACGGCGTCGTCGCGATCTCGAGCATGCCCGCCGCGCAACTGGAGAAGTTCTACGGCAGCAAGGAAGCCGCGCAGATTCCGATGTTCATGGGATATGCGTTCCGCGCGTTCAACACTCACGGCCGGGCACTGTTCACGCTGGCGCACCGCGTGATGGCCGGCCATAACGAGGACGACTACGTGCTGACCGATGGAGAACGAGTCACCAGCACCGCCATCGGATGGAATTTCGGCGACGGGCATTTCAGCAACGAGCAGTTGGTTGCTGCGCTGCAGAAGCGCTGCCACTTCGAGCCAGGTGAGGTCCGCGTCGTGATGCTCGACGCACAGCCGATTCACCGGCAGACCCAGCAGTACCGACTGGTGGATGCGGCGACCGGCGAATTCGAACGCGGCTACGTCCAGGTGGCCGACATGGTGACACGTCAACCCTGGGCTGACGACGTGCCGGTGCACGTCCAGCCGTAGTCGACGTAGCGGCGAAGGCCGGGCGTGACGACTACGCCACGCCCGGCCTTCGTTACTACCTACGCGTTGGCGCGAACTTCCTTGGTCGCAGCGACCAGGTTGGCCAGCGACGCGTTCACCTCTTCGGAGTTGCGGGTCTTGAGGCCGCAGTCCGGGTTGACCCAAAGCCGATCCGCCGGAACGGCTTTCAATGCTTCGCGCAACGACTTGGTGATCTCGTCGGTGCTCGGCACCCGCGGCGAGTGGATGTCGTAGACACCCGGCCCGACGCTGTTGGAGAAGCCGATCGAGTTCAGGTCGTCGAGCACCTCCATGTGCGAGCGGGCCGCCTCGATCGAGGTGACGTCGGCGTCCAGATCGGCGATCGCACCGATCACCTCACCGAACTCCGAGTAGCACAGGTGCGTGTGGATCTGTGTCGAGTCCTCCACCCCCGATGTCGCCAGCCGGAACGAGCCGACCGCCCAGTCCAGGTAGTCCTTCTTGTCAGCGTCGCGCAGCGGCAACAGCTCCCGCAGCGCGGGCTCGTCGACCTGGATCACCGCGATACCGGCCGACTGCAGGTCCACCGTCTCGTCGCGGATCGCCAGCGCCACCTGGTAGGCGGTGTCGGCCAGCGGCTGGTCGTCACGAACGAACGACCACGCCAGGATCGTCACCGGACCGGTGAGCATGCCCTTGACCGGCTTGTCGGTCAGCGACTGCGCGTATTTGGCCCACTCCACCGTCATCGGGTGCTGGCGGGTCACGTCGCCGAAAAGAACCGGCGGGCGCACGCAACGGCTGCCGTAGGACTGCACCCAGCCGTTCTTGGTGGCGAAGAACCCGTCCAGTTGCTCGGCGAAGTACTGCACCATGTCGTTGCGCTCCGGCTCGCCGTGCACCAGCACGTCCAGACCCAGCTGCTCCTGCAGCTTGATCACGTCGGCGACCTCGGACTGCATCCGGCGGGTGTACTCCGCGTCGTCGATCTCACCGGCGACCAGTGCGGCGCGCGCCTTACGGATCTCGACGGTCTGCGGGAACGACCCGATCGTGGTCGTCGGCAGCGGCGGCAGGTGCAGGCGCTCAATCTGCGCTTCGCGACGTTCGGCCGCCGGGCCGCGCTCGGTGCCCCCGGACTTCGCGATCTCCTTGATCCGCTCGCGCACCTTGTCGTTGTTCAGCCGTGGGTCCTTCTCGCGGGACGCGACCGCCGCGTTCGATTCCGCGATCTCGTCGGCCACCGCGTCGCGGCCGTCCTTCAGTGCCTTTGCCAACGTGACGACCTCGTGCACCTTTTCGGCGCCGAACGCCAACCAGCTGCGCAGCGCGTCGTCCAGGTCGGTCTCGGGCTCCAGCGAGTACGGCACGTGCAGGGTCGAGCACGACGTAGATACAGCCACTGCCCCGACCGAACCCAGCAGGCTGGCCAGCGTGCTCAGCGCAGCCTGCAGGTCGGTGCGCCAGATGTTGCGGCCGTCAACAATGCCGGCCACCAGCGTCTTGTTCGCCAACTCGGGAACCGACGCCGACCGCGGTGTCGGCGCCGTAGACCAGGTCGACACCGATCGCCTCGACCGGCGTGCGCGCCAGCGCGGGCAGCGCTTTCGCCGGGGTCGCCGAAGTAGGTGGCGACGTGGATCGCGGGCCGCTTGTCCAACGCTCCCAGCGTGTTGTAGACCCGCTCGGCGAGCGCGGGCGCGTCGGCGGAGATATCGGTCACCAGTGCCGGCTCGTCAATCTGCACCCATTCCACGCCCTCGTCGGCGAGCTGGCCCAGCAGGTCGGTATAGAGCGGAATCAGTTCGTCGAGGCGCTCGATCGGAGCGCCCGCACCGTCGACTGCCTTGCTCAGCAGCAGGAAGGTGATCGGGCCGATGACGACCGGGCGGGCCGTAATGCCTTGCTCGCGAGCCTCTTTGAGCTCGGAGAGCACCTTGTCCGGGTGGAGCGAGAACTTTGTCTTCGGTCCGATCTCCGGGACGATGTAGTGGTAGTTGGTGTCAAACCACTTGGTCATCTCCAGCGGCGCGATGTCGCCGTTGCCGCGAGCGGCGGCGAAGTAGCGGTCCAGGTCGTCGGAGACGGCTCTGCACGCGCTCCGGCAGCGCGCCGAGCAGAACGGCGGTGTCGAGCATCTGGTCGTAATAGGAGAAGGTGTTGACCGGCACCGAGTCGAGGCCGGCGGCGGCCAGCTGGGCCCAGGTGTCGCGCCGGATGGTGGCGGCGACCTTTTCCAAATCGGAGCGGCTGGTGTTGCCCTTCCAGTAGCTCTCGGTGGCGCGCTTGAGCTCGCGCTTCGGGCCGATGCGCGGTGAGCCGGTGATGGTGGCGGTAAACGGTGTTGCGGTCACAATCGGTTTCGTCCTTCAATCGACGGGGTGGTCACCGCCAACGGACGTACAACCGGTCCGGCGCAGCGCACACAGCCACTGCAACCGTTACGGCCAGACGCCCATTCCACGAGGCGGTGAGCCGCCAGGCGCGGCGCGCCCGGCACAGTCGGCAGGTCTTCGGACTCACAGGCATGCACCGGCTGGTGCTCCTACTGGCCGTCGCTTCCCGATCTTGCGATCAGTGCTATTGACGGCGGTCGTTCCTGCATACCGCTGCGGGACAGTCCCGGACTCCCACCGGGTTCCCTCTTACGAAGCGCATCTAACATGCTTCGCTCGATGCCGACTCCGTCGCGAGCGACGAGATCGGCAGACCGACTGCGACGCGGACGTTACCCGGTGGCCAGCGCTTCGGGAATGGGCAGGTCGCCGTTGTTGAAGTCGATGGTTCGGTGGATCGTCGAGTCGTCGCTGAGCACGGCGGCGGCCACCAGCGCGACATCCTCGCGCGAGACGGAACCTTTCCCGGCATCGGCGCCGACGGCAATCCGTCCGGTCGCCGGGTCCAGCGTCAGGCTGCCGGGCCCGAGCACGGTCCAGTCCAGGTCGGTGGCGCGAAGATGGGCGTCCGCGGCCGCTTTCGCCTCGGCGTAGGGGTAGAACGAATTGTCTTCCGGCACCCCGTGATCAGGTCCCGCGCCGAAATACGACACCATCACGAATCGCCGCACGCCGGACTGCCCGGCGGCATCGATCACCCGGATTGCGGCGTCGCGGTCGACGGCGTAGGTGCGGGCCGCGTCGCCACCGCCGGCGCCGGCGGAGAACACCACGGCGTCATGGCCGGCCAGCAGATCGGCCAGCGCGCCGGTGTCCAAATGCTCGATATCTGCGACGACCGGGTGGGCGCCGGTGGCGACGATGTCGTCGGCGTGATCGGGATTGCGGATGACCGAGGTCACCTGGTCTCCGTGCCCGGTGAGGATGCGGGCCAGATGCAGAGCGACCTTGCCGTGGCCGCCGACGATGACGATGCGAGACATCTCTCCAAAGTACGGAGTCCAACGCTACCGACCGGTAGGGCACCCCGGCAGCGGCCCAACTAAGCGGTTGGTCAACAATCGATTGAAGTCCTCATGTCAAAGGAGATAGAGCCATGGCTGAAGCCGTCATCGTCGAGGCAGTTCGTTCACCGGTCGGAAAACGGAACGGCGGGTTGTCCGGCGTTCACGCCGCCGACCTGTCCGCGCAGGTGCTCAACGCCCTCGTTCAGAAGGCCGGCATCGACCCGGCGCTCGTCGACGACGTGATCTGGGGCTGCGTCATGCAGGCCGGAGAGCAGTCGATGGACATCGGCCGCACTGCGCTGCTGGCCGCGGGGTGGCCCGAGACCGTGCCCGGCGTGACCGTCGACCGGCAGTGCGGATCCAGCCAGCAGTCGATCCACTTCGCCGCTGCCGGAGTGGTTGCCGGGCACTACGACGTGGTGGTCGCCGGTGGCGTCGAGTCGATGTCGCGGACGCCGATGGGTGCCTCGCTCGCCAACGGCGGCAACCCGTTCTCGCCAGGCTTCAAGGCCCGCTACGACCGGACGCCCAATCAGGGCATCGGCGCGGAGATGATTGCCGAGCAGTGGGGATTCGATCGGACCGCGGTCGACCAGTTCTCGCTCGGCTCGCACGAGAAGGCCGCGGCCGCACAGGATTCCGGTGCCTTCGACGACCAGATCGCGCCGATCAAGGACCAGGACGGTAACCCGGTGCTCAAGGACGAGGGCATCCGTCGTGGCACTCCGATCGAGAAGATGGCGCAGCTCAAGCCTGCGTTCAAGGAAGACGGCGTGATCCACGCCGGCAATTCCAGCCAGATCTCCGACGGCTCGGCCGCGCTGCTGATCATGACGGCGGAGAAGGCAAAAGAGTTGAAGCTCAACCCGATTGCCAAGGTGCATACCGCCGTGCTGGCCGGCGCCGACCCGGTGATCATGCTGACCGCGCCGATCCCGGCCACCCAGAAGGCGCTCAAGCGTTCCGGTCTGTCGCTGGACGACATCGGCGTGTTCGAGGTCAACGAGGCCTTCGCGCCGGTGCCATTGGCCTGGCTGAAGGACATCGGCGCCGACGAGAAGAAGCTCAACCCCAACGGCGGCGCGATCGCGCTCGGCCACCCGCTCGGCGGATCCGGTGCCCGGATCATGACCACGATGCTGTACCACATGCGGGACAAGGGAATTCGTTACGGCCTGCAGACCATGTGTGAGGGCGGTGGCCAGGCCAACGCCACCATCGTGGAGCTGCTGTGACCGGAACCTGCGGTGCTCACCGAGCGCCGCGACGACGTCCTCGTCATCACCATCAACCGACCGGAGGCGCGCAACTGCGTCAACGGGGCCGTCAGCATCGGCGTGGGTGACGCGCTCGAGCAGGCGCAACTCGACGCGGACGTGCGCGCGGTGGTGATCACCGGCGCCGGCGACAAATCCTTCTGTGCCGGAGCAGATCTCAAGGCCATCTCGCGCCGCGAGAATCTGTATCACCCCGACCACGGCGAGTGGGGTTTCGCGGGCTACGTCCACCACTTCATCGACAAGCCGACGATCGCTGCGGTCAACGGCACTGCGCTGGGTGGGGGCACCGAGCTGGCCCTGGCCAGTGACCTGGTGGTGGCCGAGGAACGCGCGCAGTTCGGGCTGCCGGAGGTCAAGGTCGGCTTGCTTGCCGGCGCGGGTGGCGTGTTCCGCATCGCGCAGCAGCTGCCCCGCAAGGTGGGAATGCAGATGCTGCTGACCGGTGAGCCGATCAGCGCCGACGAGGCCGCGGACTGGGGGCTGATCAACGAGGTCGTCGCAGATGGCACTGTGCTGGAAGCCGCACTGGCACTGGCCAAGCGGATCACCGTCAACGCGCCGCTGTCGGTGCAGGCCAGCAAGCGGATCGCGTGTGGTGCCGATGACGGCGTCATCCCCGACGAGGAACCCAGTTGGGCCCGCACCACGCGCGAGTTCGGGACGCTGCTGCGCACCGAGGATGCCAAGGAAGGGCCGTTGGCGTTCGCCGAAAAACGTAAGCCGGTCTGGAAGGCGCGCTAAAGGCACCCGCTGCGAAAAGCGAAGGCGCTACCAGCCGAGGAGCACGAGTTCCGAGCAGAACGCCGGGCCCATCGCGATCATCAGCCCGAACGATCCAGGTGGCGGTGGATCGGCCAGGTTTGCCCGGAGGACGTCGAGCACCGACACCGACGAAATATTTCCGTTGTCGCGTAATGAGTTTCGAGTGTGAGCCAAGGCGTCTGCCGGTAAGGTCGAGGGTGTTCTCGACGGCCTCGATGACTTTCGGGCCGCCGGGGTGGCAGACCCACGTGGAGATGTCAGCTTGGATCAGGCCGTGGTCGCTGAGAAAGTTGCGGACATCTTCGCCCAAGTACTTTTCGGCGACGGTGGCGACCTCGGTCGAAACTTGATCTGGAACCCATTGCTGCCGATGTCCCAGCCCATCACGTCTTCGGTGTCGGGGTAGATCCGGCTGCGCGTGGCCAGCACCCGGGCCCCAGGCGTGACCAGTGCTGATCACCTTCGCGACGACGGCAGCTGCGCCGTCGCCAAACAGGCTGGTGGCCACAAGGTTGGCGACCGAGGAGTCGTCGCGTTGCAGCGTCAGCGAACACAGTTCGACGGCGAGCAGTACCGCGACGTGATCGGGAAACGCCGAGCAGATAGTCATGCATGCGGGCTACCCCGGCGGCCCCGGCGACACAGCCAAGTCCGAAGAGCGGCACCCGTTTGACGTCGGCGCGCAAGCCGACGCGGTGCGCCAGTCGGGCCTCCAAGGTCGGCACCGCCAAGCCGGTGACGGTCGTCGAGAAAACGATATCGACGTCGGCGGGCCTGACCTCGGCGGAATCCAGCGCCGAGAGCAGCGCGCGCTCGCCAAGTGTCAGCGCGGACGTCGATAAGATTTCGTTGGCTTCGGTGAAGCCACTCAACTGGCCGTACTGCGCGAGCGGTAACGAGATGCGGCGGTTTTCCACTCCGGCGCTGGCGCCGAACCGGTCGAATTGCGGTCCGCCGAAGTTGGTGAGACCCGACAGGGCTTCCGTTTGGCCGACCTGGTGCGGCGGAAATTCGACGCTACGGCCGCGACGGACGGGATGGGTGTTATATTGGCGTTTCACCCCTGCACGACCAGGGGACAACAGGGCGCCATTTGCCATGGTTTCCAAGTGATTAGTCGCGGCTGGGCCGCTTTGCTTTAATCCAATTCCTGGAATCAAGGTACAGCATTTAGATACCTGTAAACCCGCCGCGGTCCGCGACGGGGGCGGCTGAAACGCCAGTGTCAGCGCGCCAATATGTGCACAGCCTGCTCGAATACCGCAGGTAGCAGGGTGCATGCGGGCACGATGGCGCGCCGAGCGGCCTTCGGCACGGTGGTCAGCACCAGCCCGCGGGTGAGCAGTCGGTAGTCGCGGGTGATGCGACGCCAGGCCGATTCGTATGACGCGGGCAAGTCGTCGGTGATAGCCCGCACCGCGGCGGCGGCCTGCTTGACGGCCAGGCTGACGCCTTCACCGGTGAGCGCGTCTTCGTAGCCTGCCGCGTCGCCTACCAACAGCACCCGTCCCGCGACGCGGCGGGACACCACCTGGCGCATGGGTCCGCAGCCGCGAGCGCGGCCGCGGTCGGCGTCTTGCAGATGGTGCGCCAGCCCGGGGAACCAGGCAAGGTCCGGGCGCTGCTGTCGACAGGATCGCCACGCCGACAAGATCGGGCTCGACGGGTGTCACATACGCCTCGCCCCACCGCGACCAGTGCACTTCGACGAACTCGGACCACGCCGGCACTTGGTAATGCCAGCGAACGCCGTGCCGTCGTGGGCGTCCGGCCACCACGCTGATACCGACGGCACGGCGGACCGACGAATGCAGTCCGTCGGCGGCGATCAGCCATTTCGCTCGTACCCCGGCTGCCATGACGCCGTGGGCGTCCTGGTCGACCCTGGTGACGCGCTTCGAGATCCATTCGGTGTCTTGTTCTTTGGCGCGCGATGCCAGCGCGGCATGCAAAGTGGTACGTCGCACACCGCGCCCAGCGCGGCCGCGGAATGGCGCTTCGACTCGGCGTTGGTCATCGAGGTAGGCGATTCCCCGCAACGGCATCCCGGCGGGGTCGACGCCCAGCGACACCAGTTCGGCCAAGCCGCCGGGCATCAGGCCCTCGCCGCATGCCTTATCGATCGGATCATTTCTGGGTTCCGCCACGATCACCGAAAGCCCTTGTTGGCGAGCGTTTATCGCCGAAGCCAGTCCGGCTGGTCCGCCGCCGACGATCAGCAGGTCGGCGTCATAAGTCATCTGCGCCGCTTCTGGTCGCGGTGCTCTGCATCGTCGCCGGCGCGTCGTGCGTATAGCCCAGTGCGGCGTTCTCGATCCTGATCCGCACCCTCAGCAGCAGCCAGTTCGCCAACGTGAAAACAATGGCTGTCAACCAGGCTGTGTGTACCAGAGGCAACGCCACCCCTTCGGCGACGACTGCCACATAGTTCGGGTGGTGCAGAAACCGGTACGGACCTCGTCGTACCAGGGGCGCGTTCGGAACCACGATGACCAAGGTGTTCCAGCGTCGGCCCAGCGTCGTTACGCACCACCAGCGCAGCACTTGACTGGCTACGGCCACGGCGAGCATCGGCCAACCCAGCCAACCGATGAAGGGTCGGTGCAGGCCCCACACTTCGATGACGCAGCCCAGCAGCAGCGCCGTGTGGAGGGTCACCATCACCGGATAGTGATTGTGGCCAAATTCCTTGCCGCCTTGGCTGAAAGCCCATCGCGCATTGCGTTTGGCTACGAACAGCTCGATCAGCCGTTCGACGCCGACAGCCAGAATCAGTAGGTAGTACACGTCTACCAGCTCATCAGTACGAGCTCGGCGGAGAATCCGGGGCCCATGGCGATCATCAGCCCCAGGGAGCCCGGCGGTGGAGGATCGGCCATAGTGTCCTGAAGTATATCCAGCACGGAAACCGACGACAGGTTTCCGTTGTCACGCAGAGACTTTCGGGTTACATCGAAGGCATCTGACGGCACGTCGACCACACTTTCGACCGCATCGATCACCTTCGGGCCGGCGGCGTGAAGGAGCCATCTCGAGATATCCGAGGTGGTCAGGCCAAAGTCGGCAAGGAAGTCGCGGATGTCGTCACCAAGGTATTTCTCGACGACCGTGGCGATTTCGACGGACAGGACGATCTGGAACCCCGAGGTGCCGATATTCCAGCCCAGCACGTCCTCGGTGTCCGGATAGGTGCGACTGCGGGTCGCGATCAATTTCGGTCCGATTACCGGACGGTCGGCTCCAGTCGCGATGACGGCGGCGGCGCCGTCACCGAACAGACTGGACGCGACCAGGTTTGCCATCGAATGGTCATCGCGCTGAATTGTCAACGAGCACAACTCGACAGCGAGTAAGACAGCCACATGATCGGGGAAAGCGCGAAGGTAGTCGTGTACGCGCGCCATGCCTGCGGCACCCGCGACACAACCCAGTCCGAACAGCGGCACACGCTTGACGTCGGGCCGAAAACCCAGCCGTGTCGCCAGCCGCGCTTCCAGTGAGGGAACGGTGAGCCCAGTGACCGTCGTCGAGAACACGACGTCGACCTCGGACGGCTCGATTCCGGCTTGTGCCAACGCCGACTTTATTGAGCGCTCACCGAGTTCGAGCGCGATGTCGAGGTAGGCGTCGTTGGCTTCGGTGAAGCCGCTGAGTTCTCGGTAGCGCGACAACGGCAGCGCCAAGTGACGGGTGGCAACACCGCTCTTCGCGGCGAACCGCTGAAACTCCGGACCGGCGAAATCGGCCAGGGCGCCGATCACTTCGTCTTGGGTGTGCCGGTTCGGAGGGAATTCAACGGCCACCGATGCAACCGAAGGGGTTCCCCTTGTCAGGTCACTCAGCTTGATGTCAGGTTTCACGGAATGCGCGCCAGGCGTTAGGTTTCCCACATTGATGGATACGAAGCTCGTCGGTGATCGGTTCAATGTCTCGGCGCTGATTGCTCATTCGACGCGTGCCTAACTGTTGCTGTTATCACCAGCCCACCGTGTTTGAAGTGCGCTGAGAATGTCTACGTTGGGGGTGTGCGAGTTCTTGTGACCGGCGCGACCGGTTATGTCGGGTCGCGACTGGTCACGGAGCTCCTCCTAGCCGGTCATGACGTGTTTGCCGCCACTCGCGATCCCGAGCGGCTCGGCGGCTTCGGCTGGGTCGACGACGTCACGGCGGTGCAGCTGGATGCCGCCGAACCCGAATCGGTCCGTGCGGGGCTGGCTGTTGCCGGTCCGATCGACGTCATTTACTACCTGGTGCATGCCATCGGTCAGCCGGGCTTCCGCGATGCCGACCGTGCGGCGGCCGGCAATGTCGCCGCGGCGGCCAAAGATGCCGGCGTGGGTCGCATCGTCTACCTCGGCGGCTTTGTTCCGTCGGACGAGGGGCTGTCCGAACACCTGGCGAGTCGGGCAGAGGTGGCCGCTGCGCTGACGATCGAGGGTGGACCGGACGTGGTATGGCTCGGTGCCGCAGTGATATTCGGCGCGGGCTCAACGTCGTTCGAGATGATGCGCTACGTCGCCGACCGCTTCCCGGTGATTCCGGTTCCGAAATGGATGCAAAACCCGATCGACCCGATCTCCATCCGCGACGTGCTGTACTACCTGGTCGCTGCCGCCGACCCCGACCAGGTTCCGGCGGGCGCTTACGACATCGCCGGGCCGGACACCACGTCGTATCGCGACATGCTGAAGACGTATGCGCGCATCGCCGGCACCTGGCAGACCGGTGTGCCGGTGTGGGGAATCGACACCACGCTCGCATCGTGGGTCACTGCGCTGGCGCTGCCGGTACCCGAGGGCTTGGCCGCTGATCTGGTCGAGTCGCTGGACTATCCGATGCAGGCCAGCGGCAACGGCCTGCGCGATCTGATTCCGGACCCACCGGATGGGCTGCTGTCGATCGAGGACGCCATCAGCCTCGCGCTGTCGAATCACCGGCCGCGCCCGGTCAACGCCCTCGCTGATCCACATCACCTTGCCGACAGCGATCCGGCCTGGACCGGTGGTGATGCGCTGCGGCTGCGCCGACTTGCTTGCATAGTGACGCCGTCGATCGCGCGACCAGGCCTCGGCTTGGTTAATGTTGTCCCCGGCCCGATCGCCGGCGTGTTGCGGACCGGGCTCGACATCCTGATCACGCTGACACCAAAGGTGCACCTGTGACGATTGCACGACGAAGCGCTGAGGAGGAGCGGCGTAATGGCCCCCGCCAGCGACGATGCAGAGCGAAGCGATGAGGAGGAGCGGCGTAATGGCTGACGTGTCCCGCCCACCCAGCGCCCTCGAAGAGATCCGCCGTGGCGTCGTCAATGTCGCTGTGCCGCATAACGAGCCGCCGTCGACAGTGCGCCGCAGACGGGTCGTCGTCGCGATCGTGCTGGTGCTGGGCGCCGCCGCGCTGAGTCTGGCGCTGCGACGGCATCCGGGCGAACCGGCGTTCTTCTGGTGGTCGCTGGCGTTGGCCGGGGTGTGGGCGCTCGGCGCGTTCGCCTCTGGGCCGCTGCATCTCGGCGGCGCCCGCTGGCGCGGCCGCAACCAGCGCCCGGTGGTCAGCGGCACCGTCATCGGTCTGCTGCTCGGCGCAGTCTTCATTGCGGGCGGGCTGGTCGTCCGGGAGATCCCCGTCGTCGCAGACTTCATCACCCGGCTGCTGCGGTACAGCGACCAGGGATCGTGGCGGCTGACCATGGCCGTCGCGCTGCTGGCCGCGGTGGCCGAGGAAATGTTCTACCGCGGCGCGCTCTACACCGCGCTGGGCCGGCATCACCCGTTGCTGATCTCCACCGTCATCTATGCGATCGCGACGCTGGGCAGCAGCCGCAACCCGATGCTCGCCTTCGCCGCGATCATCCTCGGTACGGTGTGCGCACTCGAGCGTCGTGCCACCGGTGGGGTATTGGCGCCGATCCTGACGCACTTCGTGTGGACCCTGGTCGTGCTGCTGGGCCTGCCGCCGTTGTTCGGTCTTTGAGCTCAGCTGTCTTTGCTCAGTTATCTTTGAAGGCGGGCGTCCGGTGTTGCTGGAAAGCCCTTGCGCCCTCACGGAAATCGTGCGAATTCAGCAACAGCGACTGACCCTCGAGCTCGCGCTGCAGCGTCGGCTCCAACTCGGCGAGTGTGGCCGCGTTGATCGCGTGCTTGGTCTTGGCGAAGGCCACCGAGGGACCGGCCAGCAGCCTGGAGATCACCTTGTCCACTTCGGCGTCGAAGTCGTCGGCCGGGTAGACGGCCGTGACCAACCCGGCGGCCAGTGCGTCGGTGGCAGGCAGTCGCTCGGCCAGTAAGGCCATCCGCATCGCCCCGATACGACCGATCGCGGCGGCGATCAGCGCCGAGGCGCCACCGTCGGGCATCAGGCCGATCTTGGTGAACGCGAGCATGAAAAATGCTTTGTCCGAAGCCAATACAAGGTCGCAGGCCAAGGCGATAGAGACACCGATACCTGCCGCCGGGCCCTGAATCACCGCGACGACCGGGCGCGGCAGCGTCGTGATCGCCCGCACCAGCCGGTTGGCCGCCAAGATCAGCGCGTCTCCGGGGCCGCCGCCGGCGACGTCGTCGGCGCTCATCCCCGCCCCAGAGCAGAAGCCGCGGCCGGCCCCGCCGAGTCGGACGACCTTCACCCGGGGATCGTTGGCGGCCTGCTCCATCGCGTCGGCGAGTCCTTCGAACACCGGAAGTGTCAGCGAGTTCAGGCTGTCCGGGCGGTCGATCGTCACCGACAGCACGCCGTCGGCCAGGTTTACCGCAAGTCCGTCGACGGGTGCCAGGGCGTCGATTCCGGAATCGATGGCAGTCATGGCTCGACTTTAAGCCCCGGGGTTCAGCGGCGACCACGTCGACTGCGAAGATGCGACTGGGTTAATTGGTTGGCGACCCGTTTCACCCGGCTTCGCCGGGCTCACGATCGCCAACGAGCACTGGTGTCGACAAGGAGGTCGGTTGAGATGGCGGGTCCGCTGACAGGTTTGCGAGTCGTCGAACTCGCCGGAATCGGGCCGGGCCCGCACGCCGCGATGATTCTCGGCGACCTCGGCGCCGACGTCGTACGCGTCGACCGGCCCGGAGCCAGCGGCGCCGATCCCGCGCTGCGCAACCGCCGGTTCGTCATCGCCGACCTGAAATCCGACGAAGGCCGCGAGCTGGTGCTCAAGCTCGTCGCGAAGGCCGACGTGCTGATCGAGGGTTTCCGGCCGGGCGTCACCGAACGTCTGGGGCTGGGCCCGGAGGACTGCGCGAAGGTCAACGACCGGCTGGTCTACGCCCGGATGACCGGCTGGGGCCAGACCGGCCCGCGCAGTCAGCAGGCCGGCCACGACATCAACTACATCTCGCTCAACGGTCTGCTGCACGCCATCGGCCGGGTGGGCGAGCGGCCGGTGCCGCCGCTGAACCTGGTCGGCGACTTCGGCGGCGGATCGATGTTCCTGCTGCTCGGAATCCTGTCCGCGCTGTGGGAGCGGCAGACCTCCGGCAAGGGCCAGGTCATCGACGCGGCGATGGTCGACGGGTCGTCGGTGCTGGCGCAGATGATGTGGGGGATGCGCGACATGGGCGTGTGGACCGACGAGCGCGGCACCAACATGCTCGACGGCGGCGCGCCCTACTACGACACCTACGAATGCGCCGACGGCCGCTACGTCTCGGTGGGCGCCATCGAGCCGCAGTTCTACGCGGCGATGCTCGACGGGCTCGGTCTGGACCCCGCCGACCTGCCGGCGCAGAACGACCGCTCACGCTGGCCCGAGTTGCGGGCCCGGTTCACCGAGGTGTTTGCCGGCAAGGACCGCGACCACTGGGCCAAGGTGTTCGCCGACTCCGACGCGTGCGTGACGCCGGTGCTGGCCTTCGGTGAGGTCGAAATCGAGCCGCACATCACCGAGCGCAACACGTTCTACCGCGTCGGCAACGGGCTGCAGCCGCTGCCGGCACCCCGATTCTCCCGCAGCACCCCCCTCGAGCCGCGTCCGCCGCGGCCGCCCGGATCCGACACCGAATCCGTCCTCAACGACTGGGTATAGTCCGGCCGACCAGCAGGTCGGCTCGCCGAGCCCGACCCTGCTTCACCCTGTCCTTCTGAAAGGAATGCGCGTGCAGATCACCGATGCCGTAGCGCTCGTCACCGGCGGGGCGTCCGGATTGGGCCTGGCCACCACTCGACGGCTGCTTGACGCCGGCGCGCAGGTGGTCGTGCTCGACCTCAAGGGCGAAGAGGTGGTTCGCGAACTCGGCGACCGGGCGCGCTTTGCACCTGCCGACGTCACCGACGAGACTGCGGTGACCGCGGCGCTCGATATCGCTGATTCGCTCGGCCCGCTGCGCATCGTGGTCAACTGCGCGGGCACCGGCAACGCCGTCAAGACCTTGGGCAAGGACGGCCCGTTCCCGCTTGCGGCCTTCCGCAAGGTCGTCGAGATCAACCTGATCGGCACGTTCAATGTGCTGCGACTGGGTGCCGAGCGGATCGCCCAGCAAGACCTCGTCGGCGAAGAGCGTGGCGTCATCATCAACACCGCGTCGGTCGCGGCCTTCGACGGCCAGATCGGTCAGGCCGCGTACTCGGCGTCCAAGGGCGGCGTCGTCGGAATGACGCTGCCGATCGCGCGCGACCTGGCCAGCAAGGGCATCCGGGTTGTGACGATCGCTCCCGGTCTGTTCGACACCCCGCTGCTGGCCGGACTGCCCGAGGCGGCGCGCGAGTCGCTCGGTAAGCAGGTGCCGCACCCCAGCCGGCTGGGCAACCCCGACGAGTACGGTGCGCTGGCGGTGCACATCGTCGAGAATCCGATGCTCAACGGCGAAGTGATCCGGCTGGACGGCGCGATCCGGATGGCTCCGCGGTAGCTGTGGGCAACAAAAAGCCCCCGCTACGGCGGGGGCCTTTTTGCATAGGGCTGGTTGCTCAATGGACTAACACCGAGGCTGACGATCGCCTCAACACGGCCACGCTCGCAATGGCGAGCGTGCGTCGCGCGGACTAGCTCGCGTTTGGCAGCGGATGCCAGTCTTCGAGCTGCTCCGAGCACTCGCCCTCGATCAACACGTCGCCGTGGTAGAGAGCGTCGAAATCAACCTTGATCACGTCGGCACTGGCGTCATCGATCCACATGAGACGAGCCTATGGGCAACGTCTAAGGAATCTTTGAGTCACGATTCGGAAAACTATGGCAATTGTTACTGCCCGGTAGGGCTCCGGCGGCCGGACACCTCGTCCGGATGGTTGGAAGTGGTCTATTGGGCAGACGTTCAACCACATATGCTCCGCAAATGTCCTGGTTATCGGGCGACGCGTTGAACCATGGCGGGTGTCCGCCTCGTTCCCTTCAGTGAGGCGTCGATGAAGCGCCGAGATGTTGCAACGATAACTTATCACTGATAAGTTATCGTCGATATCGAAGCGGAAGGACCGAAATGCTGCAGCAGATCGCCCGTCTGGCCATCGCGGGGCCGCGGCGCATACTTGCGGTCGCGGTATTGGTCCTGGTGGCAGCCGCGGTATTCGGGCTTCCGGTAGCCAAGAGTTTGTCCGCCGGTGGTTTTCAGGACCCGGCCTCGGAGTCGGCGCACGCGATCAAGCTGCTGACCGACAAGTTCGGGCAGAGCGATCAGCAGCTGGTCATTCTGGTGACCGCGCCAGGCGGCGCGCAAAGCGATCAAGCCCGCCGCGTCGCCACCGACATCGCCGGCCGGGTCCAAGGGTCGGACGGGGTGTACAACGTCGTCTCGGCGTGGACCGGGCCTAACCCTTCACGACTGGTCCCCGGCCTGGTCAGCAAGGACGGCAAGTCCGGGCTGATCGTCGCGAACCTCAAGGGCGGCGAGAACAACGCGCAGAACTACGCCAAGAAGATCGCGTCCCGAGTCGTGCATGACCGCGACGGCGTCACGGTGCGCGCCGGCGGCGCGGCGGTGGTGTACGACCAGATCAACCGCCAAAACGAGCGCGACCTGCTGTTGATGGAGTCGCTGGCGATTCCGCTCAGCTTCCTGGTGCTGGTCTGGGTGTTCGGCGGGCTGCTGACCGCGGCGCTGCCGGTCTGCCTGGGTGGGCTGGCCATTGTCGGATCGATGTCGGTGCTGCGGCTGATCAGCTTCACCACCGACGTGTCTACTTATGCGCTGAACCTCAGCACCGCGCTCGGCCTGGCCCTGGCGATCGATTACACGCTGCTGATCATCAGTCGGTACCGCGACGAGTTGGCCGACGGCAGCGCCCCGGACGCCGCACTGATCCGGACCATGGCCACCGCGGGTCGCACGGTGTTGTTCTCGGCGACCACCGTCGCGTTGTCGATGGCGGTGATGGTGCTGTTCCCGATGTACTTCCTGAAGTCATTCGCCTACGCCGGCGTGGCCACCGTGGCCTTTGTCGCGCTGGCCGCGATCGTGGTGACGCCGGCGGCGATCGTGCTGCTCGGGCCGCGGCTGGATGCCTTCGACGTGCGCAAGCTCGGGCGCCGGATACTCGGCCGCCCGGACCCGGTGCACAAACCGGTGGAGCAGTTGTTCTGGTACCGGTCGACCAAATTCGTGATGCGACGAGCCATGCCCATCGGTCTGGCGGTCGTCGCGTTGCTGTTGATGCTGGGGCTGCCGTTCCTCGGGGTGAAGTGGGGGATGCCCGATGACCGGGTGCTGCCGACGTCGGCGTCGGCACATGCAGTGGGTGATCAGCTGCGGCACGATTTCGCCGATGACTCGGCGACCGCGGTGTCTGTTGTCGTCCCGGACGTTCGAGGGGTGCGTCCGGGCGACCTCAGCCGCTATGCGGCCGACCTGTCGCGGGTGGCCGACGTCTCGGCCGTCTCGGCGCCGACCGGGACGTTCGTCGGCGGCAACCAGGTCGGGCCGCCGTCGGCGGCCACCGGAATGGCGCAGGGCAGCGCGTTCTTGACGATGGCCAGCACCGCGCCGCTGTTCTCGCAAGCCTCCGACACCCAGCTCGACCGCTTGCACGCGGTGCCCGGCCCGGCCGGGCAGTCGGTAGAGCTGGCCGGAATGGCTCAGATCAACCGCGACAGCGTGGACGCGATCACCGATCGGCTGCCGCTGGTGCTGGGTCTGATCGGGATCATCACGTTCGTCCTGCTGTTCCTGCTCACCGGAAGTGTGGTGCTGCCGCTAAAGGCGTTGGTGTGCAACATTTTATCGCTGACCGCGGCGTTCGGCGCACTGGTGTGGATTTTCCAGGACGGCCACCTCGGCGCGATGGGCACCACGCAGAGCGGCACGCTGGTGGCCAACATCCCGGTGCTGTTGTTCTGTGTCGCCTTCGGCCTGTCGATGGACTACGAAGTGTTCCTGGTCTCCAGGATTCGTGAGTACTGGTTGGCTGCGGTCGCATCGCATCCGGTGCCACCGGACAACCGAACCAAGCGCGCCGACAACGACGAGAGCGTGGCTCTCGGGCTGGCCCGCACCGGCCGGGTGGTCACCGCCGCCGCGCTGGTGATGTCGATTTCGTTCGCGGCGTTGATCGCCGCGCAGGTGTCCTTCATGCGGATGTTCGGCACCGGCCTGACCCTGGCCGTGCTGGCCGACGCGACGCTGGTGCGGATGGTGCTGGTGCCGGCGTTCATGCACGTGCTGGGCCGCTGGAGTTGGTGGGCGCCCAAGCCGCTGGTGTGGCTGCACGACCGGTTCGGGATCAGCGAGTCGGACTCCGCGCCGTCGCCGAAGGAGGCCGATCCGGCCCACGGACGGCACCGTCGGCTCGACGAGGATCCGGCCATTCCTGCCGCCGCGTCCAGCGGGGCCGCACGTACAGGCGCGACGGTCGTCGATGGTCGCTGATCCTTCCACGGAGAGTCTTCGCAGGCGGCGCGCCCCGCGCGGATCCGGCGATCTGCTGCGTGACGAAATCCTTGATGCGGCAACCGAACTCCTGCTCGACATCGGGCACGCCAAGGCGGTGTCGATCCGCTCGGTGGCCGAACGCGTCGGCGTGACCCCGCCGTCGATCTATCTGCATTTCCAGGACAAGGACGCACTGCTGGACGCGGTGTGTGCGCGCTACTTCGAGAAGCTCGACGAGGAGATGCAGCGGGTGTCCGCCGTGGCAGCCGAGCACCGTCGAGGTGCTGCGTGCTCAGGGGCTGGCCTACGTCCGGTTCGCCATCGAGAACCCTGAGCTGTACCGGATCGCGACGATGGGCGAGTGGAAGTCCAACAGCAGTGTCGATGCGGCCCTTGCCAGTTCGGCGTTCGAGCACATGTGCGCGACCGTCAAGGCGCTGATGGCTGAAGGCGTGTTCCCGCCGGGCGACGCGACCGGCATCGCGCTGGAACTGTGGAGTGCCGCGCACGGGGTGGCGTCGCTGCTGATCGCCAAGCCGCATCTGCCGTTCGGCGATGCCGATGCGTTCACCGACCGGGTGCTGCGTGCCGTCTTCTCCGGGAATATGGTGACCGGACTGGTCGGCGCCGACGCGACACCGCAGCAGGTGGTGGAACGGTTGACGGCGCTGGGGTCGCAAAGGATTCTCGGAGTGACGTCCTCGACGGCGGAGACCGTCCACCATCCGTTCTTCGCCCGGATCTGGCCCGCGATCGCCGCACACGAGACCGAGCAGATGCGCGAGTTTCGCCGGGAGAACCTGGCCGGACTGTCCGGCCGGATTCTCGAGGTGGGCGCGGGAACCGGGACCAACTTCGCGTTCTACCCGGAGACCGTGGAGCATGTCGTCGCGATCGAACCCGAGCAGCGACTGGTCGGGCTGGCCCGCGAAGCGGCCGCCACCGCACCCGTTCCGGTCGAGGTCACCAACCGGACCGTAGAGAGTTTCTCGGCCGACGAGCCGTTCGACGCGGTGGTGTGCTCGCTGGTGTTGTGCTCGGTTGCCGAGCCCGATTCGGTTCTGCGGCAGTTGCTTTCGCTGCTGCGGCCGGGCGGCGAGCTGCGCTACTTGGAGCATGTGGCCAGCAAGGGGCTCCGGGGCCGGCTTCAGCAATTCGTCGACGTGACCACGTTGTGGCCGAGGCTGGCCGGAAACTGCCACGCTCATCGCCACACCGAACAGTCGATCCGGGCCGCGGGATTCGAGATCGACCGCACCCGTACCGAGCAGGCAATGCCGGCGTGGGTGCCGTTGCCGGTGACGGAGTTCGTGCTGGGGCGGGCGCGCCGCCAGGCCTAGTTCCAGCCCCGTCTAGTTCAGTAGGGCAGGCAGTCGCTGCAGCAGGGTCGGAAGCGCGATGCTGGCTGATTCGCGCACGGTGATCGTGGCGCTGTCCGACAGCGGGGTGGGCTCCGGATTGACCTCGACCACGACGATCCCGCGGGCCAGCGCCGCCTCGGGCAGGCTCGCCGCCGGGTAGACGATGCCCGATGTGCCCACCACGACCAGCACATCGGCCGTCGTCGTCGCCTCGACGGCGTGCTGCCAGGGCTCCTGGGGCAGTGCTTCGCCGAACCACACGATGTCGGGCCGGATCAAACCCCCGCAATCGCACGACGGCGGCTCGACTTCCAATGCCGGCTCGGTCATCTCGGGAAGCTCGCCGGTATATGGCAAACCACATGTCGCGCAACGGAAGTCGAACAAGCTGCCGTGCAGGTGATGCACCGGCGAGCTGCCCGCGCGCTCGTGCAGATCGTCGACGTTCTGGGTGACGACGCTGACTTCCGCGTGGTCCTGCCAGGCGGCGACGGCGCGATGACCGGGATTGGGTTCGACGGTGCCGGCCAGGTAATGCCGCCACAGATACCAGCCCCACACCCGCTCGGGGTTGCGCTCCCAGCCTTGAACGCTGGACAACTCGTAGGGGTCGAACTTGGCCCACAGCCCGTTCTTGTCATCGCGGAACGTCGGCACGCCGCTCTCCGCGGAGATTCCCGCACCGGAAAGCACCGTGATACGCACCCCACCAAGATAGCTGGACTGCGGGATACTGATCGGGTGGAGTTGGGCGAGTGGCTGCGGGTTGACGGGCAGGCGGATCGGCCGCTGTTCGACCAACTCCGCAACCAGATCATCGAGGCGATCCGGGCCGGAACGTTGCCGCCCGGCACACGGTTGCCGACGGTGCGTGAATTGGCCGGCGAATTGGGCCTGGCCGTCAACACCGTGGCTCGGGCGTACCGCGAACTCGAGACGGCCGGCATCGTCGAAACCCGCGGCCGCTTCGGCACATTCGTCGCCCGGGCGGACCCGGCGGACACGGCGATGGCCGCTGCGGCGGGTGCCTATCTCGACGTGGCGCGCGGACTGGGGCTCGGCAAGGCCGAGGCGCTGCGCTACCTGGAGACCTACGCCGACGGCTGAGCCGCCAGCACCTTCACCAGCGTGCGCAGATTGCGCGTGGTGGTCGACGACTTGTACTTCTTCTTGCCCATCGTCTTGCCGATGGTGCTGTCCAGCGTGTGGTTCTTGGCCACCTGCCAATAGATCACGCCGGCCGACTTGGGGCCGCGCTCGATCTTCTCGTCGGTACCTTCATCAGGAGTCAAGCCCGCCAACTCTTCGAGCACATCGCCATCGCTGACGAACGTGACGTAGGACTGGTACCCGTCGACCTCGGGGTCGAACGGGTAGCCGTCGACGATCGACTGCAGCTTCTTGATCGGATAGACCAGCACCCAGGCGTCATAGCCGAACTGGTCTCGCAGTGCCTTTTCCGCGGTCGCGCGAACCGCGTCGGCGCCTTTGGCCGACTCCAGCCTCACGTTGCCGGTGGCCAGGATGGTGCGGACCTCGGCAAGCCCGGCGTCGGTCAACGCCGTTGCCACCTCGGCCATTTTCAGGTTCACGCCGCCGACGTTGACGCCGCGCAGGAATGCCGCGTACTGGGTCATGAGCGCGATGGTAGCGACCGTGTGGATAGGAGCCGTACGCTCCTCCCATGAGCCGCCACGCGTTCGACGACAAGCTGCTGGCCGTGATCGCGGACAATTCGCTGGGCGTGCTGGCCACGCTCAAGCGGGACGGACGGCCGCAGCTGTCCAACGTCTCGTACTACTTCGATGCCCGCAATGCCGTCATTCAGGTGTCGGTCACCGAGCCGCGGGCCAAGACCCGCAATCTGCGTCGCGACCCGCGGGCCTCGCTGCTTGTCAGCTCGGACGACGGCTGGTCCTACGCCGTGGCCGAGGGCACCGCGACGCTGACTCCGCCGGCTGCCGCGCCCGGCGACGACACGGTCGAGGCGCTGATCGCGTTGTACCGCAACATCGCCGGTGAGCACTCGGACTGGGACGACTATCGCCAGGCGATGGTCACCGACCGTCGCGTCGTGCTGACCCTGCCGGTGGCACACATCTACGGCATGCCGCCGGGGCTGCGGTGAATCCCGCCGCGACGCCGGGAGCGCGCTAGGCTTCCGGCATGGCTGAATCGGCGTCCGAGGACGACACCAAACGCAAATTCCGTGAGGCCCTCGAGCGCAAGAACTCGAAGTCATCGGGCGGAGCCGACCATAAGGATCCCGGCGGCGCCAAGCAGCCCGGCGCACATGGCTCGGCGAGTAACCGCCGGGAGTTCCGCCGCAAGAGCGGTTAGCTCGCCAACTCCTTCTCGTCTGCCGCAGCCAATCCGACCTTGGTCAATCCGACTTGGTCAATCCGAAGAATGCTGCCGGAACGACGATTTCGACCGCGGTCAGCACTTCCTGGAACCAGTGCGGCCGCCCGTTGTTGATCAGTGAGATCACCCGTCCGACCGCACTGACCAACATCAGCCCGGCGAGCAGACGTATCTCGGCGGCGCGGATCGGGGATTTGCGCGCCGCGCCCAACCAGGCCAGTCCATAGCCGGCGAAATAGGCGGAGTAGAACCGCTCGCGCGAATCGACCGTCGCGTTGGCGTCTGTCGCGCCGGGAACCGAGGCGGTGCCGAGCGCGAAGTGGTAGATGCCGATGGCGACGCAGGACAGGCCGGTGAACCCGGCCAGATTTCGCAACGAGCGGACCGTGCGGGCAGATGTGCTGGCCATTCCTCCACGGTAATGCGTCGGCGAGCGGCGTCAGCCCTTTCTCGCGGCGTCGTTGACATTGAGCCTGCCATTCACTTCGTCCCGCCACTTGTGGTTGGGTGAGAACGGTTTAAGTCGTTTGATGGAAAGGATGCGTCGTTGACCGTGCAGATCTGCCTGGCGCAGGACACCGACGCCGATCAACTGCTGTCTGAGAATCCATTGGCGCTGGTGGTCGGCATGCTGCTTGACCAGCAGGTGCCGATGGAGACCGCGTTCGCCGGTCCCAAGAAGATCGCCGACCGGATGGGCGGTTTCGACGCCGCGGAGATCGCCGACTACGACCCGGACAAGTTCGCCGCGCTGTGCTCGGAAAAGCCTGCGATACATCGCTTTCCGGGCTCGATGGCCAAGCGGGTCCAAGCGCTGGCACGGATCATCGTCGACGACTACGACGGCGACGCCGCCGGGCTGTGGACCGCCGGTGATCCCGACGGGCCCGAGCTGTTGCGACGGCTCAAGGGCCTGCCCGGGTTCGGCGAGCAGAAGGCGCAGATCTTTTTGGGCTTGCTCGGCAAGCAGTACGCGGTGACTCCCAAGGGCTGGCGCGCGGCGGCAGGCGAATTCGGCAAGGCCGGCACGCACGTTTCGGTTGCCGACATCGCCGACGCGGGTTCGCTGGAGAAGGTGCGTTCGTACAAGAAGCAAATGAAGGCAGCCAAGAAGGCGACAGGGAAGGCAACACCGTGAAGACACATCTGAATTGCCCGTGTGGCGAGGCGATCACCGGCAAAGACGAAGACGAATTGGTCGACCTGACGCAGGCCCACCTGGCCAGCGCGCATCCCGGTCTGGAGTACGACCGGGACGCGATCCTGTTCATGGCCTATTAAGGCCATCAACCACTAGCACCGCATGGCCGCCTACTAGACGGCAAATCCGCCGGCGCGCACGACGATGGGCGCGACGGCGGACTTTCCGGGTCTGGGGTTAGGGCACCACCGTCGAGCCGATGGTGGGCATGAACTGGCACTGCTTGTCCTTGGTGCTGACCTGCCCGAAGACCGTCGACATGATGCTGCCCGATCCGGTGTCGACGGTGGCGGTCAACGTGGTGGGTCCCTGCGGGTTGATGTCGGCCTGCGGCTTGAGCGTCGCGCTGCCCGACTTGCCGCTGGTGAGGTTGACCCAGGTGACATTCAGCGGCAGCTTCTGCACGTCGGCGGGTCCCGACGTGCCGATCGCGGTGAACACGTAGGCGGTCTGGCCCGCGGCCGGACCCGGCGCCGGGATCTTGGCCGGCCCGGCTACCGACAGCACCGGCGCCATCACGGTGCCGCCGTCGCCTCCGCAGTTGTTGCTGATCGACGGGTACATGAAGTCCTGGGTGGGCGGCGCGTCCGGGCTGAAGTTCGGCGTGGCGGCCTCGGGCGCGGGCGCCGGCGCGGCGGCGGGTGCGGGAGCCGGTGCGGCGGCTGGTGCAGGCCCGGCGGCGGCCACCGGGACGGCGTTCGCGGGGGCCGGAGCGGCTGCGGGCGCGGGGCCGGCCGCGTGGACCGGGTCGATGCCGGTCGGCAGGTGTGCCTGAGTGCCAGGCTCCACACCGGGCGGGACGACGTGCGCCGTCGAGGCGGCTTCCGGGGATCCGGCGAACTGGTTCACCGACGCCGCAACGTTTTTCGACTCTTCGGGCGCCGACGGGTTGCGGCTGAATGCCTGCGCGGCGGCCATCAGCAGCTGCGTCGCCTGCTCGGGGTTGCCGGCGGCCTCCTGGATGATCGGGCTCAGCTCGGACATGGCAGGCAGCGGGCAGTCCCGGCAGTCCGGCAGTGCCGGCAGCTGCTGGGCGGGAATCGGTGCGGGTGGTGCCGCCGGGTCGGCGGCGGCGGTGGGGGACAGGGCCACTGCTGCGCTGGCTGCGACGGCCGCGGCGGCGAAGGTGCTGATCAGGTTGCGTGCGATGTACATGGTGTCTCCCCAGTCGTCGAAGTTGGTGGTGGCCGGCTAGCGCGCGGTGGCGCTAGCCGGCCGGTAGCTCGGTCAGGGCAGGGCGGAAACCGGGAACAGCGACGCGCCCGCTGCGGCAGGCAGGATCGGTGCGGCCGCCAACGGCAAGGTCGCCGCCGGTGCTGCCGTCAACGGCAGGGTCGCCGCCGGCAGGGCCGCCGGTGCAGCAGCGGCCGGGATGCCCGCCGCCGAGGCGAGTCCGCTGCTGAGCGGTGATCCGGTGAGCAGCGAGGTCAGGTCGCCGGGCAGCGACACCTGCTGTGGCAGCGGGAACGGCAGCCCGGGGATCTGCGGCAGGTTCAGCTGAGCCTGGGGCAGCATCCCCGCGGGGTTGGTCGCCGGCGCAGCCGCGGCTGGAACGGCCGGCGTCAGGCCCGGAAGGCTGAGACCCGGTGTTGTCGACGTAGCGGCCGGAGCCGGGGACGTCAGACCCGGAATACCAAGTCCGGGTGTCGCGCTCGTCGCGGGCGGGGTGGGCGACGCCAAGCCCGGAAGCAGCGACGAACCCGGCGTTGTCGTGGCAGCTTGCTGCGGCATCTTGATCGACGCGCTGGCCAGCGGTGGCGGCGTGGCCGGCTGACCGCCCAGCGCCCCTGCGACGTTTTGCAGCAGCTGGGGCGCCTGAGCCGCAGTGCCGACGAGTTGCTGGCTGATGTCGGGCGCGGGCACCGGTGCCGGGTCGGCATGGGCTGTGCCCATCAAGCCGCCCATGAGCAACGCTGCCGACGAGCCCGCCACAACAGCCGTGGCGCGTACGAAGGTCCTAAAGGTTGACATGACTCTCCTGAATCTCGATGACAAGTCCTCGGCGCAGACGATCCGCCTGATGTCGAAGTGACTCAAGTGACACGTGTGGCATTTATGCGACCGTTACTGAACCGAGCGGTTGCGGTGACCGAGCGGCCTCGCGGCGGGAACTGCGGCGCCGGTCGGGCCCGGCGATAGAGTCGTGCAGATCAACACCACCTCGGCCGCTCCCGCGGCAATCACCAACCGCCGGCGCGCGATCTCCGTCGACACGATCGGGCCGGCGGTTCTGGTCGTGAGCGTCCTCGCGCGGCTGGCCTGGACCTACCTGGCGTCCAACGGGGCCAACTTCGTCGACTTACACGTCTACGTCGGCGGGGCCGCCATGATCGATCACCCGGGCAGCTTGTATCGCTACGTCTACGCAGATCAGACGCCGGATTTCCCGCTGCCGTTCACCTATCCGCCATTCGCGGCCGTCGTCTTCTATCCGCTGCATCTGCTGCCGTTCGGCCTGGTCGCGTTCTGCTGGACGGTCGGGACGATGGCCGCGCTGTACGGGGTCGTGCGGATCAGTCAGCGACTGCTGGGTGTGGCCGCGGGCGATGGTCATCGGCTGGCGATGCTCTGGACCGGGATCGCGATCTGGCTCGAGCCGCTGCGCAGCACGTTCGACTACGGGCAGATCAACGTCGTGCTGGCGCTGGCCACCTTGGGCGCGGTCTTCAGCACCCGGTGGTGGCTGTCCGGCCTGTTGTTGGGGACGGCGGCGGGGGTGAAGTTGACGCCCGCAATCGGGGGGCTGTATTTCGTCGGCGCCCGTCGCTGGGGCACGGCGGTGTTCTCCGCGGTCGTCTTCTTCGCCACCATTGCGGTCTCGGCGTTGGTCGTCGGCGACCAAACCCGTTACTACTTCACCGATTTGATCTTCAAGACCGACCGGATCGGGCCGATCTGCACGATCTTCAACCAGTCATGGCGCGGCGCGATCTGCCGGATCTACGGCCACGATTCCGGCTACAGCCCCGCGGTGCTGATCGGAATCACCGTCACCGCAATACTTTCCGTGCTCGCCTGGCGCGCGATGAGCGGGCACGCCGATCAGCCGGACCGGCTCGGCCGTCTGCTGGTGGTCGAGCTGTTCGGGTTGCTGCTATCCCCGATTTCCTGGACCCATCACTGGGTGTGGTTGGTGCCGTTGATGATTTGGCTACTGCACGGGCCGCTGTCTGATCGTCGCGGCGCACGGATCCTCGGCTGGACCTGGCTGGCGCTTCTGATCATCGGGGTGCCCTGGCTGCTGAGTTTCGCGCAGCCCAGCATTTGGCAGAACGGCAGACCGTGGTATCAGGCCTGGGGTGGCCTGGTCTACATCGTGGCGACGCTCGCCACGCTGGGCTGGGTCGCGGCCAGTGGGAGACGCGGAGCTACTCGGCGATAATTGCGTCGATGTCGTGCGCCATCGCGACGATCCTTGTCGGTGATACCGCCGTCGGAATGCGTCACCAGCGCGAAAGTCACTGTCCGCCAACGGATATCGATGTCGGGGTGATGGTCTTTCTCTTCGGCGCGCTGGGCTACCCGGCGGACCGCCTCGATCCCGGCAAGGAACTCCGGAAACTTGACCGATCGACGTAGTGCGCCATCTTTGCGTTCCCACCCGTTCAGCTCAGGTAGTGCGGCGTCTACTTGTTCATCGGTTAACACAGCCATATTTCGACCGTATACCGTCAGCCGCGATGGTCAACCAGATCGTGGTCGCCGGAGCGATCATCGCCGAGCGCAAGGTGCTGGTCGCGCAGCGTATTCGGCCGCCCGAACTGGCCGGCCGTTGGGAGTTGCCGGGCGGCAAGGTCGCCGCGGGGGAGACCGAGCCCGACGGGCTGGCCCGCGAACTCGCCGAGGAACTCGGCGTCGAGGTTGAGGTCGGCGAGCGACTGGGCGACGACGTCGAGCTCAACCCGACCATGACGCTGCGGGCCTACGTAGCGACGCTGGTGCGTGGCGAGCCGCACCCGCACGACCACGCCGCGCTGCGCTGGGTGTCGGCGGCGGAACTGCATGACGTCGACTGGGTGCCCGCCGACCGCGGCTTTGTGGCCGCGCTCGGCCGGCTGCTCTCTTTCTAGAACAGCGCGCCGAAGTCGGTGACCAGTGTGGTCCAGTCGGCGTCCAGCGCCGCAGCAAAGCCGCTGAAGTCCGTGTCTACCGCCGCGGCGGCGACAGGCGTCGGGACTTCAGCCAAGGCGTCGAACGTCGTGGGGATGTTGAAGTCTCCGAACGGCGTGATGAGGTTATCCGTGATGCCGTCCGCGCCGATGAAATCCGCACCGTCGAAGTCGGTGTAGACGTTCTCCCAGCCGGAACCGAACGTCGTTTCATCGATGACTCCTGCCAAGGCGTTGGGATCGGTGTGTGAGTCGAACTGCAGCAGGACGTTGTGTACCCCGAAAACGTCGCTGTAGTAGGTGGCATTTCCGACACGGCCAATCTCGTTGACAGTGAAAAGACCGGAATAGGAGATGGTCTGGTCGAAAGGCGGAAATCCGCCGACCGCGGTGATCTGCGAAGGGCCGTCGTAGGGGTCCGGGATGATGTCGTAGGTGGTGACATCGGCGCGAGCAAAGGCCGAGGAGAGAAACGCGGTCGCCAGCAAGGCTCCGGCGGTCGCGGTCAACACGGGTATGAAGCGGCGGATATTCATCGGCATGGGAGTCCTTCGTCGCTTGTAGCTCCCCGGGCGAGAAGCTGAATTTTCACTGAGGATTAGATGAAAATTACCTGTGAGCCGCCGGGCCGGTCAATAAGGGGTTTCCCTACACTTTTCGGCGTCAGCAACCGGCCCACGGCCAACGTCACAGCTGCTCAGTTTCGCGATACGACGACCTGCACTGAAACAATCACCGACGTGGATTTCCGAAACGTCGCCATCGTCGCTCACGTCGATCACGGCAAGACGACCCTGGTCGATGCGATGTTGCGGCAATCCGGGGCGCTGACTCATCGCGGCGACGACGCGATCGAACGCCTGATGGACTCGGGTGACCTGGAGAAGGAAAAGGGCATCACGATCCTGGCCAAGAACACCGCCGTGCACCGTCAGCACCCGGACGGCTCGATGACCGTCATCAACGTCATCGACACGCCAGGCCACGCGGACTTCGGCGGCGAGGTCGAGCGCGGCCTGTCGATGGTCGACGGCGTGCTGCTGCTCGTCGACGCCTCCGAGGGCCCGCTGCCGCAGACCCGCTTCGTGCTGCGCAAGGCGCTGGCCGCGCACCTCCCGGTGATCCTCGTGGTGAACAAGACCGACCGTCCCGACGCCCGCATCGCCGAGGTGGTGTCCGAGAGTCACGACCTGCTGCTCGATGTCGCCTCCGACCTCGACGAGGAAGCCCAGGCGGCCGCCGAAAACGCGCTCGGACTGCCGACGCTGTACGCCTCCGGCCGCGCAGGCATCGCCAGCACCACCGAGCCGGCCAACGGCGAGAACCCCGACGGCGAGAACCTGGACCCGCTGTTCGACGTGCTGCTCGAGCACATCCCGCCGCCGCAGGGCGATCCCGAGGCGCCGCTGCAGGCGCTGGTGACCAACCTCGACGCGTCGGCCTTCCTCGGCCGGCTGGCCCTGATCCGGATCTACAAGGGCCGCATCAAGAAGGGCCAGCAGGTGGCCTGGATGCGCGAGGTCGACGGCCACCCCGTCATCACCAACGCCAAGATCACCGAATTGCTCGTCACCGAGGGTGTCGAACGTACGTCCACCGACGAGGCGATCGCCGGCGACATCGTCGCCGTCGCGGGCATTCCGGAGATCATGATCGGCGACACGCTCGCCGACACCGAGCACGCCCACGCGCTGCCGCGCATCACCGTCGACGAGCCGGCCATCTCGGTGACCATCGGCACCAACACCTCGCCGCTGGCCGGCAAGGTGTCGGGGCACAAGCTGACCGCCCGCATGGTCAAGTCGCGCTTGGACTCCGAACTCGTCGGCAACGTGTCGATCAAGGTCGTCGACATCGACCGGCCCGACGCCTGGGAGGTGCAGGGCCGTGGCGAGCTGGCGCTCGCGGTGCTGGTCGAGCAGATGCGCCGGGAAGGCTTCGAGCTCACCGTCGGTAAGCCGCAGGTGGTCACCCGGACCGTCGACGGCAAGCTGCACGAACCGTTCGAGGCGATGACCATCGACTGCCCCGACGAGTTCGTCGGCGCGATCACCCAGCTGATGGCCGCCCGCAAGGGCCGCATGGAGGAGATGGCCAACCACGCCGCGGGCTGGGTGCGGATGGACTTCATCGTGCCGAGCCGTGGCCTGATCGGCTTCCGCACCGACTTCCTCACCCTCACCCGCGGCACCGGCATCGCCAACGCCGTCTTCGACGGCTACCGGCCGTGGGCCGGCGAGATCCGGGCCCGCCACACCGGGTCGCTGGTCTCCGACCGAACCGGCAAGATCACGCCGTTCGCCTTGACCCAGCTGGCCGATCGTGGGCAGTTCTTCGTCGAACCCGGCGACGACACCTACGAGGGCCAGGTCGTCGGGATCAACCCGCGCGCCGAGGACCTCGACATCAACGCGACCCGCGAGAAGAAGCTGACCAATATGCGCTCGTCGACGGCCGACGTCTTCGAGACGCTCGCCCGTCCGCTGGAATTGGGCCTCGAGCAGGCGATGGAGTTCTGCGCCGACGACGAATGCGTCGAGGTGACGCCCGAGATTGTCCGAGTCCGCAAGAACGAGCTGGACGCCAACACCCGTGCGCGCAGCAAGGCCCGGGCGAAGGCCCGCGGCTAACGCGTCGCATCGAGCGTCGCCGAGCAGATGGGCACCGATACCCTGTGGGGCGTGCCGAAACGAGCCCGCCGCGTCTGTTTGACCGCCGGCATGCTGGTTTCGCTGCTGGCGTTCGGCGGCTGCGCGGTCAGCCCACCGCCGGCGCCACAGAGCACCGAGACCTCGCGCAGCACCGCGCCGCCGCCGCAGCGCAGGACGCAGATCATCGTGGGCATCGACTCGATCGGTGCCGGGTTCAACCCGCATCTGCTGTCCGACTTGTCCGCGGTGAACGCCGCGGTCAGCGCGCTGGTGTTGCCCAGCGCCTTCCGTCCGGTGGCCGATCCGAACACGCCGACGGGATCGCGGTGGGAGCTGGACCCGACGCTGCTGGTGTCCGCCGAGGTGACCAACGAAAGCCCGTTCACGGTCACCTACAAGATCCGGCCGGAGGCGCAGTGGACCGACAACGCCCCGATCGCCGCGGACGACTTCTGGTACCTGTGGCGGCAGATGGTCGGCCAGCCCGGCGTGGTCGACCCGGCCGGCTATGACCTGATCACCGGCGTGCAGTCGATCGACGGCGGCAAGCAGGCCGTCGTCACCTTCGCCCGGCCCTACCCGGCGTGGCGCGAGTTGTTCAACAACATCCTTCCGGCGCACATCGTCAAAGACGTGCCCGGCGGCTTCCCGGCCGGGCTGGCCCGTGCCCTGCCGGTGACCGGCGGACAGTTCCGGGTGGAGTCCATCGACCCGCAGCGCGACGAGATCCTGCTCGCCCGCAACGACCGTTACTGGGGCCCGCCGTCCAAGCCGGATCTGGTGCTGTTCCGCCGGGCCGGGGCGCCCGCCGCGCTGGCTGACTCGGTCCGCAACGGCGACACTCAGGTAGCCCAAGTCCACGGTGGCTCAGCGGCTTTCGCGCAGCTGTCGGCGATCCCCGATGTGCGGACCGCCCGGATCATGACGCCCCGGGTGATGCAGCTGACCTTGCGGGCCAACGTCTCGAAGCTGGCCGACGGACAAGTGCGCAAGGCGATCCTGGGGCTGCTCGACGTGGACCTGCTCGCGGCCGTGGGTGCGGGCAGCGACAACACCGTCAGCCTGGACCAGGCGCAGATCCGGTCGCCCAGCGATCCCGGCTACGTGCCGACCTCGCCGCCGGCGATGAACCGGACCGCGGCGCTGGGGCTGCTCGAAGCATCGGGCTACCAGATCGACAACGACACCTCGACTCCGGAGAACACCCGAGGCCACGTCACCAAGGACGGCAAGGAGCTGACGCTGGTCATCGGCGTCGCGGCCAACGACCCGACGTCGCAGGCCGTGGCGAACACCGCCGCGGACCAGTTGCGCAATGTCGGCATCGCCGCGACCGTGCTCGCCCTGGACCCGGTCGCGATGTACCGCGAGGCGCTGGTCAACGACCGGGTCGACGCCCTGGTGGGCTGGAGTGAGGCCGGCGGAAACCTGGCGACGCTGTTGGCTTCCCGCTACAGCTGCCCGGCGTTGGAGGCGACGGCGGTATCCACTGCCGCGGGCCCGACCTCGTCGTCCGGCCCGACAGCCAAGTCGACTCCCGCGACCACCCCGACGGCTGCCACCTCCACGCCCCCCTCGCACGCGCAGGAACCCGGCGCGCTGGTGCAGGCGCCGTCGAACCTGACCGGCATCTGCGATCACAGCATTCAGGGGGATATCGACGCCGCGCTGGGCGGCACCAAGGACATCAACGACGTGATCAACGCGGTGGAGCCGCGGCTCTGGGAGATGTCCACGGTGTTGCCGATTCTGCAGGACACCACGATCGTCGGGGCGGGCCCGAGTGTGCAGAATGTCAGCCTCTCCGGTGCGGTGCCGGTGGGCATCGTCGGCGACGCCGGACAATGGGTGAAGACGGCGCAATAAGAGGCGCATAGACGCGCTGTTAAGGCGCGTCGGGTAACGATTCGGTCTCTGTTAGACAAAAGTTAGTGAATCCCGTTCCTTAAGGTTGCTCTCAGGTACTGTTCGACCACCGGTTAAGCCGCAGCCGGGGATGCACCAGCTAGTCGTGACCGCCAGGCAACGCGGCGGGCTTGTGCAGATTCTGCTCGAAGTCGACTTTGAACACCCACACGCCAGAGGCGGACCGACCAGGGGGCGGCCCGCCTCTGGCTTTGTGAGGCTGTGACAGTCCGAAAGCCGTTGTGCTGCAGTGACAATCAGGTCGGATGCGGCAACACCGTATCGACGATCTGGGCGAGCTGGCGCTTGTTCGGCGGGGCGCCGGTGAGCATCAGCTGCTGGTTGACCAGCGCGCTGCCGACCCGGGCGGTGTAGGGCGTGAGCGTGGCGGCGTCGATCTCACCGTTGGCCGCAGCGGCGTGCAGGATCGATTCGGTCATCCGCAACCGCGGCCCGACCACGGCGTCGGTGAAGATGGCCCGCAGCTCCGGCTCGTGCAGCAGCTGTTGCAGGCTCGCCAGGCCCGGAAATGCGGTCTTGCCGGCCACCAGGTCGCAGTGGGCGCTGAGCACGGCCAGCAGATTCTCCCGCGCCGATCGGTCCGGACGCGGCTCGGGAAACGGTGGCAGCGCGTAAAGCAACGCCGCCTGAACCAGGTCGTGCTTGCTGGACCAGCGTCGGTACAGCGCGGCTTTGCCGGTCCGCGCCCGCGCGGCGATGCCCTCCATGGTCAGTCCGCCGTAGCCGACAGCGGCCAGTTCGGCCAGGGTCGCGTCATAGAGGGCGTCTTCGAGTTGCTTGCCCCGGCGCCGGGTGCGGACCGGTGCCGTCTGCTGTCCCATCCGACGATAGTAGCCAGCGACGTATCTTTCGGCTGGGCGGGCTTTGCCAATCTGGCCGACTATTTTTGCAGCTCAGGCGTTCAGCCCGCGAAATCCTTTGCCGCGCAGCGCGCGAGTAGGGTGCGTGCCATGCAGGAGACTCCGCGGCTGTTGTTCGTGCATGCCCATCCCGACGACGAGAGCATCACCAACGGGGCCACGATCGCCCACTACGTCGCGCGCGGAGCGCAGGTGCAGGTCGTCACCTGCACGCTCGGCGAGGAGGGCGAGGTCATCGGTGACCAGTGGGCGCAGCTGGCCGTGGACCACGCGGACCAACTCGGCGGCTACCGGATCGGCGAGCTGACCGCCGCGCTGCACGCGCTGGGCCTCGACGGGCCCGTCTACCTCGGCGGCCCCGGCCGGTGGCGCGATTCCGGCATGGTCGGCGCCGAGGCGCGCGGCCGGCAACGGTTCAGCGACGCCGACCAGCACGAAGCCGTCGGCGCGCTCGTCGAGATCATCCGCGACCTGCGACCGCACGTCGTGGTGACCTACGACCCGAATGGTGGCTACGGGCATCCCGACCACATTCAGGCCCACGTCGTCACCACCGCGGCGGTCGCCGCCGCCGGCACCGAGCGACTATCCCGGGCACGCCGTGGTCGGTGCCGAAGTTCTACTGGACGGTCATCGCCCGCAGCGCATTCACCGCGGGGTGGGAGGCGCTCGGCCCCGGCGACCTGCGCGACGGGTGGATAGTCCCGCCAGCCGACGGCGACTTCGGTGGACTCGGCTACCCCGACGACGAGATCGACGCCGTCATCGACGATCCGGACGCGCTACCGGCGAAGATGGCGGCGCTGCGCGCGCACGCCACCCAGCTCACCGTCGGGCCCACCGGCCGCACTCTCGCGCTGTCGAACAACCTCGCGCTGCCCATCGTCGCGCAGGAGCACTACGTTCTGGCCGCCGGCGCCGCAGGCGACCGTGACGCCCGCGGCTGGGAGACCGATCTGCTCGCCGGAGTCGACCTCGCCGCGCCCGTCACGCGGTAGGCTGCCGGAATGGACCCGGATCTGGACCAGAACCAGCAGCACTGGCAGGACCGACTGGACAGCTTCCAGTGGGAGGTCATGTCCATCGTTTCGCAGTTGGACAGCATCCCGACCTGACCGCCTTCCGAGTCGCCATCTTGGCGTTGCTGGCAGTCGACGGTGTTTTGTCCGCGGTCGGCGGCGCCCTTCTTTTGCCGTCCTACATCGGCTCGGTCCCATTTCCGATCAGCGCGCTGATCAGTGGCTTGATCAATGCGGCGCTGGTGTGGGCGGCCGGACGATGGACCACCTCGACGCGAGTTGCCGCGCTGCCGTTGTGGACCTGGCTGCTGACCGTCCTGGCGATGTGCCTGCCCGGTCCGGGCGACGACGTCATCTTCGCCGGACGGGGAGTATTCGCTTACAGCCCATTGTTGCTGCTCGGGGCTCGGTTTGCTGCCGCCCTTCTGGGTGCTGCTGCGGAGCCGGCCCGCCCTCTGAGGGCGGGAACTCCGTGGCGGCTGGCCGGAGGCTACTGTTGTCGCTCATGGCACGCGTCGGGTCGCGGATAGTTGGGACGTGCGGATGAAATTTGGATGGCCGGAAGTTACACAGACGTGCCGTTGACTCCAGGCGAAGAGCCGACCCTGCTTGCCAGCCCGTCGGTCCCCCCTGTACCCGGCGGATCCGCGATGCGCCGGGTGCTGCGGCGGGCCCGCGACGGGGTGGCGCTGAACGTCGACGAGGCGGCGGTCGCCCTGACCGCCCGCGGCGACGATCTGGCCGACCTGTGTCACAGTGCGGCGCGGGTGCGCGACGCCGGTCTGGAATCGGCCGGACGGCGGGGCCACACCGGACGACTGCCGGTCAGCTACTCCCGCAAGGTGTTCATCCCGGTGACGCATCTGTGCCGGGACTCCTGCCACTACTGCACATTTGTCACGGTGCCCGGAAAGCTGCGCGCCCAGGGCGCGGGCATGTATCTGGAGCCCGACGAGATCCTCGACATCGCCCGTCGCGGCGCCGAACTCGGTTGCAAAGAAGCACTATTCACCCTCGGTGATCGCCCGGAAGAACGGTGGCCGGAGGCGCGCGAATGGCTGGACGAGCGCGGGTATGACTCCACGCTGTCCTATCTGCGCGCGATGGCGATCCGGGTGCTGGAGGAAACCGGGCTGCTGCCGCACCTGAATCCCGGCGTGATGAGCTGGTCGGAGCTGTCGCGGCTGAAGCCGGTGGCCCCGTCGATGGGCATGATGCTGGAGACGACGTCGCGGCGGTTGTTCGAGACGAAAGGTCTTGCGCACTACGGCAGTCCGGACAAAGACCCCGAAGTCAGGCTGCGGACGCTGACCGACGCGGGCCGGCTCTCCATTCCGTTCACCACCGGCTTACTGGTCGGCATCGGCGAGACGCTCACCGAGCGGGCCGAAACCCTGCATGCAATTCGCAAGTCGCACAAGGAATTCGGCCACGTCCAGGAAGTCATCGTGCAGAACTTCCGGGCCAAGCAGCACACCGCGATGGCCTCGACACCCGACGCCGGAATGGACGACTTCCTGGCCACCATCGCGGTGTCGCGACTGGTCCTCGGCCCGGCGATGCGGATCCAGGCGCCGCCGAACCTGGTCTCGGAGCAGGAGTGCGTGGCGCTGATCGCCGCCGGAGTCGACGACTGGGGCGGCGTATCGCCGTTGACGCCGGACCATGTCAACCCCGAGCGGCCGTGGCCGGCCCTCGACGACCTCGCCGCGGTTACCGCGGCGGCGGGGTACGACCTGGTCGAGCGGCTGACCGCGCAGCCCAAGTACGTGCAGGCCGGAGCGGCGTGGATCGACCCCAGGGTGAGCGGTCACGTTGCGGCACTGGCCGATCCGGACACCGGGCTGGCCCGTGACGTCACACCGGTGGGTATGCCATGGCAGGAGCCCGACGACGTCGGCATCCGGCGGCCGGGTCGACCTCAACGCGGCGATCGACACCGAAGGCCGCAGGACCGAGACCCGAAGCGACCTGGACAGCGCGTTCGGCGACTGGGAGTCGATCCGCGCCAAGGTGCACGACCTGGCCGCCCAGGGCGCTAGTGCGCCCGAACGCCTAGACCACCGATGTGCTTGCCGCGCTGCGCTCCGCCGAGCGCGACCCCGCCTCGTGCACCGACGCGGAATATCTCGCACTGGCCAACGCTGACGGACCGGCATTGGAAGCCGTTGCCGCACTGGCGGATTCGCTGCGCCGCGACGTGGTCGGCGACGACGTGACGTTCGTGGTCAACCGCAACATCAACTTCACCAACATCTGCTACACCGGCTGCCGGTTCTGCGCCTTCGCGCAGCGCAAGGACGACGCCGACGCCTTCTCGCTGTCGGCGGACGAGGTCGCTCAGCGGGCGTGGGAAGCGCACGTGGCCGGCGCCACCGAGGTCTGCATGCAGGGCGGCATCGACCCGGAGTTGCCGGTCACCGGCTACGCCGATCTGGTCCGCGCGGTCAAGGCGCGGGTGCCGTCGATGCATGTGCACGCGTTCTCGCCGATGGAGATCGCCAACGGCGTCACCAAGAGCAACTTGAGCGTTCGTGAGTGGCTGACCAGCCTGCGCGAGGCCGGGCTGGACAGCATCCCCGGCACCGCGGCGGAGATTCTCGACGACGAGATCCGCTGGGTGCTGACCAAGGGCAAGCTGCCCACCTCGATGTGGATCGAGATCGTCACGACCGCCCACCAGGTGGGCCTGCGGTCATCGTCGACGATGATGTACGGCCACGTCGACGACCCTCGGCACTGGGTCGGCCATCTCAACGTGTTGCGCGACATCCAGGACCGCACCGGTGGCTTCACCGAGTTCGTGCCGTTGCCGTTCGTGCACCAGAACTCGCCGCTCTACCTTGCCGGTGCGGCGCGGCCGGGCCCCACCCACCGCGACAACCGTGCCGTGCACGCGTTGGCGCGGATCATGTTGCACGGCCGCATTTCTCACATCCAGACCAGCTGGGTCAAGCTCGGTACCGAGCGCACGCAGGTGATGCTCAACGGCGGCGCCAACGACCTGGGCGGCACGTTGATGGAGGAGACCATCTCGCGGATGGCCGGCTCCGAATTCGGCTCCGCCAAGACCGTCGCGGAGCTGACCGCGATCGCTGAGGGGATCGGTCGTCCGGCGCGCCAGCGCACCACGGACTACACCCCGCTGGCGGCGTAGCTTGGGGGCATGGTCTCCCGAATCGACGCACGACCGATTTCCCGAGTGGCAGCCATTCATCGACGCGGTGCAGCAGCGCCGGCCCGACGCCGGCACCTGGTGTGAGGCCTGGACGGTACGCGACATCGTCATCCACCAGGCCGGCAACGCCGAGGAACTCGCCCGTGTGCTGGGCGCTCACCTGGCCGGCGAGCCGGTCGCCACCCGCGGTTTCGAAGAACGCGAGGCGCCGCTGCGGGCGATGAACGACACCGACCTGTGGACGGCGTTGCTCGCAGAACATGGCCATGCTGAACGACGTTGCGGAGGCGGCCGATGACGTGCCCGCCGACACCGACGTGGCGTGGACCGGTCGCACCATGAAGGCGCCGTGGTTCGCCGAGCACATGCGCGAAGAGCTGGTGCTGCACGGCTGGGACATCACCGGCGACGATGCGGCGGCGCAGGCGCGCCTGGCGCAGCCGTGGATGACGACCCACAGTGTGCTGGCGGTCGGCAAGCCGCTGCTGGTCAAGGGCGTCAAGCAACTGCGGCCCGGCGAACGCATCGAGGCCCGGCTGCGGGTGGCCGGCGTCGACGATGTGGCCGTGCAGTGCGGACGCCGACAGCACCACGATTCGAGCTTGCCGATCCGGACGGCCCGGCGACGTTGGAAACCGATGCCGCGGCAAGGGTTTTGCTGTTGTGGGGCCGCCGTCCCGCCGACCCGTCGCGAATCTGCAGTCGCGTCGGTCCGGCCGCGCTGGGCCGGGTGCGCGCGCTGTTGTCCGGCTACTGAGCTCGGCGAACCTGGCCGCGCGCTGAACGTGCAACGTCACGTTCGGCGCGAAACTACAGCCGGGCGGCCAGCTCGGTGCCCTGCTTGATCGCCCGCTTGGCGTCCAGCTCCGCGGCCACCGAGGCGCCGCCGATGATGTGCGGTTCGACCCCGCGGCGGCGCAACTCGTCTTCGAGGTCACGCACCGGCTCCTGGCCGGCGCAGACCACGATGTTGTCCACTTCGAGCAGCTGCGGTCGCTCCCGCTTCGGGCCGAAGCTGATGTGCAGGCCCTGGTCGCTCACCCGCTCGTAGTTGACGCCGGAAAGCTGTTGAACACCTTTGGCTTTCAGCGACGCCCGGTGCACCCAGCCGCTGGTCTTACCCAGCCGCTTGCCCTGTGCGCCGCTGGAGCGCTGCAGCAGATACACCTCGCGCACCGGGGCCGCGGGAATCGGGGCGATCAGCGCGCCCGTTGCTTCCCACGGGTCGGCCACCCCCCACTCGGATCTTCCAGTCTTTGAGATTCAGCGTTGGCGAGGAGTCGGTGACCAGGAACTCGCTGACATCGAAACCGATTCCGCCGGCACCGATTACCGCGACGCGCTTGCCGAGCGGCTTCACGCCGGTGATCGCCTCGCCGTAGGTCAACACCATCGGATGGTCGATGCCGGGAATGTCCGGGATCCGCGGCGTAACCCCGGTAGCCAGCACGACATGGTCGTAGCCGGCGAGGTCGGCGGCCGACACCCGGTTGCCGAGCCGCACGTCCACGCCGTTGGTGCGCAGCATCGTCGTGAAATACCGGATGGTTTCGTTGAATTCCTCTTTGCCCGGGATGCGGCGGGCCATGTCGAACTGGCCGCCGATGTAGTCGTTGGCGTCGAACAGCGTCACCTGATGGCCGCGGGCAGCGGCGTTGACCGCGGCGGCCAGCCCGGCCGGGCCGGCGCCGACGACCGCGATCGAACGGGTGCGCCGGGTCGGGGACAGCACCAGCTCGGTCTCACGGCCGGCCCTGGGGTTGAGCAGACACGACACCGTCTTGTGGACGAATGCGTGGTCCAGGCAGGCCTGGTTGCAGGCGATGCAGGTGTTGATCTCGTCGTCGCGCGCGGCCTGCGCCTTGAGCACCCACTCCGGGTCTGCCAGCAGCGGCCGGGCCATCGAGATCAGCTGCACGTGGGTGTCGGCCAGAATCTGTTCGGCCGCCTGCGGCATGTTGATGCGGTTGGACGCCACCACCGGAATATTCGACGTGCCCGGCGAGGGCGTGGCTGACGTCGACGAACGCGTTGCCCGGCACCGAGGTGACGATGGTGGGCACCCGCGCCTCGTGCCAGCCGAAGCCGGAGTTGATCATGGTCGCGCCGGCGGCCTCGACTTCGGTTGCCAGCGCAAGGATGTCGTCCCAGCTTTGGCCGCCCTCGACGTAGTCGGCCAGCGACATCCGGTAGCAGATGATGAAGTCGTCGCCGGTCGCGGCGCGTGCCCGCCGCACGATCTCGACGGGAAAGCGGCGACGCTTCTCGGCGCGTGCCGCCCCAGGCGTCATGACGCTTGTTCGTGCGTGGCGCCAGGAACTGGTTGAGCAAATACCCTTCGCTGCCCATGATTTCGACACCGTCGTAGCCGGCCTCGCGGGCCAGCTGTGCGCAGCGGGCGAAGTCGTCGATGGTGCTCTGCACGCCGCTCGACGAGAGTCGGCGTGGGCGGAAGGGGTTGATCGGCGCCTTGATCGACGATGCGCTGACCGAAAGCGGATGGTACGCATAGCGTCCGGCGTGCAGGATCTGCAGCAGGATCTTGCCGCCGGCATCGTGCACCGCCGTGGTGATGCGCCGGTGCCGGCGTGCCTGAGCGGACGAGGTGAGGTCTGAGGCGAACGGCAGCAGCCAGCCGGTCCGGTTGGGCGCGTATCCGCCGGTGATGATCAGGCCGACGCCACCGTGGGCGCGTTCGGCGAAGTACTCGGCGAGCCGGCCGGTGTTGCGGGCCCGATCCTCCAGGCCGGTGTGCATCGAGCCCATGATCACCCGGTTGCGCAGCGTGGTGAATCCGAGATCCAACGGGGACAACAGGTTTGGATAGTTCATCGGTTCTCCTGCTTCAGCTTTCCATCCAGGGCCGCGGTCACTTCGTCGAGCCAGTCGATGGTGCCTTCCTCGGCGCGGATGCCGCCGCGTAGCACGAGGTACTGGTGTAATGCGCTGTCGCGCAACGCTGCCGGGTCGGGAAACTGCTTCTTCTCGAATCCCCGGTAGGTGTCCAGCAATTGGGCGCGTTCGGCACGCAGGGCGACGATCTGCTCGTGCAGCGCACGCCGGTCGCCGAAAGCGGCGCCGCGTAGCTTGACGGCGACTTCGCGGGTGCGGCTGTCACCGAGTGCACCGGCCCGTCCGACTCCACCCCGTCCGGATGGGCCCCCGCCGAGCGGCGCGGCGATCCAGCGGGTCAACTCGGAGCGGCCGGCATCGGAGACGGTGTAGACCTTCTTGTCCGGCCGTCCCTGCTGCGCCACCACCGTCGCCGACACCCAGCCGTCGGCCTCCATCGTCCGCAGCGTGCGATAGATCTGCTGGTGGGTGGCGCTCCAGAAATAGCCGATCGAGCGGTCGAACCGGCGCGTCAGCTCATAGCCGGATCCGGACTGTTCGCACAGCGACACCAGGATCGCGTGGGGGAGGGCCACCGGCGCAGCATAGGAACACCGGGCCACCCTATGCAACTAGTTGCACTGCATCGACGCGCATAGCGACCAGGTACTTGCGTTGTATATGCAACGTCTAGTATCAGTAACACCGCTGGGAAGTGCCACCATGGCAAGCACCTACCGGCTCAGCCCAACTTCTACCTGGAGACCGTGGAGGAGACGTCTGTGACGTACACGATCGCCGAACCCTGCGTCGATCTCAAAGACAAGGCATGTATCGAAGAGTGCCCGGTCGACTGCATCTACGAGGGTGCTCGGATGTTGTTCATCCACCCCGACGAATGCGTCGACTGTGGCGCCTGCGAACCGGTCTGCCCGGTCGAGGCGATCTACTACGAGGACGACGTTCCTGAGCAGTGGGGCCAGTACACGCAGATCAACGCGGACTTCTTCGTTGAGCTCGGATCTCCCGGCGGCGCAGCGAAAGTCGGCTTGACCGAGAACGACCCGCAGGTCGTCAAGGATCTTCCGCCGCAGGCTCACGACGACTGAGCGGTCTGGTGAACCGCCGGCCACTGTCGGCTGTGTCAGCTCTGTTGCCGGAGTTCCCGTGGGACACCCTGGCCGATGCCACCGCGCTGGCCAAGTCGCACCCGGGCGGCATCGTCGACCTGTCGGTCGGCACACCCGTCGATCCGGTGGCCCCGCTGATCCGCGACGCGCTCGCCTCGGCCAGCGCCGAACCGGGATACCCCACTACCGCGGGAACTCTGGAGCTACGCGAATCGGCGGTCGCCGCGCTGAATCGCCGCTACGGCATCACCGGGCTCGCCGAGTCGGCGGTGCTGCCGGTGATCGGCACCAAAGAGCTGATCGCCTGGCTGCCGACCCTGCTGGGCCTGGGCGCCGAGGACCTCGTCGTGGTACCCGAGCTGGCTTACCCGACCTACGACGTCGGTGCGCGGCTGGCCGGGGCGCAGGTGCTCGTCGCCGACTCGCTCACTCAGATCGGCCCGCAGACCCCGGCGCTGCTGTTCGTGAACTCGCCGAGCAATCCGACCGGCCAGGTGCTCGGTGTCGATCATCTGCGCAAGCTGGTCGGCTGGGCCCGGGAACGCGGCGTCGTCGTGGCGTCGGACGAGTGTTACCTGGGCCTGGGCTGGGATGCGCAGCCGGTGTCGGTGCTGCACCCCTCGGTGAGCGACGGCGACCACACCGGTCTGCTGGCCGTGCATTCGCTGTCCAAGAGTTCCTCGCTGGCCGGCTACCGCGCCGGCTTTGTCGCCGGCGACGCCGCGTTGGTCGGCGAGCTGCTGGCGGTGCGCAAACACGCCGGGATGATGGTGCCGCGGCCCGTGCAGGCGGCCATGGTCGCCGCCCTCGACGACGACGCCCACGAGCGCGAGCAGCGCGAGCGCTACCGGCGGCGCCGCGACGTGCTGCTGCCGGCGTTCCGTGCGGCCGGCTTCACCGTCGACCACTCCGAGGCGGGCCTGTATCTCTGGGTCACCCGCGGCGAGCCGTGCCGCGACACCGTCGGATGGCTGGCGCAGCGCGGCATTCTGGCGGCGCCCGGCGAGTTCTACGGCGCGCGGGGTGCCCGCCACGTCCGGGTGGCGTTGACCGCCACCGACGAGCGGATCGCCGCCGCGGTCGACCGCCTCGGAGGAGGAGCGGCGCTGATGAGCGACTACAGCGACGAAGCCGTCGACCGGCTGCCGTTCAGCACTCCGGAGAAGTCCGAGCGCTACCGCACGCAGAACTACCGGGGAGCCGTCGGCCTCAACTGGTATCTGAGCGACCCGACCCTGCAGCAGACGATGGCCTACTACCTGCAGCCCGACGAGCTGGCCGTCGCCGAACCGCACCTGCGCGATATCGGCGCGCTGATGGGCGGTCCGGTGGCCCGGTGGGCCGAGCAGACCGACCGCAACCCGGCCCGCCTGGAACGCTACGACCGCTGGGGTCACGACGTCAGCGAGGTGGTCCAGCCGCCGTCGTTCATCGAGTCCAAACGCGCGGTGCTCGAGCGCGCAGAAGGCGCTCAAGGACGACGCACGGCGCGCCGGCTTCAAGTCGTCGATGCCGCTGTTCGCCGCCAACTATCTGCTCGATCAGGCCGACATCGGCATGGGTTGCGCGTTGGGAACGGGCGGCGGCATGGTCAAGTCGCTGGTCGCGGCTTTCGCCCCGGCCGATGTCCGCGAACATGTCCTGGCCAAGTTCGCCACCGGCGAGTGGGAAGGCGAGACCGCGCAGCTGCTGACCGAGCGGGCCGGCGGCTCCGATCTCGGGGCACTGGAGACCACGGCTACCCGTCAGGCGGATGGCTCCAGGTGGCTTATCAACGGCTTCAAGTGGTTTGCGTCCAACTGCGACGGCCAGGTGTTCGTCGTACTGGCCAAGCCCGAAGGCGCTCCCGATTCCAGCCGCGGCGCGGCAAGCTTCCTGGTGCTGCGGACCCGGCGCGACGGCTCGCGCAACGGCATCCGCATCCGGCGGCTCAAGGACAAACTGGGCACCCGCTCGGTGGCGTCCGGCGAGATCGAGCTCGTCGACGCCGAAGCCTTCCTGCTGTCCGGCCAACCCGGCGCCGACCAGCCCGGCACGGACGCCCAACCATCCGACGGCAAGGGCCTGGGCCGGATGATGGAGCTGACCAACGCCGCCCGGCTCGGTATCGCCCTGTTCGCCCTGGGCAATTCGCGCCGCGCCCTGGTCGAATCGTTGTGTTACGCCCGTCAGCGGCAGGCCTTCGGCGGCCGGCTGATCGACAAACCGTTGATGCGGCGCAAGCTCGCCGAGATGATCGTCGACGTCGAAGCCGCGCAGGCGCTGGTGTTCGACGGCGTCGGACTACCCAACCATCGCCAGCCCCGCCCGATCCGGCAGCGCATCGCCGTGCCGGTCACCAAGCTCAAGGTGTGCCGGCTGGGCATCACCATGGCTTCCGATGCCATCGAGATCCACGGCGGCAATGGCTACATCGAAACATGGCCAGTGGCAAGACTTTTGCGTGATGCTCAGGTCAATACGATCTGGGAGGGTGCTGACAACATCCTGTGTCTGGATGTGCGGCGCGGCATCGAGCGCATCGGCGCGCATCAGCCGCTGCTGGAACGACTGCACGACGCGGTGTCGGTGTCGGATGACTCTGAAGCCACCACCCGACTGGTGCGCCGGCGCATCGAGGACCTCGAAGCGGCGATCACGGCCTGGACCAAGCTGCCCTCCGAGGTGGCCGAGGCGAGACTGTTCCCGCTGTCGGTATTCATGGGCGACGTCTACGCCGGTGCGCTGCTGACCGAGCAGGCCGCCTGGGAGCAGTCGATCGGCGGCACGGACCGCAAGGCTCTCGTGGCGCGGCTGTACGCCCGGCGCTATCTCACCGAGCCGGGTCCGCTTCGCGGGATCGACGACGACGTCGATGAGGGACTCGACCGGTTCGACGAGCTTGCTGACGGCGCGTTGATCGCCGACTATCCACAGGCGCCGACCGCCACGACTGGCTAGCGCGCGACGCAAGCCATAAAGAGGCGCCGCAAGCCATCAAGATTCCGTAAAGAACTTTCCTAGAAGCCTGGATACGCGGTTTCTGGCGCGCGAATTCGAGCTTAAAACCCTAGGATTTGCCGAGGTCCAAGCCCGTTTTTTTATAAAAAACCTAGAAATTGCGCGAGGTGTTTGCTATGTCACAACTGGCCGGCGATCTACGGATAACGCCGTCGTTTTCCGACCGGTGTAAGAGGGCCTTCCTCGGAAGGCCCATGATCAACGACCAGCTCCAGCACGAGCGCCTCTCCAACCCCATTGCGCTCGGCGTGCTCTCCCCAGACGCGATCTCGTCAACCGCCTACGGTTCCGAGCAGGTGATGATCGAACTGCTCCCGGCTGCGGGCATGGCCGCGTTCGCGCTGCTGCTGCCGATCACCGGGGTCATCCTGCTCATCCTGGTGCTGGTGGCCGCGTCGTACCGCCAGGTGGTGGCGGTCTACACCCGCGCCGGCGGGTCGTACGTGGTCGCCCGGGAAAACTTTGGGCCCAAGATCGCGCAGATCGCCGCGGCGTCGCTGCTGATCGATTACGTCGTCACCGTCGCGGTGCAGTGCGCGGCCGGGACGGTGGCGGTCGCGTCGGCGATCCCCGCGCTCGGTCCGTACAGCCTGGAAATCACCGTTGGCGTTGTTCTCTTGATGTGCTTTGCCAACCTGCGTGGATTGCGGGAAGCCGGGCTTCCGTTCGCGCTGCCGACGTATTTGTTTGTCGGCATGGTCTCGTTGACCATCATCGTCGGACTCATTCGGGAATTCATCGGGGGATTAACGGTTTACGACCCGGTCCACACCGACGGGGCGGTGCCGGTGCAACACGGCAGCGGACTGATCATGGGTGCCACGCTGCTGATCGTGTTGCGGGCGTTCGCGAACGGCGGTTCGTCGCTGACCGGCGTCGAGGCGATATCCAACACGGTCAACGCTTTCCGTCCGCCCGAGAGCATCAACGCCCGCAAAGTGCTCGTCGTCATGGCGTGCATCCTCGCGTTCCTGTTGGCCGGTGTCGCTTGGCTCGCCCACGTGACCCACGCCTTCCCCTACGCCTCGGGATATCCGTCGATGCTGTCCGAGATCGCGAGGGCGGTGTTCGGGGACGGCACGATCGGAAAGGTCATCTACTTCGTGGTCCAGGCGGCGACCGCCTGGTCCTCTACACCGGCGGCAATACCAGCTTCAACGGCTTTCCCGCGCTGACGAGTTTCGTCGCCGAGGACAGCTTCCTGCCGCGGCCACTGATGAAACGTGGCCAGCGGCTGGTGTTCTCCAACGGCATCATCACGCTGACCGTGCTGGCGGTGGCTCTGCTGATCGGTACGGGCGGTTCGCTCAACGCCTTGGTGCCGTTCTACGCGATCGGGGTGTTCACCGGCTTCTCGATGGCCGGCTACGGGATGACCAAACACTGGCTCACCCACCGCGGCCCCGGTTGGCGGTCCAAGCTGGCGATCAACCTGTCGGCGGGAATCCTGTCCACGGTCGTGGTCGGCATCTTTGCGATCGCGAAGTTCACCGAAGGCGCGTGGCTGGTCGTCGTCGTCTTCCCGATCCTGGTCTTCGCGCTGATGCGGGTGAACCGGCAGTATCGCGTCGAGTCGTCGGTGCTGGAAACGTCGGTCATCGAGCCGCCGGATCTGGCCGGGCACGAGCGGCACCGAGTGCTGGTCTTCGTGGATTCGGTCGACCTGGCCGAGGTCGAGGCGGTGCGCTACGCCAAGGGACTCGAGGCCGACGAGCTGACCGCGGTGCACTTCGTGCTGGACTCCGCACATGCCGAGCGACTGCGGCGGCGATGGCAGCACTTCGGACACGTCACCGATTTGCGGACGGTCGATTGCTTCGACCGGAACCTGAGCCGGGGTGCTCATGATCTGGTGCTGCAGGTGATGGCCGAGCACGTGGACACCAAGGTCACAGTGTTGTTGCCGCGCCGGGAGTACTCGCAGCTGCTGGGCCGGCTGCTGCACGACCGCACGGCGGACATGATCGCCAAGGTCATCAGCCGGATTCCCGGCGCGAGCGCGCAGATTGTCGCCTATGACATCGCCACCCGCATCGCGATGGCGAGTTCGGCCGATGCTGAATGCGCGAGGTCAGCGGACCAGCAGGTTGATCCGTTAGAGTTGCCCCGGACCGCAGCGGACCTACGTGGATGACTTGACTCCACGGCGGGTCGCCGACTCCGGAGGAAAGTGATACGTGGTTACAGCAGCACAGCGCAACGCGGGTATCCCGCCGTCCTTCACCGACGGCTGGAAGCGCGTCTTTCTCGGCAAGCCTCTGACGAGCGAACAGCTCGATTCGGAGCGGCTGTCGAATCCGGTTGCACTGGGCGCGATTGCGCCGGACGCGATCTCCTCGACCGCGTTCGGTCCCGAGCAGGTCATGACCGAGTTGCTGCCGCGCGCCGGCATGGCAGCGTTCACGCTGCTGCTGCCGATCATGGGCGTCATCCTGGTGATCCTGTTGCTGGTCTCCGCGTCCTACCGCGGGGTGGTGATGGCCTACACCCGGACCGGCGGCGCGTACATGGTGGCCCGGGACAATTTCGGGCCCCGGATCGCGCAGATCGCGGCTGCGGCGTTGCTGATCGACTACGTGGTCACCGCCGCCGTTCAGCCCGCCGCCGGAACGGTCGCGGTGGTGTCGGCGATCCCGATGTTGCGCCCATATCACCTGGGACTCACGATCGCCGTCCTGGTCCTGATCTGCATGGCGAACCTGCGAGGGCTGCGGCAATCCGGCCGGATCTTCGCGGTCACCACCTACTGGTTCGTCGGCATGATGTTGCTGACGATCATGACCGGGCTCATCCGCGAGGTCCTGTGGGGCTTGCCGAAGTACGACCCGGCCACCCTTGAGGGCGCGGTGCCGGTGCATCAGGGCGGCGGGCTGGTGATGGGCGCCACGGTGCTGGTGGTGCTGCGGGCGTTCGCCAACGGTGGTACGTCGCTGACCGGTGTCGAGGCGATTTCCAACACCGTCAACGTCTTTCGTGAACCACAGGGCGCCAACGCCCGTCGGGTATTGACCCTGATGGCGTGCATCCTGGCGGTCCTGCTGGCCGGTGTGGCCTGGCTCGCCCACATCACCCATGCCACCCCGTACCTCGACGAATACCCGTCGATGCTCTCGGAGATCGCGCGCACGGTGTTCGGTCACGGCGTGCTCGGGCAATGTTCTCTACTTCTCGGTCCAGGCCTCCAGCGCCGCAATCCTTTTCGCCGGCGCCAACACCGGGTTCAACGGGTTCCCGGCCTTGGCGAGTTTCGTCGCCGAGGACCGCTTCCTGCCGCGACCGCTGACCAAACGCGGTCACCGGCTGGTGTTCTCCAACGGCATCATCACGCTGACCGCGATCGCGGTGGCCCTGCTGCTGGTAACTCGCGCAAAGCTCAGCGCGCTGGTGCCGTTCTTCGCGATCGGGGTGTTCACCGCGTTCGCGATGGCCGGCTTCGGTATGGCCAAGCACCACTACACCCGCCGCGGCCCCGGCTGGCGTCGCAAGGTGCTGGTCAACTTGTCCGCTGGGGTGATGTCGACGATCGTGGTGGGCATCTTCGTGGTGGCCAAGTTCACCGAGGGCGCCTGGCTGGTCGTCGTCGTGTTCCCGATCCTGGTGTACGGGCTGATCCGGCTCAACAAGCAGTACAGCGCCGAGGCGTCCGTTCTGGAGATGTCGCGCACCGAGCGTCCCGAATTGGCCAGGTACGCGCGGCTGCGGGTGTTCGTCTTCGTGGACTCGGTCGACCTCGCCGAGGTCGAGGCGCTGCGCTACGGCAAGGGTTTGCACGCCGACGAGTTGACCGCGGTCCACTTCGTCGTCGACGCCGAACACTCCGCCAAGCTGCAGGATCGCTGGCAGCACTTCGAGCACGACACCCAGCTGCGGGTAATCGACTGTCCGGACCGCAATTTGGGCCGGGTCGCACAGGAATTCGTCCTGCAGGTGAAGAGCAACCACCCGGAGACCAAGGTGACGGTCCTGCTGCCGCGCCGGACCTACTCCGCGATGCTGGGCCGGCTGCTGCATGACCGCACGGCCGACAAGATGGCGAGGGCCGTCAGCCGCATCGCGGGAGCGACCGCGATCATCGTGCCTTACGACGTGGAATCGCGTATCGCACGGGTGGATCCTGACGCTCTGGCGCCGGCCGGTAACGCGTAGAACCGGCCGGGCGGGTCGTGACAACGTCAGCCGACGACGAACAGGAAGTACCCCCATCCTTCTCCGACGTGTGCAAACGCGTCTTTTTGGGCAAGCCGCTGATCACGCAGGAGCTTTCCAATGAGCGGCTGTCGAATCCTGTTGCGCTAGGCGCACTTTCACCTGACGCGATCTCGTCCACCGCGTACGGTCCCGAGCAGATCCTGACCGAGCTGCTGCCGCACGCCGGGCTGGCCGCGTTCGTTCTGCTGCTGCCCATCATGGGCGTCATCCTGCTGATCCTGTTGCTGGTGACCGCGTCGTACCGGCAGGTCGTGATGGCCTACACCAAGGCCGGCGGCTCCTACATCGTGGCGCGGGAGAACTTCGGACCCAAGGTGGCGCAGGTCGCTGCCGCGGCTCTGCTGATCGACTACATCGTGACGGTGGCGGTGCAGTCCGCGGCGGGCACGGTCGCGGTGGCCTCGGCGGTGCCCGCGCTGGGGCCCTACAGCCTGGCGATCACCGTCGGGGTGGTCCTGCTGATCTGCTATGCGAACCTGCGCGGATTGCGGGAAGCCGGAAAGCCTTTCGCGTTCGCCACCTACTTTTTCGTGGTCATGGTCGTGGTGATGATCGTGACCGGTGTTGTGCGCCATCTGGTGTGGGGCTTGCCGCAATACGATCCGGGCCACGCCGCCGGTGCGGTGCCGGTTCATCACGCCAACGGGCTGGTGATGGGCGCCACGGTGCTGGTGCTGCTGCGGGCGTTCGCCAACGGCGGCTCGTCGCTGACCGGCGTGGAGGCGATCTCCAACACCGTCAACGTGTTTCGCAAGCCGCAGAGCGTCAACGCCCGGCGGGTGCTCACCACGATGGCCTGCATTCTCGGCCTGCTGCTGGCCGGGGTCGGCTATCTCGCGTACGCCACTCATGCCGCGCCGTATCTGAGCGAGTACCCGTCGGTGCTGTCGCAGATCGCCCGCGCGGTGTTCGGCAACGGGGTCATCGGCAACAGCATGTACGTCCTGGTCCAGGTATCGACCGCGGCCATCCTGTACACCGGCGCCAACACCAGCTTCAACGGCTTTCCCGCGCTGGCGAGTTTCGTTGCCGAGGACCGCTTCCTGCCGCGCCAGCTGATGCAGCGCGGGTATCGGCTGGTGTTCTCCAACGGCATCATCACGCTCGCCGCGCTGTCGGTGGCGCTGCTGGTGTTCACCGGTGGATCGGTCAACGCGCTGGTGCCGTTCTACGCGATCGGGGTGTTCACCGGCTTCTCGATGGCCGGCTACGGAATGTCCAAACACCATCTGACCGAACGGGAACGGGGCTGGCAGTACCGGCTGGCGATCAACTTCACCGCGGCGGTGTTCTCGACGATCGTGGTGGGGATCTTCGCGGTGGCCAAGTTCACCGAGGGCGCCTGGCTGGTCGTGGTGGTCTTCCCGATCTTGGTGTTCGGGTTGATCCGGCTCAACCGCGAATACCGGGCCGAGTCGGCGATTCTCGAAGCCTTCCGCACCGACCGCCCCGAAATGACCAAGTACGCGCGACACCGCGTGTTCGTCTGCGTCAATTCGCTCGACATCGCGGTGCTCGAAGCGCTGCGCTACGGCAAGGGCCTGCGCGCCGACGATTTGATCGCCGTGCATTTCATGATCGACTCGGACCACGCTGCCGCACTGCGGGATCGGTGGGACAGCTTCGATCTCGACATCCGGCTGCGGGTGATCGACTGCCCCGACCGGCAGATCGTCCGCGCCGTGCAGATGCTGGTGGTGAAGGTCCGCAACGAACATCGCGACACCCACGTGTCGGTACTGCTGCCGCGACGAACCTATGCGCCGTTGCTGGGCCGGCTGCTGCACGACCAGACCGCGGACAAGATCTCCCGGGCGGTCAGCCGAATCCCGGACGCCGCCGCCACCATCGTTCCCTACGACGTGCAGTCGCGGATCCGCCAAGCCTTCCCGGACATCTTCGAGCAACGCATCGCCGCCAAGATCGAGCAGATCGAGATGCGGATCTGGCGGGGCGAGGAAGAGCCGGCGGAGGACTACGAGCACCCGGAGAAATCCGCGTCGGTGATCGAGGTGAAGAGCTTGATTCCGGGTCGCCGCGCCACGGTCGAAGGCCGGGTCAGTCAAGTCGAGGACATCACCAAACGGGGAAAGACGTTCCGCTGGATCGTCGTCGGCGACGACAGCGGCGAGGTGCGCGTTACGTTCCCGCCCGGTAATGGCGACGACGTCCAGCCGGGGCAAGTGCTGCGCGTGACCGGCAAGGCGAGCCAGAGCGGCAACAAGCAGGTGTCGATGGAGGATCCGCAGTACACGGTGATCGAGACACCCGAGGAGTCTTAGCCCGGCGACGTAGGGTGCAATCCGTGCCCGTCCACCCCGAGGTGTCCGACGCGCTGGCCGCCGGCCGGCCGGTCGTTGCCCTGGAAAGCACCATCATCAGCCACGGTCTGCCGCGGCCGGACAACCTGCGCGTCGCGCGCGATATCGAGGCGGCAGTGCGCGCCGGCGGGGCGGTGCCGGCGACGATCGCGATCATCGCGGGCGAGCCGCACATCGGGCTGGACGACGAGGCGCTGCGGCATATCGCCGAGAGCGACACCGTGGTGAAGGCGAGTGTTCGCGATGTCGCGGTGCTCGCGGCCCGCGGCGGCGACGGCGCGACGACGGTGGCTTCGACCGCGCATTTGGCTGCGGCGGTGGGCATTTCGGTGTTCGCCACCGGCGGGCTGGGCGGTGTTCATCGCGGTGCGCGCGACAGCTGGGACGAGTCCGCGGATCTGATGACGCTGTCGCGGACCGGCGTGCTGGTGGTCTGCGCCGGGGTGAAGTCGATCCTGGACGTCGGTGCCACCCTGGAACGGCTGGAGTCGCTCAACGTCGGGGTGATCGGATACCGGACGGATCGCTTTCCCGGCTTCTACCTTGCCGACTCCGGTCACCCGGTGGGCTGGCGGGTGGAGACGCCGCAGCAGGTCGCCGAGGTGCTGCGGGCCCGTCGGCGGTTGGGCACCGACAGCTACGGGCTGGTGCTGGCCAACCCGATCGCGCCGGCCGACGAGATGGACCGCGGGGTGCACGACCGGGTGCTGGCCGACGCGCTGGCGGCTGCTGATGCTGAAGGTGTGCGAGGCAAGGACGTCACACCGTTTCTGCTCGACTTCTTCCACCGCGAGACGCATGGCGCGTCGTTGTCGGCCAACATCGCGTTGGTGTTGTCCAACGCCCGGTTGGCCGCGGAGGTCGTCAGCGGCTTACGGCTGAGGATGTAGTCGTCGTCTTTCGGCTCAGTGAGCATGCGGGTCAACCGCTTTCGGTCGAACGGCCACAGATCGATGTGGTTGTCGTCAGCGAAATACCAGGAGTTGCAGCCGGTGTTCCACACCGTCGGGACCATCGCGTCGGCGACGTCGTCGGCGAAGCGGTCGGTGGCTTCGTCGGTGACCTCGACGGCGGTGATCTCGCCGTCGCGAAAGCGATTCAGCCACTTGGTGATATAGCGCGCGGTCAGCTCGGCGACGTGCTGGAGTGAGATGGATCCGGTGGGCGAGTTGGGGCCCAGCACCATGAACAGGTTGGGGAATCCGGGGATCGCCGTCATACCCCAGGCCCGCGGTCCCTTGGCCCAGGCGTCGTCGATCGACAGGCCATCGCGGCCGCGCAGTGTCATCGGGCGCATGTAGTTGTGGGCGGCGAATCCGGTGGCGAGCACGATCGCATCGAGGTCGTGGTGCACGCCGTCGGCGGTGCGCACGCCCGTCTCGGTGATCTCGGCGATCGGCTCGCTGACGAAGCTGGCATTGGGCTTGGCGATTCGCCGGTAGTAGTCGCCGGAGAGCACCTGACGCTTGCAGAACGGCTGGTAGTCGGGAGTCAGCCTGGCGCGAAGTTCCTTGTCCCGCACCAGGGCTCGCAGGCACATCGACCCGTAGCGCTGAGCCGCCCGGCGTCGCCAGGTGGGCCGGATCACCAGGTCGACGAGGTAGTCGGAGCCGATGAACTGTGACAGCCGGACCGTCTTGTCCTGCTTCGGCAGCCTGCGCAGTATCCGGCTGACGATGCGTGGCTGCGGCATTCGCATCGGCATCCACATCACCCACTGCGGCGTGCGGGCGAAATGGGTGATGTGTGCCGCGTCGGGCTGCAGTGCTGAAAATACCTGCACCCCAGTCGAACCGGCTCCGATGACCGCGACTCGCTTGCCGCGCGTATCGATGTCGGTCCAGCGCGCGGTGTGCACCACCGGACCGGTGAACGAGTCGAGCCCTGGAATGTCCGGAATGAACGGGTGATGCAGGACTCCGGTCGCGGCGACGACGAAGTCCGCCTCGATCTGGTCGCCGTCGGCGGTGCGCACCTGCCATTGGTTATCGGCGAACACCGCCTCGGTGACTTCGCAGCCGAGCCGCAGATGCGAGTTCAGCTGCAGCTCGTCGATCAGGTCGCGGTGGTAACGCTGGATCTCGTCACCGGTCGCCCACACGTGGCTCCAGTCCGGCTTGGGCGCGAACGCGAATTGGTAGCCGTAGGACGGCACGTCGCACCGCAGGCCGGGGTAGCGGTTCCAGTGCCAGACGCCGCCGACGTCAGAACCCTTTTCCAGGATGGTGAAGTCGGTGAAGCCGGCCTGCCTCAGTACGTGAGCAGTGGCGATCCCGGACATGCCGGCGCCGACGATGACGATCCGTGGATCCCGCCGCTGGGTCGTGCCGGTCATGGGGGAACGGTATGCCCGCCGAAAGCGCGGCGGCAAGAGCTAGGGCGCCATCGTCTGTCGTCCTCGTCGCGCAGGAGTTTTTCGGGGTGGTGGAAGGTGTTGGTGCGGGGTTGTCCTCGGTCGAGGTGTGGTGGGGGGATCCATTCGGTTTGGCCGCGGCTGTTTTTGCGGGTGGTCCAGCCTTGTTCGGCGAGTGTCGTGGTTGGGGCCGCAGCCAAAGGTCAGGTCGTTGACGTCGGTGACGGGGTTGGTGGCGTAGGGGTCGCAGTGGTGGACCTCGCAGAGGTAGCCCGGGATGGTGCAGCCGGGGAAGGTGCAGCCGCGATCCTTGGCGTACAACACAATTCGCTGGGCGGGTGAGGCGAGGCGTTTGGTGTGATAGAGCGCCAGGGCTTTGCCGTTGTCGAAGATGGCCAGGTAGTGATGGGCGTGGGAGCCGAGCCGGATCACATCCGACATCGGCAGCAGGGTGCCGCCGCCGGTGAGGCCGCGGCCGGCGCCTTTCTCGAGTTCTTGCAGTGTGGTGGTGACGATGATCGAGCCGGTAGGCCGTTGTGTTGACCGAGGTCGCCGGAGGCCAGCAGCGCGCGGGCGGCGGCGAGCAGGGCGTCGTGGTTGCGCTGGCCGAGGCTGCGGGTGTCGCCTTGGATGGCGGCCTGTGACGGGGTGCCGCTGATGCAGGGTTCGTCGTCGTCGGGGTTGCACATCCCGGGTGCGGCGAGTTTGGCGAAGACGGCGTCCGAGGTGGCGCGGGCTTCGGGGGTGAGGTAGCCGCTGATCGGGCTCATGCCGTCGATGTCTTGCTTGCCGATGGTCAGGCCGCGGCGTTTGGCGCGGTCGATGTCGGTGAAGTCGCCGTCGGGGTTGAGGCAGTCGGTGAGTTTGTCGGCCAGCTTGGCTAGCTCATCGGGGCGGTACTCCCGGCCAGGCGCGGCCAGGTGCGCTTCGGCTTTGGCGCGGGTCTCGATGTCGACGAAGTCCGGGAGCCGGTGGAAGAAGCTGCGGATCACCGCGACATGGCCGGCACCGAGCTCGCCGTTGCGTTGGGCCTCGGCCGTCGCGGGCAACACCGGCGCCAGGGGTTCGCCGTTCAACGCCCGCCGCTCACCCAGATCGGCGGCCTCATGGATGCGCCGTGAGGCTTCGGCGCGGCTGATCCGCAACCGGTTGGCCAACGCCGGGGCCAGCTTGCCGCCCAACTCGGTCGGCATCGGCCTGGGCGGCGAGCTGGTTGATCAGGGCGTGCTCGATGGCCGGCTGTCTGGCGGCGCAACCTCTCGAATCTTTCCAGCACGCTCAGCCGTTCGGGCGTGGTCAACACGTCGAACGTCAAGTCCAGCGCGCGTTTGTAGCGCAGCCTCGAGCGCGTCGAGAACCTCGACGATCTCCTCACGACTACTAGAACGCATGTTCGAATAATAACGACGGGGTCCGACAGGTTTTAAACCGTGAAACCCAAGTGACGCAAGTGGTTTCAGTGACGACAACTAGGAAGCCTGTGGTTAAGTGGTGGCCGTGAAGAAACTGTCAGCCGTGTTGGCTTCGCTGGCCGGCCTCGCGGTCACCGCCAACGGCTATCAGCCACTGAGCAAGCGCGGCTATCTGTCGATGTATGCCTTCAGCTTTGGGGTGTTCGCCTCCGAACTGCCCCTGCAGTTGATCGCCGGGCAGTTCGCGTTGCTGGCCGCGGTGACTCGCAAGCTCTCGCCGCGGGTGCGTCGATTCAGCTGGCTGGTCTCGGCGCTGTCCTGGTTGGGGCTGGTGGGTCTGAATCGCATCGGCCACCAGGCCAACCTGCCGCTGACCGCGGCGCTCGATGCCGGGTTGGGTCCCGATCGCCGGACCGAGTCGGGGGATCTGTGGAAGCGACCGGGAGGTGGGGGCACGGCCAAATCGCCGGGCCTGGTGCGCATGGCGCGGATCTACGGCGACTACGCGCACGACACCGACATCAGCTACGGCGAACACGGCTCGCGGAATCATCTCGACATCTGGCGACGGCCCGATCTGGACCGCGGCGGGAAAGCGCCGGTGCTGCTGCAGGTCCCCGGTGGCGCCTGGATGGTGGGAAGCAAACGGCAACAGGCGTATCCGTTGATGAGTCATCTAGCCGAGTTGGGCTGGGTCTGCGTCGCGATCAACTACCGGCTCAGTCCGCGGTCTACCTGGCCGGACCACATCGTCGACGTCAAGCGCGCGCTGGCTTGGACCAAGGAGCACATCGCCGAATACGGCGGCGACCCGGACTGGGTGGCGATCACCGGCGGCTCCGCCGGAGGGCACTTGTCGTCTTTGGCTGCGCTTACCCCGAACGATCCCCAGTTCCAGCCCGGCTTCGAAGATGCCGACACCAGTGTGCGGGCCGCGGTTCCGTTCTACGGTCTCTACGACTTCACCCGCCACGAGGCGATCCATCGGCTGATGGTGCCCACGATGGCCAAGTACGTGTTCAAGCTGAGGAAGGCCGCGCTGAAGGAGGCGTTTCGGGCCGCGTCGCCGATCACCTATGTATCACCAGACGCGCCACCGTTTTTCGTGTTGCACGGACGCAACGACTCGCTGATACCCGTCGAGCAGGGCCGCGCGTTCAGCAAGCGGCTTCGCGAAGTCAGCCGCCAGCCGGTCGCCTACGCCGAACTGCCGTTCGCGCAGCACGCCTTCGACATCTTCGGCTCGGTGCGGGCCGGTCATGCCGCAGTGGCCGTCGAGCAGTTCCTCGCCGAGATCTACACCAAGAGCCGGGTTTCGGTCTAGTCCGCCGGACGGGGGCTTCGCTCGTCGAGCAGGGCGATGACCTTCGCGGCCAGATCGTCGATATCGGCGCCGGCGGTGTCCAGCACCAGATCGGCGTCCTCGGGCGGCTCGTAGGGTGCGTCGACACCGGTCAGACCTTTGAGCTCCCCGCGGCGGGCACGCTTGTAAAGCCCTTTGGGATCACGCTTTTCGCACTCTTCAAGCGATGTGGCGATGTGCACTTCGATGAAGGGCAGCTTGGCGGCATCGCTGAGGGCGCGCGCGGTCTCGCGGTCCGACTTCAACGGGGACACCAGGGAGGCCAACGCCACCACACCCGCGTCGGCCAGCAATCGCGTCAAATGGCCGACCCGCCTGATGTTTTCGGTGCGGTCGCCGGGGGAGAAGCCTAGATCGTCGGACAAACCGTGCCGCAGGTTGTCGCCGTCCAGCAGATAGGCGACCCGGCCGGATTCGACCAGCGCCCGCTCGACTGCCACCGCAACGGTCGACTTGCCGGAGGCGGGCAGGCCGGTGAACCAGATCGTCGCACCGGCTTGGCCGGTGGACTGCTGGCGATGATTGCGTTCCAACGCCGAAGGGTGCCAACGGATGTCGCTGCGCGGGTGGGTGCCCGGCTTGACCTCGCGTGCCTCGATGATGGTGCCGGCGCCGATGGTGTCGTTGGTGACTTCGTCGATCAGGATGAACGCGCCGCTGTCGCGGTTGTCGTTGTAGCTGTCGGCGATGACGAGCGAACTGGTCCGCAGCGTCACGGTGCCGATGTCGTTGAGCTCGAGCTCGACTGGATTGTCGACTTCGTCGAGCGTCTCGGGATCGAGGCGTGAGTGCAATGCCTGCACCGTCGCCCGGACGGTGGTGGTGGTCTGCTTGAGAGCCAGTCGGTCGCCGGCCCGTAATGGAGAGTCGACGAACCAGCACACGTTCGCATCGAGTTCACGGGCGAGCACCGGCAGCACCGCGTCGTCGGCACCGCTGACCAGCACGTCGCCTCGGCCGACGTCGATGTCGTCGGCCAGCTCCACCGAAACTGACAGCGGTGCAACACCTGTCGTGCGCTCGTCGTCCAGGGTGTCCAGCGCCGTCACGGTCGACTCGGTTCCGGCGGGCAGCGAGATGATCGGGTCGCCGACGCTGAGCGTGCCGGCGGCGAGCCGTCCGGTGTAGCGGCGGCGCTGATTGTCAGTCGGCCGAGACACCCATTGGATCGGCAACCGCAACCGGTTCGGTTCGGCATGTGGCGCAGCCAGTTCGACGTCTTCCAAGTAGTCGAGCAGCGTAGGGCCGTTGTACCACGGTGTGTTCTCGGAGCGGTGCACCACATTGTCGCCGAGCTTGGCGGCGATCGGGATCACGGTGATGTCGAGGCCGCCCAGGCGTGTGCTCAGCTGCTGCAGCTCGGATTCGACTTCGGCGAACCGGCCCTGGTCGAAGTCGACCAGGTCGATCTTGTTCACCGTTGCAACAAAGTGCTTGATGCCCAACAGCTTTGCGATCCTGGCGTGCCTGCGGGTCTGGCGCAGCACCCCCGCGCGGGCATCGACCAGCAGGATGGCCACGTGGGCGTTGGACGCGCCGGTGAACATGTTGCGGGTGTAGCGCTCGTGGCCGGGTGTATCGGCCAGAATGTAGCTGCGGGTGGCAGTGGAGAAGAACCGGTAGGCGACGTCGATCGTGATGCCCTGTTCGCGTTCGGCGCGCAGGCCGTCGGACAGCGCGGCCAGATCGGCGATTCCTTCTTCGTCGGTGACGGCTTCCAGGTGGTCCAGCGGCAGGCTGTCGGTGTCGTGCAGAAGCCGCCCGATCAGGGTGCTCTTGCCGTCGTCGACCGAACCTGCGGTGGTGATCCGCAGCAGTTGTCGCGTGACGCCGTCGTGCGTCTGGACTTTCGCTTCCTGCTCGGTGTCTTCGCTGGCGCTGGGCGCTCATCAACCCAAGCCTTTTCGTTCTTCTTCGCTGGCGCTCATCAGAAGTAGCCCTCTCGCTTGCGGTCCTCCATCGCGGCGACCGACGTGCGGTCGTCGGCCCGGGTCTCTCCGCGCTCGGACACCGTGGCCGCCGAGATCTCACTGATGACACCCGCGATGTCGGTGGCCTTGGACCGGACCGCGCCGGTGATGGTCAGGTCGCCCACGGTGCGGTAGCGCACCCACTCGACATCGGAGGACTCATCGTTATGCGGTTCGGTGTACTCCGAGACCGCCAGCAGAATGCCGTCGCGCTCGAAAACCTCGCGTTCGTGGGCGTAGTAAATCGACGGTATTTCAAGGCTTTCCAGCTCGAGGTAGCGCCAGATGTCGATCTCGGTCCAGTTGCTCAGCGGGAACACCCGCACCTGTTCGCCCTTCTTGATCCGGCCGTTGTAGAGCGACCAGGGCTCGGGGCGCTGAGCGCGCGGGTCCCATTGGCCGAACTCGTCGCGAAAGCTCAGGATCCGTTCTTTGGCGCGGGCCCGCTCCTCGTCCCGGCGGGCACCGCCGAACGCCGCGTCGAACTCGCCGGCCTCCAGCGCGTCCAGCAACGTGCGGGTCTGCGCGCGGTTGCGCGACGCGTAACGGCCCGGGTCGGCGACCCGGCCGTTGTCGATGGACTCCTGCACGGAGGCGACGATCAGCTTGTGGCCCTCGCCTTCAACGCGGCGGTCGCGGAATTCGATCACCTCGGGAAAGTTGTGACCGGTGTCGACGTGCATCACCGGGAAAGGCAGCGGAAGTGGACGAAACGCCTTCTCCGCCAGCCGAAGTAGCACGATCGAGTCCTTGCCGGCCGAGAACAGCAGGACCGGGCGCTCCAGCTCGGCGACCACTTCGCGGATGATGTGCACCGCTTCGGCCTCCAGCAGCCGCAGCTCGTCGACGCGCTTGGTCTCCACCGGGGCAGTCATAACGGTAAGCCCTCTCTTTCGGCATCTTCGCGATAGCGGTCTACCCATTCGTCGGAGCGTTTATCCGCCTGCCGTTCCAGCACCGGCTCGGGCGCGAGCCCTCGATTGAGTCCCAGCGACTCGAGGATGTCGCCAACGACCTGAGTCAGGTTGCGCCACAACACCGGATAGGGAATCTCCAAGGGTGCGACGCCCTCTTCGGAAAACCAGTTTCGCCAGCCCTCTTCCTGGGCGCGCAGCATGGTGATGACGTGTGCGATGGCGCCGGCGTGATACGTGGCGCGCTCGTCCCGGATCGGGTCGGGCCGGCCGCGCCAGACCCGCGTCTGCACCGCCCGCCAGAACGACACCGCCTGCGACACCACGTCAGGCCGGTAGACGTAGACGAGCAGGGGGTCCTGCCCCACGACATCGCGGATCGCGGAAAGCAGGCCGTCACCGGATCGATCTGGCAGTCCGTTGGCGCGGTCCAGCAGCAGCGGCGTCTGGTTCCACATCAGCTTGCCGCCCCACACGCCGTTCGGCGTCCGTCCGACGGTGCGGATGTAGTCGCGCCAAATCTCGGGCGGCGCGAGGTCGGGTTTGCCGGCATCCAGCGGATCGAGCAAGCTCAGAATCGAGTCGTCATCGATGTCGGCGAACCATTCGCGTGGCTGCGGCGATTGGCTGGTACCTGGTAGGTACTGGAAAAACTCCTGTGGCTCGCCGGCGACGCCCGTTGCTCGCAAAGACTCGACCAGAAGGGTGCTGCCACTTCGCTGAGAGGCCAACACCAGATATGCCGACGGGCGATCTGTCACCTGCGCAGCTTAGCTGACGGAAAATTGTTGCCACTCTTTCAATTACCGTCAGGGTGAACATAACTGTTGCACGGATTCGCGCCTGTTCACGAGATCCGTTCGGTGGCCCGCAGCCCCAGCGAAAGTAGCAGCCGGACATCAGGATCAGCCAACGACGTTGTGAGTATCGTCTCTATTCTGCGGACACGGTAGCGCACGGTGTTGGGGTGCACATGCAGTTGCTCCGCTGCGGCCGCGACGTCGCCGAATTCATCCAGATACACCCGTAGCGTCTGGGCCAGTGCCGGGTCGCGGGCCTGTAGCTCGCGCACTCGCGGGTCCACCAGTCGTTCGTCCGCGCCGACCAACGTGACGATCTCATCGAGCAGCACGGTGGTCCGCGCCTCGGCCAGCGATGTCACCGCTGCGAACGAATCCGGATGGCGTTCAACGCTATCCAGCACTCGATCGATCTCCGCCCGCACCGTGGGCAGGCCGGCGAGCCCCGGTAGCGGGGCGGCGACCACCGCCCGCAGTTGTAGGCCCAGTTCGGTGTGTAGCCCGCCTATCGTGCCGCGAATCCAGGACTGCAGCGACGACCGCTTGGTCGTCTGAGGGAACAACACATACACCCGCGACCCGCGCGACCCCACCTGTGCGTCGGCGCGAAAAGCGTTGGCGCTCAGTGCCAAAACATCGGCCAGCCGGTCGTGCTGGCCTCGGCCGCCTGAATTGTCGAAGGCGACCAGTGCAGCCTGACCGTCGGCGACCACACCCAACTCTCGTGCGATCGCATCGATGTCGGCGGGTCCGCTGTCGGTCAGACCAAGCAGCTGCTGTGCGTGCAGCGCATGCGTCGACGGCCTGGCCGTCAGCCGGGACATGATGCGGGCAGCCAGCACCGCGGCTCCGCGCAGCACCTCCTCGGCGTCGTCTGCCAATGGCCGGGAGCCCTGCTGCACCCAGATGGTGCCGGCGAAACCGGGCGTCCGACGGGCGGACTGGTGAATGCCGACGGCCAGACGGGGTCGCAGCCCCAACTCGGGCCGCTCGGCGACGCGGACCACATCACCGCCGGAGCGCAGCGCGTCGAAGATGCCCCATTGACCGATCCACGTCAGATGCTCGGGCGGCCCGGCGCGACCCAGGATCGACAGCCGCCGCAACTCGTCGGCCTCGTCGTTGGACGCCGAGTAGGCCAGCACATGCGACTGCTCGTCTTCGATACTGACCATGCCGTGAATGCGGTCGGCCAGCGACTGCGCAAGGCCGAATAAATCGGTGCCGGAGTCGTGCGGCGCGGTGCCATGGTGCTCCAGGACGTGATCGACCAGCCGGTACAGCCGCTCCCAACGGGCCCGCGGATCCACGGCCACCATCGCAGTCCCCGTCGTGACCGCCTTGGCGACCAGCGCATCGGAGGGCTCTTTGGCGAAAACGGCCACCGGCGGCTGCCCGGCCGGACCGGCGTCGCATCTTTCCAGCCAGTGCTGTGCCTCAGTGTCGGAGACGCCGACCAGGAAGAACACGTCGGCGGAGTCCGCGCCCCGGCCCATCCCGAGCCGGACATCGTCGGAATCGATCAGCGCTGCCGAGGCGACGGTCAGGTCGAGCCCGCGAGGCGCCTCGACCAACCTCGCCATCGTCGTGTCCAGGGCCAACAGCAGCTGGCCGAGCCCTACACCGTCGATCCGCATGTTGTCCGATTCTACTAGGACACCGGGCAAACCTTGTCCTATCAGCCAACTGATCGTGAGCTCATCGCTGAGATGCTGAGTCATGGACGCGATTACCGATGTTCCGCCGCCAGTCAACGAACCAATCCACGACTACGCGCCACACTCGCCCGAGCGGGCTCGTTTACAGACCGCGCTCACCGAACTCGCCGACCATCCGATCGATCTGCCGCACGTCATCGGTGGCACCCACCGAATGGGCGACGGTGAGCAGATCGACATCGCTGCGCCCCACCGGCATTCCTTGAAACTGGGCACGCTGACCAACGCTGTGCACCGCGATGCCGCATCGGCCGTCCAAGCCGCGTCGTTGGCCCGAACAGACTGGGCGGCAATGCCGTTCGACGAGCGCGCGGCGATATTCCTGCGCGCCGCCGATCTGCTAACCGGCCCGTGGCGCGAGAAGATCGCTGCGGCGACCATGCTGGGGCAGTCCAAAACTGCATATCAGTCCGAGATCGACTCATCCTGCGAGCTTGCGGATTTCTGGCGGTTCAACGTCGACTTCGCCCGCCAGATTCTGGCTCAGCAGCCGACAAGCGTGCGGGGGGAATGGAACCGCACCGACTACCGCCCACTGGACGGATTCGTCTACGCGATTACGCCATTCAACTTCACTGCAATCGCGGCGAACCTGCCCACCGCGCCGGCGTTGATGGGAAACACCGTGGTGTGGAAGCCGTCGGTGACGCAGACGTTGTCGGCTTACCTGACCATGCAACTGCTGGAGGCGGCCGGCCTGCCGCCCGGTGTGGTGAACATGGTGACCGGCGACGGCTATGCGGTATCGGAAGTGGCGCTGGCCGATCCACGGCTGGCGGGTATCCACTTCACCGGATCGACGGCGACCTTTCAGCACCTCTGGCAACAGGTCGGCACGAACATCGAGCACTACCAGAGCTACCCGCGTCTGGTGGGCGAGACCGGTGGCAAAGACTTTGTGCTGGCTCACCGCTCGGCGCAGCCAGATGTGCTGCGGACCGCACTGATTCGCGGCGCGTTCGACTACCAGGGCCAGAAGTGCTCGGCGGCGTCGCGGGCATTCATCGCGCACTCGGTGTGGCAGCGGATGGGCGACGACTTCCTGGCCGCCACCGCCGAACTGCCGTTCGGTGACATCGCCGACCTGAGCAACTTCGGTGGCGCGCTGATCGACCAGCGGGCCTACGCGAAAAACGTCGCTGCCATCGAACGTGCGAAGAGCGCAGCTGGGGTCACGATCGCCGTCGGCGGCGAATACGATGACAGCGAAGGTTATTTCGTGCGTCCGACGGTGCTACTGTCCGACGACCCGACGGACGAGGCATTCGCCACCGAGTACTTCGGCCCGCTGCTGTCGGTCTTTGTCTATCCCGACGATGACTTCGACCGGGTTCTCGACATCATCGACACCGGGTCGCGTTACGCGCTGACCGGCGCGGTGATCGCCGACGACCGCGACGCGGTGCTCGCCGCACAGAACCGGCTGCGGTTCGCGGCAGGCAACTTCTACGTCAACGACAAGCCGACCGGGGCGGTGGTGGGTCGCCAACCGTTCGGTGGTTCCCGCGGCTCGGGTACCAACGACAAGGCCGGCTCGGCGCAGAACCTGTTGCGCTGGACGTCTGCTCGTTCGATCAAGGAGACGTTCGTCCCGGCCACCGATCACCGCTACCCACACATGGCGGCGGAATGACCGGCCTATTCGCCAAGACGCTGCGCCCGGCGATATTGGCCGCGAGCCGCTCGCACGGCTTGCAGCACACCGCCGAACGGTTGACGGTCACCCGCAAGGTGGTCGATCGATTCGTGCCAGGTGAGACACTGGACAGGGTGCTGGATAGCACTGCCGCACTGCGCGATTCGGCCCGCTTGGTCAGCATCGACTATCTGGGTGAGCAGGTCACCGATGCCGACGGTGCGGGTGCCACCCTGATTGCCTACCTCGATCTGCTCGACGCACTGGGCCGGCGGCCTGATGCCACCCACACCTCCGTGCGCCCGCTGGAGGTGTCGCTGAAGCTGTCCGCGCTGGGGCAGGCGCTGAATTGCGACGGTGAGAAGATTGCGCTCGCCCATGCCCACCGGATCTGCGAGCGGGCCGAGGAGATCGGCGCCTGGGTGACCCTGGATGCCGAGGACCACACCACCACCGATTCCACGCTCTCGATCGCCGCCGATCTGCGCACTGAGTTTCCTTGGCTGGGTGTGGTGTTGCAGGCCTATCTTCGGCGCACGGTGGGCGACTGCGAGCAGTTCGCCGCGTCGGGGGCCAGGGTTCGGCTGTGCAAGGGTGCCTACGACGAACCCGCGTCGGTGGCCCATCGGGATGCCGCGGCGGTCACCGCCGCGTACCTGCGCTGCCTTCGGGTATTGATGGCAGGGCCCGGCTATCCGATGGTGGCCTCGCATGACCCAGTGGTCATCGACGCAGTGGCCACGATTGCACGCGAAACAGGCCGAACCACTGATGATTTCGAATACCAGATGCTGTACGGCGTTCGCGACCCCGAGCAGCGACGCCTCGCGTCAGCAGGCAACCGGGTTCGGGTTTACGTGCCGTTCGGCACCCAGTGGTACGGCTACTTCATGCGGCGGCTGGCCGAGCGGCCGGCCAACCTGACGTTTTTCATGCGGGCGTTGGCGCATACGTGACGGTCGCAAGCGCGGCGAAGCCGGGCGCAGCGGGCCGTCACCTCGATACGTGACGGTCGCAAGCGCGGCGAAGCCGGGCGCAGCGGGCCGTCACCTCGATACAAGACGGTCGCAAGCGCGGCGAAGCCGGGCGCAGCGGGCCGTCGCTGCAACGGCGGACACTGACCAGGGCGTTTCGGCATCCGTCAGACGGGTACCGCCTGTACATGAAAGCCGTCACCTGGCAGGGCAAACGCGACGTGCGCGTCGAGTCGGTGCCTGACCCGAAGATCGAAGAGCCCACCGACGCCATCATCGAGGTGACGTCAACCAACATCTGCGGGTCCGATCTGCACCTCTACGAAGTCCTAGGCGCGTTCATGAAACCCGGTGACATTCTTGGTCACGAACCGATGGGAATCGTGCGTGAGGTCGGTACCGAGACGGGGGATCTGCGGGTCGGCGATCGGGTGGTGATCCCATTCCAGATCTCCTGCGGCAGTTGTCATATGTGCGACAAGCGGCTCTACACCCAATGCGAGACGACCCAGGTGCGCGATCAGGGAATGGGCGCGGCACTGTTTGGCTATTCGGAGCTCTACGGCGAGGTCCCCGGCGGCCAGGCCGAGTTGCTGCGGGTGCCGCAAGCTCAGTTCACCCACATCAAAGTGCCTGAAGGTCCGCCGGATTCGCGATTCATCTATCTCTCCGACGTGCTCCCGACGGCCTGGCAGTCAGTTGAGTACGCAAACATTCCGGACGGCGGGACGGTCGCCGTGCTCGGCCTGGGCCCGATCGGGGACATGGCCGCGCGCATCGCCCATCATCTCGGTTACCGGGTTATCGCCATCGACCTGGTGTCCGAGCGACTCGCCCGCGCCGAGGAGCGCGGCATCCACACCATCGACCTGCGCGAAGTCGGCTCAGGTCTCGTTGAGGCGATCCACGACCTGACCGACGGCCGTGGCGCCGAGTCGGTGATCGACGCGGTGGGTATGGAGGCGCACGGCTCGCCGGTCGCCAAATTGGCCCAGACTGCGACCGGACTGTTGCCGGACGCGATCGGCAAACGGCTGATGCAGACCGCCGGCGTGGACCGGCTCAGTGCGCTGTACTCCGCCATCGACATCGTGAAGCGAGGCGGGACGATCTCGCTGATCGGGGTGTACGGCGGGATGGCAGATCCGTTGCCGATGCTGACGCTGTTCGACAAACAGGTGACGTTGCGGATGGGGCAGGCCAACGTTAAACGGTGGGTGGACGACATCATGCCGCTGCTGACCCATGACGACCCACTCGGCGTCGACACGTTCGCGACACATGTGTTGCCTCTGGACGAGGCCCCGCACGCCTACGAGATCTTTCAGAAGAAGCAGGACGGCGCGGTGAAGGTCATGCTGAAGCCTTAGGCGCCGCGCCGCGGCCTCGCACGGTCGTTGGCGAAACCCTGCACGACGTGTGCGCGCACGAAATCCGCTACCACATCCGGGTCGTCCATGTTCAGCGTGGACGACGGTGTGCTGAACAGCGAGAACAGGATTCGCGCGAACCATTCGCCGCTGGCCTGGATGTCGAGGTCCTTGCGCACCTCGCCGGTGAGTTTGGCGGCGGCCAGGTGCGGTGCCAGGAAGTCGACGCATTCGCGGAGTAACACCGCGGCGTCCTTGGTCAGCAACAGGCTGACCGCTTCTTCGTCAAAGTACTTCTCCGAAGCGATGACTCGCCGCGCCTGTGTGACGAATACGGCTGCGCGGGCGAGCTTGTCCTCCAATGAGCCGCCGCGGTCCATCGCTATGGACATCTGCCGATAGAACTGCTCGGAGGTGTGCTCGGCGCACGCCTCGACAATGGCAGCCTTATCGCGGAAGTACTCGTAGATGGTGCTGCGCGAGACGCTTGCCGCCCTGGCGATGTCGACGATCGTCGCCTTCTGCAGACCCTGTTTGCGGAAGCAGGCGTAGGCGGACTCGACGATGAGTTCACGGGTATCGACTGAGGTTGATTCGGTCATGGGCTGGCGTCCGTCATCGAATTATCCACTTGACGCGAGAATCAGCCCGCTGGTCGGCACCCCGGTGCCGGAGGTGACGAGGACGTGTTCGACGTTGTCGACCTGGTTGTGCGACGTCCCGCGAATCTGCCGGACGCCCTCGGTGATCCCGTTCATCCCGTGGATGTAGGCCTCGCCGAGCAGACCGCCGTTGGTGTTGATCGGCAATTCGCCACCCAGTGACAGTCGCTCCACGGTGGCGAAGTCCTTCGCCTCACCGCGTCCGCAGAATCCGAGTTCCTCGAATTGGGTGAACACGAAAGGCGTGAAATGGTCGTAGATGAACGCGGTTTGGATGTCGCTCGGCTTGAGGCCCGAATCGCCCCACAGCTTGTTGGCGACCACACCCATCTCGGGCAGCCCGGTGATGTCGTCGCGGTAGTAGCTGGTCATCATCTCGCCGTTGTAGGCGGCGCCCTGCGCGGCCGCGGAGATGACGGCCGAGGGCTGGCGCAGATCGCGGGCGCGCTCGGCGCTGGTGACGACCAGTGCGACGCCGCCGTCGCTCTCCTGGCAGCAATCCAGCAGTCGCAGAACAGGTTCGATGATCCACCGCGAATTCTGATGGTCTTCCAGCGTGATCGGGCGCTCGTAGAACCACGCGTCGGGGTTGGTGGCGGCATGGGCCCGGTCGACGACGGCGATCCGGCCGAAGTCGGAGTTGGTGACGCCGTAGGTCGACATGTAGCGCTGCGCGTGCAGGGCGACCCACGCTGCGGGAGTGAGCAATCCGAACGGGGCGTAGTGCGCCATGAACAACGGGGTCTCGGCGCTGGTGCGGCCACTGCCACCGAAGCGCATCCCGGAACGTTCGTTGAAGGCGCGGTAGCAGACCACGACGTCGGCAACACCCGCCGCTACGGCCATCGCCGCGTGCGCGACGGTTCCGGCCGCCGCGCCACCGCCGTGCGGGACGCGGGAGAAGAAGGTCAGATCGCCGATTCCGACATTGCGGGCCACCTCGATCTCGTCGCTGGAGTCCATGGTGAACGTGACCATGCCGTCGACCTCGCTGGGCGACAGGCCGGCATCGTCGAGCGCGGCGCTGACCGCCTCGCACGCCAATTGCAGTTCGCTGCGGCCGGATTCCTTGGAGAACTCGGTCTGGCCGATGCCGGCGATAGCCGTCGTCCCGGCCAGCTTGGAGACTGTCATGCGCCGGCCCCGTCGAGCAGGCTCACGACCGCGGTCCCGGAAACGTGGTTGCCGAGACTGTTGGCCGCTTGGAAGGTGACCTCGACGAAATTCTCGCCGTCCGAACCTTCGCTCTTGCCGGTGACGCTGCCGGTGAACCGCAGCGGGTCATCCGGAAACGACGGCACGCCAAGGCGAATCGCCAGCTTGGTGATCATCGCCTCGGGGCCCGCCCAGTCGGTCAGGAACCGCACGCAGTACCCGTTCGACGTCAGGATATTCATGAACAAGTTCGGCGAACCCTGCTGTGTTGGCGTAGGCCGCGTCGTGGTGCACCGGCATGAAATCGCGGGACGCGATCGCGCCGGCGACGATCATCGTGGTGGTCACCGGGATCTCCAGCGGCGTCACCTCGTCGCCGACCTCGATGTCGGCCCACTGCAGGGTGGAGGTGCGGGATTTGGCGGTCGTCATAGCCGTCCTTCCGGGTATGTGCTGCCGAGGTGGACCAGCTGCTGGCGTGGCCGACCCCAAGGTGAGCTCGTTGTGCTTGGCCCACAAGAAATATCGATGCAGGGGATAGGTGGTGTCGATCCCGATCCCGCCGTGCACGTGCTGAGCGGTGGCGGCGATCCGGGCGCCGGCCTCGGCGGCCCAGAACTTCGCGATCCGGGCCGCCCGGTCCGCCGGACGGCCCTCCGCGATCAGCCAGGCCGCGTGCCAGGTGGTCCAACGGATCGCCTCCAGGTCGATGAACCCGTCGGCCATCCGCTGCTGAACCGCCTGGAAGCTGCCGATCGGCCGGCCGAATTGCTCACGGCCCGTGGTGTATTCGGCGGCCATCCGCAGTGCGCGATCTGCGACGCCGACCTGGACCGCGCACAACCCGACCAGGGCGCGGGTGTGCAAAGATTCGACCAGTCGGTCGGGACCGTCGAGCTTGTCGGTCACCGCAACGGTTGCGCCGTCGAGGAATACATCGGCGTGCGGCTCGCGGTTGGTGGTCGTCACCGGCCGGATCTCGACGCCCGCGGCGTCGGTCGGCAGCAGGAACAGGCCCACCTCGCCGTCGGTACCGTCGTCGATCGCGGCGGGGATCAGCAGGGTGTCGGCGAGCTGGCCGAACGAGACCAGCTCCTTGACGCCGTCCAGCCGCCATGTCGCGCCGTCGCGACGGGCGGTGGTGGCCGGTCTCGTCGGGTCGGAGCGGCCGGGCTCGTGCAGACCCGCGGACAGGATCCGGGTTCCGTCGATGACGCCGGGCAGGAAGCGTTGCTGTTGCTCGGGATTGCCGTGCCGGGCGATCGGGTCGGCGCCCAGCAGCAGCGTCGCGTAGGCGGGCACCGGCGCGACGGCCGACCCGACTTCGGCCAGCAGCACGCCGAGCTCGACGAAGCCACCACCGTTGCCGCCCAACGACTCCGGCAGCGCGGTGCCCAACAGGTCGACGCCCGCCAGCTCCTTCCACAGCGCGGCGTCGTAGCGGGACTCGCCGGCTTCGAGCTCGGTCAGCCGCTCGGGGGTGGCGCGACGTTCCAGCACGTCGCGGGCCAGCTTGCTGACGGTCTCCTGCTCTTCGGTGAACGTGAAGTCCATGTCAGCCGGCCGGCCGGAACTGGTGCAGCACAAGCTCTCCGTCGAACTCGCGGTAGTAGACCTCGACCGGCATCCCGACCTGGACATCGGCGGGGTCGATATCGGTCAGGTTCGACACGATCCGGACACCGTCGTCCAGCTGTATCAGCGCGACGATGTAGGGATAGTCGAAGAACGGGAACTGCGGCTGGTGCGGCATCACATAGCTGTAGACGGTGCCGCGACCCGACGACTCGATCGCTTCCCACTCCAGCGAGCGGCATGTCGGGCACATCGGTTGCGGTGGATTGCGCACCGTCTGACATCCGTTGCAGCGCTGGATCAACAGCTTGTGCTCGCGCAGCCCGTTCCAGAAGAACTCGGTGTCCGGGCTGATGGCCGGTGCCAGTCGGGTCGCCATCAGTTCGCCGGCTTGAATCGCAGGACCCGGAATCGTTGCTTGCCAAGCACTTCACCGTGCTGGTCGCTGTAGGTGAGCACCCAGGTCACGAAGAACCCGGTGCCCAGCGCCGTCGTCTTCTCGTCGGATACCTCTTCGTACACCGACGTCGCGCTGATCTCGTCGCCCAGCTTGGGGTAGCGGTTGATCTCGAATTCCGAGTTGGTCGCCACGATGCTGGTGTAGCCGGCCTCGTCGAGAAACGCGGTGGGGTTGTTGGTGATTTCGATGGGGGAGCCGCCGCGCTCACCGATCCCTTCGAGCTTCGGCGCCGGCATGGTCCAGGTCTGCAGCATCACCGGCGGCGACACGATGCCACCGAACCGGGACTGCGCCGCGAACTCCGGATCGAGGTACACCGGGTTCATGTCGTCGAGTGCGTACGCCCAGTGCCGGATCATCGGCTGATTCACCGGATCCGGTGCCAGCGAAGGCTTTGCGGAGCCGCCGGTGTGCTGGCCGACGAGGGCCTTCAGTTGGGCGTGCAAGTCCGTGTCGGTCACTGGGTGGATCCTCCTGATTTTCGGTCGGGCTGGGGTGCGCGAAGGTCGCGTGGAGCGCGTGGCATGCCCAGTCCGGCCATCGCGATGATGTCCCGTTGAATCTCGTTGGCCCCGCCACCGAAGGTGCTGATGACCGCGACCCGGTAGGCGGACTCCAGTGCGCCGCGCAGCGGGGCGTCGGCACCGCGGCGTAATCCGTTGTGGTCGAGCACTTCCAGCAGCTGACGGGCCACCAGCGGGGCCAGCTCGGTGCCGAACACCTTGGCCGCCGAAGCTTCTCCCATATTCAGTACACCCTTGGACATGGCGGCATTGACCCGAAGGTTGATCAGCTTGTAGGCCGCGACCTCCGCCTCGACCCGGGCCAGTGCCTGCTGAACCCAGGGCTTGTCGATCACCCGGCCGCCGTCGAGTTCGGTGTCGCGCGCCCACTGCAGCGTCTGCTCGAAGAGCGGCTCGAGTGCGCCGAGGTTACCCAGCGCGGCGCGTTCGAAGTTCAGCTGGGTGGTGATCAGCTGCCAGCCCTGATTCTCACCCGCCACGATCGCGCTGGCCGGCACCCGGACGTTGTCGTAGAAGGTGTAGAAGGTGGAGACGCCGGGCATGGTGTGCAACGGCTGCCAGGAGAACCCGGGCGACGAGGTCGGCACGATGAAGATCGAAATGCCTTTGTGTTTCTTGGCATTCGGGTCGGTGCGGGCGGCCAGCCAGATGTAGTCGGCGTACCCGGCGCCGCTGGTGAACATCTTCTGGCCGTTGATCACATAGTCGTCGCCGTCGCGGACGGCGGTGGTGCGCAGCGACGCCAGGTCGCTGCCCGCGCCCGGCTCGGAGTAGCCGATGGCGAACTCGACGCTGCCATCCAGGATCGCCGGCAGGAACTGCTGCTTCTGGTCCTCGGTGCCGTAGTGCATCAGCGTCGGCCCGACGGTGTTCAGCGTCACCAGCGGGATCGGCGCGTTCACCCGCCGGGCCTCCTCGGCGAAGATGAACTGCTCGATCGCCGAGAAGCCGCGCCCACCAAACTCTTTGGGCCAACCGACGCCGAGCAGATCGGCAGCCGCCAGGGCCTGGACGCATTCGCGCACGGCGGGGCCGCCCTCCATCCGTTCGCTGACGGCGGCCTGGCGCTGCGGCGTCATCACCTGTTGCATCGTCGCGCGGATCTCGTCGCGCAACCGCTCTTGCTCGTCGGTGTATTCGAGGCGCATCTGCTCAGACCCCGAGCCTCACCGGCATCCGCTTCACGCCCGGGAACCATGGTGGCCCGCATCCGGTCGACCTGGCCGACCAGCTCGAGCCGCGGGAAGCGGCGCAGGAGTTCCTCGAACATCACCGTCGCCTCCAGGCGGGCCAATTGTGCTCCGATGCAGGAGTGTTCACCGCACCCGAACGCGATGTGCGGGTTGGGATGGCGGGTCACCTTGAACTCTTCGGAGTCGGGTCCGAAGACGTCCTCGTCGCGGTTGGCCGATTGGTAGAGCATCACCACCACGTCGCCCTCGGCGATCCGCTGGCCGCGGATATCCACGTCGACGGTCGCGGTGCGGGCCATGTGCACCACCGGGCTGTTCCACCGCAGCATCTCCTCGATGGCAGCGGGGATCAGCGACGAATCGTCGACCAGCAGGCGCTGCTGATCGGGATGCGTCATCAGCGCCAGCGTGCCCAGCGCGATCAGGTTGCGCGTCGTCTCGTTTCCGGCGACCAGCAACAGGAACGCGAAATTCAGCAGGTCTTCGTCGGTGAGCCGGTCGCCGTCGATTTCGGCGCCGGCCAACACCGACAGCAGGTCGTCGCGCGGCTCGACCCGCCGTGCGCCGATCAGCTTCTGGAAATACTCGTACAACTGGCCGGCAGCCACCAGCGGGTCGAGTTCGATCTCCGGGTCGGCGGTTCCGGTGGCCGCGTCCGACCAGGCCCGGAACTGCTCCCAATCGTCGGGCGGCGCGCCGATCAACTCGGCGATCAGCCGGGTGGGCAGCGGAGCGGCGATCTCCTCGGCGAACTCGTGCACCGAATCCGGCTCCAGACCGTCGAGGATGCCGCGGACCAGCTCGCGGATCTTGGGCTCGAGCACCGAAACGCGGCGCCGGGTGAAGCCGGAGTTGATCAGCTTGCGCATCTGCCGGTGCCGTGGCGGGTCGGTGAAGATCAGGCTCCCGGGCTGCACCGGGCTCGGCAATGCGGGGTCCGGGATGGTGATGCCCTGGGTCGAGGTGAAGGTGGCCGGGTTGCTCGAGACGAACCGGACGTCCTCGTACTTGAGCAGCGCCCAGAAGTTGGTCACGTCGTTCCAGCACACCGGCGCGCTCGACCGTAGCTCGCGGTAGGCGGGATAGGGATCGCCGGCGTAGAAGTCGGGGGAGTGCAGCGGGACGGACGAGGCGGGCCTCGAATGGGAACCGGTGCGCACCCAGGCCTCCTCGACAACAATGATCGGACAGATGACTTCGATCTGTCCAGTCGCACTCTGTCTACTCTCGCGGCACCGACGATGTCAATATGCTTGTCGTTGAACTGAAATAGCCGATTACCGGGTTTGAGCATTGACGACAGCGAGACCGACAGGTGTAAGGAATGGATATGGCTGACCCACGCTCGTTGATCGACACCTACGCGGTCTACATCGACGGCCGGTGGGTCGAACCGGAGGGCGGTCGCTACGACGATGTCAACCCGGCCACCGAGGCGGTGATCGCCTCGGTGCCTGATCCCAGCCAGGCTCAGGTCGGCAGCGCGATCGCCGCCGCCCGGGCGGCATTCGACTCCGGCCCGTGGCCTGACGCCGGACCCGAGCAGCGGGCGGGGTTTCTCAACCAGTTGGGCGAGGCGCTGCTGGCGCATGCCGACGAGTTCTATGCGCTGGCACAACAGGAATGGGGCTGCACGTCCAACGAGCGGGTGATCCACGTCGAGGGGCCGGCGTTCGCCGCACTCAACGCCGCCGAACTGGCCACCCATCCCGTCGAAGAGCCGATCGACGCCTACGGCGCCGCGGGAAAGACGCTGCTGCGCTACGAACCGCTGGGTGTGGTGTCGATCCTGACGCCGTGGAATTTTCCGCACACCCTCAACGTGATGAAAGTCTGTGCCGCGCTGGCCGCGGGCAACACCGTCGTGCTCAAGCCGTCGCCGCTGGCGCCGCTGGCCGGCTTGGCGCTGGCCCGAATCATCGACGAGCACACCGACATTCCACCGGGCGTGGTCAATGTCGTGACCCCGACCGACCTCGAAGCCAGCAAGCTGTTGACCGTCGACCCCCGAATCGACATGGTCAGCTTCACCGGAAGCTCGGTGGTCGGCCGCGAGGTGATGTCCGCGGCCGGCGCGACGATGAAGCGGCTGCTGCTCGAGCTCGGCGGCAAGTCGGCCAGCATCGTGCTCGACGATGCGGCGCTCGATGACGAAGTGCTGCAGCGAATGTTGTTCGAGTCGTGCTCATTCCACGCCGGACAGGCATGCATCCTGCACAGCAGGTTGCTGCTTCCCGATGCGATCCACGACGAGGTGGTCGATCGCCTGGTCGGGTTGGCCCGCGGGGTCAAGGTCGGTGACCCCACCGACCCGGACGTCACGATGGGACCGCTGATCAGCGACGCACAGTGCAAACGCGTTCAGGCTCATGTGGATCAGGCGATCGACGACGGCGCCAAGCTGGTCGCCGGGGGCGGCCGGCCGGCCGGGTTGGACCGCGGCTTCTACTTCGAGCCGACGATTCTCACCGAGGTCACGCCGGATTCGACGATCGCCCAGGAAGAGGTGTTCGGGCCGGTGCTGTCGGTGCTGCGCTACCGCGGCGACGACGAGGCGGTGCGGATCGCGAACAACTCGCAGTACGGGCTTTCCGGTGCGGTGTGGGGCAACGACGTCGACCGTGCGCTGGCCGTCGCCCGCCGGGTTCGCACCGGTCAGATCGCGGTCAACGGATTCGGGCCGGGTGGCGCGCCGTTCGGTGGGTTCAGCCAGAGCGGGATCGGGCGAGAAAGCGGCGGCATCATCGGAATTCGTCAGTACATGGAGCCGAAGGCCATGGGATTGCCGGCGTGACGACGACGCCGAGCGGAACGATAGCGGGGACGCGCGAATGCGCACATGGACGTGACGCCCTGGACGGCTCCGGTCGTCGAAATCGCCGACGAGATCTCGGGTCCGTACTGCGGCAAGCTGCTCGCCGAACTCGGCGCCGACGTCACGAAAGTCGAAGCACCAGAAGGTGATCCGCTGCGGCGGTGGGGGCCCTTTCGCAACGGCCGGCCCGATCCGGATCGGGCCGGGCTGTTCGAGTACCTCAACGCCGGGAAGCGCCGCGCGACACCGGCCGACGCCCGCGACCTCATCGCCGACGCCGACGTGCTGATCGACAGGCCTAGCAGGCCTCATCGACTGCCACGGGGGGAAGTCCCGCAACCAGATTCACGTCTGGTCGTCGTGCGGATCTCCAATTTCGGGCAGTATGGTCCGTTGCGCGACCGGGTCGCGACGCCGCTGACCATGCAGGCGATCTCGGGGTGGATCAGCGCCCGCGACCCCGACCGGCCGCCGGTGCAGGCCGGTGCCCGGATCGCCGAATACGTCGCCGGCGCATACGCCGCGCTCGGCGCACTGACCGCACTGCGGATCGCCCCGGCCGGTCAGGTGACCGAGGTCGACATCTCGGTGCTGGAGGCGCTGCTGTCGACGTTGCCCTATCCGATGATGATGTTCGAGCGCATGCGTGCGCTCGGGCTGCCCACCAACGTGCGCCAGGCCCCGATGCTCGGCGTGGTCCGCGCCGCCGACGGCTGGGTCGGGATCAACTGCCTGACCGGGCAGCACTGGCTCGACGTGTGCGACATGCTCGGTCTGCCCGAGTACGGCGAGCAGCAGTACGCGATCATGATGGGCGGCCCGGAGCGCGCCGAGTTCTACGCGGCGGCCCAGCCCTGGCTGGACGAGCGGACCGTCGCCGACATCGTCGAACTCAGTCAGGCACTGCGGATTCCGGCGGCCCCGGTCGCCGACGGTGCCGACGCGCTGGACAATCCGCAGTATGCCAAACGCGGGTTCTTCGTCGAGGGCGGCGGGAAGGATTGGTCGTTTCGGCAGCCGGGTCCGCCGTTTCGGCTGTCGAAAACTCCTGCGGCGGCTCAGGTACATTCCGCGCCGAGCAGGCCACGCCCGACCGCCGCGCCGGTCGCGGATCCGTCGATGCCGTTTGCCGGCCTGAAAGTGCTTGACCTGAGCACATTTTGGGCAGGCGGATATCTCACCTGCTACCTGGGTGCGTTCGGGGCCGACGTCGTCAAGCTCGAGTCGATCCAGCGTCCGGACGGCTTCCGCTACTCGGGCGCGCAGCCGTTCGAGGGCGAGGACTGGTACGAGCGCAGCCCGCTGTGGCAGGCCACCAACCTCAACAAGCGCGACATCACGCTGGATCTCAGCTCGTCGCGCGGCCGCGAACTCGCCCGCCGGCTCGCGGCGCAGGCGGACGTCGTCGTGGAGAACTACTCGCCGCGGGTGGTGGAGCAGTTCGGGCTGGACTACGACTCGCTGGTCGCGCTGCGCCCCGACATCATCGCGGTCCGCATGCCGGGTTTCGGCCTCGACGGGCCGTGGCGCGACTACGTCGGCTGGGCGCTGAACATCGAACAGGTCTCCGGCATGACGGCGGCAACCGGCTACCCGCAGGGTCCGCCGTGCAACGTGCAGGGACCCGCCGATCCCATCGTCGGCGTGCACGCCGGGGTGGCGTTGCTCGCGGCGCTCGAGCATCGTCGTCGCACCGGCGAAGGCCAGCTGATCGAGGTCGCGCAGATCGAAGTCGGCGCCGCCGTCACCGCCGAACCGGTGATCGACTACTCGATGAACGGCGTCGTCCGCCCGCGCGAAGGCAACCGGCGGCGGGGCGTCTGCCAGGGCGTCTATCCGGCCGCCGGCGATGACGCGTGGGTGGCACTGACCGTGCGCGACGACGCCGACTCCGCGCGGTTGGCCCAAGCGATGGGTCGACCCGATCTGCCAGGTGACCACGACGCGTTCGACGAGGCGGTCGCGGCATGGACACGAAACCAGAAACCCGCCGATGTCGTTGCGGCGCTTCGTGAACGCGGCATCCCCGCCGAGGAGGTGACAACGGCCGAGCACATGTACGACCTGCCCGGCCTCGACGTCCGCGGCTTCTACGAAGAATTCGACCACGCGGTGACCGGCCGGCACCGCTATCCCGGTTGGCCGCTGCGCATCACCCCGGGCCCGGCTCGTCATCACCGCTTCGGTGCGCCCACGCTCGGTCAACACAACAACGAGATCCTCGGCGGCCTCGGACTGTCCAGCGACGATCTCGATGCCCTGCGCCGCGACCACGTGATCGGCGAACGGGCGATGGGCTAGCCTGCTGACGTGCTGCTGACCTCGCTGGACCCCTCCGTTGTCGCAGGCTGGCCGCGATCTCGAGGACGCCGTCAGGTTCGGCGACGTCACGCTCAGCCGCAGTGACGTGGTCGGGGCCGCCAACTCGGTCGCCGAACGGATCCGCGGCGCGGACCGGATCGCGGTGCTGGCCACGCCCGACCGCGCCGACCGCGCTGGCCATCGCCGGATGCCTGATCGCCGGGGTGCCGGTGGTCCCGGTGCCGGCCGACGTCGGGCAGGCCGAACGCCGTCACATCCTCACCGACTCCGGCGCGCAGGCCTGGCTGGGGCGGTCGCCCGGCGACGATGAAGCGCGGAGGGGTTGCCGCATATCCCGGTGCGGATGGGCGCGCGGTCCTGGCACCAGCAACCCGAGCCGTCGCCGCGCGACACCGCGCTGATCATCTACACGTCCGGCACCACCGGGCCGCCCAAGGGCGTGCAGCTGAGCGGCCAGGCGATCGCCGCCGACCTCGACGCGCTCGCCGAGGCCTGGCAGTGGACCGCCGACGACACGCTGGTGCACGGCCTGCCGCTGTTTCATGTGCACGGTCTGGTGCTGGGCCTGCTCGGATCGCTGCGGGTCGGAAATCGCTTCGTGCACACCGGAAAACCGACGCCGGAGGCCTACGCAAGCCTGTTCGACGGCCGGCGGCAGCTGTATTTCGGTGTGCCGACGGTGTGGTCGCGGGTGGTGGCGGATCCAGCGGCCGCCGAAGCGCTGCGGTCGGCGCGATTGCTGGTGTCGGGCAGCGCGGGCCTGCCGGTGCCGGTGTTCGATCAATTGGTCCGGCTCACCGGTCACGCGCCCGTCGAGCGGTACGGCGCCACCGAGTCGCTGATCACCTTGTCGACCCGCGTCGACGGTGAGCGTCGCCCCGGTTGGGTCGGCCTGCCGCTGGCCGGTATCGAGACCCGCCTGGTCGACGACGACGACAACGCGGTGCCGCATGACGCGGAAACCATTGGCCGACTGCAGGTTCGGGGACCGACGCTGTTCAACGGCTACCTGAATCGCCCGGATGCCACCGCCGAGGCCTTCGACGCCGACGGCTGGTATCGCACCGGCGACGCCGCGGTGATCGACAGCGACGGCATGCACCGCATCGTCGGCCGCGAATCGGTGGACCTGATCAAGTCCGGGGGATACCGGGTCGGCGCCGGCGAGATCGAGACCGTGCTGCTCGGGCATCCGGGCGTGGCCGAGGCGGCGGTGGTCGGATTGCCCGACGACGACCTGGGGCAGCGCATCGTCGCGTTCATCGTCGGTGAGGCCGAGCCGCAGGAGCTCATCGACTACGTGGCCCAGCAGCTGTCGGTGCACAAGCGGCCGCGTGAGGTCCGGATCGTCGACGAGTTGCCGCGTAACGCGATGGGCAAGGTGCTCAAGAAGCAGTTGCTCAGCCAGAAGCTGAAGCGCGCGGCGGTGTGACACCGGCGGCTATTTTCCCTACCGTCGTAGCCGTGGAACTTGGCAGCCCGACTATCACGACGGTGCCGACCACGCCGCCCGTCACGCCGATGCGGCGCGTCGCTGCCGCGTGCCTGGTGGGCTCGGCAATCGAGTTCTACGACTTCTTGATCTACGGCACCGCTGCGGCGCTGGTGTTTCCCACCGTGTTCTTCCCGCATCTCGAGCCCGACGCTGGGGACGATCGCCTCGATGGGCACGTTCGCCAGCGCATTCGTGTCGCGGCCGATCGGCGGTGCCGCCTTCGGCTACTTCGGCGACCGGGTGGGACGCAAAAAGGCGCTGATCGCCACGCTGCTGATCATGGCGGTCGCCACGGTGTAGCGTCGGCCTGGTGCCGACGACGGCGACCATCGGCCTCGCCGCCCCGTTCATCCTGGTCGCGTTGCGGCTGGTGCAGGGGTTTGCCGCCGGCGGTGAGTGGGCCGGCTCGGTGCTGCTGAGCGCCGAATACGCGCCCGGCGGACCAACGCGGACGCTACGGCATGTTCACCCTGCTCGGCGGCGGTGCCGCCGCAGTGCTCACGTGCCTGACGTTTCTGGGCGTCAGCGTCACCATCGGCGAGGACAGCCCCGCCTTCTTGGAGTGGGGCTGGCGGATCCCGTTCCTGATCAGTGCGGTATTGATCGGCATCGCGTTGTACGTGCGGCTGCGGATCGACGAGACGCCGGTGTTCGTCGCCGAGAAGGCCAGCGACACTGTCCCGAGGCTCCGATCGCGGAGTTGCTGCGCCTGCAGCGCCGAGAGATCGTTCTGGCCGGCGGCAGCATCTTGGGCGGCATGGGCTTCGCCTACATGGCGAACACCTTCCTGACCAGATACGCGCACTCCCATCTTGGGTACAGCCGCAGCTTCATCTGGGAAGTGGGTGCGCTGGGCGGCCTGGTGAGCATCACGTTCGTCGCGCTGTCGGCGACGCTGTGCGATCGAGTCGGGCGACGCCGGATGATGTTGCTGGGCTGGGCGGCCTGTGTGCCGTGGGCGCTGGTGGTGATGCCGCTGATCGACACCGGCAAACCGATGCTTTACGCGGTGGCGATCGTCGGCATGTGCGCGATGGGCGGGATCGGTTCCGGGCCCACCGGAGCGTTCATTCCTGAGCTGTTCGCCACCCGCTACCGCTACAGCGGCTCGGCCTTCGCGATCAACTTCGCCGGCGTCTTCGGCGGCGCACTGCCCCCGTTGATCGCCGGAACAGTGCAGGCGACCTATGGCGGCTGGGCCATCGGGCCGATACTCACGGTCCTCGCCCTGGCCAGCCTCGTGTGCACCTACCTGCTGCCCGAGACCAAGGGCACGGCGCTGCACTCCGAGGGCTGACCGGCCAAAGCGACCGCGCCGTATCGAAATCAGCTGCACTGCAACGCATCTGATCTCTGCTCCGTCACGCCCCAGTCCAGATTGAACTCATCCCGACTGTTCAGTCGAACGCGCTGGAAAAGAATTTGAATATTACCTTCGCATTACCAATGTATTTCCAACAGATTTTGGAAAAGTGGCAGTCGAGGGCTCCTCGGTAGCCCTGCCGCAAACACACCTCCGCCGAGTTCTCGGTGCTCGGCCGAAGATTCGTGAGGAGAACTCATGTCTTTCGTGACTACGCAGCCCGAAGCATTGACGGCTGCGGCGAGTGCACTGGAACATCTCGGGACGTCACTGGCAGCGCAGAGTGCCGCCGCCGCACCGGCGACCACCGGCGTCGTACCGGCGGCCGCCGACCCGGTCTCAGCGCTGCAGGCCACCCAATTCAGCGCCTACGGCACCTGGTACCAGCAGGTCAGCGAACAAGCGGCGGCGATTCACCAGATGCTGGTTGACACCCTGAGTAGCAACGCCGGGTCCTATGGAGAAACCGAAGCGGCAAACCAGAGCACGGCGGGGTCCACGACGCTGTCTGGCCTGCTCGGTGGACTGACCGGGTCGGGCACGTCCTCGTCGGCGCTGTCCGGGGCGACCGCTCCGGCGGCTTTGTCGTCCTCGACTGGCGCCGCCATCGGGACCCCGTTCAACTGGTTCCAAAACGTCGGCGCGGCCTCGTCCGACTTCATCGCGCTGGGGCAGGGCCAATTCCTTCCCAAAGCGGTGGGCTGGACTCCTCTGGACTCCAACGGAGCGCTCGTCCCAGGCGCTGCGGAAGCCCCCTTCATGCCGACCGGCCCGCTGGCGTCCGCGACATCTGCGGGTGTCGCCTCGGCGCCGGTCTTGGCAGGCGTGGGTCAGGCATCCTCGCTCGGCGGCTTATCGGTGCCGCCCAGCTGGGCCACGGCAGGCGTGGCCGCCGTCAACTCCGCTCCGATCACGTCGGCGGGTGCGGCCTGGACCACCCCCGCCTCAGCTGCAGCGCCGATGACGACGGTACCGGCGGGCATGCCGTCGATGGCCTCGGCCGGGCGCTCGGGCCTTGGTTTCGGTGCGCCGCGTTATGGCGTCAAGCCGACCGTGATGCCCGCGTCGATCGTCGTCTGATAGCGCCAAAACCCATCAGCCAGAAAGGATTAAAGAGATGACTTTTGATTTCGGAGCACTACCGCCGGAGATCAACTCGACCCTGATATACACCGGCCCAGGCGCGGGACCGATGCTGGCCGCTGCGGCAGCGTGGAACAACGTTGCGGCCGAATTGAACGCGACCGCCGAGGCCTCGCAATCGGTGATCTCGACGCTCACCGATGAGGAGTGGCGGGGTCCGTCGGCTGCGGCGATGGCGTTGGCCGCCACGCCCTACGTGGAGTGGATGCAGACCACCGCCGGCGCCGCTCAACTCGCAGCCACTCAGGCCATGGCGTCCGCGGCCGCCTACGAGGCGGCCTTCAGCATGACGGTCCCGCCGCCGCTCATCGTGGCTAACCGGGCTCAACTCGCTGCCCTGGTTGCCACCAACGTCTTGGGGCAGAACACTCCCGCGATCGCGGTGACCGAGGCGCACTACGGAGAGATGTGGGGCCAGGACGCCGCCGCCATGTACGGCTATGCCGCCGCATCGGCCACCGCCGGGAGGTTGGAACCGCTGAGCGATCCCGCGCCGGCCACCAGCCGCCGGCGGCACGTCGGCCGGACTGCCGGGACTGGTGTCCGGATTGCCCGCGGCAACGCAGTCGCTGTCTGGTCCGGTGTCTGCTGCAGCGGCGCCGGCCTCGGCCTTGAGCGATTTCTTCAGCAACAATCTGGTGCAAAACATCCCGAACGGGATTTTTGATATGGCCGCCTGGAACGGCTTCAACGGAATCGTGACCGGGATTTTGTACGCGCATACCGCCGATGCGGGCCTAATCGGTCAAGGGCTTGCGCCCGCCTTCGGCGGTCTCGGAACAGCAGGCTGGCCTGTTGGCTCGCTGCCCGCGACGAGTGTTGCGAGTGTCGGTGGCGGCCCGGTGTTGGCGGGTATGGGCCAGGCGTCCCCGGTCGGCAAGTTATCGGTGCCGGCCAGCTGGTCCGCTGCTGCCCCGGGCGAACCCGCTGCCGCTGCTCCGCTGGCTGGCTCGGGTTGGACCGCCCCGTTAGAAGAGGGCGGCGGCATGTCCACCGTCGCGACCGGGATGCCGGCGTACGCCTCGACCGGTCGCGGGGGATATGTGATGGGGCCGCGGTACGGCGTTAAGCCGACCGTGATGCCCAGGCATCTCGTCGTGTGATCAGTTGGCGTGCAGGTCCTCGTTGAGCGCGATCCCGCGGCCGTCGCGAGACACCACCTCGACCGCGCCGGTCACCGAGTTGCGCCGGAACAGCAGGTTGCTGCTGCCGGCGAGCTCGCGCGCCTTGACCGAATTGCCATCGGGCAGTGCAACTTTCGTTCCGGCGGTGACGTACAGGCCGGCTTCGACGACGCAATCGTCGCCCAGCGGGATGCCCAGGCCGGAGTTCGCGCCGAGCAGGCAGTGCTTGCCGAGCGAAATCACTTCGGTGCCACCGCCGGACAGCGTGCCCATGATCGACGCGCCGCCGCCGATGTCGGAGCCGTCGCCGACGACGACGCCCGCCGAGATGCGGCCCTCCACCATCGAGGTGCCCAACGTGCCCGCGTTGAAGTTGACGAAGCCTTCGTGCATCACCGTCGTGCCGGACGCCAGGTGCGCACCCAGGCGCACCCGGTCGGCGTCGGCGATGCGCACGCCGGTGGGCACGACGTAGTCGACCATCCGGGGGAACTTGTCCACGCCGTAGACCGTGACCGGCCCGCGGCGGCGCAGTCGTGCCCGCACCATCTCGAAACCCTCGATTGCGCACGGCCCGTGGCTGGTCCACACCACGTTGGTCAGCACCCCGAACAGCCCGTCGGCGTTGAGCCCGTGCGGCGCGACCAGGCGATGCGAGAGCAGGTGCAGTCGCAGATAGCCGTCATAGGCGTCGACAGCCTTGTCGTCCAGCGAGCCGATCACCGTACGCACCACGATGGTCTCGACGTCGCGCTCGTCGTCGCGGCCGGCCAGCGCGGCCAGCTCGTCGGGCACCTCGGCCACCGACAACCGCGTCGTGCCGCTGTCGCCCGACTCGATCAGTTCCGGTGCGGGGAACCAGGTGTCGAGGACCGATCCGTTGGCGGCCAGCGTCGCCAGCCCAATACCCGAAGCTGCAGTCACGGGCTCCACGCTACCCACCCACTACGCTGGGACCGTGCTGGACCTACGCGGTGACCCGATCGAGCTGACGGCGGCTCTGGTCGACATCCCCAGCGAGTCGCGGCACGAAGAACGCATCGCCGACGAGGTCGAGGCCGCGCTGCGGGCCCAGACCCTCCGCTTTGGGCTACGAGATCATCCGCAACGGCAACGCGGTGCTGGCCCGCACCTCGCTGGGCCGTCCGACCCGGGTGCTGTTGGCCGGTCACCTCGACACCGTGCCGGCGGCGGGCAATCTGCCGAGCCGCCGCGACGCCGAGTCGCTGCACGGTTGCGGCACCACCGACATGAAGTCCGGCGACGCGGTGTTTCTGCATCTGGCCGCGACCGTCACCGCGCCCGCCCACGACCTGACGCTGGTGTTCTACGACTGCGAGGAAATCGAGTCCGCGGCAAACGGTTTGGGCCGCATCGAACGTGAGCTGCCGGACTGGCTGACCGCCGACGTGGCCATCCTGGGGGAGCCGACCGGCGGTTACATCGAAGCGGGTTGTCAGGGCACCCTGCGAGTCGTCGTCCAGCGCCAGCCGGAACACGCGCCCACTCGGCGCGATCATGGCTGGGCGACAACGCTATTCACAAGCTGGGCGCGGTACTGGATCGGCTCGCGAGCTACCGGCCGCGCAGCGTCGACATCGACGGATGCGTCTATCGCGAAGGGTTGTCGGCGGTGCGCATCGACGGCGGGGTGGCCGGCAACGTGATCCCCGACGCCGCGTCGGTGACGGTGAACTTCCGCTTCGCGCCGGACCGTTCGGCCGACGCCGCGCTGCGTCACGTCCACGACGATCTTCGATGGCCTCGACGTGCACATCGAGCAGACCGACTCCGCCGCCGGAGCGCTGCCCGGTCTGTCCACGCCCGCGGCCAAGGCCCTGATCGACGCGGCCAACGGGCAGGTGCGGGCGAAGTACGGCTGGACCGACGTGTCGCGCTTCGCCGCCCGCGGAATCGCCGCGGTCAACTACGGGCCGGGTGACCCCAACCTCGCGCACACCCGCGACGAGTTGGTGCCCGTCCACCAGATCACCGATGCCGTGACCATGCTGCGGGCCTACCTGAGCAGCTAGGCCCGTCGCGCCTGAGCTTGGTCCGCAGCGTCGGCGGCCGCGGGATGCAGCCCCCGATCGGCCAGGTCCGCAGCGACGTCGGCCAGCGCCGCGGCGTCGCCGTCGGCCAATGCCCGGGCATGCGCCAGCGTCAGCCGCCCCAGCACGCAGTTGACTTCGCCCGCCAAGCGGCCGGCCCGCTGCACGGCGCGCACATCGCCGAGCCGTACACAGTCCTGCAGCGCGCGCAGCGCGATCGCCGACTGCCCGCCGCGCTCCGCGGTCTGGACCGCTTCCCGAGCGGCTTCGATGGCGCCGGTGGTGTCGCCGCGGGCCGACTTCGACCACGCCTTCGCCAACGCCAACTCCGGAGCGAACAACGACGACTTCAGCCCGTGCAGTGACTCGGCCCGGCTGAAAGCCTTTGCGGCGCGCAGCTGTTCGCCTTGCTGGCCGAGCGCCTGGGCCAGCAGCATCAGCGACAGCGGACCCCAGGAGTAGCCGGTGCGGGCCAACGGGTCGGCGGCCCGGCTCAGCAACGTCACGGCGGTCGTCGAAGTCGCCCTGGGCGATCGCCACGTAGCCCACCAGCGTCTCGCCGATCGCCCGGCCCGGCTGCTGCAACTCGGCGAAGTCGGTGTGGCGCTGGGCCAGTGTGCGGGCCTCGGTCACACGGCCGGCCATCACCAGCGCGGTGATCCGGCCGAAGCCGCTGGTGAACCGCAGCAGCCCGGGATGGTCGGCGGCCGTCGCGCGACGGGCCAGCGCTTCGACGTCGTCGAACTGTCCGGTGCGGGCCGAGCTCAGCGCCGCCGCCGAGGCCGCCCACCCCACCGCCACCGCGTCGGCGTGCGGCGACTCCAGCACCTCACCGGCGATCCGCAGCGTGCGCAGCGGCGTGCCGGCGTTCATCGCGAAGGTCGCCGACAACGCGTCGAGGGTGGTCTGCGCGCCCGGCGACGAGACTTGGCTGCGGGTGGTCTGAAGAAACGCGGTGGCCTGCGCCGGCTCGCTGAGCATCCAGAACTGGTTGGCTGCCCGCGGTAGCGCCCACGCCATCAGCTCCGGCGGCGACAACTGTCCGGGATCCACTGCGGCCAGTACCGCGTCGGCTTCTCGTCCGCGACCCTGCCAGGCCAGCGCGTAGCCGAGCGCCAGCCGCGCGGCCAGCCCGTCGGAGCGGTCCAGCGCCGCGCGGGCCAGCCGTTCGGCCAGCGTGAGCTCGCCGAACCGCAGCGCCTGTTGCGCCGCGGTCACCAGATCGTCGCAGGCAGTGTCGTTCTCGACGCCCAGCGCCGCGAGCCGCAACGGGTCGCCGATATGTCCGGACGGGGCGGCCGCGAGTTGTTCGACCAGCGACATGCGCAGCGCCCGCGCGGTGTCCGGCGCCTGCGCCGCGCCGGCACGGGCCGCGTAGAGCGGATGCGCCGAGTAGACCATCGCATCGTCGTTGACCGTCACGGCGCCGGCGGCTTCGGCCTGCTCGACGGCCTCCTCGCCGGTCAACGCCGTCAGGTCGTCGCGCCGCAGCGGCTCGGCCAGCGCCAGGTAGTCCAGTGTCGTGCGCGCCGAGGACGGCAGACCGGACAGGTAGGCGTCGACCAGGGTCGGCAGCGCCGCCGTCGTCGCCGCGTCCAGCGGGCCGACTTCGACCCGGGTCAATAGCCCGTCATCCCACAAAGCCTGGACAGCGTCGGGCAACTCGGCGTCGGACCGGACCGTGACGATCAGCCGGGCCGAGCCGCTCAGGGCCAGCTGATAGACCAAGGTGGCGGACATCCGGTCCAGGTAGTGGGCGTCGTCGATGACGAAGAGCTGCTGTTCACCGGTGAGCCGGTCCTGCGCGGCGCGCAGCAACTCGGCCGGTCGTGCGGTGTCGCTGGCGTCGGTGCCGGCCATCAGCGCGCGGAATGCGCCGAACGGGATGACCTGCTCGGTCGCAGTGCCCACCACCCAGTGAACGGGCGTTGCGGACGCTTCGGCTGCGCTGCGGGCCAGCAGCGTTTTGCCGACACCGTCGGCTCCGAGGATCGCCACGCCGGAACGCTGCGGATCCGCCAAGGCGGCGGTGACGTCACGCAGCACGGCATCCGGCGGCGCGGCAACCCAAGCACTCGGCACCGCCGGAGTTTATGGCGCGCGCACCGGACCGCATGCGGTTAGGCCCAAATGCGCTCGGCGGCAAGGGGTGGGTCTGGAATCTACTACGGTTCGACTGTGCCTCCCGAACGCGATGCACCGCATCGACATGCGGTCTGCGTGTACTGCGCGTCCGGACCCACCGACCCCGAGCTGCTGGCGCTGGCCGCCGACGTGGGCGAGGCGATCGCCGATCGCGGCTGGACGCTGGTCTGGGGCGGCGGCAACGTCTCGGCGATGGGCGCGCTGGCCACCGCCGCCCGGGCCCGCGGCGGCTGGACGGTCGGCGTCATCCCCAAGGCGCTGGTGCGCCGCGAAGTCGCCGACCATGACGCCGACGAGCTGATCGTCACCGACACGATGCGCGAGCGCAAACAGATCATGGAGGATCGCGCCGACGCGTTCCTCACATTGCCTGGCGGCATCGGCACGCTCGAGGAGTTCTTCGAGGCCTGGACCGGCGGGTATCTCGGCATGCACGACAAGCCGGTGGTGCTGCTGGACCCCGGCGGACACTTCGACGGTCTGCGCGCCTGGTTGTCCGGGCTGGTGGAGAGCGGATACGTCGGACAGGCCGCGATGGATCTTCTGGTGGTCGTCGACGATATTGCCGCGGCGATCGCGGCCTGCGCACCCAATGAGTGGAGTTGTACCATGCTAGGCTGGCCGCCATCTGCCGCAGCGCGAAACGAGGGTGACAAGTGTCCGAGAACAACGCCGATTCTGGTACGTCCGTCGGGTTGATCGATATCGCGTCCCGGGTGCCCGGCTTGTTGTCCGACCTTCCGGTGATCGTCCGCGGCGTGCTCAGCGGGTTCCTGCCGCAGTCGAATTCCAAGGCGTCGATCGGCAAGGTCTTCCAGGCTCGCGCCGCCCGCTACGGCGACCGGGTGTTCCTCCGGTTCGGCGACCAGCAGCTGACCTATCGCGAGGCCAACGCCACCGCCAACCGGTACGCGGCCGTGCTGGCGGCTCGCGGCGTCGGCCACGGCGACGTCGTCGGCATCATGCTGCGGAACTCACCCAACGCCGTGCTGATGATGCTGGCCACGGTCAAGTGTGGCGCGATCGCCGGCATGCTCAACTACCACCAGCGCGGCGAGGTGCTGGCCCACAGCCTGGGTCTGCTGAACGCCAAAGTCCTGGTCGCCGAATCCGATCTGATCGACGCGGTGGACGAGTGCGGTGGCCTGGACATCGCCCCGACGACCATCGAGGAGATGGAACGCCTGGCGGCCACCGCGCCCACCACCAACCCGCCGTCGGCGTCGGCCGTGCGGGCCAAGGACACCGCGTTCTACATCTTCACGTCGGGCACCACCGGCCACCCCAAGGCCAGCGTGATGACCCACAAGCGCTGGTTGGCCGCGCTGGCCGCGTTCGGCGGACTTGGCTTGCGGCTCAAGGGTTCTGACACGCTGTACAGCTGCTTGCCGCTGTACCACAACAACGCGCTGACCGTCGCGATCGGCATCGGTGATCAACTCCGGGGCGACGCTGGCACTGGGCAAGTCGTTCTCCGCGTCGCGGTTCTGGGACGAGGTAATCGCCAGCAACGCAACGGCATTCATCTACATCGGCGAGGTGTGCCGGTATCTGCTGAACCAGCCCGCCAAGCCGACCGACCGCGCGCACAAGGTGAGGCTGATCGCCGGCAACGGACTGCGTCCGGAGATCTGGGACGAGTTCGTCTCCCGATTCGGCATCGCCCGGGTCTGCGAGTTCTACGCGGCCAGCGAGGGCAACACCGCCTTCATCAACATCTTCAACGTGCCTGGCTCGACCGGCTTCACGCCGATGCCCGCGGTGTACGTGCATTACGACCCCGACACGGGCGCGCCGCTCCGCGGCGAGGACGGACGGGTGCAGAAGGTGCCCGCCGGCGAGCCCGGTCTGCTGCTCAGCCCGGTCACCAGGTTGCAGCCGTTCGACGGCTACACCGACCCGAAGGCAAGTGAAAAGAAGTTGGTCCGCGACGCCTTCCGCAAAGGCGACTGCTACTTCAACACCGGCGACGTGATGAGCCCGCAGGGCATGCGCCATGCCGCTTTCGTCGACCGGCTCGGCGACACCTTTCGCTGGAAGGGCGAGAACGTCGCCACCACGCAGGTGGAGCGGGCGCTTGGGTCCGACAAGTCCGTCGAGGAGTGCACGGTCTTCGGCGTGGAGATTCCGAACACCGGCGGACGGGCCGGGATGGCGGCAGTCAAGCTGCGCGACGGCGCCGACTTCGACGGCAAGGCGGTCGCCGGGACCGTCTTCCAGCAATTGCCGGCGTACGCGATGCCGCTGTTCATTCGGGTGGTCGACGACCTGGAACACACCACCACGTTCAAGAGCCGCAAGGTCGACCTGCGCGAGCAGGCCTACGGCGCCGACATCGAGGATCCGCTGTACGTGCTGGCCGGGCGCGACGAGGGCTACGTGCCGTTCTACGACGGCTACGCCGACGACGTCGCCGGCGGCAAGCGACCGCAAGGCTGAGCGCCTCGCCTGTCACACCCGTACCACGAGCTGGGTGCCACCCTTTTCTGGAAACGTGGCCGTATGCGATATCACCTGCGCGGAGTGATATCGCCCGTGGTGCGAAAACGAAAAAAGCGGACCGACCCAACTCAGCGACCGAAGTGACTCGTGAGGTTCGGTCGCGAACCTCGGCACTCGCTCGGCGAGGGCAGCGGGCACCATGGAGGGGTGCAGTCCACCCTGTGCGGTCGCCGCGTGAGTGACTGAGCGCGCATTGATCATGGCGATCGTCAACCGCACCCCGGACTCCTTCTACGACCGTGGCGCGAACTTCGCCGACGATGCGGCCCAAGCCGCCGTGCACCGGCTGATCGCCGAGGGCGCCGACGTGATCGACGTGGGCGGCGTCAAAGCGGGCCCGGGGGAGAGCATCGACGCGGACGCCGAGATCGCCCGGGTGGTGCCGTTCATCGAGTGGCTGCGCGACGCCTACCCCGACCAACTGATCAGCATCGACACCTGGCGTTCGGAGGTGGCCAGGCTGGCCTGCCGGGCGGGCGCGGATCTGATCAACGACAGCTGGGGCGGCTATGATCCCGCGATGCCCGAGGTAGCGGCCGAATTCGGCGCCGGCCTGGTGTGCTCGCACACCGGCGGCGCGCGGCCGCGCACGCGTCCGTTCCGGGTCAGCTACGGCATCAGCACCCGCGGGGTGGTCGACGACGTGATCAGTGAAGTCACCACCGCGGCGGAAAAAGCCGTTGCCGCCGGGGTGGCTCGCGACCGCGTTTTGATCGACCCGACCCACGATTTCGGCAAAAACACCTTCCACGGGTTGGCGCTGTTGCGGCACATGGAAGATCTTGTAAACACCGGGTGGCCGATATTGATGGCTTTGAGCAACAAAGATTTCGTCGGGGAGACTCTTGGGGTGGACCTGACCGAACGGCTGGAGGGAACCCTGGCCGCCACCGCGCTGGCAGCCGCGGCGGGCGCCCGGATGTTCCGGGTGCACGAGGTCGGGCCAACCCGACGGGTGTTGGAGATGGTGGCGTCAATCAGTGGGCAACGCCCGCCGGCGCGCACCGTGAGAGGACTGGCATGACGGCATCTGAGCTGGTCGATCTCGCCGCCGAGGGGGCGCTGGCCGCCTCGCCCGGCGACGTCTGGCTGGCCGACCGTAGCTGGACCCGTCCGCAGTGGACGGTCGAGGAGCTGGAAGCGGCCAAGGCCGGGCGGACGATCTCGGTGGTCCTGCCTGCCCTCAACGAGGAAGACACCGTCGAATCGGTGATCGAGAGCATCTCGCCGCTGGTCGGCGGGCTGGTCGACGAGCTGATCGTGCTCGACTCGGGATCCACCGACGACACCGAGATCCGGGCGATCGCCGCGGGCGCGCGCGTCGTCACCCGCGAGCAGGCGCTGCCCGAGATCGCGCCGCGGCCCGGTAAGGGCGAGGTGCTGTGGCGTTCGCTGGCTGCCACCAGCGGCGACTTCGTCGTCTTCGTCGACTCGGATCTGATCGAGCCGCACCCGATGTTCGTGCCGCGACTGCTCGGCCCGTTACTCACCGAGGACGGCATTCACCTCGTCAAGAGCTTTTATCGGCGGCCGCTGAAAACCGAGGACGCCCCCAGCGGCCGCGAGGGTGCCACCGGCGGCGGGCGGGTCACCGAACTGGTCGCCAGGCCGCTGCTGGCCGCGCTGCGGCCCGAGCTGGGCTGCGTTCTGCAGCCGCTGGGCGGCGAATACGCCGCCACCCGCGAACTGCTGACGTCGGTGCCGTTCGCGCCCGGGTACGGCGTCGAGATCGGTCTGCTGGTCGATACCTACGACCGGTTGGGCCTGGACGCGATCGCTCAGGTGAACCTCGGGGTGCGGGCGCACCGCAACCGGCCGCTGGCCGAGCTGGGGCCGATGAGCCGCCAGGTCGTCGCGACGCTGTTGTCGCGCTGCGGCATCCCGGACTCGGGCGTGGGGCTGACCCAGTTCTTCGTCGACGGAGACGGCTACACGCCGCGCACCTCGACGGTGTCGCTGGCCGACCGGCCGCCGATGAACGCTGTTCGACCGCGCCGCCCGTAGGACCTGCACGACGGCGTCGGACCGATAAGGCAATATCGGTGCCGTGGCGTTGGTGTTGCTGTACGTGGTGGTCTTGGTCCTGGTAGCAATCGTGCTGTTCGGGGTGGCCAGTCTGCTGTTCGGTCGCGGTGAGCCGCTGCCGCCGCTGCCCCGGGGAACCACGCCGACGGTGTTGCCGGCATCGGGCGTGACGCGCGGAGACGTCGACGCGGTCAAGTTCACCCAGACGCTGCGCGGATACAAGACCAGCGAGGTGGACTGGGTGCTGGATCGGCTCGGTCAGGAGCTCGACCTGCTGCGCGGCCAGTTGTCGTCAGTGCACGCCGCGGCCGCCGCCGACGAGGCCGGAGGACGGCCCAGGATACCGAGGACGAGCAGGAGCCCGCATGACGACGCCTGACGACGGCCTGGTCCGCTGCGACTGGGCGGTCGGCAAGCCGGGCAGCGCCGATTTCGAGCTCTATCGCGACTACCACGACAAGGAGTGGGGCCAGCCGCTGCGCGGGCAGGTGCCGCTGTTCGAGCGGATGAGCCTCGAGGCCTTTCAGAGCGGGCTGTCCTGGCTGATCATCCTGCGCAAACGGGAGAATTTCCGGCAGGCCTTCGCCGGTTTCGACCCCGCGAAGGTGGCTCGCTTCACCGACGCCGACGTGGCCCGGCTGATGGCCGACGAGGGCATCGTCCGCAACCGGGCCAAGATCGTGGCGACCATCGCCAACGCGCGGGTCGTCGCCGATGGCCCGGGCGACCTGTCGGAGCTGCTGTGGTCCTTCGCGCCGGCCCGGCGACGCACGTCCTGCGACCTTGGCCGACGTCCCCGCCACGACGCCGGAATCCACCGCTATGGCACGCGAATTGAAGCGTCGTGGGTTCCGTTTCGTCGGCCCCACGACCGCGTACGCACTGATGCAGGCGACCGGGATGGTCGACGATCACCTGCGGGCGTGCTGGGTTCCTTCCACTGCCGGATGAAACGCCGAGCCGGAGGTCATGTGCACCTCGCCGCACTCATAGGGAACAATGGAGTGGTGAATGTGCAGTTGACGGGCCAGCTCGAATCTGGAGGGAGCGCTCGATGGCGGCGATGAAGCCCCGGACCGGTGACGGTCCACTGGAAGCGACGAAGGAGGGGCGCGGCATCGTGATGCGGGTACCGCTGGAGGGCGGTGGCCGACTCGTCGTCGAGCTGACACCCGACGAAGCCGCTGCACTGGGCGACGAGCTCAAAGGCGTCACCAGCTAAACCCCCGCCGTTACGCGCACACTTTCTGGTAGATCTCCAGCGTCTGCTGCGCGATCTGCGCCCAGGAGAACTCCGCGATGCAGCGTTGCCGTCCCGCTCGGCCGTAGCGCTCCGCCCGCTCCGGATCGGCGACCACCGCGTTGACCGCCTGGGCGATCCGGGTCTGGTAGCCGGCGGCGTCGTCCGCGTCGTAATGCACCAGCGAACCGGTCACCCCGTCGTCGACCACCTCGGGTATGCCACCCACGTCGGAGGCGACGACTGCGGTGCCGCAGGCCATCGCTTCCAGGTTGACGATCCCCAGCGGCTCATATACCGACGGGCATACGAAAGCCGTTGCAGCCGAGAGTATCTCGCGAATTTTACCGATCGGTAGCATCTCTCTGACCCAGAACACGCCGGTGCGTGAAGCGGCCAGCTCGGCTACTCCGGCGCTCACTTCGGCGGCGATCTCCGGGGTGTCGGGAGCTCCGGCACACAGCACCAATTGCACGTCGGGATCGAAGTCGTGCGCGGCCGCCAGCAGATGGGAGACGCCCTTCTGCCGGGTGATCCGGCCGACGAACGCGACGACGGGACGGCTGAGGTCAACGCCCAGATCGGCCAGCACCGACTCGCCCGGCACCGGCTCGGCCGGATACCAGACCTCGGTGTCGATTCCGTTGCGTACGACGTGGACTCGGTCGGGATCGACGGTCGGGTACACCCGCAGCACGTCGTCCCGCATGCCCGAGCTGACGGCGATCACCGCGTCGGCGGCGTTGACCGCGGTCTGCTCGACCCACGACGAGATCCGGTAGCCGCCGCCGAGCTGCTCGGCCTTCCACGGCCGCAACGGCTCCAGCGAATGCGCGGTCAGCACATGCGGTACGCCGTGCAGCAGCGACGCGAGATGCCCGGCCATCCCGGCGTACCAGGTGTGGCTGTGCACGACGGTGGCTTCCGCGGCGGCGCCGGCCATCACCAGATCCGACGACAGGGTCGACAGCGCCGGGTTGGCGCCGCGCAGTTGGGTGTCCGGCTGATAGGTGAACGCCCCCGGCCGCGGCGCGCCCATGCAGTGCACGTCGACCTGACACAGGTTGCGCAGTTGCGCGACGAGCTCGGTCACGTGCACTCCGGCCCCGCCGTAGACCTCCGGCGGATACTCCCGAGTCATCATCGCCACGCGCATACTCGGCACCGTAGTAGTCGCCGGCGAACCCCGCAGGGGCCGACCCCTCGTCGACATGTGAGCCTTGTCTCGTCGACAAGAATCAAATTTGTTGATGGACAGTCCCTCAGCGTGGGTATTCAGTGCTTGATCTGGCAGGGGTTCGCGGCGGCCGTTAGGTTTGATGCATGAGGGAAGCACCACACGTGCTGGGCATCGTCCTGGCCGGAGGTGAGGGCAAGCGGCTTTACCCGCTGACCGCCGACCGCGCGAAGCCCGCCGTTCCCTTCGGCGGCGCCTATCGGCTGATCGACTTCGTACTGTCCAATCTCGTCAACGCCCGGTATCTGCGGATCTGCGTTCTCACGCAGTACAAATCGCATTCGCTGGACCGTCACATCTCGCAGAACTGGCGATTGTCGGGTCTGGCCGGCGAGTACATCACCCCGGTTCCGGCCCAACAGCGGCTCGGCCCGCGCTGGTACACCGGCTCGGCGGACGCGATCTATCAGTCGCTCAACCTGATCTACGACGAGGATCCGGACTACATCGTGGTTTTCGGCGCCGACCACGTCTACCGGATGGACCCCGAGCAGATGCTGGACTTCCACGTCGAAAGCGGCGCCGGCGCCACGGTGGCCGGGATTCGGGTGCCGCGCGCGGAGGCGAGTGCGTTCGGGTGCATCGACGCCGACGAGTCCGGGCGTATCCGCAGCTTCATCGAGAAGCCGGTCAACCCGCCGGGTACGCCCGACGATCCGGAAGCCACCTTCGTGTCGATGGGGAACTACATCTTCACCACCAAGGTGCTCATCGACGCGATCCGGGCCGACGCCGACGAAGACAATTCAGATCACGACATGGGCGGCGACATCATCCCGCGGCTGGTGACCGACGGCAGGGCCGCGGTCTACGACTTCAACGACAACGACGTGCCCGGCGCCACCGACCGCGACCGCGGTTACTGGCGTGACGTCGGGACATTGGACGCGTTCTACGACGCCCACATGGATCTGGTGTCGGTCCACCCGGTGTTCAACCTCTACAACAGGCGCTGGCCGATTCTCGGTGCATCGGAGAATCTGGCGCCGGCCAAGTTCGTCAACGGTGGCTCGGCGCAGGAGTCAGTCGTCGGGGCCGGCAGCATCATCTCCGCTGCGTCGGTGCGCAACTCGGTGCTGTCGTCCAATGTCGTCATCGACGACGGCGCAATCGTGGAGGGCAGCGTGATCATGCCGGGTGCGCGGGTCGGCCGCGGCGCGGTGGTGCGGCACGCGATCCTGGACAAGAACGTCGTCATCGGACCCGGCGAGATGGTCGGGGTGGACCTCGAGAAGGATCGCGAGCGCTTCGCGATCAGCGCCGGCGGCGTTGTCGCCGTGGGCAAGGGCATCTGGATCTAGCGCGTCACCACACGTAGGGCAGTAACCGGTAGCGGACCTGTTCGGTGTATTCGCGGTAGCCGCTGAGTTCGTGCGTCAGCAGTTCTTCCTCGTCGCGAATGCGTAGCACGAGCACCAGTATGCCAGGGATCAGCAGGAAGAATCCCCAATACGAGCCGAGCGCCAGTGGGATGCCGAGCATCAGCACCACGTTTCCGGTGTACATCGGATGGCGTACCAGCCCGTACAACCCGGTCGAGACCAGCCGCTGACCCGATTCGACCCTGACATTGGCTGCCGCGTAACTGTTTTGGATGATCACCAGCATCGCCAGGCCGAGCCCGACCGCGACCAGCACGTCGCCGATCACCGAGACGGGCGCGGGTATCTGCGACCAGCCGAAGCGACGATCGAGACCGCCTACCACGAACGTGGCCGGGAACGCGATGAAGATGACGGTGATGAGAATCCGCTGCAGCGGCCGGGTTTCGGCGGTCGGGCCAGCCTGCATGCGCCGCTCGAGCGCGGCCGGGTTGGTGCGGATCAGGTACACCGTGGGGATCCAGGTGGACAACGCGAACACCGCGAGGAAGGCCCAGCCCTGCCAGTAGTGCGTCGTCCCGGCGGGCACGAAGAGCATCAACCCGAATGCGGTCAAGCCGAGAATGGCCGAGAGTAGGCCTTTGGTAGCAGTATTCACAGCACCTCTCCTTAGGTTTGTACGTCCCGCCGGCGGAAAGCCGCCGTTCCCAAGGCAATCAGCGCTGCGTCGATCGCCAGCAGAGCCAGCAGCGGAACTGGCGTGAAGGTGTCGCGGGTGACCAGCGGGATGTGGGCGAACGGCTCCAGGTCGAGCACCCACTGCGGAAAGCCCGACAGCTCCCCGATCAGATACAGCGCGACGAATCCGACCAGCACGCCCCACGCCACCGGGCTGAATCGTGGTGCCAGCCCGAATAGCGCGACCGTGACTGCGGCGGGCAGCCACACCGCGGGGAGTTGAACCAGCGCGGTGCCCACGACCATCAGTAGCTTGCCGCCGACGTCGTGGGCGGCGATCCCGTAGGTCAGCCCGGCGACGATCCCGGCGATCACGATCGCCAAGGCCGACCCGACCAGCGCGAGCACGAGATGACCGGTCAGCCAACGGCTTCGGCTCACCGATCCGCTCAGCAGCGTCTCGGCCCGCTGGGCGGCCTCTTCCTGGTGCAGACGCAGGATCAGCGAGATGGCGAACGCGGCGGCCATCATGCCCAGCATGCAGAACGCGGCCGCGACGAACGCCTGCTCCACGACTTTGGTGCCACCCATCCGGACCACGATGTCGCGCGCGGTATCGCCGCTGAGTTCGTCACCGATGCCGTGCACGATGCTGCCGATCAGCATGCCGTACAGGCACAGCCCGACGGTCCACAGCAGCAGAGCACCGCGGTCCAACCGCCAGGCCAGCCCGAACGCATTGCGCAGCAACGGTGTTGCGCCGGCCGGGCCCGGGCGTTCGGCGATCAGCCCGGCACCGACGTCGCGGCGGGCCAGCAGCCGGTAGGCCAGCGCGGTGAGCAGAACCGTCGTCGCGAGATGCAACAGCAGCACCCACCACCGGTCGCCCGCGTACGGGCGGACCTGTAGTGACCAGCCCAGCGGCGAGAGCCACGACAACGCGGCCGACCCGGCGTCACCGGCGGCGCGCAGCGTGAAGGCGGTGGCCAGCACGGCGAATGCGGCGCCGCGGGCGAACCGGGCGCTTGTCGAAAGTTGAGCTGTCACTGCGGCCACCGCGGTGAACACCAGACCGGAGCAGGCCAGCGCCGCGCCGAACGCCAGTGACCCGGATGGGGGAACGCTGGTGCCCAGGAGACCGGCCGCGCCGAGCGCACCCGTGAGCAGCGACGCTCCGAACGACAGCAGCAGGGCGGCGGTCAGGCTGGCGTAGCGGCCGACCGCGGTCGAGTCGATCAGTTCGGCGCGGCCGGTTTCCTCGTCCGCCCGGGTGTGGCGGATGACGGTGAGAATGACCGCGACGCCGATCAGCAGATGGAACATGCCGGCTTTCCAGATGCCGGTCGCTCCGAGGCTGTCGTTGTAGATGTTTCCGTACAGCGCTCGTTGCGCCGGGCTGGCCATGATGGTCGCGGCGAAGCCGGCGCGCGCCGCCTGGTCCGGGTAGACCTTTTCGATGCCGCCGATGTAGACGGTTGCCAGCGGCGTCGACAGCAGTAACACCCAGAGCGGCAACACGATCCGGTCGCGCCGCAGGTAGAGCCGGAGCATCCCGAGCGTTCCGGTGAAGGCCGAGCGATGGACCGGTGCGTCATGCGCCGCCCGGACGTTCAAGCGTGGTGGTGCTCATGAGCGGGCCAATTCGCGCTGACCGTCGGCGCCGTAGTGCCGCATGAACAGTTCCTCCAGCGTGGGCGGCTGGCTGACCAGGGTGCGAACGCCGGTGTCGCCGAGCACCCGGATGAGTTCGCCGAGGCCTTCGCTGTCGACGTGAGCGTGCAGCGTGGTCCCCTCGTAGCTGACGTCCTCGACGCCGCGGATGCGGGTGAGATCGCCGGGGTCGCGAAGCAAGTCGGCGGTGATCGACGTCCGGCTGAGGTGCCGCATCGATTCCAGTGTCCCGCTTTCGACGGTCTTGCCGGCGCGGATGATCGTCACCCGCTGGCAGAGCCGCTCGGTTTCGGCGAGGATGTGGCTGGACAGCAGCACGGTGGCGCCGCGATCGCGGGCCTCGGCGACGCACTGCTGAAAGATGTTCTCCATCAACGGGTCCAGGCCACTGCTCGGCTCGTCGAGGAGGAGCAGCCGGGCGTGCGAGGAGAAGGCGGAGATCAGCGAGACCTTCTGCCGGTTGCCTTTGGAGTAAGTTCGCGCCTTCTTGTGCGGGTCGAGTTCGAAGCGGTCGATCAGTTCGGCGCGGCGGTTCTCGTCGATGCCGCCGCGCATGCGGGCCAGCAGGTCGATGGTCTCGCCGCCGGTCAGGTTCGGCCAGAGCGTGACATCGCCCGGCACATAAGCGATCTGGCGGTGCAGGTCGACCGCGTCGGTCCAGGGGTCGCCGCCCAGCAGGCGCACGGTCCCGCTGTCGGCTTTGACGACGCCCAGCAGAATCCGGATCGTCGTCGACTTCCCGGCTCCGTTGGGCCCGAGGAAACCGTGCACCTCGCCCTCGCGAACCGTCAGCTCCAGCCCGTCGAGCGCCTGCGCCTTACCGAAGGCCTTTGTCAGATTGTGGATCTCAATCGGTGTCATCTGTTCCTCCTTGTTCTTCGGCCTGAGCCAAAAAGGCGTCGTACATGTGGCCGTCGGTCATCAGGCCGTCGGTGTACAGCTCGAGCGCGGGCAGCACCATGTCGTTGGCGTAGTCGCGCAACACGGCCCGCAAATCGGTTGGGGTCTCGTGCATCTGGATGTAGAGCATGAATCCGCCGCCGCCGGTGATCGCCAGATACTTGGCGCGGGCGGCAGGGTCCCGACTGGGCTTCAGGATGCCGCTGCGGACACCCTCGTCCAGGTAGCTCTCGGCGTTGTCCATCATGTTGCGCCAGAACGTCTTGGCCAGCTCGCCGCCGGCCTGCATGCTGCGCACCAGATAGGCCATCAGCGGCGCGTACTCCTCGATCTCGGCCATCGCGGCGAACCACGTTGCCGGGTCGCTGGAGTTCATCGCCTCGGACTTGCTGCTTCGGATCTCCTCGGCGACGTAGTCGTCGCAGGCCTTGCGCAACCCGTCCTTGGACCCGAAGTGGTGGATGACGAGCGCCGCGCTCACGCCGGCCGCTTCGGCGATCGAGCGGAGGCCCACCCCGAAGCCCTGATCGCCGAAGCGCTCGATCGCCGCGTCGCGGATCCGGGCCGCGGCGGTGAGATCGTCGACTGAACGCATGTTCAAGTACGCTAAACACTCGTTCAGTCGCGGCGTCAAGGGGGTAGCCCGTCACGAATTCGGCTCGAATTCCTGAGGGGGCTGGACAGTCGAAAGCCGCGATCAGTCGCGAACGGCGGCCAACAGGCCGTCGCCGAGCGGCACCAGAGCCGGGGTGAGCTGCTCGTTCTCGGCGATCAGCCGCGCCGCCTCACGCACCGCCGCCACCTCGGCGTCGTGCGCCGAAGGGTCGCCGGCCCGTCCGCCTGCGGCCGCGCCGTGCACCACGATCACACCGCCGGAGCGCAGCAGCCGAACTCCCTCGACCACGTAGTCGGGCTGGTCGAGCGGGTCGGCGTCGATGAACACCAAGTCGTAGGAGTCATCGGCCAGCCGGGTCAGCACGTCCTGGGCCCGACCGCTGATCAGCCGGGTCCGCGACGGGCCGATACTCGCATCGGAGAACGCCTCCTTGGCGATCCGCTGGTGCTCGGGCTCGATGTCGATGGTGGTCAGCACGCCGTCGTCGCGCATCCCGGACAGCAACCACAGGCTGCTGACTCCGGCGCCGGTGCCCACCTCGACGACGGCCTTGCCGCCGCTGAGCTTGGTCAGCAGGCTGAGCAGCGCGCCGACCGCCGGTGTGACGGCGCCGGCGCCGATGTCGGCGGCGCGCTCACGGGCCGCCAGCAGCACCGTGTCTTCGGAGATCGAACCCTCGGCGTGCGCCGACAGCGACTCGGCCCGACTCGTCCCTGGTGTGCGGTCGGTCGTGGCCATGGCGTGAGCGTAAGTCCGAACCCCTGCCGCGCGCAGTCAGGCGCGCCCCGCGACACGCTCAACGGATCGGCGTGATCGAAACGTAATATGACCGATATGGCCAGCACAACGGCGGTTTCGGCGCCATTCTCAGTGAAAGCTCAGTGCGGTCACATACCGCACACACGCCGATAGACGACGGTATCTCTCATGGAGCGTGGCGGCCGCTGGTCCGGGAATACATCCCGCTCATCTTCGCGTTGCGCGCGGTGATGAACTGCCGAGCATTGACGGCAGCCTGAAGCCCGGAGGAACTGAAGATCACCACACTGATGAGCCCGTCGAGCATGTCGCACCCTGAGCGGTACCGCGATGCTGACTGGGTCGAGCCCGCGGACGAGCCGTACGGCACCGCGGTCTTCGACGCGACCGGCGACAAGACGGCCATGCCGTCCTGGGACGAGCTGGTTCGCCAACACGCCGACCGGGTCTACCGGCTGGCCTACCGCCTTTCCGGTAATCAGCACGACGCCGAGGACCTGACCCAGGAAACCTTCATCCGGGTCTTCCGGTCGGTGCAGAACTACCAGCCGGGCACCTTCGAAGGCTGGTTGCACCGCATCACCACCAACCTGTTTCTGGACATGGTGCGCCGTCGCGGCCGGGTCCGGATGGAAGCGCTGCCCGAGGACTACGACCGGGTGCCGGCCGACGAGCCCAACCCCGAAGAGATCTACCACGACGCCCACCTGGGTCCTGACCTGCAGGCGGCGCTGGATTCGCTGCCGCCGGAATTCCGCGCCGCGGTGGTCTTGTGTGACATCGAAGGACTGTCCTACGAGGAAATCGGCGCCACGCTGGGCGTCAAGCTCGGGACCGTCCGCAGCCGTATCCACCGCGGACGCCAAGCGCTGCGGGATTATCTGGCCGCGCATTCGGACAGCGCCGTCGGCGCCGAGGGCCTTTCAAGCTAAGACACAGGCAGCCTGATCGGCTGTTGATTGATGTTCGGTATCGGTCGGCGCGCTACATTCGAGGTCGGGCTACATTCGAGGTAGGGCCGCGACACCTGACGCGATACCGAGAGGAGCTGGTGATGGTCGAGCGGGGACATGTGTTCCGCCGGGCCTTCTCCTGGCTTCCCGCCCAGTTCGCCTCGCAAAGCGACGCGCCGGTCGGTGCTCCGCGGCAGTTCGGTTCCACCGAGCACCTGTCGACCGAGGCCATCTCGGCCTTCGTCGACGGCGAGTTGCGGATGAACGCGCATCTGCGCGCCGCGCACCATATCTCCCTGTGCGCGGAGTGCGCCGCGGACGTGGACGGCCATCGCCGGGCCCGCGCCGCGCTGCGCGACTCGCACCCGATCAGCATCCCCAGCACGCTGCTGGGCTTGTTGTCGCAGATACCGCACTGCCCGCCCGAAGACGACGACCCGGAGAGCCAGCAGAGCGGACAGTGGCGCGATGCCCGCACACCCCGAAACAGTGGCCCGCCCCCGGAGCGTGGCACGACCGTCGACGATGCGTGATCGATTCGCCGACGGCAACAAGCGAGATCGCCCAGAGCCTCGGTAGGGTGGTTACCAGTTTCGCCAAGCCGGTGCGCGGCGCCGTGCTCGAGTCCATAGCGCTTGTTTGCTGAGCGCTCGGAAGAGGATGACGTGAGCTCCGATCAAGACAACAACGGCGCCCCCCGGCTGGCGCCGCGTCCCGTGTCCCGGCCGCCGGTAGACGCCGCGTCGAGTCAGGCCTTCGGCCGTCCCGACGGCGTTCAGGGCTCGTTCGTCGCCGAGCGGGTGCGCCCGTCGAAGTTCCGCGAGGCCGGCGAGTTCACGCCGCACACGCAATCTGCCGACCCGGTTCTCACCGAAGCCTTCGGCCGCCCGTTCCCGGGTGCCGACTCCCTGCAGCGCCACCCGGCCGATGCCGGCGCGCTCGAAGACGGTAAAACCAAGGACGAGCTCGAAGATCCCGAAGACCCTTGGCGCGACCCGGGTGCTGCCGCCGCTCTCGGTGACCCGGCGGTGTCGCGCTCCGGCCCGCAGGGCCCGGAGGTCTCACACGACCGACTCGGTGTGCGCGACGTGTTGTTCGGCGGCCGGGTGTCTTACCTGGCGCTGGTTGTGCTCGGGGTGCTGGCGTTGCTGATCGGTTTGGTCGGCGGCGTGGTCGGACGCAAGACGGCCGAGGTCGTCGAGGCTTTCACCACCTCCAAGGTGACGTTGTCGACCAACAACAACAGCGAGGCCCCGGCCGGCCGGTTCGCCAAAGTAGCTGCGGCGGTGGCAGATTCGGTCGTCACGATCCAGTCGATCAGCGATCAAGAGGGCATGCAGGGTTCGGGCTTCGTGGTCGATGGCCGCGGTTACATCGTCACCAACAATCACGTCATCTCCGAAGCGGCCAACAACCCGAGCCAGTTCAAGACCACCGTGGTGTTCAACGACGGCAAGGAAGTGCCAGCCCACCTGGTCGGTCGCGATCCCAAGACCGACCTGGCCGTGCTCAAGGTCGACAACGTCAACAACCTCACGGTGGCCAAGCTCGGTGACTCCGACAAGGTTCGCGTCGGCGACGAGGTCCTTGCCGCCGGTGCGCCACTGGGTCTGCGCAGCACCGTGACGCACGGCATCATCAGCGCCCTGCATCGCCCGATTCCGTTGTCGGGGGAGGGTTCTGACACCGACACGGTGATCGACGGCGTTCAGACCGACGCATCCATCAACCATGGAAACTCCGGTGGCCCGCTGATCGACATGGACTCTCAGGTCATCGGCGTCAACACGGCCGGCAAGTCATTGTCCGACAGCGCCAGCGGGCTTGGCTTCGCAATTCCGGTCAACGAGGCGAAAGTCGTTGCGCAGACCCTGATCAAGGACGGCAAGATCGTGCACCCGACACTGGGCCTCAGCGCCCGGTCGGTGAGCAACTCGGTCGCCCAAGGCGCACAGGTCGCCAACGTCAAGGCCGGCGGTCCCGCGGAAAAGGGCGGGGTGTTGGAAAACGACGTGGTGGTCAAAGTCGGAAACCGCGGCGTGGCCGATGCTGACGAATTCGTGGTTGCCGTGCGGCAGTTGACCGTTGGACAGCCCGCCCCGATCGAGGTGGTCCGCGACGGTCGCCACGTCACGCTCACGGTGACCCCGGGGCCGGACGGCGGCTAATGTTCGCCAATGTCGGCTGGGGTGAGATCCTGGTCCTCATCGTGGTCGGCCTGGTCGTCCTGGGACCCGAGCGTCTGCCCGGCGCGATCCGCTGGACGTCGACCGCGCTGCGGCAGGCCCGCGACTATCTCAGCGGCATGACGACCCAGTTGCGCGAGGATATGGGCCCCGAGTTCGACGACCTGCGTGAGCCGCTGTCCGAGCTGCAGAAGCTGCGCGGTATGACGCCACGGGCGGTGCTGACCAAGCATCTTTTCGACGGCGACGACTCGCTGTTCACCAGCTTCGACCAGCCGATCAACGGTGCGCCGGAATCCTCTGCGGCTCAGCCGATTTCGTCGCACAAGACGCAACCCACGACTGGCCCGGCGCCGTTCGACACCGACGCCACCTGAGCTCAGCGTCGGCTGGTGTCCAATCCCAGTGACATGCCGGCCAATCCACGGCGTCGCGCCGACAACGCATCCGCGACCTTGCTCAGCTCCTTGCCGACGGGCGAGTCGGGGGCGCTGAGTACGACCGGCACCCCGGCGTCGCCGGCAGCGACCAGCGCGGGGTCCAGCGGAATCTGCCCGAGCAGCGGCACGTCGACACCCATTGCGCGGGTAAGCCGCTCCGCGACCTGTCGGCCGCCGCCCTCGCCGAACACCTGCATCGTCGAGCCGTCCGGCAGCAGCAACCCGGACATGTTCTCCACCACGCCGATGACGCGCTGTTTGGTCGACAGCGCGATGCTGCCGGCCCGTTCAGCGACCTCGGCTGCCGCCTGTTGCGGCGTTGTCACGACGATGATCTCGGCGTTCGGGATCAGCTGAGCGACCGAGATCGCGATGTCGCCGGTGCCAGGCGGCAGGTCGAGCAGCAGCACGTCCAGGTCGCCCCAGTACACGTCGGCCAGGAACTGCTGCAGCGCCCGGTGCAGCATCGGGCCCCGCCACACCACCGGGGTGTTCTCCTGGGTGAACTGGGCGATCGAGATGACTTTCACCTCGTGGGAGATCGGTGGCAGGATCATCGACTCCACCTGGGTGGGCCGGTCGCTGGTGCCCATCATCCGTGGGATCGAGTGGCCGTGGATGTCGGCATCGAGGAGCCCGACCGATATGCCGCGCGCGGCCATCGCCGCGGCCAGGTTGACCGTCACCGTCGATTTGCCTACGCCGCCTTTGCCGGAGGCCACGGCGTAGACCCGGGTCAGCGACCCCGGCTGGGCGAACGGAATGACCGGCTCGCGGGAGTCGCCGCGCAACTGCTTACGCAGTTCGGTGCGCTGCTCGTCGTTCATCACGTCGAGGGTGACCTGAACCGTTCCGGTGCCCGGCACGTCGGCGACGGCTTGGCGGACCCGGTCGCTGATTTCGGTCTTCTTCGGGCAGGCCGAGGTGGTCAGGTAGATCTCGACGTGCACATCGCCGCCGGGCCTCAGCTCGATATTTTTGACCATCCCGAGTTCGGTGATGGGGCGGCGCAGTTCGGGATCGATCACCTTGGCGAGCGCGGCGCGAATGTGTGCAGTCGGATCGGACATCATCGCCGAGTCTAGTGCCGCGATGCGGCGCGCTGAAACGGCCGGTCAGGCCGGGGGAGCCGGCGGCGCTGCGGGCTGGTGGCAGCGGGAGCCGGTGCGGCGGGCGGCACGGGGGCCGGAGCGGCCGGCGGCCGGGGCAACGGGTGAGCGCCGCGGCGCGGGAGGAGCAACCGGCGGCGCGGCGGCGGGCGGCGAGAAGGGCGCGAACGGCGGCACGGCGGCGGGCGGCGCGAATGGCGCGAACGGAGCCGGTGGGGCAGCGGGCGGCGGGAACATGCCGAACGGAGCGGGTGCGGCCGGTGGTGCCACATCGTTCGCCGGTGGCGCGTTGACCTGCGCGGGACCCGGAGTTTGCTGGCCGATGCAGATCACCGTGCACGACGGGCCGTAGGCGGCCGGCCCCTGCGCCGACCACGGGCTGGCCGTTGCCGGCGTTGCCGCTGAGGTCGATCAACGGCATCCGGGCCAGCGGGTCGGTGGCCGCCAGGCCGTGCATGTTCAGCGGCAGGTTGGGCCCGAGGCCTTCGGCGTTCTCGAGGTGGGCGTCGCCCAGCGGCGGCGCCGGCCCGGTCAGCGGCGGCAGGTCGACCGGAACTACGCCGGTGGCGTAGGCCGCGGCCCAGCCCAGCACGTTCTGGGCATACGGCATCGAGTTGTTGTAGCGCAGGATCGACGTCAACACCTGCGACTGGTCGCGCAGGTTCAGCCCGCCGCTGCACAGGTAGCGGGCAGCGGCCAGGGTGGCGTCGTAGAGGTTCTGCGGGTCGGCCGTCCCGTCGCCGTCGCCGTCGGACGCGTAGCGCGCCCAGGTGCCCGGCAGGAACTGCATCGGCCCCATCGCGCGGGCGTAGCTGACGCGTCCGGCCGCGCTGTTCTGGACGACCACCTCGTTGCCGGGCAGCGTCCCGTCCAGGCTCGGTCCGTAGATCGGTCGGACGGCGGTGCCGCGCGCGTCGGTGGCGCCGCCGTTGGCGTGGCCCGACTCGATGCGCCCGATTCCGGCGAGCAGGTTCCAGCTGATGCCGCAGCCCGGCTCGGAGGTGGCCATCATCCGTTCGGCGTTGCGGTACGCGGTCAACGCCATCGTCGGAATGCCCAGCGTGCCCGGCGTATTCACGACGAGGGTCGGCGGAGGAGCCGAGGCGGCGCCTTCGGCGATGTGGAAACCGATCTTCGGGTGCAGGGCGGAGACGACCAACGGCCCGGTCGGGTCGGTGGAGGCCCGGGCGACTGCGGCGACCGGGGTCACCGCGGCCTCGCGCAGCGTCGACTTGGTCAACGGGAACGGCGGTGCGCCGGCGCCGTCGACGCTGGAATAGATCAGGCAGGCGATCATCGCCACGC
>CAVWLG010000022.1:0-107638 GCA_963755805.1 uncultured Actinomycetota bacterium
GTCGGGGTGGCGGGATTCGAACCCACGACCTCTTCGTCCCGAACGAAGCGCGCTACCAAGCTGCGCCACACCCCGATTGAAGCCTCGACAGCGTATCGCACCGACCCGGCAGCCTCCTAAAGCGGACCGCGCCGTCGTCCGTGGCAGCGATCTGCGCCACACCCGGCGTGGAATAACTCGGGAACTGGGCATCGCTAAATAGACTGATCCACGCACGATGTGCAACGGAAGCAGGTAAATCATGACGGTGTTAGGCGCCGTGGTGTTCGGCGGAATCCTGGCCCTCGGGGTGCTGTGGCTGCTGGTTACCGCTCCCGGCAGCGACGTCGATCCAGCGTGGAGTGCGAATCCGCGTGGGCCGAGCACGCTGACCCGGTCGGCGCGGCCGCGCGGGTCCGGGGTTCTGACCACTGAGCCGTGAGGTTCAGCCCACTGAATACGTGGGCTGGGACCGATCCCAGGTCGTGCTGCGCGTCGCGGCCTCCGGTGGGCGCCGCGATCAACGTCAGCAAAGTGGCCTCCGGCCGGCAGCAGAACCGCACCGGCGCATACGGCGAGGTCCCGATCCCGGCGGACACGTGCAGCCGCATATCGGCACCCCAGCGCGACGGGCCCTTGGCGCGCGACCGGTCCAGACCCGAGTTGGTCACCAGCGCCCCGTAGAACGGCAGGCACAGTTGCCCGCCGTGCGTGTGGCCGGCCATCACCAACTGATAGCCGTCGGCGGCGAACCGGTCCAGCACCCGAGGCTCCGGCGAATGGGTCAGCCCCAGCCGGAGGTTGGCGGCCGGGCTGGCCGGGCCCGCGATCGCGTCGTAGCGGTCCCGCGCGATGTGCGGGTCGTCGACGCCGGCGGCCGCGATGTGCAGACCCGCCACCTCGAACTCGCGGCGATTGTGCGTCAGGTCCAGCCAGCCGCGCTCGGTGAACGCCGCCCGGAGGTCCTGCCAGGGCAGCGGCTGGCCGTGCACCCGATGGCCGGGGTTGGTCAGGTAGTTCAGCGGGTTCTTCGGGCGCGGGCCGAAGTAGTCGTTGCTGCCGAAAACGAAGACGCCCGGCACCGAGAGCAGGTCGCCGAGGCTCTGGACGACCGAGGGCACCGCCCGCGGGTGTGCCAGGTTGTCGCCGGTGTTGACGACCAGGTCGGGCTCCAGGCCGGCGAGCTCACGCAGCCACGCCTGCTTGCGGCGCTGGCCGGGCCGCATGTGCAGGTCGCTGATGTGCAGCACCCGCAGCGGCAGTCGAACCCGGGTCCAGCACCGGGATGGTCAGCTCGCGCAGCACGAACGCGTTGCGCTCGATGAGCGAGGCGTAGCCGATGCCGGCGACAGCCGATCCGAGCGCAACGCGCGCCGCGTGACTTTTCAAATGCATTGATAGCCGATGGCATGCAGGCCAGCCTACTGCCGGTTGCCGGGTGCAGGCGCGTCACACACCAGCAGAACTGCTAGGGAGGCGGCGGGGCGCCAGGATCGGGATGGTGATCGGCGGAAGGCCGGGAATCTCGATCACCTGGGAGCCCACCGGCGCCGGAGGCATGCCGTCGGCTGGCGGCGGCGGCGCCGGCGGGATGCCGTTGCTGGTCTGAATGGTGATGACCGCGCCCGGGATCGTCTGCCCGTTGGGGGATGGTCCCGACCACCTCGCCGTAGCGCGCGCTGCTGTTGACCGACGCGGGTTGCTCGGAGACCTGGAAGCCGGACTCCTTCAATCGCTGACGGGCGGCGTCGACGTCGAGACCCGCGACGCTGGGCACCCGGGATCCGGGGCCGCCTTCGACGTACTCCCGATCGGTCGGCGGCATCTTCACGTCGCCGAAAAGAGTGGCGATCGGCTTCATCGCGGTGAACCAGGTGCGGGCCGGCTCGTTACCGCCGTAGAGGTTGCCGTCGCCGCAACGCCGCAACGGCGACGAGCACAGGTCCGAGGGCGATGTGGAGTCGTCATAGATGTAGTTGGCCGCCGCGTACTGGTTGGTGAAGCCGACGAAGCCCGACGACCGGTGCGCCTCGGTGGTGCCGGTCTTTCCCGACACCGGCAGATTCCAGCCGGCTGCTCCGGCGGATCCGGCCGCGGTGCCGCCGCCGAGCGCGTCCTTGCTCATCGCGTTGGCCAGCGTGTTGGCCAGCCCTTCGGGCACAACCTGGTCGCATGCCTCGGTGGTGACGGCGACCTGATTGCCGTTGCGGTCGATCAGCTTGTCGATCGGGTTCGGCGGGCACCACGTGCCGCCGGATGCCAATGTCGCTGCGACATTGGACAATTCGAGCGCGTTGAGTTCGAACGGGCCGAGTGTGAACGAGCCGATGTTCTGCCGCTTGATGAAGTCGGCCAGGCTCTCGTTGCTCTCCGGGTCGTAGTTGCGGGCGCTGCCGGGTTCGGCATAGGACCGCAGTCCGAGCTTGACCGCCATGTCGACCGTTCGCTGGACACCCACGAGTTGGATCAGCCGGGCGAAGGCGGTGTTGGGCGAGGTGGCAAGCGCGTCGGTGACGTTCATCGATCCGCGGTAGTTGCCGGCGTTGATCACGCACCATGTTTCCTTCGGGCAGCCCTTGGCGCCGCCGTAGCCCATGCCCTTGGTCTGGAATCTGGCCGGCACATCGAGGTTGGTGTTGATCCCCATACCCATCTGCATCGCGGCGGCCGTGGTGAAGATCTTGAAGATCGACCCGGCGCCGTCGCCGACGAGCGAGAACGGTTGCGACCGCATCGTCTCGCCGGCCTCGGTGTTCAGCCCGTAGGTGCGGTTGCTGGCCATCGCGACGACCTTGTGCGAGTTCTTCCCCGGCCTGATCACGCTCATGACGCTGGCGATGCCCTCGAGCGTCGGGCTGGCGTAGCGTGTCGACCGCGTGCTTGACCGGCTCCTGCACATCGGGGTCGAGGTTGGTGCGGATCAGGTAGCCGCCGCGAGCGAGCTGTTCCTTGTTGATCCCGGCGCGCGACAGGTAGGCCTGCACGTAGTCGCAGTAGAAGGCGCGATCGCCGGCTGCGATGCAGCCGCGCGGCAACTCCTTGGGCTGCGGCAAGATCCCCAGCGGCTCGGCCTTGGCGGCGCGGATCGCGTCGGCCTCATTGGGGACGTTCTGGATCATGGTGTCCAGCACCAGGTTTCGTCGGGCCAGCGCCCCGTCCGGGTTGGTGTAGGGATTGAGCGCGCTGGTCGACTGGACCATGCCGGCCAGCAACGCGGCCTGCTGCCAGTTCAGCTCCGAGGCGTTGACGCCGAAGTACGTCTGCGCCGCGTCCTGCACGCCGAATGCGTTGTTACCGAACGACACCAGGTTCAGGTAGCGGGTCAGGATCTCCGGCTTGGTGAAGGTCTTGTCCAGGGTGAGCGCCATCCGGATCTCGCGCAGCTTGCGCGCCGGTGTGGTCTCGATGGCCGCGCGCTTCTCGGCGTCGGTCTGTGCGATCACCAGCAGTTGGTAGTTCTTCACGTACTGCTGCTCCAGCGTCGAGCCACCACGGGTGTCGGCGTCACCGGAGGCGTAGCCGGCCAGGCCGGTCAGGGTGCCCTTCCAGTCCACCCCGTTGTGCTCGGCGAAGCGCTTGTCCTCGATCGAGACGATGGCCAGCTTCATCGTGTTGGCGATCTTGTCGCTGGGCACCTCGAACCGGCGCTGAGAGTAGAGCCACGCGATGGTGTTGCCCTTCGCGTCCACCATCGTGGTCACCGCCGGGACGTCGCCCTCGAGGAGCTGCGCCGACGCGTTGCCGACGACCTCGGAAGCGCGGTTGGACACCAGCCCGATTCCACCGGCGACCGGAAACAGCAGCGCGGCGACGATGACGCTGGCGAGCAGGCAACAACCGGCGAGCTTGGCGATGGTGACCGCAGTCGCGGGGCGCTCCGACATGGCTACTACACTAGCGGCGCTGCGGCAGACGTCTTCGCGAGTGGTCGCTGAGAATTTTTTCGCCGGCCGCGACGCCTCAGGTTTCTCTCAGTCGCAGCTCAGGCCGCTATTAGTCGCCTCGATCGCCGGTTCCCGGCGCCCCTTCATGATCGGACTGCACGGTCGTCCCAAAAAAGGGTCTCCAGAATGTTGCGTAATTGGTACCTGACCACGTAGCTTATCCAGACAATGAGATACAGGTAACACCGAGCAGCGCAGTGTGGCATAGGTCGCATCGGAGTTCTGGATCACGCAGTGAGCGCCACACCGTGGCAAGTAGCGAAGGGGAATCGCTGGTGTCAGCTATACGGACCGCGCCGCATAAGACAAGCGCAACACCGACAAACGCCGCTCTGTCAAGGGGTGGAGGCGGAGTCGCGAATCACCTGGGTTGCCAAGGCGCTGTGCCGGGCCGCTGATCCTGACGAGCTGTTTGTGCGGGGGGCTGCGCAACGTAAAGCGGCGGTCATCTGCCGGCACTGCCCAGTGATGCTGGAGTGCGGTGCTGACGCATTGGACAACCGTGTGGAGTTCGGCGTCTGGGGTGGGATGACCGAACGTCAGCGGCGTGCGCTGCTCAAGCAGCACCCCGAGGTGGTGTCCTGGGCTGAGTTCTTCAGCACCCAGCGCAAGCACCGCAGCGTCGGCTGACCGACAGGCTAAGCCGGTCGCGGTCAACTGATCGGCGATCGCCCGCAGCGCCTCCAGATCGGAGACGTCGAACGGTAGCGACGGGACCCCGACGATAGCGACGTGGGGGTTCGCGCCGGTGAACCGCGACAGCAGCCGGATCTCCCGCTTGGACGTCGCCGCGCGATCGGCATGAATCTGCAGGACGGCCTTGGTCAAAGCGTTGGCGCCGTCGCTCTCGAAGGTCTCGGCGCCGTCGATGGCACGCTCGACCGGCAGCGAACACAGCATCGGGTGCGTCCGGTTCAGGATCAGCCCGGCCAGCGGCATCTTCTCTTCCGACAGCCGGTCCACGAAGAACGACGCCTCCCGCAGCGCATCCGGTGCCGCGGCCGACACCACGACGAATTGGGTGCCGCGCCGCTTGAGCAACGAGTAGGTGCGGTCGGCCTTTTCCCGGAAGCCGCCGAAGGTCGCGTCCAGCGACTGCACGAAACTCGCGGCGTCGGAGAGCATCTGCGAGCCGAGGACGGTCGACAGCGCCTTCATCGCCAGGCCGACCGCGCCGGTGACCAATCGGCCGATCCCGCGGCCCGGTCCCAGCAACAGCTTCCACAGCCGGCTGTCCATGAAGCTGCCGAGCCGCTTGGGTGCGTCGAGGAAGTCCAGTGCGTTGCGCGACGGCGGCGTGTCCACCACCACCAGATCCCAGCGGTCCTCGGCCAGCAACTGGCCGAGTTTCTCCATCGCCATGTACTCCTGCGTGCCGGCCAGCGAGGTGGCGACCGTTTGGTAGAACTGGTTGTCCAAAATCGCCTGTGCGCGATCGGGTCCGGAGTACTGCACCACCATCTCGTCGAAGGTGCGGCGCATGTCGAGCATCATCGCGTAGAGCTCGCCGGGCACCTCGGCATCGAGCGGCACGCGCTGTGGCGTGTTGCCGAGATCGGTGATTCCCAGCGCCTGTGCCAATCGCTTGGCCGGGTCGATGGTCAGGACGACCACGGTTCGGCCGTACTCCGCGGCGCGCAGCGCCATCGCCGCGGCGGTGGTGGTCTTACCGACCCCGCCCGCGCCACAGCACACCACGACGCGGTTGGCGGTGTCGGCCAGAATGCCGGCGATATCCAGAACCGGCGGAGTGGTACTCATCGAACTCCCTGCTGTGCAAGCGATTCCGACAGCTCGTAAAGGCTGCCGAGGTCGACGCCGTCGGCGATGGTCGGCAGCTCCAGCCGCGACACCTTCAGCTCGTCGAGCTGCTCCGCGGTCGAGGCCCGCGCGGTGATCCGGGTGGCGTGCTGGATGGTCTCGGTCAGCAAGCCGGCGAAATCGTCGTCGCTGAGCTTGATCCCGGCGGCGGCCAGGCCGGCTCGCACCGCCTCGGCGTCGACGTCACCGTCGGCGGCCTTGGTGAGATCGTCGGGCTGCAGATAGATCGGGATGTTGCGGTTGACGATCACCGACCCGATCGGCAAGCCCAGCTCTTGCGAGCTCGTCGATGGCCTCTTTGGTCTCCTGCATCGGCAACGCCTCCAGCAAGGTGACCAGGTGGATGGCCGTCTGGTCCGAGTGCAGGATCTTCACCACACCTTCGGCCTGCGAGAAGACCGGGCCGCCCTTGGCGAGGTCGGAGACCGCCCGGGTGACGTCCAGGAAGCGGGCGATGCGACCGGTCGGCGGCGCGTCGACGACGATCGCGTCGTAGACCGGGGTCTTGGCCCCTTTCTCGACGCGGATCACCGCCTCCTTGATCTTGCCGGTGAGCAGGACGTCACGCAGGCCCGGCGCGATCGTCGTCGCGAACTCGATCGCTCCGACCCGACGCATCGCCTTACCGGCGATCCCGAGGTTGTAGAACATGTCGAGGTATTCCAGGAACGCGGCCTCGATGTCGATCGCCAGCGCGTTCACCTGACCGCCGCGCTCGGCGCTGGCGATCTTGAGCTCCTTGTAAGGCAGCGGCGGCACATCGAAGAGTTGCGCAATGCCTTGGCGCCCTTCGACTTCGACGAGCAACACCTTGCGTCCACCGGAGGCGAGGGTCAGCGCCAGCGCCGCGGCAACCGTCGATTTGCCGGTGCCGCCTTTGCCGGTGACGAAATGCAGACGAGCCTTTGACAATCGCGATGGCCAGCCGACGTTGCTGCCGCCGCTCGATGTGGTCCCCACCCCTGCATGCTAACCACCGGACGTCGATCGGCCTGCCGATAAGCTCGGGATATGAGCCAACCCACAACCTGGGAATACGCAACAGTCCCGCTGTTGACCCACGCCACCAAGCAGATCCTCGACCAGTGGGGCGCCGACGGGTGGGAGCTGGTCTCCGTGCTTCCCGGCCCCACCGGCGAGCAGCACGTCGCATATCTGAAACGCCCGAAGTGACCGCTGGATCTGCCAAGGCGCGGCTGGCAGAGCTCGGCATCGAGTTGCCGGTCGTCGTGCAGCCGTTGGGCTCCTACGTCCCGGTCGTCCGCAGCGGCAACCTGGTCTACACCTCCGGCCAGCTGCCGATGCAGGACGGCAAGTTGGTGCAGTCGGGCAAGGTCGGCGTCGAGGTCGCGCCCGAGCACGGCAAGGAACTCGCCCGGATCTGCGCGCTCAACGCGCTGGCGGCCATCGACTCGCTGGTCGGCATCGACTCGGTGACCAAGGTGGTCAAGGTGGTCGGATTCGTCGCCTCCGCAGCCGGATTCAACGGCCAGCCAGGCGTGGTCAACGGCGCATCGGATCTGCTCGCCGACGTGTTCGGCGATGCCGGCGTGCATGCCCGCTCGGCGGTCGGCGTCGCGGAACTGCCGTTGGATGCCCCGGTCGAGGTTGAGCTGGTGGTCGAGGTCGGTTAGCGGCCAATGACCGGGTGCCGCTGAGCCAGCTACGTCGCATCCGGCTTACGGCCGGCTGCGTCCGGTCACCGACACCGCCTCGGTGCTGCTGGCCAACAACCCGGGCAAGATGACGCTGGAGGGCACCAACACCTGGGTGCTGCGCGGCCCCGGCAGCGACGAGGTCGTCATCGTCGATCCCGGACCCGACGACGACGAGCACATCGCCGCCGTCGCCGGCGTGGGCCGCATCGCTCTGGTGCTGATCAGCCACCGGCACGGCGACCACACCGACGCCATCGACAAGCTGGTCGATCTGACCGGTGCGCCGGTGCGCTCGGCGGGCAGCGGATTTCTGCGCGGCCTGTCCGGCGAACTCATCGACGGCGAGGTGATCGACGCCGCGGGCGTGCGGATCACGGTCTGGGCGACACCCGGCCACACCGCCGATTCGCTGTCCTTCGTTCTCGACGACGCGGTGCTGACTGCCGACACCGTGCTGGGCCGTGGAACGACGGTCATCGACAACGAAGACGGCAGCCTGGCCGACTATCTGGATTCGCTGCAACGACTGCGCGGGCTCGGCGGGCGAACCGTGCTGCCCGGTCACGGCCCCGACCTGGCCAACATCGAAGCGGTCGCGCAGGGATATCTGGCCCACCGCGAACAGCGGCTCGATCAGATCCGCTCAGCGTTGCGCACACTCGGCGATGACGCCACCACGCGTCAGGTCGTCGAGCACGTCTATGTCGACGTCGACGAAGAGCTGTGGGACGTCGCCGAATGGTCGGTGCAGGCCCAGCTGGACTATCTGCGTCGCTAGCGCGCGGGGCTGGTACTCGCTCGGTTGCGCCCGCGCTCGCGCGCGCTTACCTCGCTCGGCGGCCAGCCGTTCGGAGTCCGAGATCAGCACGCTCTTGCCCTCCAGGCGAATCCAGCCGCGATGGGCGAAGTCGGCCAGCGCCTTGTTCACCGTTTCGCGGGAGGCCCCGACCAACTGGGCGATCTCTTCCTGAGTCAGGTCGTGCGTCACCCGCATCGCGCCGCCCTCTTGGGTACCGAAGCGCTGCGCGAGCTGCAGCAGCTGCTTGGCGACCCGACCAGGCACGTCGGTGAAGATGAGGTCGGCGAGGTTGTTGTTGGTGCGGCGCAGCCGGCGGGCCAGCACGCGCAGCAACTGCTCGGCGATCTCGGGGCGATCGGCGATCCAGGCCCGCAACGCGTCGCGGTCCATCGACACCGCCCGCACCTCGGTGATCGTCGTCGCGCTCGAGGTCCGCGGGCCGGGGTCGAAGATCGACAGCTCACCGAACATGTCGGACGGGCCCATGATGGTCAGCAGGTTTTCCCTGCCGTCCGGTGAACGGCGGCCGATCTTGACCTTGCCGGAAATGATGATGTAGAGCCGATCACCCGGCTCGCCCTCCGCGAAAACTGTGTGTCCGCGCGGGAAGTCGACGGGCTGCAGTTGCTTGGTCAGCGCGGCGACGGCGCTCGGTTCAACCCCCTGGAAGATTCCGGCCCTCGCCAGGATCTCGTCCACGTTGCCCCTTTTGCTATTCAAATGACTCCGGTAGGCACAGCTGCGCGCCAGTCTCTGAGAGTCTGGCGTGATGAGTCTAGGAGGTAAGTCTTCGACTCGACGTGCCAACGCTACACACGATTGGCATGCTGACGCGGCCCAAATTGCCGATTCGATGGCGAATGCTGATGCCGCTGTCCGGAAAGGCCGGTCTGATTTGCGGCCGAGACAATGGCGGCCACCAGCAATGGATCGGTGGGCGGCTCGTCGCGGTTGGGTAGGTAGGGCGCCTCGTCGGTGCCGTGGCCGATCCGGCGGTGCATACAGTCCAGCGCCTCGGGCATTCCTTCCCGGGCCAATGTGCGCACATCTATCGGCTCGGCCTGCTTGAGAAATTCAGCGACATCAGTTGCGGTAACTGTGTCTTTCTCCAAGCCCGCTTCAAGCCGTGCAAGCCCGAAAGTTGCCAGCATTAGCAACCCCGGGGTGAATGCAACTAGCAACCAGGACACAAGCAGCAAGTAAACACGGCTAAGGTCTCAGCGGGATCACGAATTAGTACTCTGTCGAGGTGACAATGGGCAAACCTTCTCGTGCCACCGCCAAGGGCGCCAAAGGCTCAATCGGCCCCGTCGCGGCCGTTGCCCGCCGCTTCGCATCGGAGACCCGAACCGGCTTGGTGCGTCGGGCGCGCACGGATGAATCGTAAACTGGCGCAAGCGTTTCCCGACGCGCACTGCGAGCTGGATTTCACCACGCCGCTGGAGCTGGCGGTGGCAACGATCCTGTCGGCGCAGAGCACGGACAAGCGGGTGAATCTCACCACCCCCGCGCTGTTCGTCCGTTACCGGACCGCGGTGGACTATGCGCAGGCCGACCGCGAAGAACTCGAAGCACTTATTCGCCCGACCGGTTTTTTTCACAATAAAGCGACGTCGTTGATTGGCCTCGGTCAAGCCTTGATCGAGCGCTTCGACGGCGAACTTCCGAGCACCATGGAAGAGCTCGTGACGCTGCCCGGTGTGGGTCGCAAGACCGCCAACGTCGATCTTGGGCAACGCGTTCGACGTCCCCGGAATTACCGTCGACACCCATTTCGGCCGCCTGGTGCGGCGGTGGCACTGGACGGCCGAGGAAGACCCGGTCAAGGTCGAGCGCGCGATCGGCGAACTCATCGAACGCAAGGAGTGGACGCTGCTCAGCCACCGGGTGATCTTTCACGGTCGCCGGGTCTGCCATGCCCGCAAGCCGGCCTGCGGGGTGTGCGTGCTGGCCAAGGACTGTCCGTCGTATCGGCACCGGGCCCACCGAGCCGGAGATCGCCGCCGCGCTGGTCACCGGCCCGGAGGCCGAACACCTCCTGGCGATGGCCGGGCTCTAGCAACGGCGCCGCTCCATTGATCACGCTCAACACTCGAACCGCCCGCTGGACCCTCGCGGTGCTGGTGGTGGTCGCGGCGTTGATCGCCGGCCCTGGTGGTGGCACTGCGCGATGCGTCCCATCCCTCGCGACCGAGCCGCCGGCGTCCGGCCCCGGTCCGCGAACACCGCGACGCCGACACCGCGGCGGCGCTGGCCGGGCCGCGACAGCGGGCCGACCTCGCGCCGTGTCCACGTCCGAGCGGGCAGCCGGGCCCGGTGGCGCTGCGTGGCGTGACAGTCGAATGCGCGGCCGACGGCTCGGCCGTCGACGTCGGGCCGGCACTGGCCGGGCATCGCGTCGTGCTCAACATGTGGGCGTATTGGTGCGCCCCGTGCGCGGCTGAACTCCCCGCGATGGCGGAGTATCAGCGACGGGTCGGCCCCGACGTGATCGTGGTGACCGTGCACCAGGACGAGAACGAGACGGCGGCCCTGCTGCGACTGGCCGAACTCGGGGTCCGGCTGCCGACGCTGCAGGACGGCGGACGTCGGGTGGCGGCGGCGTTGCACGTGCCCAACGTGATGCCCGCGACGGTCGTGCTGGACTCGAACGGTAGCGTTGCGGAGACGCTGCCCCGCGCTTTCGCGACTGCGGACGAGATTGCGGATGCGGTCGGGCAGCTGGATGCACGAAGGGGGCGCCGGTGAGCGGAGGCGGCACTCCCCAGCGTCTCGATCGCGCGGGTGGAACGGATCTGTTGACGCCCGAACTCGGCCCCTCCTGGCTGCGACCGTTGGTCGACAACATCGCCGAAATTCCCGATACGTACAAGCGACGGCTGCCCGCCGACGTGCTGGCCATGGTGACCGCGTCGAAGAAGTTGGCGGGCAACAAGGGCCGCGACGCGGCGGTGCTGGTGCTGTTCTCCGGCCCGTCGGCAAACGAATCGCGCGGCGCCGCACCGGATTCACTGCCCGACGACGCCGACCTGCTGCTCATCGTGCGGGCCGCGCACGCTGCGCCACCACGCCGGCCAGGCCGCATTCCCCGGCGGCGCATCCGATCCCGGAGACGACGGGCCGGTGGCCACCGCGCTGCGCGAGGCGCGCGAAGAGACCGGCATCGACACCGGCAGATTGCATCCACTGGTCACGATGGAGCGAACGTTCATCGCGCCGTCGGGTTTTCACGTCGTCCCCGTGCTGGCGTATTCGCCGGATCCGGGGCCGGTGGCCGTGGTGGATCAGGCGGAAACAGCAATAGTGGCCCGGGTTCCGGTCCGGGCCTTCATCAATCCCGCCAACCGGCTGATGGTGTACCGCCGCACCTTCAGCCGCCGCTTCGCCGGGCCGGCATTTCTGTTGAACGAGATGCTGGTCTGGGGTTTCACCGGTCAGGTGATTTCCGCGATGCTGGATGTCGCTGGTTGGGCAAAGCCCTGGGACGCCAGCGATATTCGCGAGCTGGACGAAGCGATGGCACTGGTCGGCGACGAGGAAGATGCCTGATGAGCTCCTCACAGTGGTTGGACATCGCGGTGCTGGCAGTCGCGTTCATCGCGGCGGTCTCGGGTTGGCGTTCGGGTGCGCTCGGCTCGCTACTGTCGTTCGTCGGTGTGCTGCTCGGCGCGATCGCCGGCGTGCTGCTGGCCCCGCACCTCGTCGCGCATGTCGCCGCGCCGCGGGCCAAGCTGTTCGCCGCGCTTTTCCTGATCCTGGCGCTGGTCGTCGTCGGCGAGGTCGCCGGTGTGGTGTTGGGCCGCGCGGTCCGCGGCGCGATCCACAGCAACTCGGTCCGGTTCTTCGACTCGCTGGTCGGTGTGGCGGTGCAGTTGGTGGTGGTGCTGGTGGCGGCGTGGCTGCTGGCGACCCCGTTGACGTCATCAGCGGGTCAGCCCAGTTTGGCTGCGGCAGTGCGAGGTTCGCGGGTGCTCGGCGAGGTCAACGACTATGCGCCGGAATGGCTCAAGACGGTGCCCAAGCGGTTGTCGGCGCTGCTGGACACCTCGGGTCTGCCGCAGGTGCTGGAGCCGTTCAGCCGAACCCCCGTCGTGGCGGTCGCGGCCCCGGACTCCGCGCTGTCCAAGAATCCCGTTGTCGCGAACACCGAACCGAGCGTGGTGAAGATCCGCGCGATCGCACCGACCTGCTCGAAAGTGTTGGAGGGCAGCGGATTTGTGCTCTCACCGGATCGCGTGATGACCAATGCGCACGTGGTCGCCGGGTCCAACAACGTCACCGTCGAGGCCAGCGGCAATCCGTACGACGCCACCGTGGTGTCCTACGACCCGACCGTCGACATCGCCATCCTGTCGGTTCCGCACCTGCCGGCCGGGCCGCTGGCGTTCGCCAACTCTCCGGTGACATCGGGCACCGAAGGCATCGTGATGGGTTATCCGGGTGGTGGCGGATTCATGGCGACGCCGGCCAGGATCCGCGAACTCATCGAGCTGAACGGGCCGGACATCTACCGCAAGGCGACGATCAACCGCGAGGTCTACACCGTCAGAGCCAATGTGGAACAAGGCAATTCGGGTGGACCACTGATCGACCTGGACGGGCAGGTGATCGGCGTCGTGTTCGGTGCGGCGGTCGACGACAACGACACCGGTTTCGTGCTGACGGCCAAAGAGGTCGCCGGGCAGCTCGCGCACATCGGCGACACCACACCGGTGCCCACCGGCGAATGCGTCAGTTGAGCGGCGAGCGGTAAACCCGGTCGAGAAACCGCGACAGGTGGGCGTTGACTTCGTCCGGTTTCTCTTCGTGGCTGTAATGCCCTGCGCCGGCGATTGATACGTAGCGGCCGTGCGGCGCGTAGCGCTGCGTTCGTGCGACCGGATCGTCCAGCACGTAGGGATCGGCGTCGCCGTGGATGTGCAGCATCGGTATGCCGAACGGCCGGCTCATCGATCGCATGAAACGTCGACCCTCTTCGCGCAACTGACTGCGCACCGCCCAGCGCTGGTATTCCAGTGCGCAATGCGCGGCCGACCGAATCTGGATGGCCTGACGCAGGTGGCCGATTGTCTCGGAAAAGTCCTCGGAGGCAAGCCATTTAGCGCCGGCGCGGCTACGGATCAGATGTTCGAGTTCGCTGCCGTGGTGCCGGGTCAGTGCGCGTTCCGGCCAGATCGGCACCTGGTAACGCAGCAGTGACGGCAGCAGCGCCCGGCTCTGGTCGCGGCGGGTCAGCGCCGAGCGGCGCAGTGCGGCCGGGTGCGGCGAGCTGACCACCGCGATCGCGCGCACCTGCCGCGAGTGCAGCACCGAGGTGGCCCAGCAGACCAGGCCGCCGTCGGCGTGACCGACCAGCGTCGCCGACGTGTGCCCCAGCGCGCGGATCAGTCCGGCGGTGTCGCCGGCCAACGTCCAGCCGTCATACCCGCGGGGCGGTTTGTCGCTGCCGCCGTAGCCGCGCAAATCCACCGCGACCACGCGGGCGCCGGTCAGGCCGCGCAGCTGGTGGCGCCACGACCACCAGAACGAGCCGAAGCCGTGCAACATGATGACCAGCGGCAGCGAGGTCGCCGGGGTGTCCTGACCGTCCGGCGTCGCCTCGACGACGTGGAACCGGATGCCGTTGGCGTGCACATCGAGATGGCGCCATGGACCGTCGATGCGGGTTACCGACGGATCTGGTGGGGCCATCTACCAACCCGAGGGATCGGTGGGCGTCCCGCCCGAATTCAGCGCCGGCGCCGAGGGCTTGTCATGGCCCGGCGTGAGAGCCGACCGGGTCTCCTTGACCGATTCGATGGTCTGCTGCGGGCCGCGGATACGCCGGACCTTCAGGAAACCGAACAGCGCCAGGGCGCCGGTCACCACCACCATGATCCCGAAAACGATCAGGAACGCCGCCCAGCGCCACAACCAGGTGTCGAGCAACTCGGCCAGAAAGAAGAAGAAAAAGAACGTCGAGTAGAACAGCACCACCAGGGCGGCGATGAAGAAGACGCTGCCGGTCAGACCCTTCTTGACATCGCGGGTGATCTCGGCGCGGGCCAGTTCGACCTCCGCGCGCACCAGCGTCGACATCTGCGAGGTGGCATCTTTGACCAGCTCGCCGATCGACGGCTCGGCGGACAGCGCGTGCGGATCGGTCAGCGGGATGCTGGTCAGCGTGCTGGGAACGCCATCAGCGCGCTGGTTTCCGTTCTTTCGGTCTGACTTGCTCACAGACGGTCCTCCCGAGCTGGCTCTGGTTGTCCGGCGCATCGTCATAGGACGCGCGGTCGTCGCGGTTCATGTTGCCATGCAGTCCGGCGCCAGACGAGGCAAGGCCGTTGAGACTGGACAGTTTGAGGATGGGCGCCGTCGGGCACTGATCACGCTAGACTGGCGCCGCCATTTCTGGCGTGCCTGCTTTTTGCCGACGGGAGAACCACGTTGCAGATCACGAGCCGTCCGCTGCTCAGGGGGACGGCGGTCGTGATCGTGGCGGGCAGCCTGCTCGGTCTGCACGACGCCCCCGCGCGAGCCGACGATCGGATTCCGCTCGGCGGCGGAGCGGGCATCATCGTCAACAACGACGCCCTGTGCACGCTGACCACCATCGGCACCAATCCCAAGGGCGACCTGATCGGCTTCACCTCGGCGCACTGCGGCGGCCCGGGCGCGGTGGTCGCCGTCGAGGACGCCAAGAACCGCGGCAACGTGGGAACCATGGTGTCCGGCAACGACGGCCTCGACTACGCGGTCATTCAATTCGACAAGGCCAAGGTGGTGCCGCAAGCCAACTTCGGCGGCTTCGCGATCAACGGCATCGGGCCGGATCCGGCGTTCGGTCAGGTCGCGTGCAAGCAGGGCCGGACCACCGGCAACTCGTGCGGTGTCACGTGGGGCCCGGGTCAGGATCCGGGCACGATCCTCATGCAGGTGTGCGGGCAGCCGGGCGACTCCGGCGCCCCCGTGACGGTCAACGATCAGCTGGTCGGGATGATCCACGGCGCGTTCAGCGACAACCTGCCGGTCTGCGTCACCAAGTACATTCCGCTGCACACGCCGGCGGTGGTGCAGTCGATCAACGCCGACCTGGCCGACCTTGCGGCCAAGAACCGTCCCGGCGCCGGGTTCGTCCCGATTCCCGCCTGACTACTGGGCTGACGCGCCCCGTTCCTCCTCGGGCCATTTCGGCCCGCATCGTCACTGGGCGGCGCGAATCGCGTCGAACACGCCCGGGTCGAGCAGCGTCGAGGTGTCGCCGAGGTCGCGCTTCTCGGCGATGTCGCGCAGCAGCCGCCGCATGATCTTGCCGCTGCGGGTCTTCGGCAACTCGGGCACCACGTGCAGTTCGCGCGGCCGCGCGATCGGTGAGATCACCCGCGCCACCTCGGCGCGCAACTCGTCGATGATCTCCGCGCCGGTCGTCTCGGCGTGGTCGGCCTGCAGCACGACGAAGGCGCAGATCGCCTGGCCGGTGGTCTCGTCGGTGGCCCCGACCACCGCGGCCTCGGCCACCCCGGAGTGGCCGACCAGCGCCGACTCCACCTCCGCGGTGGAGATGCGGTGCCCCGACACGTTCATCACGTCGTCGATGCGGCCCAGGATCCAGATCGCGCCGTCGGTGTCGTAACGGGCTCCGTCGCCGGCGAAGTACCAACCCTGCTCGGCGAACTTCGACCAGTACGTCTCGCGGAAGCGGTCATCGTCACCCCAGATACCGCGCAGCATCGACGGCCAGGGCTGATCGAGCACGAGGTATCCGCTGGTGTGCTCCCCTTCGTCGGACGACGGCGGGGCGAGCTGATTGCCGTCGTCGTCGACGATCTTCGCCGAGATGCCGGGCAATGGCGTCATCGCCGAACCCGGTTTGGCCGCCGCGACGCCGGGCAGCGGAGAGATCATCGCCGCACCGGTCTCGGTCTGCCACCAGGTGTCCACGATCGGGATGCTGTCGGCGCCGATGACCTTGCGGTACCAGCGCCAGGCCTCCGGGTTGATCGGCTCACCGACCGTGCCCAGCAGCCGCAGGCTGGACAGGTCGTGGGCGTCCGGGATATCGCGACCCCACTTCATGAACGTCCGGATCATCGTCGGCGCGGTGTAATAGATTGTCACGCCGTACTTTTCGATGATCTGGAAATGCCGGTGCTGGTCGGGGGTGTCCGGCGTTCCCTCGTAGATGATCTGGGTGACGCCGTTGGACAGCGGCCCGTAGACGCCGTAGGTGTGGCCGGTCACCCAGCCGATGTCGGCGGTGCACCAGAACACGTCGGTCTCGGGCTTGATGTCGAAGACGTTGTAGTGGGTGTAGGACGCCTGGGTCAGGTAGCCGCCGCTGGTGTGCACGATGCCCTTGGGCTTACCGGTGGTGCCCGAGGTGTACAGCAGGAACAGCGGGTGCTCGGCGTCGAACGCCTCGGCCTGGTGCTCGGGTGATGCCGAGTCGACGACGTCGTGCCACCACACGTCGCGGCCTTCGGTCCAGGCGATGTCGACGCCGGTGCGCCGAACCACCAGGACGTGTTCGATCGTGTCGGCGTCGGCGACGGCCTCGTCGGCCGCTTCCTTCAGCGGCGCGGGCTTGCCGCGGCGGAACTGCCCGTCGGCGGTGATCAAGAGCTTGGCCTTGGCGTCATCGATGCGGGCGCCGAGTGCGGTGGCGGTGAAGCCGGCGAAGACCACGCTGTGCAGCACGCCCAGTCGCGCGCAGGCCAGCATCGCGACGATGGCTTCGGGGATCATCGGCAGGTAGATCGCGACGCGGTCGCCCGGCGACCAGCCCCAGACCCGTCGAGCGCGTTGGCGGCTTTGCTCACCTCGGCCTGAAGATCGCTGTAGGTCAGGGTGCGGTCTTCACCGATCCGCTCACCCTCCCAGTGGATGGCGACCCGGTCGCCGTTGCCGGCTTCGACGTGGCGGTCCACGCAGTTGTAGGTGACATTGAGTTTGCCGTCAGTGAACCATTTGGCAAACGGACGTGCCGACCAGTCCAGCACCTCGGAAAACGGTGTGGCCCAAGACAGTCGGTTGGCCTGCTCAGCCCAGAATGCCAGTCGGTCCTGCTCGGCCTGTTGATACAGGTCATCGCGCGCGTTGGCCTGCGCGGCGAACTCTTTCGAGGGTGGATACGACGACGGTGCCTTGGTGTGCGTCTCGGTCACGCGCACGAGCCTAATCAGGTTGGGTTAATTCTCGAGGCGCTGTAGGCAGTACAGCCGCGCCGGACTTGGGTACGAGACCGCGCTGCGTTCCCGCCGGACACCTCGTGACATCCGAGCTTTCGTCGTCGCGTTTGACGACCTTGATCCGCGGGCCCGCGGCGGCACAGGTGGCCGCAGCGAAGGACGGGTTGTCCGCCGTGCCGGTCGCGGTGTAGCACTGATCCTGCTTGAAGTTGAGCATCAAGCACAGGGTGGTGGTGCCCTTGCGTAAGAACGCGTACTTGGAATCCTCGAGTTTCCCGTCGGGACAATTCGCCGAACCGTCGCCCTTCGCGGCGACTTCGAACAACGAGTCCGGTTTTGCGCAGTCACGCGGCGTCGCGGTCAGATCGTTGTTCTGAAAATCGGATTGGCTGAGGCACTGCCCGACGCGCGCTGAGCGCTGCGGATTCTGAGGACACCTCGCCGAGTCGGCCGATGAATCCGAGCACACTCACCGCCAACAGGATCGACCCCGTCACGATCAGCGCCGTGCCCGATGAGCCGACTCCGGACGCGGCGCGGGTAGGGCGGGATAAGGCGGCGGGTACGGCGGCGCCCGGGAAGTGCGGATAGCCTGCGACCGGACCACTCGGCGGAGGGTAGCTATACGGCTGGTGATCCGGCGGTGGGCCCATCGGGCTCTGGATTCCGGGCTGTCGTCTGCTTTGGGAGCGGCGCACAAGACCGACGATCAACAAAATCAATCCTGCAACGGGAAAGCCGAAAAAGCCGATCAATTCCCCGAGGTGCTCCGCGTCGGTACCCTCGGCGAGTTCGGTGATGGCCATCTTCGAATTCTATTGCGGATCGGAGGAGGACGGCTTGCATCGGTTTCGCATCCTTGCGGCGACCGCAATGCTCGCCGCCGCATCGCTGACCGGCTGCGGCGTGGGCAACGTCCGCACCGACGTGGTGATCGTCAATGCGGGCGAGCCGCAGAACCCGCTGATCCCGACGAACACCAACGACTCCAACGGCGGCCGGATCGTCGACCGGCTGTTCGCCGGCCTGATGTCCTATGACGCCAACGGCGCACCCACGCTGGAAGTCGCGAGCGTCGATAGAGACCACCGACGACATCAACTACCGGATCACCCTGAAACCGGGTTGGGTGTTCAGCGACGGCTCGCCGGTCACCGCGCACTCCTTCGTCGACGCCTGGAACTACGGTGCCCTGGCCGCCAATGCTCAACTGCAGCAGAGCTTCTTCGCCCCGATCGCCGGCTTCGACGAGGTGGCCGCGGCGAAGCCGACCGCGACCACGATGTCGGGGCTGCAGGTGGTTGACGATCACGAATTCACCGTGCGGCTCAAGGGACCGACGATCGATTTCACCCTGCGGCTTGGGTTTTCGCCGTTTTACCCGCTGCCCGACGCCGCGCTGAAAGACATGGCGGCGTTCGGGCAGCATCCGATCGGCAACGGCCCATACCGACTTGCCGATCAGCCGGGCAACCCGGCCTGGCAGCACAACGTCAAGCTCGACCTGGTGACCAACCCCGGCTACCACGGCAACCGGATGCCGCAGAACAAAGGCCTGCGGTTCGTCTTCTACGCCAACCTCGACACCGCCTACGCCGACCTGCTGTCGAGCAATCTCGATGTGCTGGACACCATTCCGCCCAGCGTGCTGCCCGTCTACCGCCGCGACCTCGGCGACCGAGCGGTGACCGCACCCGCCGCGGCCAACCAGAGCCTGGACACGCCGCTACGACTGCCGCACTTCTCCGGCGAGGAGGGCCGACTGCGCCGCCTCGCCCTCTCCGCGGCGGTCAACCGGGACCAGATCTGCCGCAAGATCTTCTCCGGCGCGCGCACGCCGGCCCGCGAGTTCACGGCCAGCTCGCTGCCCGGCTTCAACCCCGGTATCGACGGCAACGATGCGCTGAACTTCAACCCGGACCGTGCGCGGGCGCTGTGGTCGCAGGCCGATGCCATCTCGAAATGGTCTGGCCGATATGCGATTTCCTACAACGCCGACGGTTCACATCAGGAGTGGGTGGATGCGGTGGCCAATAGCATCAAGAACACGCTTGGCATCGACGCCGTCGGCGCGCCACAGCCCACCTTCGCCGGCTTCCGGACCCAGATCACCAGCCACACGATCAGCACCGCGTTCCGCGCCGGGTGGCAGGGCGACTTCCCGTCGATGCTGGAATTCCTGGAGCCGTTGTTCGTCAGCCGTGCGGGCGCCAACGACGTCGGCTACTCCAACCCGCGGTTCGACGCCGCGATCGCCGCCGCCGAGGCCGCCCCCGACTTGCCGCAATCCTTCACGCTGGCCAATGACGCCCAGCGAATCCTGTTGCAGGACATGCCTGTCGTGCCGTTGTGGTACACCGTCGCGGTCGCAGGTCACTCTGCCGCGGTCGGCCATGTGGCGCTGACCTGGAACGGGCTGCCTGACTACGAACGCATCGTGAAGGCCTGACATGGGGTGGTACATCGCCCGACGCGTCGCGGCCATGGTCCCGGTATTCCTGGGTGCCACCTTGCTGATCTACGGCATGGTGTTCCTGCTGCCGGGCGACCCGATCGCGGCGCTGGGCGGCGATCGTCCGCTGAGTCCGGCGGTGGCCGCCCAATTGCGTGCGCAGTACCACCTCGACGACCCGTTCTGGTTGCAGTATCTGCACTACCTCGGTGGCGTCCTGCACGGCGACCTCGGCCACGCCTACTCCGGTCTACCGGTGAGTACCGTTCTGGCGCAGGCATTTCCGGTCACTTTCAGGTTGGCTCTGGTGGCGCTCACGGTGGAGGCGGTGTTCGGCATCGGATTCGGGGTGATTGCCGGGCTGCGCCAGGGCGGAATTTTCGATGGCGGCGTCCTGATCGTCAGCCTGGTCATCATCGCGGTGCCGATCTTCGTGCTGGGTTTCCTGGCGCAATTCGTGTTCGGAGTCCGGCTGGGTCTGGCCGCTGTGACGGTGGGCGACCAGCCGACCTTCGCCCGGCTGCTGCTCCCCGGAATCGTGCTGGGCGCAGTGTCATTCGCGTACGTGGTGCGGCTGACCCGGTCTGCGGTCGCCGACAACGCGCATGCCGACTATGTGCGAACCGCGACAGCGAAAGGATTGTCGCGGCAGCGTGTGGTCGTCGTGCACATCCTGCGCAATTCGCTGATCCCGGTGGTGACCTTCCTCGGCGCTGACCTCGGCGCGCTGATGGGCGGAGCGATCGTCACCGAAGGCATCTTCAACATCCACGGTGTCGGTGGCGTGCTCTACCAGGCCGTCACCCGTCAAGAGGCGCCGACCGTGGTGTCGATCGTGACGGTGCTTGTCGTCGTCTACCTCGTCACCAACCTGGCCGTGGACCTGCTGTACGCGGCGTTGGACCCGAGGATCCGCTATGGCTGAAATGCTTGGTGAAAGCGGGTTTTGGCGTGACACCTGGCGCGCGCTGCGCCGCCGTCCGCAGTTCGTCGTCAGCGCGGTGCTGATCGGCCTCGTCGTCGTTGTCGCCGTGTTCCCGTCATTGTTCACCGCAGCCGATCCCGGCTACGCCAACCCGGACCAGAGCCTGCTCGGGCCGTCAGCGGCGCATTGGTTCGGCACCGATCTGCAGGGCCATGACATCTACGCCCGCACCATCTACGGGGCGCGCGCCTCGATCACGGTCGGCCTCGGCGCCACCTTGCTGGTGTTCGTCGATCGGGGGCGCGCTGGGGGCGCTGGCCGGTTTCTACGGTGGCTGGCTCGATGCGATCGTCTCCCGTATCGCCGACGTGTTCTTCGCTATCCCGTTGCTGCTGGCCGCAATTGTGCTGATGCAGGTGATGCATCACCGCACGGTGTGGACGGTGATCGCGATCCTCGCGCTGTTCGGCTGGCCGCAGATCGCCCGGATAACCCGTGGCGCTGTGCTCGCGGTCCGCGGCAGCGATTACGTGCTGGCCGCGAAAGCTCTCGGGCTGAACAGGTTCGGCATCCTGCTACGGCATGTGCTGCCCAACGCGATCGGCCCGGTGATCGCGGTGTCCACGATCGCGCTCGGATTGTTCATCGTCACCGAGGCCACGCTGTCGTATCTCGGGGTCGGGTTGCCGCCGTCGGTCGTGTCGTGGGGCGGTGACATCAATGTCGACCAGATTCGGCTGCGCGCCGGCTCGCCGATTCTGTTCTATCCCGCTGGCGCGCTGGCGATCACCGTGCTGGCGTTCATGATCATGGGCGACGTGCTGCGGGACGCCCTGGATCCGTCGTCGCGGGCATGGCGCCCGTGAATACAGCCGATGTGCCACTGCTGAGCGTCGCCGGACTCGAAGTCCGCTTCGGCGGCGGCGATCCGGCGGTGCGGGGCGTGGATCTCGAGGTGCGCGCGGGGCAGACCGTGGCGATCGTCGGCGAGTCGGGGTCGGGGAAGTCCACCACGGCCGCGGCGATTCTCGGGCTGCTTCCGCCCGGCGGGCGCATCACCGCAGGCCGCATCGAGTTCGATGGAGTCGACCTCACCGTTGCCACCCGGCGGCAATTCCGGGCCATCCGGGGCAGTGGGATCGGCTACGTGCCACAGGATCCGATGACCAACCTGAACCCGGTGTGGCGGATCGGCTTTCAAGTACGAGAAGCGTTGCGCGCAAACAATATCGACCGCCGAGCGGTCCAGCTGCTCGCCGACGCCGGTCTGCCGGAGCCGGGCTTGCGGGCCCGGCAGTATCCGCATCAGTTGTCCGGCGGAATGTGTCAACGCGCGCTGATCGCCATCGGGCTGGCCGGCCGTCCGCGGCTGCTGATCGCCGACGAGCCGACGTCGGCCCTGGACGTCACCGTGCAGCGCCGCGTCCTCGATCATCTTCAGCAGCTTGCCGGTGAACTGGGTACCGCAGTGCTGCTGATCACCCACGACCTGGCGCTGGCCGCCGAACGGGCCGCACAGCTGATCGTGATGAACCAGGGCCAGGTGGTGGAAACCGGCGCGGCACAAACGATTCTGCACGAACCACAGCATCCCTATACACAACGTCTGGTCGCGGCGGCGCCCTCGCTACGTGCTGCTCCCACCGCACGCCGGGTCGCGCCCGAAGACTCGGCGGACGTGATCGTCGCCTCCGGGCTGACCAAGATCTACCGGTCGTCGCGGAGGTGTGCCGTGGCGCACGTCCGAGGTGCGCGCCGTCGACGATGTCTCGTTCCGGCTGCGCCGCGGTACCACGTTGGCGGTCGCCGGCGAATCCGGATCCGGGAAATCCACCTTGGCCCGAATGGTGCTCGGCCTGCTGCAACCAAGCTCGGGCACAGTGGTTTTCGACGGAGTCGAGGTGTCCGACGCTGCATCGATGGGCCGGCGGGAGACACTGGCGTTTCGTCGCAAAATCCAGCCGGTGTTCCAGAACCCTTACGGCAGTTTGGATCCGATGTACTCGGTGTCGCAGATCATCGAGGAGCCACTGCGGATCCATCGGATCGGCGATCGCCGTCAACGCCAGCAGAGCGTCCGTGAACTGGCCGATCAGGTCGCGCTGCCGTCGTCGCTGCTGAACCGGCGCCCGCGCGAGTTGTCCGGGGGACAGCGCCAGCGGGTGGCGATCGCGCGGGCGCTGGCGCTGCGGCCCGAGGTGGTGGTCTGCGACGAGGCCGTCTCGGCACTCGACGTCCTGGTGCAGGCGCAGATCCTGGAACTGCTTGCCGAGCTGCAGGCGGCGCTGGGTCTGACGTATCTGTTCATCAGCCACGACCTGGCGGTGATCCGGCAGATCGCCGACGAGGTGATGGTGATGCAGGCGGGCCGGGTGGTCGAACACGCGGCCACCGAGGATGTGTTCACCCGGCCGCAGCACGAGTACACCCGGCAGCTCCTGGCCGCGGTTCCTGGTGCGGGCGCTGGCTATCCTGACAAGCCGTGACGCTCCGATGACCCTGATCCGCTTGCTCCGCTGATGGAGCTGCCCGGTGTCGCTGCCGCCAGCGAACAAGCGCGTGAGGCGCTCGGCCGGGCGCACCGCCACCGCGCCAACCTGCGGCGCTGGCCGGTGACCGCCGCCGAGGCCGCACTGCGGTCGGCCAGAGCGTCGGCGGTGCTGGACGGCGGCGGTCGCAAACTCGACGATCAGCTCGACGTATCCGCCATCAGCGACCCGGTCTTCGCCGGGGCACTGCGCGTCGCGCAGGCGCTGGAGGGCGGCGAGACCAACCTGGTCGGGGTGTGGCAGCGCGCGCCGTTGCAGGCGCTGGCCCGGTTGCACATGCTGGCAGCGGCCGACCGCGTCGACGAGAGTCGGCTGGGCCGGCCGCGCTCCGAACCCGACGTCGGACCGCGTCTGGAGCTGCTCGCCCAGATCGTCTCCGGCGGTACCAAGGCGCCGGCCCCGGTGATCGCTGCCGTCGCGCACGGTGAGCTGCTGACGCTGGCGCCGTTCGGCACCGCGGACGGAGTGGTGGCGCGCGCGGTGTCGCGGTTGGTCACCATCGCCACCGGGCTCGACCCGCACGGGCTGGGGGTGCCGGAGGTCGGCTGGATGCGTCGCGCGGCCGACTACCGCGAGGCGATGGCCGGGTTCGCGGCCGGAACGCCCGAGGGCATGGCCGCCTGGCTGGTGTTGTCCTGCCGCGCCATGCGCACCGGCGCGCAGGAGGCGCTGGCGATTGCTGAAACGCTGACCGAGCAGGGCGATCACGGGCACCAGAATTGATAAAGCGGGCGGCGTACCGAAGGATTCGGCTCGCCGCCCGCTAGCACGGATCTCGGTTACCAAGCGTGCATCTGTGGGCTGCGTGGGGTGGCCTCGGCGATCTTGCGACGCTTCCGGTTGCAGCCCCACCCAAAGGGCCGTCGACGCCGTTCACTCTTCGCAATTACGCAGGCCCGCAACACTTTTGCCATTATCGCGGCTATGACTTCGCGTGGGTGCCGGGAACCGTGCTCGGTTGCCCCGTTCGGGAGATCGGCCCTTCTCTTCCGGATCGATCTTGGCCGTACCGGACTTCCGTAGATCCTTTGTACTCCGTGACCCCGGTCACATCAAGAGCCAAATGTCATGAAATCGCCAAAGCGATGCCGGCCCGTGATAACGAAAGTTTGCTGGGGCGTGCTACAGCGACAGCCGGCGCAGCAGCGAGTAGGTCAGCGCGCCGGCAGCCAGGGCGCTGATTCCCACCGCGGCGGTGGTAGCGACGGCTGCTCCAGAGGGCGCCGGAATGCGGTCGCGCAGCGACACCGGCCGGGAAAACGCCAGCACCGGCCAGTCGCGGGCGGTGGCTTCGCGGCGCAGCGCGCGGTCGGGATTGACCACGCTCGGATGACCGACGACCTCGAGCATCGGCATGTCGGTGATCGAGTCGGAGTAGGCGTAGCAGTGCTCGAGCGGGTAGCCCTCGCGCGCGGCCAACTCGCGAATGGCCTGCACCTTGCCTTCGCCGAAACAGTAGAACCCGATCTCGCCGGTGTACTTGCCGTCCTCGACGACCATCCGGGTCGCCATCGCGTGAGTGGCTCCCAGTGCGCGCGCGATCGGCGCCACCAGTTCCTCGCCGGATGCCGACACCACCACGACGTCGCGGCCGCACAGTTTGTGGCTGGCGATCAGGTCGGCGGCCTCGGCGAACACCAGCGGCGTGACGATGTCGTGCAAGGTCTCGTTGACGATCGTCCTGATCTGCTCGACGTCCCACCCGGTGCACATGTTGGTCAGATGAATGCGCATCCGATCCATCTGGTCGTGGTCGGCGCCGGAGAGCAGGAACAAGAACTGGGCGTAGCTCGACTTGAGGACGGCCCGACGATTGATCAGACCCTGCGCGAAAAAGGGTTTGCTGAACGCCAGCGTGCTGGATTTGGCGATGATCGTCTTGTCGAGATCGAAGAAGGCGGCCGTGCGCGCAGTAGGACCGGTGGGCGTCGACGAAGTTTGCTGGTCAGCGGCCGAGTCGGAGACGGTCACCGCCCCAGCATAGGGCGGTGCGCCGACAAATCGCGACGCTGTCGGTAAAAGTGCTGGTCAGACGTTGTTTTGACGATCGCGACGGTTTTCAGACCGATGGTTCAGCTACTTAAAGGCGTTACTTATTTCTGGCCAGCAACCCTTGCGCTGCGTAACACTCTCATGTGTATAGTAAGCATCACTCGGCTTAGCCGAGGGTGTATCAGCCCGACCCCCCGGGGCTGATTCACGACGACCCTCGCCTCCTCCCCCCCTGGCGGGGGTCGTCCCTTTTGTCGGGCAAATTCTTAGCCCGACCGTCCGCTGCGAATTGTCCACAGCCGCGACGTTGTCCACAAATACTCCTGTCGCGACTGGCGGTGCGAGACCCGTCGCGGCACGGTGGGCCGATGCCGATCACCGATGCGCGCGGAGTCCTGGCCGTGCTAGCCGATCCCACGTTGCGCGACGAACTGGATCGGGTTGCGGCAGCGGTCGGTGTGCGAGTTGTCCACGCCGCCAGTGCCTTACCGGTGAGCAGGAAAGCGTGGTCGGCGGCAGCGGCGGTCGTGCTCGACGAGGCGGCCGCGCTGGGCTGCGCACTGCACCGGTCTGCCCCGCCGCGCGCACGTGATCGTGGCGAGCGGCGACGATCCACCGCCGGCAACCTGGGCCGCGGCCATCGATGTAGGTGCCGGCCATGTGCTGAGATTGCCTGCGCAGGAACACGATCTGGTCCGCGCGCTCGCCGAGGCCGCTGAATCAGCTCGCGACGACGGTGCCCGCGGCGCGGTGGTGGCGGTGATCGGCGGATGCGGCGGTGCGGGTGCCTCGCTCTTCGCGGCCGCGCTGGCGCAGGCGGCGAACGATGCGATGCTGGTCGACCTGGATCCCTGGGCCGGCGGGATCGATCTGCTGGTCGGCGCGGAGACCACGCCCGGAGTGCGCTGGCCTGACCTGGCGCTGCAAGGAGGCCGGCTGACCTGGTCGGCGGTCCGCGATGCGTTACCCCGGCACCGCGGCATCAGTCTGCTGTCGGGTACCCGGCGCGGTTACGAATTAGATGGCGGCGCAGTGCAAGCCGTGCTCGACGCCGGCCGCCGCGGCGGAGCGACAGTGGTGTGCGACCTTGCGCGCCGAATGACTGACGCGGTTGAAACTGCTTTGGACGCAGCCGATCTCGTTGTCGTGGTCAGCCCGTGTGATGTGCGGGCCTGTGCGGCGACCGCGACGCTCGTTCCGGTGCTGGCCGCGATCAATCCCAACATCGGGCTGGTGGTGCGGGGTCCGGCGCCGGGCGGACTGCGGGCCGATGAACTGGCCGCGATCGCGGGCGTGCCGCTGCTGGCGTCGATGAAGCCGCAGCCACGCCTGGCCGAGCAGCTCGAGCACGGCGGCCTGCGGTTGGGCCGGCGCTCGGCACTGGCCGCGGCGGCCCGTCGGATCACTCGCCGTGCTGCCGGCGCATCCGGCGGTACAGACCGATAGCGCGGCGGCATGAGCGGTTCACTGATCGATCGGGTGCGGGAGCGACTGGCGACCGAATCCGCTCCGCTTCGCCCCCAGCTGGTGGCCGACGCGATCAGGGCCGAGTCCGGCGGAGTGCTCGGTGACACCGAGCTGCTGAGCAATCTCCGGATACTGCAGACCGAGCTGACCGGTGCCGGGATCCTGGAACCGCTGTTGTGTGCCGACGGCACCACCGACGTGTTGGTCACCGCTCCCGACGCGGTGTGGATCGACGACGGGAAAGGTTTGCGGCGCACCGATATTCGCTTCGTCGATGAAGCCGCAGTGCGGCGATTGGCGCAGCGGCTGGCGTTGACAGCCGGCCGGCGCCTCGACGACGCGCAGCCATGGGTGGACGGCCAGTTGACCGGGGCGGGCACCGGCGGGTCAGCCGTTCGGCTGCACGCCGTGCTACCGCCGGTCGCTGTGGGTGGGACCTGCCTGTCGTTGCGGGTGCTGCGGCCGGCCACCCAGGATCTCGCCGCGTTGATCGCGGCCGGCGCCATCGCGCCCGACGGCGGCGGAATTGATCGACGACATCATCGCGGCCAGGTTGGCGTTCCTGGTGTCCGGCGGAACCGGCGCGGGCAAGACGACGCTGCTGTCGGCGATGCTGAACGCGGTGCGTGCCTGACGAACGGATCGTGTGCGTCGAGGATGCCGCCGAGTTGGCGCCACCGCATCCACACCTGGTGCGGCTCGTGGCCCGGTGCGCCAACGTCGAAGGCGTCGGCGAAGTCACCGTGCGCCAACTCGTCCGCCAGGCCTTGCGGATGCGTCCGGACCGCATCGTGGTCGGCGAGGTCCGGGGCGCCGAGGTGGTCGACCTGCTGGCCGCGCTGAACACCGGACACGACGGCGGTGCCGGCACGGTCCACGCCAACAACCCCGCCGAGGTTCCGGCCCGACTGGAGGCGCTGGGCGCTCTCGGCGGCCTGGATTGCGCTGCGCTGCATAGCCAATTGGCCGCAGCAGTACAGGTGCTGCTGCACGTGGCCCGCGATCGTGACGGGCGACGGCGTCTCGCTGAAATCGCCGTCCTTCGCCGTACCGGCGAACGGGTGCGGGCAGTCACCGTGTGGCACGCCGACCGCGGATTCACCGACGAGATCGCCGGTTTCCGCGGGCTGCTGCGGGGCCGGCGGCCGTCATGAACGGACCGTGCTCGCCGCGGTCGCGTTAGCCGCTGCGGTGTTGGTGCTTCCGTCGTCGCCTCGGCGGCGTCTGGCCCGCGCTGACCGCAACCGTAAGGGGTCTACCGCCGACGGGCGGCGGGCTGGGTGACGGTTTGTGCTCTGGCCGTGGGTGTCGTATTGCTGCCGCTGACAACGGTCTTGGCGACGACTGTGCTCGCCGCGACGTTGGCGTTGCGCGTTCGACGTCGACGCCGCAGCGATCGGGGATCAGGTGAGAGCCGTGAGCTGGAGACGGCGATCGACGTGCTGGTGGGTGAACTGCGGGTTGGGGCCCACCCGGCGGCCGCGTTCGCCGTGGCGGCGCAAGAGACAGCCGGACCGGTTGCCGGTGCGTGCCGAGCGGTGGCGGCGCGCGCCCGACTGGGCGCCGATGTCGCCGCGGGTTTGCGTGGTGTCGGCGAAACCTCAGTGGTGCAAGTCGCATTGGGAACGACTCGCAGTGTGCTGGCAATTGGCCGCCGAACACGGCCTGGCCATGTCGGCGTTGATGCAAGCCGCGCAGCGCGATATCGCCGAGCGGCAGCGATTCTCGGGCCAGGTGCGGTCGGCGATGGCGGGTGCTCGCGCCACCGCGGCGATCCTTGCAAGCCTTCCGTTGCTCTCGGTGGTGATGGGTCAGCTGATCGGAGCGCGTCCGGTGGCGTTCCTACTCGGCGGACAGTTGGGCGGCTGCCTGCTGGTCGTCGGGCTGACGCTGGTCTGCGGTGGGCTGCTGTGGTCGGACCGCATCACCGACCAGGCGATGGCGTGATCCCAACTGGCAGCAGTGCTTTTGGCGGCCGCGCTGCTGTGCGGCGCCGGGCCTTCGGCCGTTCGGTTCCGCGCCGCGACGCCGGCCGGGCGGCCGCGGGCGCCAGCGCAGAAGCCGAGCGGGCCGGATCCACTGGCGGTCGCGTCGAGTCTGGACGTGCTGGCGGTCTGCCTGGCGGCGGGGATGGCGGTGTCGACCGCCGCGGCGGCGACGGCCCGATCCGCGCCCCCGCTGCTGGCGCAGATACTTTGCCGCGCAGCCGATCTGCTGGCGCTGGGCGCCGACCCGGCCGTCGCGTGGTCCGCGGTGTCCGGCCCCGTCGACCCGCAGATCGACGCCTTGTTGCGACTGGCTCGTCGATCCTCGGCGTCGGGTGTGGCGCTGGCCGATGCGGTGTCCGGGCTCGCCACGCAGTGCCGGCAGGACGCGACACATGCTGCCGCCGCGACAGCTGAGCGTGCGGGGGTGCTGATCGCCGGCCCGCTCGGACTGTGCTTTCTTCCGGCGTTCGTCTGCCTGGGCATCGTCCCGGTCATCGCGGGACTGGCCGGCGACTTCTTGCAGTCAGGCTTGTTATGACGGTGTCAGTTCGGAAAAGAGAAGAGGAGCAACATGTTTCACGCAATTCAAGGCGCGCCTGACGCTGTTGGTGGTGGACGAGTCGGGGATGTCGACCGTGGAATACGCTATCGGCACAATTGCGGCGGCGGCCTTCGCGGCGATCCTCTACACCGTCGTGACCGGCGACTCGATCGTCTCGGCGTTGACGAACATCATCGCCCGCGCGCTCAACACCAAGGCCTAGCCGACGATGCCGGAGCGACCACCGTGGAAGCGGCGCTTCGGCGTCGCGACCCTGGTCGTCGTTCTCATGCTGTGTCTGGCCGGCATCACCGCGCTATCGATGCAAGTCCGCTGTATCGACGCCGCGCGCGAGGCCGCCCGGTTGGCGGCGCGCGGTGACGAGCGCTCGGCGGTCGCTGCCGCCCGGGGCGTCGCTCCGGCCGGTGCCGCCGTGCAACTGCGCCGCGACGGTGGCTTCGTCGTCGCGACCGTTACCACCAGGTCGAATCTGCTCCTCGCCCTGCATCTCACCGCGACCGCAGTGGCGGCGATCGAACCTCGGTGACGAGTCAGGGTCGGTCACCGTCGTCGCGGCGGCGATGGTCGTCGTGCTGCTGACCGTCACCGGCGGTGTGTCCTACCTGGGGGCCGCGGTGGTGGCCAGACACCGGGCCCAGGCCGCCGCCGATCTGGCCGCGTTGGCCGCCGCGGCGCGCATGCCTGCCGGAGCCGAGTCGGCCTGCGCGCAGGCCGACGCGGTGGCCCGCGCGATGCGAGCCGGCGCCGACGCGCTGTGTGGTCGACGACCTCGATGTCGTGATCACCGATCGAGGTGGCCAGCCGGTCGATGGGGCACTGCGCGGGCTGCCGCCCGCGCCGGTCCGGCCTAGTCCGCCAGATCGGCCTCGGCGAGCTCCGCCTCGGTCGGCAGCCGCACCGAGACCAGGCCGGCAAACGCGTCGTCGTCGAGTTCCACCCGGTTGACGGTCACGTGGATCGGTACCCACCCACCGTCGTGAGCCGGCAGCCGCAGCACCGCACACGCCGCCCCGGTGGCGAACTCGGTGCGCATCGCGGCTCTCTTCGCCTCGTCGTCGGGATGTATCCGTGGGCTGTCGGCGGCGATGCGGCGCCAGTCGTAGAACGGGCACGGTGCGTCGAGCCATTTCAGCAGCGTCCAGCTGTGCGGATCGAACAACGCCCGGTGCACCCCGGGCTCGGCCAGCCCGCGCAATATCTGCTGGGCAAGCCGGTCCGACTGTGCCGGCTGGTCGGCGGGTTCGGCGCGCCAGTTCATGCCCCGCGCGACCATGTGCTCGCGGCCGTCCGCGCCTTCTTCGACGCCCGTTGCGCACCATGAAGCTCACCCGGATCGGGTTGCCCTGCCAGTCCCGGCCGTCCCAGGTGTCGCACATCGTGTGGCCCGGTTCGAACCTGACCGCCGCCGCCAGCGCCTGGCCTTCGTTGGGCTTGAGCTCACCCGAGGGCCAGCACTCCGCGAACGCGCGCTCCTCGGGCTCCTCCATCTCGACGTTGCGGCCCATGTTGGTCAGCGACTGCGCGGTATCGGTCGCCACCCCGGTGGTTATGTCCCATTTCAGCGGGCCCGGAATCGGTCGCTCGGGGGGTTCCTCCTCTGGTGGCCCGCTCCAGACGTGCACACCGTGGATGCGGCCGTCGGACATCAGCACCGGCTCGGTGCGGATCACGCGGGCTTTCTTGGGCGTGATGCTGACCAGACCTTTGCTGGTCTGTATCGACTCGGCGATCGCGGACTGGATGGCGGCGCGACCAGCGGTGCGCTTCAAAAACGTGGTTATCGGTATCAGGTCCTGCAGTTGACGGCCCACGGCTACCACGGCCGGTTCTCTGCCCAGCGTTTCCACCAGCAGCCAGTCGTCGGTCATAGCTCAGCAGTTTAGCCGCGTGGAGCCGGATAACCCGTTGCCTCACTGTCGAATCCGGGTGTCTTTCACTGTGACCAAGCTGAGGGTCGTTCATGTGAGCGCGTCAGAGTTGCACAGCTCGCGAAGCGGCAGGTATTTTGCGGCTGCGCCGAGCGCGGTCTGTGAACGGCTTACACCGGGTGTCTGAGTCCCGTTCGCCAGCGCGGTGAGCACCAGGCGCAACACCTTCACGGCTCCTGCCTTGTCGAGCGGATCGTTGCCGTTGCCGCACTTCGGTGATTGCACGCACGACGGGCAGCCCGACGGGCATTCGCATGCCTCGATCGCCGCGAGTGTGGCGCCCAGCCATGTGTTCGCCTGGCGGTAGCCCTGTTCGGCGAAGCCTGCTCCGCCCGGGTAGCCGTCATAGACGAAGACGCTTGGCAGACCGTCGGATTCGGGGCCCACGGCGGTGGACAGCCCGCCGATGTCGCCGCGGTCGCAGCTGGCCACCAGCGGTAGCAGACCGATAGCGGCGTGCTCCGCGGCGTGCAGCGAACCCGGTATCCGCAGCGGATCGATGTCGTTGTCGTCCAATGCTTCTGGCGTGACGGTGTACATCACCGCCATGGTGTCCAGGGTGTGCGGCGGCAGAGCCAGCTCGACGAAATCGATCACCTCACCGTTGAGTCGACGGCGCAGGTAGCCCACGATCTGGTTGGTCACGCTGACCGGGACCAGGCCCAAGGGTGACCGGCCCGAACGTACGGCGTTCGCCAGGTCCGGTGACAGCGATATCGGTGAGTTCGCGTGCGAACGTGGCGTATCCGGGGTCTTCGGCATGTACGAAAGCCATGCCGTCGTCGAAGTCCAGCGAGTCGACCACGTAACTCTCACCCTGATGCAGGTACACCGCGCCCGGATGCACCGATGCGGCCGCCTGACCCGCGCCCGCCGTCCCCAGTAGACGTCCGGTGTCGCCTTCGACGATCACGATCTGACCGCCCGTTGAACCCCGAATATCCACTGCCGGATGGGGATCCACACCCGGGGCCGGGTAGTACTTACCGGATCGCCGTCGCAGCAGGCCGTCGTCGACCAACGCGTTGGCGACGTCCTCGGCGCCCAGTGAACGTACCTCGGCGTCGTCGATTGGTAATTCCGTTGCAGCGCAGAGCAACTGCGGGCCGAGAATATATGGGTTGGCCGGGTCGATCACCACCCGCTCGATCGGCTTGTCCAGCAAGGCGGCGGGGTTGTGCACCAGGTAGGTATCCAGCGGGTCGTCGCGGGCGACCAGCACCACGAGCGCGCCCTGTCCGCGCCGGCCGGATCGGCCGGCTTGCTGCCAGAACGAGGTGACCGTTCCGGGAAAACCGGCCAGCACCACCGCATCCAGCCCGGCGATATCGATGCCGAGTTCCAGCGCGTTGGTGGTGGCCAGACCACGCAACCGCCCGTCGAGCAGTGCCTGCTCGAGCGCGTTGCGGTCCTCGGGAAGATAGCCCGCCCGATACGACGCCACCGTCTCGGCCAGTTGCGGAGCGATGTCTTCCAGTCGTGCGCGTGTTGCCAGCGCGGTCAGCTCGGCACCGCGGCGCGACCGGACGAAGGTCAGGGTGCGTGCGCCTTCGGCGACCAGGTCGGCCATCAGGCGCGCCGCCTCGCTGCCGGCGGATCGCCGTACCGGGGCGCCGTTTTCACCCGTCAGGTCGGTGCGCAGCGCGGGTTCCCACAGCGCCACCGTCCGGGCACCTTGCGGCGAGCCGTCTTCGGTGACCTCCTCGACGGGTTGGCCGATGAGTTCGGTGGCGGTCGCGCCCGGAGCAGACGTCGTCGCGCTGGCGAAAATCACCGTCGGCAGCGCGGCCGGGTCGGCGGAGTACCGCGCGCACAACCGCAACAGGCGCCGCAGCACCATCGCCACGTTCGAGCCGAAAACACCTCGGTAGTAATGACATTCGTCTACTACCACGTATCGAAGGTTGCGCAGGAACATGGCCCATCGGGCGTGGTTGCGCAGCAGTGCCAGGTGGACCATGTCCGGGTTGGAGAACACCCAGCGGGAGCGCTCGCGGGCCAACCTGCGTATCTCGGTGGGGCTGTCGCCGTCGTAGGCCGTTGGCGCGACATCGGCCAGCCTCGTCACGGCCGCGCACAGCGAGTGGGCGGCCCGCAGCTGGTCGTGGCCAAGGGCTTTGGTCGGCGAGATGTACAGCGCGCGAGCGCGCGGATTGGCCGCCAGCGCGTTGAGGATGGGGAGTTGGTAGGCCAGCGATTTCCCGGACGCGGTGCCGGTACTGATGACGACATGACGGCCGGCGTGCGCCAAATTCGAGGCCTGAACCTGGTGTGCCCACGGCGAACTGACGCCGCGGTCGGTGAATGCACGCAGCACATCGGGCTCGACCCATGTCGGCCAAGGCTGTTGGCGGCCATGCCGTGCCGGCAATTCGGCGACATGACGTAGCGGGTGTTCGCCCGCCTCGGTGCCGGCGACCGCGGCGGCGAGCAACTCGCTGCCGAACGTCACCACGATTAGGTGCCTCCTGATTCGAACTGAGCGCTTGAATCCGCGACCGATAATCCCGCTGCGACCGGGCGTTTCGGCACTGCATCCGAATTGTTTACCTCGTGGTAGCTCAATTCGTCCGCTTGAGGCTGTCGCTGAGGCGATGAACGTGATTGACTGTTTGCGGTCGCAGCTTCTGTGTTCGTGTCAAACTTTCGCAGGATCGACGTTGCGGTCGCGGTTCCTGCGAGGTTGTAGGTCGGGTGAAGTTCCGGCGACTCAGCAAGGTTAAGCGGTCGGAACGGGCCCGGAGTATCGAGGTGATGCTCCGCACCCGAGTAGTAAAGGAAACATCGAGAAATGCCACAGGGAACTGTGAAGTGGTTCAACGCGGAAAAGGGATTCGGCTTCATCGCCCCCGAAGACGGTTCGGCCGACGTGTTCGTCCACTACACGGAGATCCAGGGAAGCGGCTTCCGCACCCTCGAGGAGAACCAGCGAGTCGAGTTCGAGGTCGGACAGAGCCCCAAGGGCCCTCAGGCCACCGGCGTCCGCGCCGTCTGAGCTATTAGCAACGACACCCCCCGCACCGCCCCGATCACCGGGTTCGGACGGGGGGTTTTCGTTGCGGTCATCTCCGCACGCCGTCTCCTGCGTCGCGCACGCTCCGGGTTGATGGACCGACTCGTCCTCCCGCCGCGTTGCGGCGCGCATCGTCGTCGGTCGGGCGCCTACTGTCGTTGACGTGAGCCAGCTGTCGTTCTTCTCGGCTGAGTCGGTGCCGCCTGCGGTCACCGACCTCACCGGGGTGCTCGCGGCCGCCGGCCAGATCGTGACGGTCGGCAGCGGCGCCCGGCTGTCGGTGGTGGTCGATCAGGACTGGCGCGCGCGGGCGCTGGGCCAGATGATCGACGAGGCCGGATTGACGGCTGAGATCACCCAGACCGACGAACACACACCGCTGGTGCGCACCACCGTGGACGCCCGGCTGCGGCCGATGGCCGGTGAATGGACCCGCGGCGCGGTCAAGACCCTGCCGCCGCTGTGGCTGCCCGGGCCTCGCGAATTACGCGCCTGGATACTGGCCGCCGGCAGCCCCGACGCCGACCGCTACCTATTAGGACTGGACCCGCACGCGCCGGACACCCATTCGCCGCTGGCGTCGGCGCTCATGCGCGTCGGGATCGCTCCGACCCTGATCGGCACCCGCGGGGCCCGTCCCGCGCTGCGAATCAGCGGCCGGCGAAGGCTATCGCGCCTGGTAGAGAACGTTGGAGACCCTCCTGAGATCGCGGAGGCGTTGCCATTCTGGCCGCACGTCTAGCGGCAATCAGACGACCCGCGCACGGGGGGTCGGTTTGCGTCGGCCCATCTCGGGTGCCACATTGTCAGGTGTCTACCGGCCGAAAGGCGCCGTAGATTGACGCTGGCTGATCGCGGAAACTCCGTCCGCGGGGCCTGCAGGGGAAGACGAAGTCAGAAAGTGAGCGTAAATAGAGGTGGCTGACGGCGGCGAGAATGGCGCCACGCGGCGACTCGTCATTGTCGAGTCGCCGACCAAAGCGCGCAAATTAGCCGGCTACCTGGGCGCTAATTACATCGTCGAGTCGTCCCGGGGCCACATTCGTGACCTGCCGCGGGCGGCGGCCGACGTGCCCGCGAAATACAAGTCCCAGCCCTGGGCCCGGCTCGGGGTCAACGTCGACGAAGACTTCGAGCCGCTCTACATCATCAGCCCGGACAAGAAGAGCACGGTTACCGAACTCAAGGGCCTGCTCAAAGATGTCGACGAGCTCTACCTGGCCACGGATGGTGACCGGGAGGGCGAAGCGATCGCCTGGCACCTGCTGGAGACCCTCAAGCCGCGCGTCCCGATCAAGCGCATGGTGTTCCACGAGATCACCGAGCAGGCGATCCTGGAAGCCGCCGCCAACCCGCGCGACCTGGACATCGATCTGGTCGACGCCCAGGAAACCCGCCGCATCCTGGACCGGCTGTACGGCTACGAGGTCAGCCCGGTGCTGTGGAAGAAGGTGGCGCCCAAGCTGTCCGCGGGCCGGGTCCAATCGGTGGCCACCCGCATCATCGTCCAGCGTGAACGCGACCGGATGGCGTTCCGCAGCGCCGCGTACTGGGACGTGGTGGCCGAATTGGACGCCAGCGTCTCCGATCCCAAGGCGCAGCCGCCGAGGTTCACCGCCCGGCTGACCACGGTCGACGGCTTGCGGGTCGCGACCGGCCGCGACTTCGACTCGCTGGGCACGCGTGCGCAAGCCCGACGAAGTGACGGTGCTCGACGAGTCCAGCGCCGGTTCGCTGGCCACCGGCCTACGTGGGTCGCAGCTGACCGTCGGGTCGGTCGAGGAAAAGCCATACACCCGTCGCCCGTATCCGCCGTTCATGACGTCGACGTTGCAGCAGGAGGCCGGCCGCAAGCTGCGGTTTTCCGCCGAGCGCACGATGAGCATCGCCCAGCGGCTCTACGAGAACGGCTACATCACCTACATGCGTACCGACTCGACCACGCTGTCGCAGTCGGCGATCAACGCGGCCCGCACCCAGGCCCGTCAGCTCTACGGCGAGGAGTACGTCTACCCGTCGGCGCGCCAGTACACCCGCAAGGTGAAGAACGCGCAGGAAGCTCACGAGGCGATCCGGCCGGCGGGCGAAACCTTCGCCACCCCCGACGGCGTGCGGCGCGAGCTCGACGGCGACGAGTTCCGGCTCTACGAGCTGATCTGGCAGCGCACGGTCGCCTCCCAGATGGCCGACGCCCGGGGCACCACGCTGAGCCTGCGGATCAACGGCGAATCCGAGCGGTACGGCAGGTACTGCAGTTCAGCGCCAGCGGTCGCACCCTGGTCTTCGCCGGGTTCCTCAAGGCCTACGTAGAAACGGTGGACGACCAGGCCGGTGGTGAGGCCGACGACGCCGAGAGCCGGTTGCCGCAGCTGACCCAGGGCCAGCGGGTGGATGCCACCGAGCTGACCCCGGACGGCCACTCGACGAATCCGCCGGCCCGCTACACCGAGGCGTCTCTGATCAAGGCGCTGGAAGAACTCGGCATCGGACGGCCGTCGACGTACTCATCGATCATCAAGACGATCCAGGACCGCGGCTACGTCCACAAGAAGGGCAGCGCGCTGGTCCCGTCGTGGGTGGCGTTCGCCGTCACGGGTTTGCTGGAGCAGCATTTCGGGCGTCTGGTCGACTACGGATTCACCGCCGCGATGGAAGACGAACTCGACGCGATCGCGTCCGGCACCGAGCGGCGCAGCAACTGGCTGAACAACTTCTACTTCGGCGGCGATCACGGCGTGGCCGACTCGATCGCCCGCTCCGGTGGCCTGAAAAAGCTCGTCGGCGTCAACCTCGAAGGCATCGACGCCCGAGAAGTCAACTCCATCAAGCTTTTTGACGATGTCGAGGGCCGCGCGGTCAACGTCCGGGTCGGCAAGAACGGGCCGTACCTCGAGCGGATGGTGGTCGGCGACGACGGCGAACCGACGCCGCAGCGGGCCAATCTGCACGACTCGCTGACTCCCGATGAGCTGACCCTCGATGTCGCCGAGGAACTGTTCTCGACGCCGCAGGAAGGCCGCTCGCTCGGGGTCGACCCGGAGTCCGGGCACGAAATCGTCGCCAAGGACGGCCGTTACGGCCCGTACGTCACCGAGGTGCTGCCCAAGCCGGACGACGACGACGGCACCGCCGGGCAACCGGCGAAGAAGGGCAAGAAGCCCACCGGCCCCAAGCCGCGCACCGGATCGCTGCTGCGCAGCATGGACCTGCAGACCGTGACGCTCGAGGACGCGCTCAAGCTGTTGTCGCTGCCGCGGGTGGTCGGCATCGACCCCGATTCCAAAGAGGAGATCACCGCGCAGAACGGCCGCTACGGCCCGTACCTCAAGCGCGGCACCGACTCTCGCTCACTGGCGACCGAGGACCAGATCTTCGAGGTCACCCTCGAAGAGGCGCTGAAGCTCTACGCCGAGCCGAAGCGGCGCGGCCGGCAGGGTGCCGCGGCGCCGCCGCTGCGCGAACTGGGCAACGACCCGGCGTCCGGCAAGCCGATGGTGATCAAGGACGGCCGCTTCGGCCCCTACGTCACCGACGGCGAGACCAACGCGAGCCTGCGCAAGGGCGACGACGTGCTGTCGATCACCGATGCGCGCGCTTCCGAGTTGCTGGCCGATCGGCGTGCCCGCGGCCCGGTGAAGAAGACGGCCAAGAAGACCGCGGCCAAGAAGACGGCAGCGAAGAAAGCCGCCAAGAAAGCCGCCGGCCAAGAAGGCGGCAAAGCGCAGCTAGCGGCACATTTCCGGGTGCTCGGCAGCAAACCTGGAAAATTAATGCGTGATTCTCAGCCAGTTCTCAGGTACAGTGTTCCTACACACGCTGTGAAAACGTCACGCGTCCGCTAGGGAGAGATCATGCGACCCGCCGTCCGATACTGCATCACCGCTGGTGTTGCGCTCGGTGGCGTCAGCATTCTGATCGCCGCTCCGTCGTCGCCGCCGTTGCGCGACGTCGAGGTGCCCGCGATGCAGCTCTCCAACAACTCGCACGAGAACCCCGACGCGAACAGCCCCTCCATCGCGGACCTGCTGCAGACCATGGGCGGCGTGGAGACGCCCGGTCGTGGTGCAGAACATCACCGAGTCCGACGCCGGAGTGCTCGAAGGCGGTCAGCCGGCGAGCGTGCCGGGCCTCAGCGACCTGCTGAACCTGGGCAACGACCCGGTCGGCACCCCGGACCCGCAGGGCAAGTCGTTCATCGACATCGGGCCGCTGCTGCCCAGCGATCTCACGCTCGCGCCGCCTGCCGGTCGCTAACCGCTGGCTTCGCTGGACAACTCTTCCGGCAGCGCCAGGTTCAGCGGCCGGGCCAACTGAGTCGGCGCGGTCCGTCCGCGCAGTGCCACCACCTCGGCCACATCCCAGCACAGCGCTTCGGCATCCAGGGCGCCGCTGACCGCGACCGACGAGGCCAGCACGTGGCCGTCTTCCAGCTTGGCCAACTCGGTGAGCCGCGCCGCCTCATTGACCGGGTCGCCGATCACGGTGTACTCGAAGCGGGCCAGCGCGCCGATGTGCCCGGCGATGGCGCGGCCCGAGGACACCCCGATGCCGAATTCCGCCGAGCCGATCACCGGCAGCAGTTCGTCGTGCAGTTCGCGCGCCGCGGCCAGTGCACCGCCGGAGGCATCCGGGTGTTCGATCGGCGCGCCGAAGATGGCCAGTGCGGCGTCACCCTGGAATTTGTTGACGAATCCGCCGTGCCGCCCGACGGTATCCACCACGACGCGGAAGAACTCGTTGAGCAGCAGCACCACCTCCGCGGGTGGTCGCGTCGCCGCCAGCTCCGTCGAGCCGACCAGGTCGACGAACAGCACCGCGACGTCGCGCTCCTGGCCGCCCAGTTCAGCGCCGCGCTCCAGCGCACGCCGGGCGACGTCTTCGCCCACGTAGCGGCCGAACAGGTCGCGCAGCCGCTGTCGCTCGGACAGATCGCGGACCATGTCGTTGAAGCCGGCCTGCAGCAGGCCCAGCTCGCTGGCGTCGTAGATCTGCATGTGCGCGTTGTAGTTACCGCGCTGCACCTCACCCAGCGCCCAGCGCAGCTGGCGCAGCGGGTCGGCGATCGACGTGGCCACCAGCAGCGTGCTGGCCAGCCCGATGCCCAGCGCCGCCAACGCCAGCAGCAGGATCGGGTTCAGCAGCTTCTCCGGCGGCCCGTGCAGGTACTCCGCCTTGTCGGCCACCACGGCCAGCACGATCGTCAGCAGCGGCACCCCGGTGGACAGCGCCCAAGCCAGCATCTGGCGACCGATCACGCCGGAGGCCCGGATGTTCTCCGGGAGCCCGCCACGCAGGGCGGCGACGGCCACCGGGCGCAGCACCCGTTCGGACTGCAGGTAGCCGATGATCGCCGTGGCGGTGGCGCCCAGGGCGGTGGCCACGGCCACCACCGGCGCCGCGTGATGGGCCACCGGCCAGCTGGCGACGATGAAGACCACGCCGCCGAACAACCAGGACGTCAAGTTGATTACCGTGCGGTAGAAGGGCGTCCGCAGCGCGCGGCTCCGGGCCAGTTCGGTGGCGGCCGGGTCGGTGTCGGCGAGCAGAGAGTCGCGGCGCTGCCACCGGAACACCGGCACCAGCAAACGCGCGCTGACCGCGGTGCCGAGGAGGAACAGCAGCACGATCGACCCGCTGAAGGTGGCCAGGTTGAGCGCCGGCAGCTTTTGCAGCTCGATGCGGTCTTCCGGTGGCAGCCCGTAGCGCAGGAAGCCCAGCACCAGGAGCGCGCCGATGATGTCGGCCTGCAACTGGCTCAGCAAGAACACCGGCCACGGCGTACGCACCAGCCACTGGACGAATCCACTGATCCGTCCGGGAAGCGCCCCGGCCATACTCACCTGCCCACCGTATCGGTCGGCGGGGACCAAAAAGTAGCCAAAACGGCAGTATGCGGTGGCTGATCGTGCGGGACGGTCACCGGCGGCCACTACTCTTGCCGGTGATGTCACGGGTATTCGCGCGCCTGGTTGGCCAGGAGTCGGTGGAGGCCGACCTGGTGGCTGCCGCGACGGCCGCCCGCGGTGATTCGACTCACAGCGCCGCGATGACGCATGCCTGGCTGATCACCGGCCCGCCCGGTTCGGGGCGCTCGGTGGCCGCGCTGTGTTTTGCGGCGGCCCTGCAGTGCACGCTCCGACGGCGTGCCCGGCTGCGGCGAGTGCCGGTCCTGCACGACGACGATGGCCGGCACCCACGGCGACGTGCGCCGCGTCATTCCCGAGGGACTGTCCATCGGCGTCGACGAGATGCGCGCGATCGTCCAGATCGCGTCGCGGCGGCCCAGCACCGGACGCTGGCAGATCGTCGTGGTCGAGGACGCCGACCGGCTCACCGAGGGCGCGGCGAACGCGTTGCTGAAGGTGGTCGAGGAGCCGCCGCCGTCCACGGTCTTCCTGCTGTGCGCGCCGTCGGTCGACCCCGAAGACATCGCGATCACACTGCGGTCCCGCTGCCGGCACGTCGCGTTGGTGACGCCGCCGCCGGATGCCATCGCGCAGGTCCTGATCGACAGCGACGGGCTGTCGGCCGAGACCGCGACGTGGGCGGCGTCGGTCAGCGGCGGCCACGTCGGCCGGGCCCGGCGGCTGGCCACCGATCCGGAGGCGCGCGATCGGCGCTTGCAGGCGTTGGGGCTGGCCCGCGATGCCGCGACCCGGTCGAAGGCCTTCGCCGCGGCCGAGGCGCTGGTGTCGGCCGCCGAGTCCGAAGCGACGGTTCTGACGGCCGATCGCGACGAAGCCGAAACCGAGGAGCTGCGCACAGCGCTGGGTGCCGGAGGCACCGGGAAGGGCACGGCCGGCGCATTGCGCGGGTCCGCCGGAGCGATCAAAGACCTTGAGCGACGGCAGAAGTCGCGCCAGACCCGGGCGTCGCGTGACGCGCTGGATCGTGCGCTGATCGACCTGGCGACCTACTTTCGCGACGCGCTGCTGGTCGCGGCGAGCGCACCGGGCCCGCGCGCCAACCATCCCGACATGGCCGCAGCAGATCGCGGCGATGGCCGCACACGTGCCGGCCGATCGGTTGCTGCGCTGCATCGAAGCCGTGCTGGAGTGCCGCGAGGCGCTGGCCATCAACGTCAAGCCCAAGTTCGCCGTCGACGCGATGGTCGCCACGATCGGTCAGCAACTTCGCGACTGAGCGGTCGGGCTTTGGGCGCTCAAGCGGCCCTGCCGTAGACTCGTCCCGCCCGACAGGGCACGCCACCTTAGCTCAGTCGGTAGAGCAGCTCACTCGTAATGAGCAGGTCAGGAGTTCGATTCTCCTAGGTGGCTCCACTCTTTGCCGCGTCGGCCGTCGCTCGCTTGCGTCAGCGCGGCAGCACGTACCCCACCGGCCCGGCCGCGATACACACGCTCAGCGCGGCGGTGTTGGCCCGCACCCGAATGGCGTTGCCCGCGCCGGGCAGTCGCACGAACACCCGGTTGAGCCCGGGATGCACCGGAACCCGGGTGTTGGTCCCGTCGGACAGCGCCAGCGTCATCGAACCGTCGCTGTTGGCCAGATAGTTGACCTCGGCGGCCCAGTCCGTCGGCAGCAGCGGGCCATCGAGGCCGATCTCGATCGGGTGGTCGGGCTGCACCAGATAGCCGCACTGCGGGACCGGGCCGGGTGTCATCGCGCGCACCCAGGTCACCTGCGCATCGACCAACTGGCCCTGGGTATCGAGCATTCTCAATTGTGTTGTCGTCGAGCTGAATTCGGGTCGATCATGGATGAGTGCGAACAGGTGGCTGGCCAGGTTCTCCGGCCAGGCCACCCGCCCGAGCACCAGCGGATCGACCTCCTGGTCGAGCAGCGGCGCACTCGATGTCGCGTGCGCGACCGCCAGATCTCGCCGGGCATTCTGCAGGTAGGGCTGAGCGGGGTTGTCTCGCCAGGACGTCAGGAAGGTCGCCGTCGAGTAGCAACTGCTCGCCACGAAGGCCGCCGCCACCGCGGTCGTGACTGCCGTGCGCGGCACGGACGCGTCCAGTCGGCGTGACGACGGACGGTTGGGCGCGCAGAAGCCGACCGCGGCCAGCAACGCCAGCACCACCACGAGATCGGATAAATAGCGCAAGGTTTGGGCCAACTCCAGCGCGGTGAAGCGCGACGAGCGCATCAAGTAGATCGGCACCTGACAGGCGACCACGTATCCGGCGGCGGTCAGCCACACCGGCACGATGCGCTGCTTGCGAACCAGCGACAGCGCCAGCGTCGCGGCCAGCGCCAGCCAGCCCAACGCCATGACCGACGTCGGCGGAGTCGCCCACGGCGAGGCCGGCGCCCACCTGCCCCACTGCCACGGTCCGCCGACCAAGCCTGGGACGATGCCGTGAGTGACGGAGCGGCGCAACAGATCCCACGTCATCGTCAGATCAGTGCTCCACCGGCGCTGGTTGACCACGGCCAGGTAGACGGCGATCCAGGCGGCGGTCAGAGCCAGCGACGGCGCCCACAATCGGAGGCCGCCCCGCCACACTTTCGCCAGCGGTGCGCGATCGCCCTGCACGTGGCACAGCAGCGCGGTGACCGCGAACGCGACGAACGGGATCACCGCGGCCTTTTCGAAGAACAGCAACCCGCCGAGGTAGGCCAGCGCGCCGGTGAGCGCATACCGCTGATTGCCGGTGCGAACCAACAGGATCGCGTCGGCGCACACCCAGGCCAGCGCGGCCAGCATCGGCAGTGAGTTCAACGCCGCCGCCCACCAGGCGAACCCCGGCACGCCCAGTGGGGTGAACAGCGCGAAGGTCAGCGGCACGAGCAGCACCGGCCGCCAGCCCAGGATCACGTGCAGCGCGCGCAGCAGTGCCAGCGAGGCCAGCAGTTGCAGCACCACCAGGCTGATGGCCGGGCCGATCCAGTTCAGCGGCGCCAGCCGGGTGATGGCCCCGGCGACGAGGAACGCGGCCGGCATGACGTGGCCGTCGTGGTCGTCGAACAGAAACGACGGCGACAGCAGGCCGTGCGTGCCGGCCCGGCTGACCAGAATGAAGTCGTCCCAGTAGAAGTAGCCGCGAAACGCCAGCAACCCGCGGATCACCAGCTGGATGGCGATGAGCAGCCGCGGCGGCCAGCGCCACTTTCGGTAGCCGGCGGGCCCGTCGGTATGGTGAGCCGGTGCGCGCACTGGTCACCGGGGCTGCCGGGTTCATCGGATCGACGCTAGTCGACCGGTTGCTGAGCGACGGGCACACCGTCGTCGGCCTGGACAACTACGCCTCCGGGCGGGCAACCAACCTCGAGCACTTGGCCGACACCGCCGAGTTCGCCTTCGTCGAGGCCGACATCGTCACCGCCGATCTGCAGGCGATCTTCGACGAGCATCGTCCGGAGGTGGTGTTCCACCTGGCCGCGCAGATCGACGTTCGGCACTCGGTCGCCGACCCGCAATTCGACGCATCGGTCAACGTGATCGGGACCGTGCGGCTGGCCGACGCAGCGCGGCAGACCGGTGTGCGCAAGGTCGTGCACACGTCGTCGGGCGGGTCGATCTACGGGACGCCGCCGACCTACCCGACCAGCGAAGCCGTGCCCACCGACCCGGCCTCGCCGTACGCCGCGGGCAAGGTTGCCGGCGAGATCTACCTCAACACGTTCCGGCATCTCTACGGCCTGGAGTGCTCGCACATCGCACCGGCCAATGTCTATGGGCCCCGCCAAGATCCACACGGCGAGGCCGGCGTGGTGGCGATCTTCGCTCAGGCGCTGCTATCCGGTAAGCCCACCAAAGTGTTCGGCGACGGTTCCAACACCCGCGACTACGTATTCGTCGACGACGTGGTGGACGCGTTCGTCAAAGCCTCCGGCCCGGACGGCGGCGGGCAACGATTCAATGTCGGCACCGGACTGGAAACCTCTGACCGCCAACTGCATTCGGCGGTGGCCGCCGCTGTCGGCGCTCCCGACGACCCGGAATTTCATCCGCCGCGTCTCGGTGACCTGAAACGGTCCTGCCTCGACATCGGTTCAGCCGAAAAGGTTTTGGGCTGGCGGCCGCAGGTATCGCTCGACGACGGCGTGGCGCGGACGGTGGACTACTTCAGGCATACCCACGGTTAGTTCACGGTGCCGTTGTTGTCTGGGCTGGTCAGTTCCAGCTGGCGATGCGCGTCAGATCGGCGTGCGCTCGAACGGTCTGAGCGATGGCGGCCAGTCGTTGCGCAGTGGCCACGCCGCATCCCTCGCTGATCACGGCCAGGTCTTCAATGATGGCGGTGAGTAATGCTTGCTCCGGATTGATGCCGCCGCCCACGTGTACAAATGCTGCGGCTACGGCCTCTTGGGCGTCATCGAGTACGGCCATGAGCACCGCGTCTTTGTTCTCGAAGTAGTCCACGAAACGATCTGGCGCAATGTCGGCGACAGCAGCGATCTGGTCGACGGTCGTCGCCTCGTACCCGAGCGCTGCACACAACTCCAAAGTGGTATCGATGAGCCGTTCGCGGTTGCGCTTTCGTCGTAGATAGCGGCCGAAGTCCGGCATTGCCGAGGGCGACCACCAGCCCGCAAATGGCACGGTTACGGGTTCACGATCGTGCACGTCGAGGCGGTCATCGACGCGCGGATCTTCGGGTGCCTGGCCATTCCTCATCCGTACCCAGGAGGTGTACTGAGCGGGCGGGTATCGCTGTCAGTTTTTCGTAAAGATTTGCCGACGGTGCTTCGGCGCCGGTTCGGCGGTCGGGACCGGGCGCAAAGCGAATCAGTCGGAGCCAATCCCTTGTTCCGCGGCGCGGGTGGCGTCAGCATTCGGCGGTGACCGTTGACGATGAGAACTCGACCGGACGCGCTGGACGACTGAGTCTCGACTGGTGGGCCACCATTGTGGCCGGCGTGGTGGTGTTGCTGGCCGTGGCCGGGCTGCTGCCCAAGATTCCCTGGTGATCGGTGTGAGTACCGTCGTCGCCGATCACGCCGAGCCCGCTGACGAGGCCAGCTTCACCAGCCGCAACATTCTGGCCTACGTGCCGGGTGTCGTGCTGCTGGTGGTGATCGGCCTGCTCGGCAAGTACGCCCAAGTGTGGTGGAACTCGCTTGCCCACCAACAGCATTGGCGAGTGCCGGACATCGAGTACGTCTTGTGGGCGATCGTCATCGGCTTGCTCGTCACCAACACCGTCGGCCTGCACCGGATTTTCCGCGCCGGAGTCCAGACCTACGAATTCTGGTTGAAGATCGGAATCGTTGCTCTCGGTGTGCGTTTCGTACTCGGCGACGTCGTCAAACTCGGCGGCATCTCGCTGGTGCAGATCCTCGTCGACATGGTGCTGGCCGGGGCGATCATCCTGGCTGCGGCGCGCCTCTTCGGCCTGTCCGGCAAGCTCGGCTCGCTGCTGGCCATCGGCACTTCCATCTGCGGTGTATCAGCGATCGTCGCATCCAAGGGAGCGATCAGGGCCCGCAACTCCGACGTCGGCTATGCGATTGCGGCGATTCTGGCGCTCGGCGCGGTCGCGTTGTTCACCTTGCCGTTGCTCGGGCACGCGATCGGTTTGACCGACCACGAATTCGGTTTGTGGGCTGGGCTTTCCGTGGACAACACCGCCGAGACCACCGCGACGGGCTATCTGTACTCCGAGCAGGCCGGCAAGATCGCGGTGCTGGTGAAGTCCACCCGCAACGCGCTGATCGGCTTTGTCGTCCTGGGATTCGCGCTGTACTGGGCGTCGCGTGGCGAGGCCGACGGCGTCGCCCCGGGGCTACGGGCACGCGCAGCGTTCGTCTGGGACAAGTTCCCCAAGTTCGTCCTGGGATTCCTTGCGGTGTCGGCGATCGCGACGGCCGGCTGGCTCAGCAAGGGGCAGACCACCAACGTCGCCAACGTGTCGCGGTGGGCGTTCCTGCTGACGTTCGCCGGTGTCGGTCTCAACACGAACATCCGCGAACTCACTCGCACCGGATGGCGGCCATTGGTGGTCGCGGTCATCGGATTGGTTGTGGTGGCCGCGGTTTCGCTGGCCTTGGTTCTGATCACCTCGCGCGGACTGCACTGGGGCATCGGGGCGGGCTGATCACTCTGGCGGCTGAGCGCGCTCGAGCGCGATCGCACGGGCCAGTTGGGCGTAACGCAATTCGAGGTCTTTGAAACGCAGGTAGGTGCTCAGCGTGCTGAAGCTGAACCCGACGATCAACGCGTACAGCATCAGGTCGGTGCCGCGGGCCACCCCGAGCCAATGTGCCACCACCGTGGTGTCGTTGGGCCGCAGCACCGCGTACACGCCGGCCAGCACGAACAACACAAAGCCGACCTTGATCCAGGCCTGCGATTGGGCGCTGCGCCGGGAGCGCAGCAGGTAGACCACCAGCGCGACAATCGAGGCAATCAGCAGACCTTGAATCCAGTTCACCGCGACATCCTTCCTCGCAGAAAACCGTCGACGATGATGTTGACCCCGTTGAGCAGCGGCTGCCCCTTGGCCGAGGAGTATTCGGTGTAGAGCACCTCGACGGGTTGTTCGGCTACCCGCCAACGGTTTTCGTCGATCAGCATAATGAATTCGGTGGCGTGGCTCATCCCGTTCATGGTGATGTCAAGCCGATCGGCGACGGTCTTGTTGAACACCCGCAAGCCGTTGTTGCTGTCGGTCAGGCCCAGTCGGCGGCCACGCGGGCTCAGCCATGCGGCCGTCTGCAGCACAACACGTTTCAGCAGCGGTGGCCGGCTGACGCCCGGGCCGAATCGGGTGCCGATGACGATGTCGGCGGCATCGGAGGTCAACCGGTCGATCATCGCGAGAACGTCGGTGACGCGGTGCTGACCGTCGGCGTCGAAGGTGGCGAAGACCTGGGCCCCGGGCCGGCTGCGGGCGTACTCGACGCCGGTCTGGATGGCGGCTCCCTGGCCGAGGTTCACCGGGTGCCGCACCAGATGCGCCCCGGCCCGCAAGGCGATGTCGCCGGTGTCGTCGGCGCTGCCGTCATCCACACACACCACGTTCGGGAAAACCGACCGCAGCTCACTGATCACGTCGCCGATGACGCCCGCTTCGTTGAAGGCGGGCACCACGATCCAGACGTCACGCGTTTCACTGGGCATATCAAGCCCACAAGGTACACGCAGATCAGCGGCCCAGACGAGCAAGCGCGACCAGGTGGACGCCGATGCCGACCAGCGGGCCGCACAGCAGTGCGACCACGGTGCGGGTCTGCAGCGGCAGCGGCAACAACAGCAGCAGCGTCGCCGCGACCGTCGCGCACACCCAGCCCAGCGCATAGGACCGGTGCAGCGCGGCCGCGACGGTGGCGGCGCCGGTGAGCGTCAGCATCGCGATCGCCACCGCCGCCGCGGTCAGCCAGGCCAGCAGCGGACCCGCCGCGTGATAGTCCGGCCCGAAGCCCACCCGCAGCAGCCACGGCCCGAGCAGGCCCGCGGCCAGCACCCCGACCACGCCGATCACGCCGACCAGGGCGGCGGGTGCGAGCAGCGCCCGCAGCCGGGCCGTTCGCTGGTCGACGAAGTGCGCGATCAGATTGCCCTGCATCGCGGTCAGCGGTACCAGCAGCGGGGCGCGGGTCAATGTGACCGCCAGGATGACCACCCCGCCCTGGGCGCCGAGCTGGTTGGACGTGACTTTCAGCAGCACCGGGAAGCCCATCACCAGAATCGCGCTGGCTCCGGCAGCGGTGATCGAATGCGCCGCGCCGCGTAAAAAGGTCGCCATGCCGCCCGGTGTCAGCAGCCGGGCCGCCGCCCGCGTCGATGGAGAGGCGCCGATCATGATCAGCCAGGCCAGCGCGCCCCCGACGGTGGCCCACAGGAATCCGACCAGGCCCCAGCCGATCAGCACGGTGGCCGCAGCGACCGCCACCCGGATGACGGCGTCGGTGACCATCAGCGCCCCGTACTGCGTCCAGCGGTTGGTGCCGGCCAGCATGCCCAGCAACGTGGCATGCAGACAGAACCCCGCCAGCCCGACGCTGAGCAGACCCACCGAAAGCCAGTGGGCCTGCGCGAACACCCGGCCGCTCCACAGCGGCGAGCTGCCGGCGATCACGACGGCGGCGCCGAGCCCCACCACGGCCGCCACCCGCAGCGGATGCGTGCGTGCGTCCGGCAGCACCTCCGCGTAGCCGGCGGAGCGAACTTCGCGGGTGGTCTCCTGCAGCAGACCGTTGGCCGCGCCGGTGACCAGCCCGAACGCCCCCCAGAACACCGCGAAGACCGAGAATCCGGCCGGCGCCAGGTCGCGGGCGGCCAGGTAGACCACCGCGTAGCCGCAGACCGCGGTCACGGCGGTCGCGGTGCCCACGCGGGCCATGCTGCTGCGGGCGATCGGGCCGGCGAACGCTCCGACGCCAGGGCTGCCGCCCACTTCGGTCACTGTTTGAAACTACTCACAGCGCTCACCGCCCTCCGCATGCCGCGATGCCACCCACCTGACAGACTGCTCGAGGAGGGGAGTATTCCTCGGCCGCGCAGTCGTCATCACGTCGCCCAGCATCGGGTGACCGGCCCGCGGGCCGTCGCGGTCGTGATCGCGGCGGTGGAAGAGACCTCTGGTTGTCAACGACCGGAGGTATCCCCATGCATGTCTCCCTGCTGGAGTGGTTCGTCACCCTGGGCGTGACCATCGGGGTGCTGCTGTTCGACGTGCTGGTGATGGCGCGCCGGTCGGGCGAGCCGACGATGCGCCGCTCCGCGTTCGGCTTGTCGGCCTACATCGGGCTGGCGGGATTCTTCGGAATCTGGACGTGGTTCTTTCACGGCCGGCAGTTCGCGATCCAGTTCTTCGCCGGCTGGCTCACCGAGTACAGCCTGTCGGTCGACAACCTGTTCATCTTCGTCATCATCATGGCGAGCTTCGGCGTGCCCAGGGTCTATCAGCGCGAAGCCCTGTTCATCGGCATCGTGATCGCATTGGTTTTCCGCGGCATCTTCATCGCGCTGGGCGCCGCGGCCATTCAGCGATTCACTTGGGTGTTCTACATTTTCGGCGCGTTCCTGGTGTACACGGCGGTGCGATTGGCGCGCGGGGCGACGCACGACGCCGACAGCGAGAACGGGTTGGTCCGTTTTGCCCGCAACCACCTGAGCGTCACCGACAGCTGGCAAGGCCGCAGGCTCGTCGTCAAGGAGGGTTCGCGGCGGTCGATCACGCCGATGGCTCTGGTCGTCCTCGCACTCGGCGCCACCGACCTGATCTTCGCGCTGGATTCCATCCCGGCGATCTACGGGCTGACCTCAGAGCCGTATTTGGTGTTGGCCGCCAACGTTTTTGCGCTGATGGGCCTGCGGCAGCTGTACTTCATCGTCGAGGGCCTGCTGCAGCGCCTGGTCTACCTGTCCAAAGGGTCTCGCCGTGATCTTGGTGTTCATCGGCGTCAAGCTGATCCTGCATGCGCTGCGCGAGAACGACCTGCCATTCATCAACGGCGGCAAGAACATTGACGTCCCGGAGATACCGACTCTGGTCAGCCTCGCGGTGATCGCGGCGACCCTTGTCGTGGCCGCGGCCGCCAGCATCGTCGCCACCCGCGAGCGCGACTAGCGCCGGCTAGGCCTCGATCTGGGCGGCGATGCGTTGCTCGATGCCGGCTCGCGCGGAGGCCGGCAACGCGATCAGCCCGTCGAGTTCGCGGCCTGCCCGGGTGTAGGCGCTCTGCCGCTCCTGCGGGGAGGCGGCCTCATCCTGGGCCAGCCGCAGCAGGTTCTGGGCTCGTGCCAGCCGTTGTTGCTCGTCTTCGGAAAAATCACTGCGCCGCCGGCGAATCGCTTCGGTTTCAGCAACTTCGAACGCGCTGACGTACTCGTGTACGGCGTCGCGGTATTCGAGTTGCGCGGCCCGATCGCTGAGCACATCGTCAGGCCGTTCCGGGCGCAGCAGGTCGGCCCGCTGCTTGGCCTTGTGAAATGCGACGGTCAGCGGATTGCGCATGTCGGTCATCAGAGGGAAGTCAAGCAGTCGAGCGACGTCGACCTCGTAGTCCAGCCACCGGGTGTCGGTCCGGTCATGCGCAGCAAGGAGTTTGACGATCTCGCGCCGTTGGCTGTCCTCGTTGCCCCGCCCGCGCCCGGACGCCTCAGCGATCGCGACCTTGGCCTGGTGCTTGATTCGATACCGTTCGAGCCGCCGTTCGGCCCGGCGTTCGTTGGCTGCGGCGATCGCTCGCACGCCGCCGCCGATCGCGCCGCCGAGCGGAAAGATCAGCCACCAGAAGTTCGCAGCGAAATGAAGCGGGCCCACCTAGCCAGGATGCCACCGCGGCACGGCGGCTTCGACCCGGAGAGCGTTCGCTCAGAGCCGAATGCCTTGGGTCAGTGACCCTCTTTTTTGAACCGCTCGATCGAACGCAGCACCTCGGCCTCGGCGTCTTCGCGGCCCACCCAGTCGGCGGCCTTGACGAACTTGCCCGGCTCGAGCGCCTTGTACTGCGAGAAGAAGTGCTTGATCTCGTCCAGCTCGTTCTGCGGGACGTCACCGATGTCCTGGATGTGGTCCCAGCGGTGATCCTTGGCGGGCACGCACAGCACCTTGTCGTCGCCGCCGGCCTCGTCGGTCATCCGGAACATGGCGACCGGGCGGGCCTTGACCACCACGCCCGGAAAGACGGACTGCGGAAGCAGCACCAGCGCGTCCAGCGGGTCGCCGTCTTCGCCCAGGGTGTCGTCGATGAAGCCATAGTCCGTCGGATAGACCATCGACGTGTAGAGGTAGCGGTCGAGAAAAATCCGGCCCGGTCTCGTGGTCGACTTCGTACTTGTTGCGCTGACCCTTGGGGATCTCGACGGTCACGTCGAATTGCACCGGTCCGGCTCCTTCGCCTGAGAAATGTTGCTTGGCGTTGATCGTAGGGCTCCCGCGCCGCGTCCGTCCGCGGGGGTTTGGAGCACAATGGGCCCAAAGAAGTCAGGAGAGCCATGCGTCCCACTCAGTGGCGTACGTCTACCCACCTGATCGTGGGAGTGGGCGTGCTGGCGATCGTGGCTGCCCTGGTGGCTGCCGCCGCGCTGCTCACCCGCAACGGTGGCGGCGCCAGCGCGCACGTTCCGCCGCCGCCGCCGGCCGTCACGGCCAAGCCGGGCGTCGTCCCGGTCGCGGCCAACGCGCCGATACCCAGCCACCCGGCGCTGGCCGCGGCGCTGGCGCTGGCGGCGGCCGATCCCAACCTGGGCAAGCTGGGCGCACGAGTCACCGACGCGCTGACCGGCGAAGAGCTCTGGCAGCAGTCCGACGACGTGCTGCTGCAGCCGGCGTCCACCAACAAGACGCTGACCAGCGCCGCCGCGCTGCTGGCGCTGGACCGCAACGCGAGGGTCACCACCCGCGTCGTAGCCGCCGATAGGCCGGAGGCCGCTGGAGTCATCGTGCTGGTCGGTGGCGGCGACCCGACTCTGTCAGGCGCGGCGCCCGGGCAGGACACCTGGTACCACGGCGCGGCCCGGCTCAGCGATCTCGCCGACCAGGTCCGTCGCAGCGGCGTGACGCCGAGCGCCATCCAGGTCAACACCTCACTGTTCAGCGGCCCCACGTTCGCCCCCGGCTGGGACCCGGCCGACATCGAGGGCGGCGACATCGCGCCGATCGAATCGGTGATGCTCGACGCCGGACGGGTTCAGCCGGCCACCGACGAGTCACGCCGATCGGTGACGCCCGCCCTGGACGCGGGCCACGCGCTGGCCGCCGCGCTGGGCGTCGACCCGCAGCGGGTGACCGTCACCAGCCAGCCGGTGGACTCCGGCGCGCGACAACTGGCCGCGGTTCAGTCGGCTCCGCTGATCGACCGGCTCAACGAGATGATGAACGTCTCCGACAACGTGATGGCGGAATGCATCGCCCGCGAGGTGGCGGCGTCCATGCAGCGGCCGTTGAGCTTCACCGGGGCCGTCGCCGCGGTGACCAATCGGCTCAGCACCGCGCACATCGACACCGGTAGCGCGATATTGCGCGACTCCAGCGGATTGTCCGTCGATGATCGCCTGACCGCCAAAACCCTCGATGCCGTGGTGCAGGCGGCGGCCGGCCCGGATGAGCCGACGGCTGCGGCCGCTGCTGGATCTGTTGCCGATCGCCGGTGGCAGCGGCACGCTGTCGGATCGCTTTATCGACGGCACTCCGGCGGGTTCCGGCCCGGCCGGCTGGTTGCGCGCTAAAACCGGTTCGCTGACCGCCATCAACGCGTTAGCCGGGGTGGTGACCGACCGCAGTGGACGGGTACTGAGCTTTGCGCTGATCTCCAACGACGCCGGGCAGTCCGGCCGCACGGCGATCGACGCGGTCGCCGTCGCGCTGTGGTCGTGCGGATGCGTCACATGACCGCCTCGGCTGACCTCACCGTCGGGCGCGCTGTCGACTGGGGATTCGCGGCGACGGTCGGCCAGTGGCTGGCCCGTCCCGGTCCGCCGTCCACCGACTACACCCGCCGCCAGGTGATCGAAAACCTCTGCCACCGCAGCCAAAGCGGCCGAGCCGCCGGTGCGCGACGTCACCGGTCTGCACACCGACGCGGTGGTACCCGAGGCGCGCATCGTCGACCGGCCCGGCTGGATCCGGGCGGCGGCAGAGTCGATGCGGGTGATGACCGGCGGAACCGACAAGCCACGCGGCGCGATCAGCGGGCGCCTCACCGGCGCGCAGACCGGTGCCGTGCTGGCATTCGTCGCCACCGGCATCCTCGGCCAGTACGACCCGTTCACCGACGCCGGCACGTTGCTGCTGGTCTACCCCAACGTCATCGCGGTCGAGCGCCAATTGCGTTTGGAGCCCGCCGATTTCCGGCTGTGGGTCTGTCTGCACGAGGTCACCCACCGGGTGCAGTTCACCGCCAACCCGTGGTTGTCGGGGTACATGTCGCAGGCGCTCGGCGTGCTGACCGCCGATGGCAGCGAGGACGTCACACAGGTGGTGAGCCGGTTGGCCGAATTCGCCCGCGGCCGTGGCGACTCGTCGCAGTCCGACCCGAACTCGGCAGGCATCCTCGGATTGTTGCGCGCCGTGCAGTCCGAGCCGCAGCGCGAGGCGCTGGATCAGCTGCTGGTGCTCGGCACCCTGTTGGAGGGCCATGCCGACCATGTGATGGATGCCGTTGGGCCCGTTGTGGTTCCGTCGGTAGCTACGATCCGCGCCCGCTTCGACGAGCGACGGAATCGTAAACAGCCACCGCTGCAGCGGTTACTGCGGGCGCTGCTGGGTATCGACGCCAAATTGAGCCAGTACACCCGGGGCAAGGCATTCGTCGACCACGTAGTGGACCGCGTCGGAATGGCTCGGTTCAACACCGTCTGGACCAGTCCGGACACCCTGCCCCGGCCGATCGAGATCGAATACCCGCAACGATGGATCGACCGGGTGCTGTAGCCGAACTCCGCACAACGGTGGCGGCGTTCGCAACGGAACATCTCGGCTCCGCCGACCGCTGGTGTGTGGCGCTGTCCGGCGGCCCGGACTCGTTGGCGCTCACCGGCATTGCCGCGTCGATGCGGCCGACCACGGCGCTGATCGTCGACCACGGATTGCAGCCCGGCTCGGCGGCGGTGGCAGCCACCGCCCAACAGCAGGCCGAGCAACTGGGATGCGTTGAGGCGCAAGTTCTTTGCGTCGAGGTCGACGGTGAGGGCGGCCCCGAAGCCGCGGCGCGCGACGCCCGCTACCGTGCGCTGGCCGACGCCCGTCACGACCGGCCGGTGTTGCTGGCGCACACTCTCGACGACCAAGCCGAAACCGTGCTGCTCGGATTGGGTCGCGGCTCCGGTGCGCGGTCGATCGCCGGGATGCGCCCCTACGACCCGCCCTGGTGCCGGCCGCTGCTGGGGGTGCGTCGCGAGCTCACCCACGCCGCGTGCGCGGAGTTGGGCCTGAACGCCTGGCACGACCCGCACAACGTCGATCGGCGTTTCACCCGCAGCCGGCTGCGCCACGAGGTGCTGCCGCTGCTGGAGGAGGTGCTCGGCGGGGGAGTGGCCGAGGCGCTGGCACGCACCGCGACCGCGCTTCGCGCGGACACCGAGCTGATCGACTCGCTGATCGATCAGGCGATGAGCACCGCCGCGACCAACGACGGGCTCGACGCCCGAATGCTGACGGCGCTGCCCGATCCGGTTCGCCGAGGCGTCATTCGCAGCTGGCTGATTGCCGGGGGCGCGATCGGGTTGACCGACAAGCAAATTCGCGGAGTGGACACTCTGGTCACCGCCTGGCGCGGCCAGGGTGGGGTCGCGGTCGGGTCCGCATTGCGCAGGCAGAGGTTGGTCGCCGGGCGAAGCGGCGGGCTGCTGACTTTGCGCCAAGAGCCCGTCTAACTGGGCCAGCATTGGTCTCCAGCCCGCAGGCATGGCACGCTGTGCTCGTGGCGGCGGACTCACCGGAGCTGTACGCAGGGGACATCAAATCGGTCCTGCTGCGTGAAGATCAGATCCAGGCCCGCATCGCCGAGCTCGGAGCTCAGATCGGTGAGGACTACCGCGAACGCGCCGGTGTCGATGGTCGCGACCTGCTGCTGGTCACCGTGCTCAAGGGCGCGGTCATGTTCGTCACCGACCTGGCCCGCGCGATTCCACTGCCCAACCAGTTCGAGTTCATGGCGGTCAGCTCCTACGGATCGTCGACATCCTCGTCGGGCGTGGTGCGGATCCTCAAGGACCTCGACCGCGACATCAATGAACGCGACGTGCTGATCGTCGAGGACGTGGTCGACTCCGGGCTGACGCTGTCGTGGCTGCTGCGCAACCTGGCCACCCGCCGTCCGCACTCACTGCGGGTGTGCACGCTGCTGCGCAAACCCGACGCGCTGCGCGCCAATACCGACGATCGCCTACGTCGGCTTCGACATCCCCAACGAGTTCGTGGTGGGCTACGGCCTGGATTACGACGAGCGCTACCGCGATCTGCCCTACATCGGCACCCTGGACCCGCGGATCTACCAGGACTGAACCCCCCCGGCGACGACCTAGCGGAGCTCCCACACCGCGGTGACCGAGAAGCTCACCGTCTGCTGGCCGGGCTCCAGCGGCACGGCGGACGCCATGCCTCCCCGCATCGGCGCGGGCATCGTAGGAGGGCCAGCGCCTCCAGAGGCCTCCGAAATCGAGATGATCTTTCCCAGCCCGAGGCCGGACAGCTGCGCGTATTGCGCGGCGCGGTCCTTGGCGTCTTGGAAACGCGTGCGCCCGGGCGTCTTTCACCAGCTGCGAGTCGTCGGCGATCGAGTAGCTGACCGAGTTGATCCTGGTCGCATCGCCGCCGGTGCCGACGATGACGGCCAGCAGCCGCGACGCCGTGTCGGCCGGGTGGATCTTGACCCGGATCGCGTTGGTGGCGCGGTACCCGGTGATGGCCACGCCGGCGGTGTCGTACTGCGGCTGCAGGCTGACGTCGGTGGTGCTGATGTCCTTGCGGTCGGCGCCGGCGTTGGCCAGGGCATCGATGACCGCCTGCTGGCGGGCGTTGGTCTGGTCCATCGCCGAGGTGACATCGCGGGCGGTGAACTCGATACCGACGTCGGCGGTGAGCGTGTCGGGGACGCCCTGCACGTGACCGGAGCCGACGACGGTCACCTGACGTGGATTCTCGGCCACCTTTTCCGGAGCGGCGTGATCGCACGCCGAGGCTGTCGCGGCGAGGCCTACTGCGAGCACGACACGTGCGAGCATGAGACGAAGCGGCATGGCGGCGCGTTGAGTGATGGGCATGCCTGGCACCCTAGTTGTCCTTAGAAGGGTGGATCGTCGGGTTGCGGTTCGACTCGGCAATTCTGTGGTTGCCAGTCCGGTGGCAGTTCTTCGGGTTCGCGCGGGTCGTTCACCCAGGTACAGAAAGGGCTGTTGCTTGGCCTTCCCTTGAACAATACGAGGCATGTCCCGCATGTGATTCCGAAACTTGCGGTCGGCGATTTCCACTCTGCGTGCCTCTTCGTACGCGCGTTGGGCTTCGTTGACGGGCCGTTGTTTGCGATTGTGGTTGCGAGCCTGCGCTATTCGAACGCTTCTCTGCTTGGCTCGAGCCCGTCTGTTCAACGAGGGCGCCGCGCATGCCGGTGCGCCCGCCTGCGGGAAGAGATCGACTCCGGCAGGTGCGGTGCGGTAGGTCTGTCCCGTCGGTGACGTCCAGATGACTGTGCCATCGGCGAGCTGTTTGTCTAGCCAACCGCCGAAAGTCTTCAGTCGATGATGTTGGCGGCAAAGACATTTGAGATTGTTTGCCACCGTCGCTCCGCCGAGAGCAGGGTTGTCTTGGTTGAACGGGATCGTATGATCGAGGTCGCAATGAGTTGCCGGACGGCTGCAGCCGGGGAATCGGCATGTCAAGTCTCGACACCGGATGGCCCGCTCGAGCGCCGCTGAAGGCTGATACCGCAATGCGGCCGCGGCACTCGTTTGCGGATCCGCCAGCCGCAGCGAAGCCGTCGCGGCCAACTCGCGTACCTGCTCGGCATCGATGACGCCGTAGCCCTCCAGGTAACCGGGCAAATCGCTCTGGCCCGCGATGGTTTGCTCACTGGCGACCACGGTGACAACGACCTGCGTCGCGGCCGGACCGTCCTCGGACCCCAGAGCGTCGACCCGGCTGGGACACTCCGCTAGTCCGCAAGCGCACGCAAGTCGGCGGCCCTCGGTCAACGCGGCCAGCGCGTCGGCGCGGCGATGATCGAATGTCCGCGGATCGGCCGTGCACACCTGCTTGGCTAGCTGCGAGAGCCTCCGGTCGAACGCCGCAGCCGCGGCGGCGGCGACCTTCCCGTAAACGTCGGCCATCCCGTTGTCCAGCGCGGTAATCCCGATGTAGCGGTCTCCATCCGCAGCGATGCGGCGCTCACGGGCAGCGTCGGGATCCGCTACCCGCACCGCGGCGTCGACCGCATTGACGATGCGCTGCTTTGACCAGCCATGCCAGTTCGCGATGCGCGCGGCCAATGAGTCGTCCAGCTTGGCCATCACTTTGTCGTCATTCACCAGGTCAGTGCGGGTGATGATCAATCGCACTGTGCGCCAGTCGGTTCGGCCATTAGCCAGCAGCGCCGCCATCTTTGGCAGGCGAACATCCAGCGCCTCAGCGTGGGAGACCAGGTAGCTTGCTGCCATCAGGGGACAGATTCATCGCCGCGGCCACCTCGGCGGTGGTCTGTTCGAACCCGTCGATCACCGCATACCCGTGCTCACGCTCGGCCTGTTCGGCTGCTCCGGCACGGTGGCGCAGCAGGCCCGCCACAGCCGCTAGCCGCCGCGCAACCAGCACCGACTCCAGCCGATACGACGACTCCACCGCAGCTACCAGGGCGGTCGGCGCCAGGTCGGCGATCGCCGCGGGGGTGTCGACCCCGGCGGTAGTCAGCGGATCAACGGAGGTATCGAACATGTGTTCGAATATACTACATTCCACCGACTAGACGTCGTTGGTAGTGGATAACTGCGCCGACTTCGATACGAATCCTGGCAAGTCTATTTCGAGACGTCGACTAGGGCCGTTCGAGCCTGGTCGATCTGGTCGTATGCGTACGTCACGATCGCGGTGGTGGTCATGCTTTCACCCTTGCGAGCGAGGGACTCGTAGGACTCATCGCTGAGTTCGTCGCGGAGGTGGGCGATCACAGCGTTGATCTCGGGGAAAGCCGCGGCAGTGATGGGGCTGAGCGCTGCGCTCGCGACGATAGCCGCCGGCTCACAGCGACCGAGCCCGTGGAGAATCGCGGCGAGGTTGGCGAGGGCGGGATAAATGAAGGCGAAGCTCCCTGCGTCGTAGTAGTTGCGGATCGCGAGCGTGACGTAATCCAGTGCGGCCAGCGGGTCGCCGTACTTGGCCTCCAAAGCAGACACGATGTGCGCCAGATGTGACTCGTTGAACCGATTGCCGCTTTCGCGGGTGACCGAAACACCCCGGCGCAGGGCGTCGAGCGCACCGACAGGGTCGGTGTCGCGGTAGGCCATGCCGTAGCACAGAAGCGCATACGAGAGCACATAAGGATTATCCGTGGCTTCGGCGGCGTCGATAAGGCCGTCGGCGGCAATGAGCGCCTCCTCAGGCGAGCCCGCGATCGTCAATGCGTTAACCAGAGATGCCCGGGTTAACGCACCTGGGTTGCGTCCGCGTGCGAGGTAGTTGCGGCACCAGTCGACGCAGCGCTCGGGCTGGCCGGCGTACAGGTAGACACCGCCGGCCATGCCGGCTAGACCAAAGGGCACCCCATCGCGACCATCGCGTACAGCCGCTGACAACTCCTCGACGTAACCGATAGCCGGCTCCAAACGTCCGGCCATGTAGCACACGGACGCTACCTGACACAGGAACGCCAGCTGCGGATGGTCAGCGGCGCGGGCGGCTTCGATCAATTCCTCGGCCCAAGAACTCGGCTCATAGTTCTCGGCGAGAGCCCCAACCCATCCGGCGTGTGTGGCAATGATGGCAGCGGTATCGAGTTCGTCGCGGTCGGCGGCCCACCGAAACGCCGCGCGGAGATTGGCTAGCTCCACGCCAAACCAGGTGTAGGTCTCGTGTTGTCGAGGACTGTCCCACAGCGTGAGGATGTCGGCTACACAGTGCGGTGAAATAGCGCGCATGCGCGGAACGCACCGCTTCTGCTTCTCCGCGCGCGGCGAGTTGATCCTCGGCGAACTGGCGGATCGTCTCTAGCATCGAAAACCGGGTCCGCCCCGATGACCGGTCGGCGACCAATAGCGACTTGCGCACCAGCGCGTCGAGCCGATCGAGGTTGACGTAGTCATCACTGTCGGATTCATTTACCGCGCAGGCACTTTCGACATTGAACCCACCGGCGAAGACCGAACACCGATCGAGCAGCCCCTGTTCGGCATCCTCGAGGAGGTCATAGGACCATTGCACCGCGTGTCGCAACGTTTGATGGCGCTCCAAGCCGCGCCGGGACCCGACCAGCAGCTTGAACCGGTGATCGAGACGGTCGCGGACCTCGCCTGCGGTCATCGACGCCATCCGCGAGGCGGCCAATTCGATAGCCAATGGAATGCCATCCAGGCGGCGGCAGATCTCCTCGACCGCGTCGTCGGCCGCAAAGCCCGGTGCCACACTGTGTGCGCGTTCGACAAACAATTTCACCGCTGCATCAACCCGCAGCGACTTCACCGGCCACAGCTGCTCTTGTGCGACAGCCAATCCCTCGCGGCTGGTGGCCAGAATCTTCACCCTCGAAGAGTGCGCGAGGATGGCCTCTACTAGATTCGCTGTGGCGTCGAGCACATGCTCGCAGTTGTCGAACACCAACAACCGCGCCCTGCCCTCTAGCGTGGCAGCCACCGATTCGCTCACAGTCTTGCCCGGCTGCTGGATAATGCCCAGCACGGCCGCCACCGCATCGGGCACCGCTGCCGGGTCGGCGACCGCGGCTAACTCGAAAACCCATACACCGTCTGGAAATTCATCGACCAGTTGCGCGGCCACCTCTATGGCAAGCCGCGTTTTGCCGACCCCGCCCACGCCGGTCAATGTCACCAGCCGATGGTTCCGCAACTCTGCCTCGATGTCGGCGACCTCAGAGTCGCGGCCGACCAAATTGGTGGCCGCAGGCCGCAGGTTGCCCGGCTTCGCATCGAGCGTCCGCAGCGGCGGGAAGTCCTCCCGCAGCCCCGGCGCGCGCAGCTGAAACACTGTGATCGGCATCGGGAGGTCTCGCAGCCGCCGCGGTCCCAGGGCCACCAGATCTACTCCGCTGAGCAGTGTTGCCGTCGAGTCCGCCACCAGGATTTGACCGCCGTGGCCAGCGGCCATCACCCGTGCGGCGCGATTGAGCACCATGCCGAAATAGTCTGAATTCCGAAGCTCCGCTTCGCCGGTCGCCAAACCCATCCGCACCGGCAATTCCAGCTTCCGCTGGGCAGCGACCGCCGCGTCGACGGCCGCTTTCGGCGATGCGAAAGCGGCCACCACGCCGTCACCGGTGTGGCTGAATAGAAACCCAGCATGGGCCTCGATCTCGGAGCGCAGAACCTCATCGTGCCCGAGCGAGGGCCGCCCGCATCGTGTCCGCGTCGGCTTCCCACCGACGGGTCGAACCCTCAATATCGGTGAACAGGAACGTCACGACCCCCGAAGGCGGGGCCCCCGTGGACACTCGCAAAGGATGTCACACGGCCACCGGTAGCGCGCAGATAACAGTACAAACTATCGAGACTCTTGAAACTCGTCAAATCTCGACGTTATTAGCCCGGCGCGTCTGGCGGGCATGGTTGGCACCCTAGTCGGCGGCGCTGTTGAGGGCGCTGTGCCGGCGGCCCCACGTCAGGTAGAAGGCCAGCGCCACCGCGACCCAGGCGCTGAACGCGACCCAGGTGTACCAGTGCAGGCTGAACAGGATGTAGGCGCACGCCGCGATGGACAGGATGGGTGTCACCGGATAGCCGGGCACCTTGAAACCGCGGGGCAGGTCGGGTTCCTGAATTCGCAGCACGATCACGCCCGCGGATACCACGATGAACGCGGTCAACGTGCCGATCGACACGATTTCGGCCAGCCGGTCCAGTGGGACCAGCGCGGCCAGCACAGCCACCACCGAATGCCACGATCAGGGTGTTGCGCACCGGCGTCATGGTGCGGGGGTTCACCTTCGCGAAAGTCGTCGGCAGCAGCCCGTCACGGCCCATCGTGAACAGGATGCGGGTCTGCCCGTACAGCGTCACCAGGGTGACGGAGAAGATCGAAATAACCGCGCCCGCAGCGACAATGGTGCTGCCCGCGGTGTTGCCGGTGATGTGATCCAGGATCACCGCCAGCACCGCCTCCTCACCCTTGAAGTCCTGCCACCGCTGCGCACCGAGGGCGGCGACGGAGACGAGCACATGGATCGCGGTCACGATCAGCAACGCGGCGATGATCGCGCGCGGCATCGTGCGTTGCGGGTCTTTGACCTCGTCGCCGGCGGTGGAGACCGCGTCAAGACCGATGTAGGCGAAGAAGATCGTGCCCGAGGCCAGGCTGATGCCGGAGACGCCGAACGGCGCCAGGTCCTTGAAGTTGCCCGCATTGAACGCGGTGAACGCGATGGCCGAGAAGAGCACCAGCACACTGATTTTGATGATCACCATCACGGCGTTGGCTTTAGCGGATGCGCTGGAGCCGCGGATCAACAGCAGCGCGCACATCGCCACCAGGGCAATCGCCGGCAGGTTGACCAGTCCGTGCTGGGGATCCCACGGTGCCGCTGAAATAGATTGTGGCAGAACGAATCCGAAGACGTTGTCGAGCAGCTTGTTGAGGTATTGACTCCAGCCGACGGCCACCGCGGCGGTCGACACGCCGTACTCGAGCAACAAGCAGGCCGCAACTCCCATCGCCGCGAATTCGCCGAGTGTGGCGTAGGCGTACGAGTAGGCCGATCCCGAGACGGGTACCGCCGAGGCCAGTTCGGCGTAGCAGATCGCCGCCAGACCCGCCGCGAGGCCGGCGATGATGAACGAGATGACGACCGCCGGCCCGGCTTGTGGCACCGACTGCGACAGCACGATGAAGATGCCCGACCCGACCGTCTCGCCGACACCGAACATTGTCAGCAGGAAGACGCCGAGAGTGCGTTGCAATTCATCCGAGGCGCCCGCGGCGACCGGGGCGCCGCTGATCGGGCGACGCCGCAGCATCTGCTGCGGCAGGCTCAGCGCCGACGCGGGCATGGCGCCTCCTCAGGGGCATCTGTGGTCGCCACGCCGGGACGGTCGACTGCGTTGGCTGACAGCTGCTTCACGTCGTGCTCGTTCGTGGTGAGTCGGTCAGTTCGCACCAAGATATACCAGCGCAGGGCTCGCGGCCCGCGCGACATAGGTGGACGGGCTGGGGCCGCGGATGCGCTGACGGGGTGCGCGCGGCCAAGTAGTTATCCGATTGATCTAAATCGACTGCTGCAGAGGCGTATTCGAATTTCAGGATCTGAATATAGATTGTCGCACAACAGTATTCGCACTGTGTACACTGCCGAGCTGGCACCGCCAGTGGCCTCGTGAAGACGCGCTCAGATGGCGCGAGCAAAGCTTACCGAGTAATCTGGCAACCATCGAGAAGTTCATATTGACTTCTAATCATATTGAACACCAACAACTTTCATGTAGATTTCATAACTCTCAGTTTAGTCCCTCAGCTAAATGAATAATCATCGACTCGACGGTGAACAGGGTTTGCGGAGGCTGTGTTTGCGCGACATGGCTGGCTTACCGTGTCGGATGATCCGCTTCAGTCGCGACGATGCCGGCTGAAGCTGTTGAGCATAAGCATTTTTCGGAGGAACCATGTCAAACGTCATCGCACAGCCCGAAGTCCTTGCCGCGGCGGCAGGGAAACTTCACACCATCAACGAGGCGCTCAAGGCCGGAAATGCGGCCGCCGCCGCACCGACGGTCGGGGTGATGCCCGCCGCGGGTGATCTGGTGTCGGCGCTCACCGCTGCCCAGTTCGCGTCGCACGCGCAGCTTTATCAGACGGTCAGTGCTCACGCTGCGGCTGTCCAGGAATTCATGGCGACCATGCTGGGCGCCAGCTCCGGTTCGTATGCGGCCACCGAGGCCGCCAACGCCGCCGCGGTCGGATAGGTCACCGACCGCCATGCTTGATTTCGCATCGCTACCGCCCGAGATCAATTCAGCGCTGATGTATTCGGGGGCCGGCTCCGGTCCGATGCTGACTGCTTCCTCGGCCTGGGGAGGTCTCTCCGCCGAACTGCACGACATGGCGTCCGCCTACGAATCGGTGATCGCTGCCCTTACCGACGGATCATGGCTGGGGCCGGCGGCGGCGTCCATGGCCGCTTCGTCCCAAGCGCAGGTGGAGTGGCTGGTCGGCACCGCCGTTCAGGCCGAGCAAGTCGCAGCCCAGGCGGCGGCCGCGGTCAGCGCCTACGAGGCGGCGTTCATCGCGACGGTGCCGCCACCGGAGATCGCGGTCAACCGCGCGCTGTTGATGGAGTTGGTGGCGACGAACCTCCTGGGTCAGAACACGGCTGCGATCATGGCGACCGAGGCTCAGTACGCCGAGATGTGGGCACAGGACGCGGCGGCGATGTACGGCTATGCCGGCGCGTCCTCGGCGGCGTCGACGCTGGCACCCTTCGCCGCGGCGGCGGAGTCGGCCAATCCCGGCCGGGCTGGGCGCGCAGGCCTCGGCCGTCGCTCAAGCGGTCGGCTCCAGCAGCGGGCAATCCGCGGTGACCAACACCCTGGCTGCGCTGGCCGGCGAGCTGCCGGCACCACCGTGGACGGGGAACCTCGACAATTTCCTGACTGCGCTCGGGCTGAGCGGGCACGTCTGGAATTCCAACGGCGACGGCATCGTCGTCGGTGGAGTCATGGGCGACCTCTGGAGGGCCTGACCGGATCGCAGACCCTGGATGCCAGTACCGGGTTCGACGCATTCATCCGATTGATCTCCCCCACGCGGCTTTTCACGACCGCATTCAAAGACGTCGACGGCCTCGCCCACAGCATCCTGCCGGCGGTGAGCAAGGCCGGCAGTGTCGCCGAGGTGATTCCGCCCAGCCTTCCCGCCGGAATCCCCGGCGCGGCAGTCGGAGGACTGGGCAAGGCGGAGATGGTGGGCCGGCTGTCGGTGCCGCCCGGCTGGGGCGGTGTGGCTCCGTCGGTGAGCCCTGCTGTCACCTCGGTCGGAAACCTCGGCACCCCGGTCTCGTCGCAGCCTCTGACCGCGCAGCCGGTCGCCAACAGCATGGGCGGGTTGCCGGTGGTAGGTGGAAACGGGGGACGCGGCATGCAGTTTGCCGCTCCCCGTTACGGTTTCAAGCCCACCGTGGTTCCTCGACCTTCGGTCGGGGGATGAGTTACACCTAGGGTGTGACCAGTATCTTGCAGTGACGCTCGGGGTCGGCGAGATCATCGAAGGCGGCCCCGACATCCTCGAGGCCGACGGCGCCGGTGATCATCGGGCTGACGTCGATGTCGCCCTCGGCGATCGCCCGCAGTGAATCGGCGAATTCCTTTGTGTCGTAGGCGAGCACGAACTGGACGCTGATCTCCTTGGCGATCGCGAAGAACGGGTGCACGGTGTCGGCTTGCATGCAGACCCCGACCACGACCAACCGCGTGCCGTGCCGGGCGCGGCGCATCACGTCGTCGATGATTCCGGGAACACCGACCGCGTCGAACACCACCGCCGGTTTCGCGGTGTCGAACGGCGAACCCTGCGCGGGATCAATGGTCTGGTGTGCACCCATCGTGGCGGCGAGCTCGCGCCGCTTCGGCGAAAAGTCCGCTGCCACAATGGTCTCGACTCCGCGGATGCGCAACGCGGCGACGACCGCGATGCCGATCGGGCCGCAGCCGAGCACCAGCGCGGCCTCACCGGGCTGGATCCCGGACTTGTTCACCGCATGCAGCCCGACCGCCATCGGCTCGGCGAGCGATGCATGTCTGCGGGTCAAGGCCGTTCGGAATCGGCAGCAGCAGCGGCGCCGAAAGCAGCATTCGCTCGGCGTAACCGCCCACCGTCGTGTTGCTGTAGACGATCGCTTCGACATTGTTGCCCGACAACAGCACCGGGATCGACGTGACGAGGGTTCCCGCCGGATGCGTGTCGGTGCCGGGGCCTGCCTCGAGTATCTCCGCGCTGAACTCGTGGCCCATGAAGACGTCGCGACTCAAGTCGACGTCCATGCCGCCGGCCGCGCTGGACATTTCACTGCTCAGCGACAGCACCTCGGCGCCGTGCGAGGCGAAATGCAGGTCGGAGCCGCAGATTCCGCAGGATCGCACCGCCACCAGCACCTGGCCGGGCCCCGGTACGGGGTCGGGAAGGTCATCGCGATACACCATCCGGCCGTCTCGCAGTACCGAGGCGCGCATCAGCTGCGTCGGCTTTCCGACTGGTGTTCACCGACGTGCTGGGTGATCGCTTGCACGACGGCTTGGCCTGCGCGACCGATCAACTCGTCACGTTTGTCCTTTGCCCATTCGTGCGAAGACCGGGCCGCTTCGAGCTGACCCTTGAAGTGCGGAATGACTTTGCGGGCCATCAGCTCGTAGCAGTGATAGGTCGCCTCGGGCGAGGCCCAGTCGTGTCCGAGCATCAGCAGCGTGCCGAATCCGCCGGACCGCTCCAGCAGGTCTTCGATGTGAGCGATCGCGTCGTCGGGGCTGCCGATACAGCAATTACCTTTGGCCGCATAGTCTTCGACGAACTCGTGCGGCGTCTGTGCTCCCTCGACGGCGTTGGCCAACGGGACGAACCCGGCGGCGCCGAAGTAGTTGGCGAAATCCTGCAGGCCGTAGGTGCAGTCGTCGATCGCCTTTTCGCGGGTGTCGGCGATGTGCATGATCGACAGGACTCGCCAGTCGGCGCGGTTCGGCTCGTCCCGGCCGGCTTTGGCGGCCTGCTCTTCGACCACCTGCCAGGTGTTGTCCAGCGCCGCGTAACCGCCGGGAACCGACATCGACAGCGAAAGCAGCGACGTGCCCATTGCTCCGGCGAGCCGCGGTCCGGACGGCGAAATCATCGCCGCCGTTGAGATTTCCGGGTAGGGCCAGGTGTAGGGGCGGATGTGCAATTGCGCGTCGCGCAGGGTGAACCAGTCCGTATCGCGACTGATTCGCTCGCTGGGCCCGGCGCGGAACAGGGCCAGGATCGCCTCCAGCGATTCCTGCATCATCCGGCGCTGCTCGATCGGATCGATCCCCATCATGTAGGCGTCCGACGGCAGCGCGCCCGGCCCGGTACCGAACATCACCCGCCCGCGGGTCAGATGGTCCAGCAGTACCCAGCGGTCGGCCACCATCAGCGGGTGGTGGTAGGGCAGCGACACCACGCCGGTGCCCAGCCGGATGTGCTTGGTCCGCTCGGCGGCCGCGGCGATGAACACCTCCGGGCAGGCGATCAGCTCGTAACCGCCGGAGTGGTGCTCGCCGAACCACGCTTCGTCGAATCCGAGGCGGTCCAGCGCAACGACGCGGTCCATGTCGTATTCGAGTGCCACCGTGGGGGATTGGCCGGTCGGATGAAACGGGGTGACGAAGACTCCGAAGTTCAGCGGACGGTTCATGACCGTTCGGCGCCGGTCTTCAGACTCGACAAGAAGTCGAGCAGCAGTTCGTTGACTTGGTCCGGCTTCTCCTGTTGAAGCCAGTGCCCGGCGCCGTCGATCAGCACCTCGCGGTAGCGGCCGGTCACCAATTCGGGCGCCCGGTCGGGACGCATGAAGCTCAGCACCGGGTCGGCGGTGCCACCGATGAACATGGCCGGCACGTCGATGGTGGTGGCCGGCGGTTCGGCCATCAGCTCCCAGTTGCGGTCCATATTGCGGTACCAGTTCAGCCCGCCGGTGAAGCCGGTGCGGGTGAACTCGTCGACGTAGTGGTCGACCTCCTCCGGCGTGATCCAGTCCGGCAGGCCATCGGTCTCCGGCAGGCGCTCGATGAAGCCGGCCGGGCCCGGTGCGATCATGCGCAGCGCGGCCGCCGGATCCTCGGACCGCGTCAGCCCACCCAGCATCCGCGTGATGGTCCGGCGCGGGTCGGCGCCCAGCTCGGCGTCGGCCGCCCCGGGCTCCTGGAAATAGAGCATGTAGAAGAAGTTGTCGCCGAAGATCGTGCGGAACGCCGTCGTCGGCGCCACCTTGGAGCGCGGCACCGGCGGAACGCTCATGCCGACGACGGCTGAGACCCGTTCCGGGTGCAGTTGCGCCGAACCCCACACCACCGGGGCGCCCCAGTCGTGGCCGACGAATACCGCTTTCTCGGCGCCGACGTCGTCGAGCAGGCCGATCAGGTCGCCGGACAGGGCCGCGACGTTGTAGTCGGCGATGTCCACTGGGCTGGTGGTGCGCCCGTAACCGCGCTGATCGGGTGCCAGCACGTGATAGCCGGCGGCGGCCAGCGCCGGGATCTGGTGACGCCAGGAATAGGCGAGCTCGGGGAAGCCATGAGCCAGCACCACGAGCGGGGCGCCGGGCTCACCCGCTTCGAGGGTGTGCAGCTGCACGCCGTTGGTTTCGATGGTCCGTTCGGTGATGGGCTGGCTGTCAGACACAGGTTCACCAAAGCACACGCCTGCCCCCGCTCGTTAGGTGTCGGGAACTTCTATCCGTTGTTCATACCGAGGCGATTCACGCTCGACGCCTGCGTCCGGCTGGCGACTCGTGGCGACCCGCTGCGCTCGGCCTGCGGCCGAGCTGGCGATCACCACTGGGCAAATCGGTGGCGACCCGCTGCGCTCGGCCTGCGGCCGAGCTGGCGATCACCACGGGCGGTAGCCTGGACTATTCCAGCTGCGTGTATCGGGAAGGACCTGGCCGACGTCGGCCGATGATTGATGAACCGAAAAAACGTGATCCGCACGCTCACGGCCATCGCAGTCGTGCTGCTGCTTGGCTGGTCTTTCTTCTATTTCAGCGACGACACCCGCGGCTTCAAGCCGGTCGACACGTCGGTGGTGATGGCGCAGATCAAGAGCGGCAACGTCAAGAGCGCCCAGATCGACGACCGTGAGCAGCAGGTCCGGCTGACGCTGAAAAGCGCGGCGACCGGCACCGAGGGCTCCGACAAGATCATCACCCACTTCCCGACCGGCTACGCGGTCCCGCTGTTCGACCAGTTGAACGGCGGCAAGGACACCCAGGTCAGCACCACCGTCAACCAGGGCAGCATCATCGGCTCGATCGTGGTGTACGTGCTGCCGCTGCTGTTACTGGTCGGCTTGTTCATGATGTTCTCCCGCATGCAGGGCGGCGCCCGGATGGGCTTCGGCTTCGGCAAGTCGAAGGCCAAGCTGCTGAACAAGGACATGCCCAAGACCACCTTCGCCGACGTCGCCGGCGCCGACGAAGCGGTCGAGGAGCTCTACGAGATCAAGGACTTCCTGCAGAACCCGATCGCGGTATCAGGCGCTGGGCGCCAAGATCCCCAAGGGTGTCCTGCTCTACGGCCCGCCGGGAACCGGTAAGACCTTGCTGGCGCGGGCCGTCGCCGGTGAAGCCGGGGTGCCGTTCTTCACCATCTCCGGCTCCGACTTCGTCGAGATGTTCGTCGGCGTCGGCGCCTCCCGGGTGCGCGACCTGTTCGAGCAGGCCAAACAGAACAGCCCCTGCATCATCTTCGTCGACGAGATCGACGCCGTCGGACGCCAGCGTGGCGCCGGACTGGGCGGCGGGCACGACGAGCGCGAGCAGACGCTGAACCAGTTGCTGGTGGAGATGGACGGCTTCGGCGAGCGCGCCGGCGTCATCCTGATCGCGGCCACCAACCGTCCCGACATCCTGGATCCGGCGCTTCTTCGGCCCGGCCGCTTCGACCGCCAGATTCCGGTGTCCAGCCCCGACCTGGCCGGCCGGCGCGCAGTGCTGCGGGTGCACTGCAAGGGCAAGCCGTTCGGTCCCGACGTCGAGTTCGATGGCCTGGCCAAGCGGACCGTCGGCATGACCGGCGCCGACTTGGAGAACGTCATCAACGAGGCGGCGCTGCTGACGGCCCGTGAAAACGGCACGGTGATCACCGGCGCCGCCCTGGAAGAGGCGGTCGACCGGGTGGTCGGCGGACCGCGGCGCAAGAGCCGGATCATCAGCGAGCAAGAGAAGAAGACCACCGCCTACCACGAAGCCGGGCACACGCTGGCGGGCTGGGCGATGCCGGGCGTCGACCCGGTCTACAAGGTGACCATCCTGGCCCGCGGCAACACCGGAGGGCACGCGCTCGCGGTTCCCGAGGACGACAAGGGACTGCACACCCGCTCGGAACTGATCGCCCGACTGGTGATGGCGCTGGGCGGGCGCGCCGCCGAGGAACTGGTGTTCCACGAGCCCACCACGGGCGCGTCGTCCGACATCGAGCAGGCGACCAAAATCGCGCGGGCGATGGTCACCGAATTCGGCATGAGTTCCAAACTCGGTGCGGTCAAATACGGCACCGAACACGGCGATCCCTTCCTCGGCCGGACCATGGGCAACCAAGCCGACTACTCGCACGAGGTCGCCCGGGACATCGACGACGAGGTGCGCAAGCTCATCGAGGCCGCTCACACCGAGGCCTGGGAGATTCTCACCGAATACCGCGACACACTCGACACAGTGGCCGGCGAGCTGCTGGAAAAGGAAACCCTGCACCGCGCCGACTTGGAGGCGATCTTCGCCGATGTCGAAAAGCGGCCGCGGCTAACCCTTTTCGATGACTTCGGTGGCCGCATTCCGTCGGACAAGCCGCCGATCAAGACGCCGGGCGAGTTGGCCATCGAGCGCGGCGAGCCGTGGCCCAAGCCAGTGCCCGAGCCGGCCTTCAAGGCGGCTATCGCCGCCGCCGCGCGGGATGCCGAGCAGGCCAATGCCGAGCGAACGCCCAACGGCAACAACGGTTCTCATAACGGTCCCGGAAACGGTCAACAGAATCCGACGCAGCCCGACTACGGTGCGCCGGCAGGCTGGCACGCCCCGGGATGGCCGCCGCCGCAACAGCCGGGGTACTGGTACCCGCCGTCGCAGCCGCCGCAGCATTGGCCGGCGCCACCACATCAGCACGCGGGTCAGCCCTACCCGCCGTATCCGCCATATCCGCCACCCGGCGCGCCCGCACCGGAAGAAAGTAAGGCCGCTGACCCAACAGCCCCACCCGGCGGCGGCCCGAGCCCGTCCAACCCGTCGACCCACGGCTGACACGAACGGAGTTCTGCGATGGTGCCGCCGGATTCCCAGACCGCGACCCTCAACGGCCGAGTCTTCGATCAACCGCGCGCCGAAGCGGCTGTCCGCGAGTTGCTCTACGCAATCGGGGAAGACCCGGACCGGCACGGATTGGTGGACACGCCGGCCCGCGTCGCCCGTAGTTACCGGGAGATGTTCGCGGGCCTCTACACCGATCCGGATGCCGTGCTGAACACCACCTTTGACGAGCAGCACGACGAGTTGGTGTTGGTCAAAGAGATTCCGCTGTATTCCACCTGCGAGCACCATCTGGTGGCGTTTCACGGTGTCGCTCACGTCGGCTACATCCCGGGCCACGACGGCCGGGTCACAGGCCTGTCCAAGATCGCCCGACTGGTCGACCTGTACGCCAAGCGGCCACAGATCCAGGAGCGGCTCACCGCGCAGATCGCCGATGCGCTGATGCGCAAACTGGATCCGCGCGGAGCCATCGTCGTGATGGAAGCCGAACATCTGTGCATGTCCATGCGCGGCGTTCGCAAACCCGGCGCCGTCACGACCACCTCGGCCGTGCGTGGCCAGTTCAAGTCCGACAACGCACTTCGAGCCGAGGCGCTCGAACTGATCCTGCGCAGGTGAGCACGACGCGCCTCCAAGTCATGGGGGTTGTGAACGTCACCGACGACTCGTTCTCGGATGGCGGGCGCTATCTCGACGCCGACCGCGCCGTCGAGCAGGGCTTGGCGTTGGCCGCCGACGGCGCATCGATCGTCGATGTCGGAGGCGAGTCGACCCGCCCCGGCGCGACCAGGGTCGATCCGCGGGTGGAGATAGCCCGCATCGTGCCCGTCGTCAAAGAGCTTGCCGCCCAGGGTATTACCGTCAGCGTCGACACCATGCACGCCGGTGTGGCTCGGGCCGCGCTGGAAAACGGCGCCTCGATGGTCAACGACGTCTCCGGCGGTCGCGCCGACGCGGCCATGGCGGACTTGCTGGTCGAAGCCGACGTGCCATGGGTGCTGATGCACTGGCGCTCGGTGTCGGCCGAGCAGCCGCATCAGGTGCCGCCCTATCGCGATGTGGTGGCCGAGGTCCGCGCCGAGCTGATGGCGTGCGTCGAGGACGCCGTTGCCGCGGGGGTGAATCCGGCCAAGCTGGTCATCGATCCCGGCTTGGGTTTCGCCAAGTCCGGTCGCGACAACTGGGCGCTGCTGCATGCCCTGCCGGAATTGGTGGCCGGTGGCGTCCCGGTACTGGTCGGGGCGTCGCGCAAGCGCTTTCTCGGCAGCTTGCTGGCAGGTCCCGACGGCGAGGTCCGGCCGCCCGATGGCCGCGAGACGGCCACCGCGGTGGTGTCGGCTTTGGCCGCATTGCATGGTGCCTGGGGAGTTCGGGTACATGACGTGCGAGCCTCGGTCGATGCTGTCAAAGTGGTCGAGGCGTGGACGCAGGGTGGGCGGTAGGACGAATGGCTGATCGAATCGAGTTGCGCGGCTTGAAAGTTCGCGGCAACCATGGTGTGTTCGAACACGAGCGTGCCGACGGTCAGGACTTCGTCGTCGATGTCACCGTCTGGATAGATCTGGCGGACGCCGCGGCCAGCGACGACCTGACGGACACCTACGACTACGGCATCCTGGCGCAGCGGGCGGCCGCCGTGGTCGCGGGCCCGGCCCGTAATTTGATCGAGACGGTCGCCGGCGAAATCGCCGAGGACGTCATGAAAGACCATCGTGTGCACGCTGTGGAGGTGACTGTGCACAAACCGCAAGCCCCGATTCCGCAGACCTTCGATGACGTCGCTGTGGTGGCCCGCCGGTCCCGGCGCGGTGGCCGCGGTCGGGTGGTGCCGTTATGACGCGCGCCGGCGACGATGCAGGAGCGGAGCAATGAGGAGGAGCGGCGCCATGACTCGTGTCGTGTTGTCGATCGGATCCAACCTCGGTGACCGGCTGGCCCGGCTGCAGTCGGTGCTCGACCGGCTCGGCGACACGGTTCAGGCGGTGTCGCCGGTCTACGAGACGGCGGCCTGGGGTGGTGTCGAGCAGGGCCCGTTCCTCAACGCGGTGCTCATCGCCGACGACCCGACTCTCGACGGGCACGGTTGGCTGCGCTGCGCGCAGGCGCTGGAAGTCGCCGCGGATCGCGTGCGCGGGCAGAAGTGGGGCCCACGCACCCTCGACGTCGACCTGATCTGCTGCCATCTGACGTCACTGGAGGGCGACAGCGAGCTGTTTTCCCTGGAAGACGGCCTGACCCTGCCGCATCCGCTGGCCCACCTGCGCGCCTTCGTGCTGCTTCCCTGGCTGGCGATCGACCCCGACGCGGAGTTGACGGTAGCCGGCGGCAAGCAGTCGGTCGCCAAGCTGATCGCCGAGCTGGATCCCAACGACCGGGCCGGGGTGCGGCACACCGATTTCGTCCTCGAGCCGCGTCCCGAAAGCTGATGGGTCCCACCCGGAAACGCGACCTGGCGGCCGCGGTGCTCGGCACCGGGGTGGCGGCGTACCTGCTGGTGGTGCTTTTTTATCGATGGTTCCCGCCGATCACGGCGTGGACGGGCTTCTCGCTGCTCACCGTTGGCATCGCCGAGGCGATCTGGGGGCGCCACGTGCGGACCAAGATCGACGACGGCGAGATCGGCGACGCACCCGGCTGGCTTCATCCGCTGACGGTGGCCCGCAGCCTGGTCATCGCCAAGGCGTCGGCCTGGGTCGGCGCGCTGGCGTTGGGCGGATGGGCCGGCGTCCTGGTCTATCTGCTGCCGCGGCGGTCATGGCTCAAGGTGGCGGCCGAGGACACCTTCGGAACCGCCGTTGCCGCGCTGAGCGCGCTCACTCTGGTGGCCGCCGCGCTGTGGTTGCAACATTGCTGTCGATCACCGGGAGATCCGACCGAGAACGGCGAGGGCGCCGAAAGTTAGCTAGCCCCGATGACCTCCGGAATCAGGCGATTAGTCCAGGTGAGAAACGCCGGAGCGCGCGACACGCTCGGTGACCTAGGGCCGGTACAGTCGGGCCATGACCGATCTGGCCCGCGGCGCACGGGCGCGGCGCGCCGGCCGCAGACCGGGTTGGGTGCTGCTGACGGCGTTGCTGGTTCTGGCGATTGGCGCCAGTTCTGCACTGGTCTTCACCAACCAGGTGGAGCTTCTCAAGCTCGCGGTGATTCTCGCGTTGTGGGCCGCCGTGGTCGCTGCTTTCGTCTCGGTGATCTACCGCCGGCAAAGCGACGTGGATCAGGCCCGGGCGCGGGACCTGAAGCTCGTCTACGACCTGCAGCTGGACCGGGAGATCTCGGCCCGCCGCGAATACGAGCTCACCGTGGAATCTCAGCTGCGGCGCGAGCTGGCCACCGAACTGCGCGCGCAGGCCAACGACGAGGTGTCGGAGTTGCGGGCCGAGCTGGCCGCGCTGCGTACCAACTTGGAGATCCTGTTCGACGCCGAGCTCAGTGACCGCCCGGCCCTGGAGGGCGAACGAGTCAAGGCTGTGCGCGGCTACAGCGAATGGGATCGTGACAACGAAAGCGCCCGCGAGCGAGTCAATCGGGTCGCATCCGTGCGGGCCGAAGAGCCTGCCCGACGCTCCGACGACAACTCGATCATCGACGTGCACGAGGAGCCGCTGGTCCCGACTCCGCCTCGGCAGCCCGCAGCGGAGAGCTACCAGCAGGAATATGCGCCGCAGCTGCACGAGGCGTACGCGCCAGCCCCGGCAGAACCGGGCCCCCGAAACACCCGAACCGGATCGGGGTTCGCACCGGCGTTCCGGCGAGCAGGAAACCCCCGCCGCCCGCCACGAGCCCGCGCCGGCCGCCGGCTGGACTCCGCCGCAAGCCCCACCCGCGCCCGCAAGCCCGGTGGAGCGTCAGCCGGAAGGCCCCAGCTGGGCGCAGCCGCACCCAGGGTCAGCCCAGCGGATGGGCCCCGCCGGGCCCGGCGCCGAGAACCGGACCCGAGCGGTTCGAACCTCCCGCCCCCGCGGCGTTCCCACCGTCGAGCCGAGGGCCCTGCGCAGCCTGAGCCGCAGTTCACCCCGCCGCCTCAGCCCGAGCCGCAGCCGCAGCAGCCGCCGACCCGAGCAGCCGCAGCAACCGCCGCGGATTCCGTGGCCGCCGCCCAACGAGGCGCCGCGGCAGCCCGAGCAGCCGGCGGCCTGGCAGCCGGTCAGTTCCGAGGGCCAGTGGTTGCCGCCGGAGCACCTGGCAGCAACTGGAACCCCGGCCAGGCCGAAAGCCCCGCGACACCATCGTGGGCCTACGACAACGCGCCGTCGCGCGACAAGCCGTCGCATCGGTCACCGGGCATCGGTGAGCCCGCCGCCGAGCCGCCGGCCGAGCGCCGGGGCCGGCATTCCAGTGCGCCCGCCGAATCGGCGCCAGGCCAGACCGGCGAACCGGATGCGCGACTGGAGCGAATCGGGCCGACGCGCACGGTCGCGGCACTCTGTCGAACACTCCGACCCCGCCGCCGGCTCCGCGGCCCCGCCGCCGGCGATGTCACCGCCGCCGCCTCCACCACCGCCGCCCCCGCCGCCGGCGCCGGACCGTGGGCCGGCGATGTCGCCGCCGCCACCGGCCAACGCTCGTCATCGCAGCACCGAGGCGCCTGCCGAGTCCGAGGAGCCGCAGTCCGGCGGCCAGTCGGTGGCCGACCTGCTGGCGCGGCTGCAATCCGACCCCGTCCGAGGGCGGGCGTCGCCGCCGCCGCGAAGACTGAGGCGAACACCACAGCGTTTCGGCTACCTGTCGCGGTAGAGTTGTCGCGACCGTCCGGTACCCGCTTCGCGGGACTGGAACGAAACCAAGAAGACTTGTGAGGGTCGTCTGCGATGGTGCAGTTCGACGGATTGCGCCCGGCTCGGCTCAAGGTGGGGATCATCTCCGCCGGCCGGGTGGGAACGGCGTTGGGTGTCGCGCTCGAACGCGTCGACCACGTCGTCGTCGCCTGCAGCGCTGTTTCCCGCGCATCCAAGCAGCGTGCCGAGCGTCGCCTGCCGGACACTCCGGTGGCGCCGGTACCCGACGTCGCCGGCAACGCCGAGCTGCTGCTGCTGGCCGTGCCGGACACCGAATTGCCAGGGCTGGTATCGGGTTTGGCCGCCACGTCGGCTGTGCGACCGGGCACGATCGTCGTGCATACCTCGGGCGTCAACGGCATCGAGGTGCTGGCGCCGCTGAGCGTGCAGGACTGCATACCGCTGGCCATCCATCCGGCCATGGCATTCACCGGCTCCGACGAGGACATCGCCCGGCTCCCGGACACCTGCTTCGGGATCACCGCGGCCGACGAGGTCGGCTACGCGATCGCGCAGTCACTGGTGCTCGAGATCGGCGGCGAGCCGTTTCGGGTGCCCGAGCAGGCGCGCATGCTGTATCACGCGGCCCTGGCCCACGCCGGTAACCACCTCGTCACGGTGCTCACCGACGCGCTCGATGCGCTGCGGGCCGCGGTCTCGGGCACCGAACTGCTCGGCCAGCAGCTGGTCGACGATCAGCCCGGCGGCATCGCCGAGCGCATCCTCGGGCCGCTGGCCCGCGCGGCGCTGGAGAACACCCTGCAGCGCGGGCAGGCGGCGCTGACCGGCCCGATCGCCCGCGGAGACGCCGGCGTTGTCGCCGGTCACCTGCGCGCGCTGCAGACGGTCGACCCGCAATTGGCGCAGGCCTACCGGGTGAACGCGATGCGCACCGCCGAGAAAGTGCACGCGCCCAAAGAGGTGCTGGAGGTGTTGACGCGGTGAGCATCCAGCGGCCGCCGAAGTTCAACGCCGGCGAACTCAACGTGTACGCGAACCTGGGCGAGGTCAGCCAGATCAGTCGCGCGCTGCGCCACACCGGTCGACGGGTGATGCTGGTGCCGACCATGGGCGCGCTGCACGACGGGCACCTTGCTCTGGTCCGAGCCGCCAAGCTGGTGCCCGGTTCGGTCGTGGTGGTGTCGATCTTCGTGAACCCGCTGCAGTTCGGCACCGACGAAGATCTCGACGCCTACCCGCGGATCCTCGAGGCCGACCTGGCTCTGCTGCGCGGTGAAGGAGTCGAAATAGCCTTCGCGCCAAGCGCTTCGGCGATGTACCCGGACGGCCCACGGACCACCGTGAATCCCGGGCCGCTCGGATCGGAGCTCGAGGGTGCGGTGCGGCCCACCCATTTCGCGGGCATGCTCACCGTGGTCTGCAAGCTGATGCAGATCGTCGCGCCGGATCGAATCTTCTTCGGCGAGAAGGATTATCAGCAGCTGGTACTCGTCCGCCAGATGGTCGCCGACCTCAACATCGATGTCCGGGTCGTCGGCGTGCCGATCGTGCGCGAAACCGACGGCCTGGCGATGTCCTCACGTAACCGCTACCTCAACGCTGCGCAACGAGAACTCGCCGGCATCTTGTCGGCGGCGCTGCTGGCCGGCTCGCATGCCGCACCGGGCGGCGCGGAAGCTGCATTGAACGCGGCCCACTCGGTGCTGGCCGAGGTGCCCGCGATCGACGTGGACTACCTCGAAGTGCGCGACAGCGCGCTGGGACCGGCCCCCGTCAACGGCGCCGGCCGCTTGCTCGTCGCGGCCCGGCTCGGCAAGACCCGACTGCTCGACAACGTTGGAATTGAAATCGGAACGACCATCGACGCCGACGGGCGAGTTCCCGCAGCGCTCGGCAATCAACCCCTCGAATCACATTGGAGGAATTGATGTTACGGACAATGCTCAAGTCGAAGATCCACCGGGCGACCGTCACGCAGGCGGACCTGCACTACGTGGGCTCGGTGACGATCGACGCCGACCTGATGGATGCGGCCGATCTGCTCGAAGGTGAGCAGGTGACCATCGTCGACATCGACAACGGTGCGCGGCTGGTCACCTACGCCATCACCGGTCAGCGCGGCAGCGGTGTGATCGGAATCAACGGCGCGGCCGCACATCTCGTGCATCCCGGCGACCTGGTGATCCTGATCGCCTACGCCCAGATGGAGGACGCCGAGGCGCGCAGTTACCAGCCCAAGATTGTCTTCGTCGACGCCGAGAACAATGCGATCGACCTCGGCAGCGACCCGGCGTTCGTTCCTGCCGATGCGGGCGAGCTGGTCTCGCCGCGATGAAGGTCCGCTAGTCGTGCTGCTGGCCATCGACGTCCGCAACACCCACACCGTCATCGGGCTGCTCTCCGGTACGAAGGAGCACGCGAAAGTCGTGCAGCAGTGGCGGATTCGCACCGAATCCGAGATCACCGCCGACGAGCTGGCATTGACCCTCGACGGTCTGATCGGTGACGACTCGGATCAGCTCACGGGCGCGTCGGCGCTGTCCACCGTGCCGTCGGTGCTGCACGAGGTGCGACTGATGCTCGAACAGTATTGGCCGACGGTGCCGCATGTGCTCATCGAGCCCGGTGTCCGCACCGGTATCCCGCTGCTCGTCGACAACCCCAAAGAGGTTGGCGCTGACCGAATTGTCAACTGCCTGGCTGCTTTTCAGAAGTACAACACCGCCGCGATCGTGATCGACTTCGGCTCCTCGATCTGCGTCGACGTGGTGTCCGCAAAAGGCGAATTCCTGGGCGGCGCGATCGCGCCGGGTATCCAGGTCTCCTCCGACGCCGCGGCGGCCCGCTCGGCCGCCCTGCGGCGGGTCGAGCTGGCCCGGCCTCGCTCGGTGGTCGGCAAGAACACCGTCGAATGCATGCAAGCGGGCGCGGTTTTCGGCTTCGCGGGTCTGGTGGACGGACTGGTCGGCTCGCATCCGCGCGGACGTCGACGGCTTTCCGGCCCAGACAATCAGGTCACGGTTGTGGCGACTGGCCACACCGCGCCGCTGTTGCTGGCCGAGTTGAACTCGGTCGACCACTACGACCAGCACCTGACGCTGCACGGGCTGCGGCTGGTCTTCGAGCGCAACCGCGACAGCCAGCGCGGACGGCTCAAGACCGCACGCTGAGCGCCTCCGAACACCGGCAGCGCGTTCCTCCTTTAAGCTGGCAGGTCGTGAGCGCCGCCGACTACGATCTGAGGACCCACAAGACCTCCCCGAGCAGTTCCGGATACGCCGGGACAAGCGCGAGCGCCTGGCGGCCGAGGGCCGCGATCCCTATCCCGTCGAAGTCGCCCGCACTCACACCCTGGCGCAGATTCGTGCCGCGTACCCCGATCTGCCGGCCGATTCGACCACCGGCGACATCGTCGGGGTGGCCGGCCGGGTGGTATTCGCCCGCAACTCCGGCAAGCTGTGCTTCGCCAGCCTCCAAGACGGCGACGGCACCCAGCTGCAGGTCATGCTCAGCCTGGCCGGCGTCGGGCAGGAAGCCCTCGACGAATGGAAAGCCGACGTCGACATCGGTGACATCGTCTTCGTCCACGGCGAGGTGATCAGCTCGCGGCGCGGAGAGTTGTCCGTGCTCGGCGACAGCTGGCAGATGGCGTCCAAGGCGCTGCGGCCACTGCCGGTGGCGCATAAAGAGATGAGCGAAGAGTCGCGGGTGCGGCAGCGCTACGTCGACCTGATCGTGCGTCCCCAGGCACGCACGGTCGCCCGCCAGCGAATTGCCGTCATGCGCGCATTGCGCAATGCCCTGGAGCAACGCGGCTTTCTAGAAGTCGAGACGCCGATGTTGCAGACGTTGGCGGGCGGCGCGGCGGCGCGCCCGTTCGTCACGCACTCCAATGCGCTCGACATCGATCTCTACCTTCGGATCGCGCCGGAACTGTTCCTGAAACGCTGTGTGGTCGGTGGGTTCGACAAGGTCTTCGAAGTAAATCGAGTGTTCCGAAACGAAGGCGCCGATTCCACGCATTCTCCAGAATTTTCCATGTTGGAGACCTATCAAGCGTATGGAACGTATGACGATTCTGCCGTTGTCACGCGTGAGCTTATTCAACAGGTGGCTGACGAGGCGATCGGTACTCGACAACTCTCTCTTCCCGACGGCAGCGTCTATGACATCGACGGAGAATGGGCGTCGATTCAAATGTATCCGTCACTATCGGAGGCACTTGGGGAAGAGATCACACCAAACACCAAAGTCGATCGCTTGCTCGCTATCGCGGCGTCACTTGATGTCGAGGTGCCGACCGACCGTGGCTATGGGCACGGCAAGTTGGTCGAGGAACTCTGGGAGCACACCGTCGGCGCGACGCTGACCGCACCCACCTTCGTCAAAGACTTTCCGGTCGAGACAACCCCTTTGACTCGTCAACATCGCAGCATCGCCGGTGTCACCGAAAAGTGGGACCTGTATATTCGGGGTTTCGAGCTGGCCACGGGATACTCGGAATTGATCGACCCGGTGGTACAACGGGAAAGATTCGCTGAGCAGGCGTTGGCCGCCGCGGCCGGCGACGACGAGGCAATGGTGCTCGACGAGGATTTTCTTGCTGCGCTGGAGCACGCTATGCCGCCTTGCACCGGAACCGGAATGGGCATAGATCGCCTGCTGATGGCTTTGACCGGCCTGTCAATTCGAGAGACGGTATTGTTTCCTATTGTGCGTCCGCTTAGTAACTGACCACTCACTTTGTCGCTGTATTGAATAACCTGCCTGAATATGGCAGATTGATTCGCGGGGGCGGTCCAGATCACGTGTCTTGTATGGCAAGTGTCTAAGAAGAAAGCATGAGGCTCAGCCAATGGCGAAGAAAGTGACCGTCACCCTTGTCGACGATTTCGACGGCGAAGGTGCCGCCGATGAAACCGTCGAATTCGGCCTCGACGGCGTAACCTATGAGATTGACCTTTCGGCCAAGAATGCGGCGAAACTCCGCAACGACCTGAAGCAGTGGGTGGAAGCATCGCGCCGGGTCGGTGGCCGTCGCCGCGGCCGCTCGAGCTCCGGTCGGGGGCGTGGCGCCATCGATCGCGAGCAAAGCGCCGCAATCCGGGACTGGGCCCGTCGTAACGGCCACAACGTGTCGACCCGCGGCCGTATCCCGGCTGACGTCATCGACGCGTTCCACGCCGCAACCTGATCCGGGCGCCACGCGAGCGGGCAGATTCGGCTTTCGCTGGTGGCGAACTGATCGATCACCGAAGCGGGAAACGATTTGCTGTTTTCCCGCGTTGCTTTGTTGCAACCGTATTGGGCTTAGCGACCGCAAGGTGGGAAGCCCGGCCGCGCGCGCACTACAGTGGAAGACAGGTACGCGATGTCGGCCCCTGTGCCGAGAATGACGAAGTACCGATGGTGAGGGAGAGCAGGTAAACGCCAATGTTCGAACGTTTTACTGACCGTGCCCGCAGGGTTGTCGTCCTGGCGCAAGAAGAGGCCCGGATGCTCAACCACAACTACATCGGCACCGAGCACATCCTGCTGGGTCTTATCCACGAAGGCGAAGGGGTAGCGGCCAAGTCGCTGGAGTCGTTGGGCATCTCGCTGGAAGGTGTCCGCAGCCAGGTCGAGGAGATCATCGGCCAGGGCCAGCAGGCTCCGTCCGGTCACATCCCGTTCACCCCGCGCGCCAAGAAGGTCCTGGAGCTGAGCCTGCGCGAGGCGCTGCAGCTCGGCCACAACTACATCGGCACCGAGCACATTCTGCTCGGACTGATCCGTGAGGGCGAGGGCGTTGCCGCCCAGGTTCTGGTCAAGCTGGGCGCGGAACTCACCCGGGTGCGCCAGCAGGTCATCCAGCTGCTGAGCGGCTACCAGGGCAAGGAGACCGCGGAAGCCGGCACCGGCGGCCGCGGCGGAGAGTCCGGCTCACCTTCGACGTCGTTGGTGCTCGACCAGTTCGGCCGCAACCTGACTGCCGCAGCCATGGAGGGCAAGCTCGACCCGGTCATCGGCCGCGAGAAGGAAATCGAGCGGGTCATGCAGGTGCTGTCCCGGCGCACCAAGAACAACCCGGTGCTCATCGGTGAGCCCGGTGTCGGTAAGACCGCCGTCGTGGAGGGCCTGGCGCAGGCGATCGTGCACGGCGAGGTCCCCGAGACGCTGAAGGACAAGCAGCTCTACACCCTCGACCTGGGTTCGCTGGTGGCCGGCAGCCGCTATCGCGGTGACTTCGAGGAGCGCCTGAAGAAGGTGCTCAAGGAGATCAACACCCGCGGCGACATCATCCTGTTCATCGACGAGCTGCACACGCTGGTCGGTGCCGGAGCTGCCGAAGGTGCGATCGACGCGGCGTCGATCCTCAAGCCGAAGCTGGCCCGCGGCGAGCTGCAGACCATCGGTGCGACCACGCTCGACGAGTACCGCAAGTACATCGAGAAGGACGCTGCCCTGGAGCGCCGGTTCCAGCCGGTGCAGGTCGGCGAGCCCACGGTCGAGCACACCATCGAAATCCTCAAGGGCCTGCGCGACCGCTACGAGGCGCACCACCGGGTGTCGATCACCGACGGCGCGATTGACGGCCGCGGCCACCCTCGCCGACCGATACATCAACGACAGGTTCTTGCCGGACAAGGCAATTGACCTCATCGACGAGGCCGGCGCCCGGATGCGGATCCGCCGGATGACGGCTCCGCCAGACCTGCGCGAGTTCGACGAGAAGATCGCCGACGCGCGCCGGGAGAAGGAGTCCGCGATCGACGCGCAGGACTTCGAGAAGGCGGCCAGCCTCCGCGACCGCGAAAAGCAGCTGGTCAACCAGCGTGCCGAGCGTGAAAAGCAGTGGCGCTCAGGCGATCTCGACGTGGTCGCCGAGGTGGACGACAACGAGATCGCCGAGGTGCTCGGCAACTGGACCGGTATCCCGGTGTTCAAGCTCACCGAGGCCGAAACCACCCGGTTGCTGCGGATGGAAGACGAGCTGCACAAGCGGATCATCGGCCAGGAGGACGCCGTCAAGGCCGTCTCCAAGGCGATCCGTCGTACCCGTGCCGGGTTGAAGGACCCCAAGCGCCCGTCCGGTTCGTTCATCTTCGCCGGCCCGTCCGGTGTGGGTAAGACCGAGCTGTCCAAGGCGCTGGCCAACTTCCTGTTCGGCGACGACGACGCGCTCATCCAGATCGACATGGGTGAGTTCCACGACCGGTTCACCGCGTCGCGGTTGTTCGGTGCCCCACCGGGATACGTCGGATACGAAGAGGGTGGCCAGCTCACCGAGAAGGTCCGGCGCAAGCCGTTCTCGGTGGTGCTGTTCGACGAGATCGAGAAGGCGCACCAGGAGATCTACAACAGCCTGTTGCAGGTGCTCGAGGACGGCCGGCTCACCGACGGTCAGGGCCGCACGGTCGACTTCAAGAACACCGTGCTGATCTTCACCTCGAACCTGGGCACCTCCGACATCTCCAAGGCGGTCGGGCTGGGCTTCACCCAGGGCGGTGGCGAGAACAACTACGAGCGGATGAAGCAGAAGGTCAACGACGAGCTGAAGAAGCACTTCCGCCCGGAGTTCCTCAACCGCATCGACGACATCATCGTCTTCCACCAGCTGACCCGCGAAGAGATCATCGAGATGGTCGATTTGATGATCGGCCGGGTGGGCAAGCAGCTCAAGGCCAAGGACATGGCGATGGAGTTGACCGACAAGGCGAAGGCGTTGCTGGCCAAGCGTGGCTTCGACCCGGTGCTCGGTGCTCGTCCGCTGCGGCGCACCATCCAGCGGGAGATCGAGGACCAGCTGTCCGAGAAGATCTTGTTCGATGAGATCGGCCCGGGTCAGCTTGTCACGGTCGACGTGGACAACTGGGACGGCGAGGGCAACGGCGAGGACGCGGTGTTCACGTTCTCCGGTGCTCGCAAGCCGGCCGAGTCTGACCTGGCGAGTTCCGGCGCTCACGCAGCCGGCAGCACCACGGGCACGACCACGCCGTAATCCAACTCGAAAGACCGGCTAGCGCTATGCGTTAGCCGGCCTTTTCGTTTATTCGGCCGGCATCAGTGTTGCGCGAGTAGCAACGCGAAGACCTGCTTGGCGATCTGCAACGCCCAGCCGCCGAGGGCCGGCCCGTGATCGCGTGGCCAGTTGAGCTGGAAGCTCACCACCCACGGCTGCCCGGTCTTGTCGATCGCATACCAGCTGAATGTCAGATCGCCCGGCAGCCCGCCGGCTTTCGCGGCGAGGTAGGGCCAATCATTGCGATCCAGGTTGACCCCGGTAGCGACGTCGAGGATCTTCTTGACGGGCGTGGCAGCGCCCACAGCGCCGGCCTGCAATGCGACGTGCACCCGGCAGATGTCTTCAGCGCTGCCATACCATTCCGCGCCGATTTCGGAGGCCGGCACGTGCGCGCGGAACGGATCCGGTTGGTAGGTAGCCGAATTGGCTTTTTGCAGCAGCGCGGCACGGTCCTGCGGAGTCCCCTGCTTCCATTGCTCGCGGAGGTCCGGGCGGCCCCAGGCGACGGTGAACAGTTCGTACATCGTCGGGAACGGTGTCATCGCGGCCGGATCGTGATGCCCGGTGTGGACCAGCGCGTCGTCGACGGCCTGGGGCCCGACCTTTTCGATCAGCATGTCGGTCGCCATGTTGTCGCTGGTCGCGATCATCTTCTCGGCGGCGGTGCGCACCGAAATATGCGCTCCCACCGGCAAATCCATGCTCGAGCCGACGGCCTTGCCCTTATCGGTGACGGTCAGCTGGTCATCCCACGACACCGTCCCGGCCTTGATGGCATCCGACACGGCATAGAGCACGTACAACTTGAAGATCGACGCCAGCGGCAGGGACAGGTCGGTGTTGGTGCCGGCCAACCGATCACATCGGCCGTCAGTGATTTTGGTGGCCTGCCATGAGTAGCGGGCTTCGGTCTTGCCCAGCACCGCGTCGACGTCACTCCACGACGAGATCTTCGGCGGCAGCGTGGTGAGATCGAACCCGTCCACCAATGTGTCGTCGTCGGTGTGAATCCGAAGCTCTTGTTGCGCGCCGTAAGACGTCGTCAGCTGCAGGGTGGCCGCGCCTGCCTTGATGTCGACTCCGCGCAGGGTGAAAGGCCGGTCCCACCAGAGCTTTTCCATCATGGTCTGTACCTGGGTGACCATTTTCGGCGCCGCCAGGGTGCCGACTCCGACGGGACCGATTTGCCAGTCCGAGTTCAGCATGTCCAGAGTCTGCTGCGCGCGCAGACCGGCCGGGGTTCTCATATCGATCTCGCGACCGGTGCCGGCCGCATTCGCCGAAGGCGGTCGCGGCGCCGTGCAGCCCGGGGTCAGGGCGATGAGTAGCGCGGCGGCCGCCAATGCCGCGAGCCGGCGGCGGCGTGAGCGCCGACAGGGCTTACTGACCGGATCCGGCAACGTCTAACACAACCTCGAATTCCAGCAGCGACGCGCCGGTCGCCACCGGATTCTGCCGCTGGCCGGCGTGCGCCTCGATGGCAGGACCGGTCGCCCACGCCTGAAAGGCCTCCTCGGACTCCCACTGAGTCACCACGAAGTACCGGTCTTCACCCTTGGTGGGGCGGAGCAGCTGAAAGCCGAGGAAGCCGGGCGAGTTCTCGACTGCGTGCGCGCGGTGGGCGAACCGCTTCTCCAGCTCGGGGCCTGCCTCTGCGGGCACCTCGATTGCGTTGATCTTCACCACTGGCATTGCGGCAAGGCTACCGCGCGAGCCTCCGCTCGACTTGCTCGGCCTAAAGCGCGCCAGAAGATAGGCGCGATGGCCGCTGATCTGCTAACCCATCGCGGTGGACGAGGCGAACCGCTGGTCTTGGTGCACGGCCTGATGGGCCGGGGCAGCACCTGGTCGCGTCAGCTGCCGTGGCTGACTCAGCTGGGTGCCGTCTACACCTACGACGCTCCCTGGCATCGCGGCCGCGACGTCGACGATCCGTTCCCGATCAGCACCGAACGCTTCGTGTCCGACCTCGGTGACGCCGTGGCCGCGCTGGGCACTGCGGCCCGTCTGGTCGGACATTCGATGGGCGGCCTGCACTCGTGGTGTCTGGCCGCCGAGCGCCCCGAGCTGGTCTCAGCCCTGGTGGTCGAGGACATGGCGCCGGACTTCCGCGGCCGTACCACCGGCCCGTGGGAGCCGTGGCTGCACAATCTGCCGGTCGAATTCGATTCCGCGGAGAAGGTGTCTGCGGAGTTCGGCGAGCTCGCGGGCCGGTACTTCCTGGAAGCCTTCGACCGGACGGACACCGGGTGGCGGCTACACGGGCACACGTCCCGATGGATCGAGATCGCCGCCGAATGGGGCACCCGTGACTACTGGGCGCAATGGCAGGCGGTGCGCTCACCGGCGCTACTCATCGAGGCCGGCAACTCCGTGGCTCCCGCCGGCCAGATGCAGTCGATGAGCGAGAATGGTTATCGCACAACATATTTACGCGTCGCGGACGCCGGACACTTGGTTCACGACGAGGCGCCTCAGGCATACCGCCAGGCAGTGGAGTCATTTCTGACTGCGGGCTAGCCTTCTTCGCCGGCCAGGGCGAATCGCCCGTCGCTGGTCTTGGCCACCAGGCCGTCGGCAAGTAGAGACTCCAGCGCCCGGTCGCGCTGCACGGTGTCGCGCAACCAGACGACATCGAGCTGATCACGGGTGACCGGTAAGTCGTTGCCGCGCAACACATCCAGCAGTCGACCGCGAACCTGTCGGTCGGTTCCGGCGTAGCCCTGCGGGCGACGGGCCGGGCCTTCCGACGGCGGAAAACCGGCTTGCCGCCACTGGCACAGGCTGAGCGGACACAGGCCACACTTCGGCGTTCGCGCAGTGCACACCGTGGCACCCAATTCCATCAGCGCTGCTGAAAATGTATGCGCTGTAGCATCTTTGGGCAGCAACGCCGACACGTCGGCGTGATCGCGGACGGTGGAGGCCGAGCCGGCGTCAGCCCGGCCGTGCACAACCCGGGCCACCACCCGTCGCACATTGGTGTCGACCACCGGCACCGACTGCCGGTAGGCGAAGCACGCCACCGCGCGGGCGGTGTAGCTGCCCACGCCGGGCAGCGTCAGCAAGACCTCGACGTCGTCGGGAACCTGGTCGGCGTGATCACGCGCGATGACGATCGCGCATTCGTGCAGGCGTTTGGCCCGCCTCGGATAGCCGAGCTTGCCCCAGGCCCGCACGACGTCGGCCGGGCCGGCCGCCGCCGTCGACGATGGCGTCGGCCAGCGCGCCACCCAGTCTCGCCAGATCGGCTCCACCCGCGACACCGGTGTTTGCTGCAGCATGAACTCGCTGACCAGGATCTGCCACGGCGTCACGTCGGGATCTCGCCACGGCAGGTCGCGTCGTGACCGGTCGTACCAGTCCAGAAGTTCACTCGGCGTTAGAGAGGGCGTCATGGCCGACTACGGCAGAATGAGCGCCATGCCGAATACCGATCCCGTAACCGCGTGGAAAGCACTCAAAGAGGGTAACGAGCGCTTCGTCGCCGGCCAGCCCGAACACCCCAGCCAAAGTGTCGAGCACCGAGCCAGCCTTGCCAAAGGCCAGAAGCCGACCACGGCGCTGTTCGGCTGCGGCGACAGCCGGGTGGCCGCCGAGCTGATCTTCGACCAGGGCCTCGGTGACATGTTCGTGGTCCGGACGGCCGGTCACGTGATCGACTCCGCGGTATTGGGATCACTGGAATTCGCAGTCGGCGCGCTGGGCGTGTCGGTGATCGTGATCCTCGGCCACGACAGCTGCGGCGCGGTCAAGGCGACGCTGGCCGCGCTGGACGACGGTGTGTTGCCCGGCGGCTATGTGCGCGATCTGGTCGAGCGGGTGACGCCGTCGATTTTGCTGGGCCGCCGTGAAGGCCTCACTCGACCGGATGAGTTCGAGGCCCGCCACGTGGTCGAGACCGGCACGCAGCTGGTCGAGCGTTCGTCGGCCATCGCCGCAGCGGTCGCCGCCGGAGACTTGGCGGTTGTCGGCGCCACCTATCACCTCGCCGACGGGCGGGTCGTGCTGCGCAACATCATCGGTGACGTCGGCGACAAGGTCGACGACTAGAACGAGTTGGTCAAGTACAGCTCCAAGGAGTTCAACACGCTCTCGAGCAGTCCACTGTTGGCGGCCCCGTGCTCGAATACCGCGCTCAGCCACGCGTCGGCGGTCGTTGAAGTTGTTGGGGATGTCGACGTTGGTGATCAAGTGGTCCGTCGAAATCGTCGCGTCGGCGATCTCGGTCGGAGTCAACCCCAGGTACTCCACGTGCGTGGTGAACAGGTTCCACAGCGGATCCAGCAGACCGCCGGCGTTGAAGTCTTGCTGGAAGTCGGCGACCCCGTCGCCGTCCAGCGTGTAGATGGTCGTCGGGTAGACGTCATCCGGCGTCACGTTCCCCAGAACGCCGGTCATGCCCAGATCGTTGAGCAGAGTGTTCGTCAGGCTTGCGCCGAATATCCCATCCATGTCTGTCACCAGGTTCGGCCATATACCGGTCTCGGCAAGGGACGGGTCGCCGATGAACACAAAGTGCAGATCCTCTTTGGGGATGCCGTCGGCCGCCAATCGGGTCATGGCGATCGACTCGGCGGTGGCGCTTTGCGAGTAGCCGAAAATCGTCAGCGGGTGCTCGGCGTCGAAAGCGCCCGGGTTGGCGTCGAATTCATTTCTCACGGCGAGGACGACGTCATCGGCGGCGGTGAGACTGCTCGGGCCCTGCTGAATCAGTTCGGGCGTCGTCAGCACCTGCAGCGGTGCGCTGCACGGGTCGGTCGCAATCATGTCGCAGACCATGGAGGAGGTCGCGCCACCGTCGAAACCCAGCGCATGCAGATACAGATTTTCGGCGGCCTGCGCGAAATCGGTCGACGGCGTCGGCTCGGTGGTTCCGCCGAGGATGATCGCGGTGTCGCTGCCGGCTAGCGGACCGAGCAGGGTGTCGTCAGCGTGGGCGGTCTGACTGGCCAGTACGCCGGCGACGCCGGCCATCAGTGCGACGGCGGCGACCTTCGCGAGCATCGTTTTTCCGTTCATCGGATCTTCTTATCGGAAATTCAGCCGGGATTTGGGAAGTTATTAATCCTCGATGAAAAAGAGTCGGAGTCGGCGACACGCCGAGCCAGGTCGGGCCTGCTCGGGATGACCTGGCCTTACCGTGTAAATGTGCTGGATCTGGAACCGCGAGGGCCGCTGCCGCCGGAGATCTACTGGCGGCGCCGCGGGTTGGCGATCGGCATCGCCGTCGTCGTGGTCGCCGTCGTGGTCGCGATCATCGTCGCGGTGCTGAGCGGAAGCGCCGGCGCCAACACCTCGAACACGGCCGTCAAGAAGCCGACTCAGAATGCGCAGGGCGCGAATCCCGAGGTCAAGACCCAGGTTGAGCCGCCGGCCGGGGAGAACACCGATCAGCCGGCCGAGACGCCGACGGCCGCGGTTGCGCCGCCGCCAGTGCTCAATGCGGGCGACGATTGCCCGGACTCAACCCTGGCCGTCAAGGGCCTGACCAACGCGCCGCAGTACGCGATCGGCGATCAGCCGAAGTTCGTCATGGTCGTCACCAACATCGGGCTGGTGGCCTGCAAGCGCGATGTCGGGGCCGCGGTGCTGGCCGCCTACGTCTACTCACTGGACAACAAGCGGTTGTGGTCGAACCTGGACTGCGCTCCGTCCAACGAGACTCTGGTCAAGACGTTCGCACCGGGCGAGCAGGTGACCACCGCCGTCACCTGGACCGGGATGGGCTCGGCCCCGCACTGCCCGTTGCCGCGGCCGGCGATCGGGCCCGGCACCTACAACCTCGTCGTGCAGCTGGGAAACCTTCGCTCCCTGGCGGTTCCGTTCATCTTGGCTCCGCCGCTGCCTCCGGGTGCGGCACCGCCGCCGGGGTTGCCGGGGCCGCTGGCTCCTGGACCGCTTCCCGGTCCGGCACCCGCCCCCGGCGGCTGAGCGTGCGCTGAAATTAATGCGACTCAGGCGAGCGAATCGCCGATAGTCGATTCGGCCAACTGCGACAAGCCTTCTCGCACATGGCGGGCCCAGATCTCGCCGATGCCCTCGACCGCTTCCAGGTCGCCGGCGCTGGCGGCCAGCAGGCCCTGCAGTGAGCCGAATTCGCGGACCAGGCGGTCGGCATGGGCGAACTGGAGCCGCGGAATCTCCGACATCGCCCGGTAGCCGCGCGAGCTGACCGCGGAGTCCTGCGCTTCGGCCGTCGACGGGTATCCGAAAACCCTTGCCACCGTGATGAAGTCGAGTAGATCAGCGTCGGACATGGCGTCCAGCTCGTCGAGCGTCGCAGCGACCTCCGCCTTGGACAGCGGCTCGGGGTTGGCATGGTAGTCACGCACGATCAGCTCACGGGCAGCGTCGTTGCCGCCGAGCAGTTCGTCGAGCTGCAGTCGCAGCTGTCGTCCGTCGGTGCCCAGTTCGACGACCTCGTGATCCAGATCCACGCCGATCCGGCGGACCGACTCGAGCCGCTGCACCACGGTCATCACGTCGCGCAGCGTGACGAAGTCTTCGATCTCGGCCCTCGACAGCTGTCTGCTGACCTCGTCGAGTCGCATCTTGTACCGCTCCAGCGTGGCGATGGCCTGGTTGGCTCGCGACAAGATGGTGGCCGAATCGGCCAGCACGTGGCGCTCGCCGCTGAGGTAGACGGTCACGATGCTCATCGAGTGGCTGACCGAGATCACCGGATAGCCGGTCTGGCTGGCGGCCCGCTCGGCCGAACGATGCCGCGTCCCGGATTCGTCGGTGGGTATCGACGGGTCGGGCACCAGTTGCACGTTGGCCCGCAGGATTCGGCTGCCGTCGGTGGACAGCACCACGGCGCCGTCCATCTTGCACAGCTCGCGAAGCCTGGTCGGCGCGTACCGCACATCGAGGGAGAACCCGCCGTCGCAGATCGCTTCCACGCTGTCGTCGTAGCCGAGGACTATCAGGGCGCCGGTCCGGCCGCGCAGGATGCGCTCCAGGCCGTCGCGCAGCGCGGTGCCCGGCGCCAGCCGCGCAACCGCCTCACGCAGGGTGGGACGTTGCTGCGGCGCCGAGCCGTTCGTCGATTGATTTGCCGACCGTCATCACCACTCATTGTGCTCCGTGGGTGCCGACTCCAGTCGATGTGGTGGCGTGGGCGCCTTGTCGCGACGCTCGGCGATGTTGAGAACGTGCTCCAAGCGCAGCGCCGATGTTGGGCGCCTGCAGTGTCTTCAAGCCCGGCGGCACGCGCGACACTGCCCGACGGGATCAGCGCCGTCGTAAAGCCCTGCCGGGCGGCTTCGGCCAGCCGGCGTTCCATGCCGCTGACCCGCCGCAGATCGCCGGCCAGCCCCACTTCGCCGATCATCACCGCGGTGGCCGGCAGCGGCAGGTTCGCATACGCCGAAGCCAGCGCGACCGCGACCGCCAGATCCGACGACGGGTCGGTCAGCCGCATACCGCCCACGGTCGACAGGTACACGTCGTTGACGGCGATCTTGAGCCGGGCGTGCTTTTCCAGCACCGCGGCGATCATCGCGGCCCGCGCGTGGTCGATGCCGCTGACGGCGCGGCGCGGTGAGCCGCCCGACGGTGTGGCCAGCAGGGCCTGAATCTCGCCGACCAGGGGTCGCTTGCCGTCGAGCGTCACGGTGATGGCGGTACCCGCGACGGGTTGCGGCCGTTGATCCAGGAAGAGGCCGGACGGGTCGGCGACACCCTCAATCCCGTTGTCCTGCAAGAGAAAGCAGCCGACTTCTTCTGCGGCGCCGAAGCGGTTCTTCACGCCGCGAACCATGCGCAGCAGCGAATTACGGTCACCCTCGAAGTGCAGCACCACGTCGACCAGATGCTCGAGCGAGCGGGGACCGGCGATGGCTCCGTCCTTGGTGACGTGGCCGATCAGGATCAGCGGCACCCCGGTGGTTTTCGCCGCGGCGGTCAGCGCGGCTGGTCACCGCGCGCACTTGCGTGACCCCGCCCGCGACGCCGTCGGTGTCGGAACTGGCCATGGTCTGCACCGAGTCGACGACAACCAGCGTCGGCTGCACCGCATCGATGTGGCCGAGCACCGCATGCAGGTCCGAGTCGGCGGCCAGATACAGCTCGTCGTGGCTGCAGCCGGTCCGATCGGCGCGCATCCGGATCTGGCCCCGCGACTCCTCGCCGGACACGTACAGCGCGCGCCGCCCGGCCGATCGCCCACTGATGGGCGACCTTGAGTAGCAGCGTCGACTTGCCGACTCCCGGATCGCCGGCGAGCAGCGTGACCGAACCCGGCACGACGCCGCCACCCAGGACGCGGTCGAGTTCATCGATGCCGGTGGGGCAGTGCCGGGTGCCGTCAGGCTCGACGGAGCTGATCGGAATGGCGGCCGATGACGGGCTCACCAGCGAGCGGGTGCCGCCCCGGACCGCGCTGAGCACCGCGACCTCGTCGACGGAGCCCCAGGTGCCGCATTCCAGGCAGCGACCGACCCATTTGGCAGTGACATGGCGGCATTCCGAGCAGCGATACTGCGAGCGTGCCTTGGCCACCCGCTGACGGTATCCGGCGGGTGTGACAGATCAGCGGAGGTTAGCGGTGTGAGCTTTCCGGTGCCGAAATCGGCACCGCCACGCTGACGCTGCCGGCCTTCTCGAAATTGAAGGTCACGTCGTAATTCGGGCCGTTGGTGATCGGCTTGCTCAACGCGATGGTCGCCTTGAGGGTGTCGCCCGACTCGATCGGCCTTGTCGGATTTCTTGGTCTGGCCGTTCTGACCGCCGAAGAACAGCACCCCGCTGGCGGGCAGGGTGGGATCGCCGGTGACGGTCACCTTGCCGATGTCAGTGGTGATTCCGACCAGCTTGTCGGTGATGTCCGGCGACTGGTTCACGGCAACGAGGACGAGGTCGACCGTCGCGCCCGGGCGCAGGTAGTCGCCGGTCTGCACTGCCTGAATGTGCACATTGCGCAGAGCGACGTTCTTGACCGTCGCCTGGTTGCCGTCGACGGCAGATTGCTGCATGGCGGTCTGCGCGATCTGGCCGGCGCTGCATCCGGAGATCGCGACAGCGCCGATCAAGGCGCCGGACGCAAGCACAGCGAGCTTTGCCGAGCGACGGCTCGAGCGGGAACTCGAGACGCGGTTTTCGAAGCGGTTCACTCAAAGCCTCCTGCTCGGCCCTCGAACGCACTGGCGGTTCGACTATGCACAGTAGTAGGTCGGTCGGTCCCGCGGAAGCTGAGGGCCCGAAGCCGTGAGTAGGCGGTTAGAGCAGCGCAGTCACCCGATTCCTGAGACGAACTGGCCGGCGCCGACGGTCTCCGGACGAGCGCCGAAAGGATTCTGAATTGTCCGTTGCCAGTGCATGAATTTTGCGGTCTGTCAACCCCCTCTCCGCACGCGCGGTGCCCCTGACCTGCACCGTTGTTCCGCACGTGTTTGCGCGGCGTGTTAGTATGGAGTAACGAAAGGGGCTCGAAACTGATGAATTTTGAGGTCGGAGACACCGTCGTCTATCCACACCACGGTGCTGCGTTGATCGAGGCGATTGAAACCCGAACCATAAAAGGGGAACCAAAAAAGTATCTCGTCTTGAAAGTGGCGCAGGGAGACCTGACAGTTCGAGTACCCGCTGAAAACGCCGAGTATGTCGGCGTCCGCGATGTGGTCGGCCAAGAGGGCCTCGACAAGGTGTTCCAGGTGCTTCGCGCGCCGCACACCGAAGAGCCGACCAACTGGTCGCGCCGCTACAAGGCCAACCTGGAAAAGCTTGCCTCCGGTGACGTCAACAAGGTTGCTGAGGTTGTTCGCGACCTGTGGCGCCGCGACCAGGAGCGTGGCCTGTCCGCAGGCGAGAAGCGCATGCTGGCCAAGGCCCGTCAGATTCTGGTCGGCGAACTTGCGCTTGCCGAGAGCACAGACGACGCCAGAGCGTCGATCATCCTGGACGAGGCGCTCGCCGCCGCTTCCTGAATCTCCTGACGCACGAGGACCGGGGTTGACCGGCACGGTCGCGGTGGTCCCGGCCGCCGGCTCCGGTGAACGGCTGGCAGCCGGCGTACCGAAGGCTTTCTATGAGCTGGACGGCCGAACCCTGGTCGAACGTGCTGTCGATGGCCTGCTGGAATCCGGCGTGGTCGACCGCGTCGTCGTGGCGGTACCTGCTGACCGAACCGACCGGGCCAAGCTGATCCTGGGCCGCGACGCGACCGTCGTGGCCGGGGGAGTCAACCGCGGCGATTCCGTGAGCTTGGCGTTAGCTGCCGTCGACGACGGCGAACAACCCGACTTTGTGCTGGTGCACGACGCCGCGCGCGCTCTGACACCGCCCGATCTGGTGGTGCGCGTCGTCGAAGCGCTGCGGGCCGGGCATCCGGCGGTTGTGCCTGCGCTGCCGGTCTCGGACACCATCAAGGCCGTCGACGCCAACGGCGCTGTGCTCGGCACACCGGAGCGAGCCGGGCTGCGCGCCGTACAGACGCCGCAGGGGTTCGCCACCGAGCTGTTGCTGCGGGCCTACCAGCAGGCCGGGACGGTGGACTTCACCGACGACGCGTCGCTGGTCGAGCACATCGGCGGTCAGGTTCAGGTGGTGTACGGCGATCCGCTCGCCTTCAAGATCACCACCCGGCTGGACCTGCTCCTGGCGCAAGCGATCGTGAGCCAGTGAACGCCCGCGTCGGCCTGGGTACCGATGTCCATGTCATCGAACCCGGCAGGCCGTGCTGGCTGCTGGGCCTGCTGTTCACCGACGTCGACGGCTGCGCGGGGCACTCCGACGGCGACGTGGCGGTGCACGCGCTGTGCGACGCGCTGCTGTCCGCGGCGGGCCTGGGCGACATCGGCGAGGTCTTCGGTGTCGACGACCCGCGCTGGGCCGGCGTCAGCGGCATGACGATGCTGCGCCACGTCGCGGACCTCATCGCCGAACACGGCTTTCGGGTCGGCAACGCTGCCGTGCAGGTCATCGGCAACCGACCCAGGGTGGGCCCGCGCCGCGCCGAGGCGCAGGCGGCGCTCTCGGAGGTGCTGAATGCGCCGGTGTCGGTGTCTGCCACCACCACCGACGGGCTGGGCCTGACCGGGCGTGGCGAGGGCCGAGCCGCAATCGCGACGGCTTTGCTGCTCGGCGCCGACAACACCTCGCCGTAGCCGGCGATCTCTTCGCATCGCGCTGATCGTTTCCCTGTGCCGGTGCATGCCCGCGCCCTGTCCGGCGCGCTTTGTAACCGGAATCGACCCACTCGGCCGCGGTGGTCATCGGTGCCGCGTTCGGCCCGGTAAGCTGGCACGTCGTGACCGATCGCGCCGACCTGCGGCTACACGACACGGCAACTGGCGCCGTTCGTGACTTCGTTCCGCTGCGGCCCGGGCACGTTTCCATCTACCTGTGCGGTGCCACCGTCCAAGGCCTGCCCCACATCGGCCACGTGCGCAGCGGAGTGGCATTCGACATCCTTCGGCGCTGGCTGACGGCGCGCGGCTGCGACGTTGCATTCGTCCGCAACGTCACCGATATCGACGACAAGATCTTGAACAAAGCCGCCGCGGCGGACCGGCCGTGGTGGGAATGGGCGGCCACCTACGAGCGGGCGTTCTCCGCCGCCTACGACGCGCTCGGCGTCCTGCCGCCGTCTGTCGAACCGCGGGCCACCGGCCACATCACCCAGATGGTCGAGCTGATCGAGCAACTGATCGAATCCGGCAACGCCTACGAGGGTTGCGGTGACGTCTATTTCGACGTGATGAGCTACCCCAACTACGGCCAGTTGTCCGGTCATCGGCTCGACGACGTCCATCAAGGCGAAGGCGTCGCAACCGGTAAGCGTGATCAGCGCGACTTCACGCTGTGGAAGGGCGCCAAGCCCGGCGAGCCGTCATGGCCCACGCCGTGGGGACGAGGACGGCCGGGCTGGCACCTGGAGTGCTCCGCGATGGCCCGCACCTACCTCGGAACGGAATTCGATATCCATTGTGGTGGAATGGATTTGGTGTTCCCGCACCACGAGAACGAGATCGCGCAGAGCTGCGCCGCCGGCGACAAGTTCGCCAGGTTCTGGCTACACAACGGCTGGGTCACCCTGGGCGGCGAGAAGATGAGCAAGTCGCTGGGCAACGTGTTGGCGATCCCGGCGATGCTGCAGCGGGTACGCGCGGCCGAGCTCAGGTACTACCTGGGCAGCGCGCACTACCGCTCGATGCTGGAGTTCTCCGAGACCGCGTTGAAAGACGCGGTCAACGCCTACGTCGGTATCGAGGACTTCCTGCATCGGGTGCGTACCCGGGTCGGTGCCGTCGAGCCGGGCGAGTGGACCCCGCGGTTCGCGGCGGCACTCAATGACGATCTCGCGGTGCCGACGGCGCTGGCCGAAGTGCACCGCACCCGCGCGGAAGGCAACCGTGCGCTCGACGCCGGAGACCACGACGCCGCGCTGGCTGAGGCCGGCGCGATCCGGGCGATGATGGGCATCCTCGGCTGCGATCCGCTCGACGAGCGCTGGGAGTCCCGCGACGAGACGTCGGCCGCGCTCGGTGCGGTGGACGTGCTGGTGCGCGCCGAGCTGGAGCGCCGCCAACAGGCTCGCGTGCAACGTGATTGGAAGCTCGCCGACGAGATCCGGGATCGGCTCAAAGACGCCGGCATCGAGGTCACCGACACCGGTGATGGCCCGCAGTGGTCGTTGGAGGCACACCCCGATGGCGGGTAACTCGCAGCGCCGCGGCGCGATACGTAAGAGTTCCAAGAAAGGTCCGACGGTCGGCTCCGGCGGTCAGGGTCGTCGCGGTCTGGAGGGTCGCGGAGCAACTCCGCCCGCGCACATGCGGCCAAACCACCCGGCCGCTAAGCGTGCCAAGGTGCAGGCACGCCGGCCCGTCAAGCGCAAGGACGACACCGTCGAGACCGTTCTCGGGCGTAACCCTGTGGTGGAGTGTCTGCGCGCGGGGGTCCCCGCCACCGCGCTCTACGTCGCACTCGGCGCTCAGGCCGACGAGCGACTCAGCGAATCCGTCACTCTGGCAGCCGATTCCGGCATCGCGATCCTGGAAGTTCCGCGTACGGACCTGGACCGGATGACCACCAACGGTTTGCATCAGGGGATTGCGCTGCAGGTGCCGCCGTACGCCTACCTGCATCCCGACGAGCTGCTCAAGATTGCCCTCAACAATCCGCCCGCTCTGCTGGTCGCGCTCGACAACATCTCCGATCCGCGGAATCTCGGCGCGATCGTGCGCTCGGTGGCGGCGTTCGGCGGCCACGGAGTGTTGATCCCCGAGCGGCGATCTGCCTCGGTGACCGCGGTCGCCTGGCGAACCAGCGCGGGCGCCGCTGCGCGGATTCCCGTCGCGCGTGCCACCAATCTCAATCGGACACTGAAGGATTGGGCTGACAAGGGCCTCCAGCTCGTGGGGCTTGACGCCGACGGTGACACGATCGTCGACCACGTGGACGGCGCCGGCCCGATCGTCGTGGTGGTGGGATCGGAAGGCAAGGGGCTGTCCCGGTTGGTGCGTCAGAGCTGCGACGGGGTGGTGTCGATTCCGATGTCCGGGCCCACCGAGTCGTTGAATGCCTCGGTGGCTGCCGGCGTGGTGCTGGCTGAAATCGCGCGTCAACGTAGGAGTTAGCGCAGCGATGGTCGGCAATCTGCTGCGTGACCACAAGATTCTCGTCGCTGCCGGTGCCTTCGCTGGCTATACCGCGGTCATGACCGTGCTGGAACGCCGTATGCGGGCCACCGGGGGCCCCGGGATAATCCCATTTGAACTGGCCGGCAGCGGTTTTCGCGCCGAACAGATCATGGCCCAGTGGGGGCATGACGGCGAGCGGGCAGCGCGCGCGTCGATGTGGCTCGACTTCGGGTACATGACGACCTACGGCGCCCTGGCGGCACTACTGGTCGAGCGCGCACGTCGCCGTCGGGGGCATCCGCGTGTGCTGACCTCTGCAGCGGCCGTTGCGGTCGCGGGTGATGCGATCGAAGGAATCTCGCTGCTCAAGGTGCTCGACCGCGAGCGTGTCGACATGCACGCGCGCCGCGCCCGGGCTGCGGCACTGGTCAAATTCGCGGCGCTCGCCGGCGCGCTTGGCTACGTCTTGGCCGAAGCGGTTGGCTCTGCTGTCACAGCAGCCTCGTCAACACCGTCTTAGCTGGGGCGCCGGATGTGGAAACGAGACCGCATGCGATATCAGACGCCGAGCAGTCGGGCCGAAGCCCACAGCGCCAGCACCGAGGCCACCAATGATGTGGGAACGGTGAATAACCGAGCCGGGTGTACTCTCCGACGCTGGCAGTGACGTCGTAGCGTCGTAAGACGCTGCGCCACAGCAGGTTCGACAAAGAACCGACATAGGTCAGGTTCGGGCCGATGTTCACGCCGATCAGCACGGCCAACACCGCGGCCGGGCCTGCCGGCGCCACCAGCGGCACAAGTACCAGCGTCGCGGGCAGGTTGTTGACGATGTTGGCCAGCACGGCCGCCAGCGCCGCATACCCGAGCAAGGCGAGCAATCCCGAACCGGACGGCAGCAGCGCACCCATTCTGCCGGACACACCGTTGCGCATCACCGCCTGCACGACGACACCCAGCGCGAGCACGAACACCAGAAACGGCACATTCACCGCGCGCACGATTTCGACCGCCGTGGTGTGACGGCGGGCAAGGCTGCGCAGTGCCATCACTGCCGCCCCGGCCAGCGCCGCCCATGCCGGAGCCACGTCTACGGCTTCGGCGACGACGAACCCGACCAGGGTCAGAGCCACCACCACCAACGCGAACACCGGTGTCGGAGGCGCGGGTTCATCCTCGATGGGTTCGGGCGGCACGTCGAGATCGCGACGGAAGAAGACCCGGAAAACGAGGTAGACGGTGCCCACCGCGGCCAGCCACGGCAGCGTCATCAACAACGTGAATTTGATGAACGACAGCTTTGAGGCGTTAAAGGCAAGCAGGTTGGTCAGATTGGAGACCGGAAGAAGCAGCGAGGCGGCGTTGGCCAAGTGCGCGGTGGCGTAGGCATGCGGCCGTACCGGTGCCCGCAACCGCCGAACCGTGGTCAACACCACCGGGGTGAGCAGCACGACGGTGGCGTCCAGGCTCAGCGCCGCGGTGATGATCGATGCGATGACGAACACCTGTCCCAGCAGACGTCGTGAACCTACCTGCCCACGCGCCATCGCCGCCCCGGCCGCCTCGAACATGCCTTCGTCGTCACACATCTTCGCCAACACCAGCACCGCGCCCAAGAACGCGACGACGCGCAGCAGACGCTCGGCCTCAATCGTCGCGTCGTGCAACGAGATCGCACCGACGGCCAGCAACAGCACCACGGCGGGCACCGCCGCGAACGCTTCCGGCCAGCCCCGTGGACGGGCAACCGCGAACGCCAGCACCGCCGCCAGCGACAGGACAGCCAGAAGGAGCGTCAAACTCGCGCCCAGGGGTCTTCGCGTCGCCACACCGTCGGCATATCCAGCGCGACGCCGTCGCGCTCGGCCAGTTCACTCAGGATGCGCAGCGATACGTCCAAGTCGTCGGCGACATAAGGCAAGGCTCGCAGCGGCTTTGACAACGGCCGGAAGAAGTCGTCCCAGTGCACCAGGACTACCCGTCGTGCCCCGACGGTGCGCACCGTCTCCGCCCAGTAGTCGACGACATACGACTCCGGCTGCACGCCGAGCTGGCCCACACCGAGATAGACGACATCTGCGTGCTGCCCGGTCAGTGAACCTTTCACAAACCCGGCGCTGCCCTGGATCAAGACTCGACGGTCTGAGGAACGGTGATGGATCAACGTCGCCCAGGCCTCGCCGCATCGGTAGGCGGCGGCCTTCACCGGCGGAACGACGGGCTGGTCGATGGTGCCGGGAAACCGGTCAGGTGGACTGTGGTGCGATTTCACGAGTGTTATGTCGAAGTCGCCCAACCGAACCGGCGCACCCGAGTCGGCGACCACCAACCGGGTCTCGTCAAGGCCGTAGCCACGGCCGACATTCGCCGCGGACTCGCCGCCGACCAGCTGCGCGCCGGTGCGGTCTGCGACGAGCGCGGAATCCAAAGCGTGGTCGAAGTGCGTGTGCACCGGTACGACCGCCGCGAGGCGTTTGACCCCGACCCGCGCGAGACACCCATCGACGCGGGCCGGCGACGGCGCCACTTTGCCGAGCCCGACGCGGGCCAGGCTTGGCCGTGAGAAGAAGCCGTCGGTCATCAGTGCCGAGGAGCCGTCGTCGATCAGCAGTGTCGACACCCCCAGCCACGTCACCGTCAGGGGCGCATCGGAATCGGCGGCCGGCACGGTGAAGCGGTGTGCGTGCCGCGCAAGGTCTGGACGTCCCGGTCGCAGTCGCATCAGCAGAACGCCTTCAGGTCGATGCCCTCGGCCTTCAGCCGCTCGCGGACAGCGGTCGCGATCTGGACTGCGCCGGGTGAATCACCGTGCACGCAAATCGATTCGACGCTCACTGCGATGACCGAGCCATCGACGGCGGTGACGGTTTGCGAGGTCACCATAGTCAGCACGCGTTCGGCGATGGCGGCTGCGTCGTCCAGCACCGCGCCGGGTTCGCGCCGCGAGACGAGTTGGCCGTCAGGCTGATAGGCGCGGTCGGCGAACGCTTCGGCCACGGTACGGAGGCCGCGCCGGCCGGCTTCGTCGAAGAACGAAGAGCCCGCCAGGCCGAGCACCGGCAGATTCGGGTCGACGGTCTGTACCGCCTCCGCCACGGCCGCGGCCTGCTCGCGATTGGTCACGATCGTGTTATACAGCGCGCCATGGGGTTTGACGTAGGAAACCCTGGAGCCGGCGGCCTGCGCCAGTCCGTGCAGGGCACCGATCTGATAGACGACGTCGGCGAGCAGATCCTCGGGGGTGACGTCGATGAAGCGCCGGCCGAAGCCGGCCAAGTCGCGGTAGCTCACCTGCGCGCCGATCCGCACGTCGCGCTCGGCCGCCAGCCGGCACACCGACAGCAGTCCGGCCGGGTCGCCCGCATGGAATCCGCACGCGACGTTGGCACTGCTGACGATGCTGAGCATGGCGTCGTCGTCGCCGAGCCGCCAGACGCCGAAGCCCTCACCCAGGTCGGCATTGAGGTCGATTCTGGCCACGCTCGATAGCTTAGGCGTGCGGCCGCGCGTAGTTTCGGGGCTGTGACGATTAACGGCAAGGTAGTGGCGATCACCGGCGCCAGCAGCGGGATTGGGGAGGCGACAGCCGAGCTTCTCGCCGAACGGGGCGCCAAGCTGGTGTTGGGCGCGCGCGGCGCCGACAAGCTGAACGCGGTGGCGGCGCGGTTGTCGGCCTCCGGAGCTGACGTCGTCATCAAGGTGACCGACGTCAGCCGCCGCGGCGATCTCGCGGAATTCGTCTCGTTGGCCACCGACACCCACGGCCGGCTCGATGTATTGGTCAGCAATGCCGGCATCATGCCAGTCTCGCCGTTCGACGAGCATTGCGTCGACGACTGGGAGGCGATGGTCGACGTCAACATCAAAGGCGTCCTCTTCGGCATCGCCGCCGCGCTCCCGGTGTTCCGCCTGCAGGGTTTTGGGCATTTCGTCAACACAGCCTCCACCGCCGCCTTCCGGGTAACGCCCGGCCAGTCCGTCTACGCCGGCACCAAGATGGCAGTGCGCGCCATCTCAGAGGGCCTCCGTCAGGAGGCCGGCGAAAATCTGCGCGTGACGATCGTCTCGCCGGGCATGACATCGACGAATTTCGCGGAGTCGATCGCCGATCCGGCCACCAGGGCTGACTTGGAGCGGCGCCGCGATCTCATCGCGATGGCACCCACCGCCGTCGCGCGGGCGATCGCCTTCGCGATCGAGCAGCCGTCGGATGTCGACGTCGGTGAGATCGTCGTGCGGCCGACCGCTCAGACGTAGTCGCCGAATGACGGCTCACCCGAGAAATGCCCGGTAACCTCGTAGTTCATGAGCCCACTGCCGCGACGCCGGGCGACCCTGGCATCGCTGGCCGCTGAGCTCAAGGTGTCTCGCACCACCATCTCGAATGCCTACAACCGGCCCGATCAGCTGTCGGACGCGTTGCGTGAACGTGTGCTCGCCACCGCGAAACGCCTGGGTTATCCGGGCCCCGACCCGGTCGCGCGGTCGCTGCGGACTCGCCGGGCCGGTGCGGTGGGCCTGGTGATCACCGAACCGCTCACCTATTCCTTCAGTGACCCCGCGGCGCTGGATTTCGTTGCGGGACTGGCGCAATCGTGCGAAGAGGGCGGACAGGGGTTGTTGCTGGTCGCGGTGAGTCCGAGCCGCAGCGTCGCCGATGGGACCGCGTCGGTGCTCGCCGCCGGCGTGGACGGTTTCGTGGTCTATTCGTCGGCCGGCGATGACCCCTACCTGCAGGTGGTGCTGCAGCGGCGACTGCCGTTGGTGGTGGTCGACCAACCCAAAGGGGTGCCCGGCGCATCCTGGGTCGGTATCGATGACCGCGCCGCGATGCGTGAGATCGCCGACTACGTCCTCGGTCTGGGCCACCGCGAGATCGGGCTGCTGACGATGCGGCTGCTACGAGACCGGCACCAGGGTCTGGTCGACACCGAGCGCCTACACGCGTCGACATTTCACGTTCAGGGCGAACGTATCCGCGGTGTCCGGGAGGCGATGAAAGCGGCGGGCCTCGACCCGGACGGGCTGATCGTCGTCGAAAGCCACGAGCACACACCGACATCCGGCGGTGTCGCGGCTCAAATCGCGCTGAAGGCCAACCCGCGAATCACGGCATTGATGTGCACCGCCGACGTGCTGGCGGTATCGGCGATGGATTATCTGCGCGCCCGTGGCAAGTTCGCGCCCGGCCAGATGACGGTCACCGGCTTCGACGGCGTTCCCGAGGCGATGAGCCGCGGCCTGACCACGGTCGCGCAGCCGAGCCTGCAAAAGGGCCGTCGCGCAGGCGAACTGTTACTGAGCGGAGATCTTGACCCGACAATCGAAGTGATCAGAACTCAACTGATCCGCGGACGAACTGCCGGACCGCCCGCCTGAAGGATCAGACGTTGGCGGTGTCGCCGTGGCCGATCAGCAGCCGAACCGCGAGGTCCAATCGTTTGCTGACATCGGTGGCCGACGCGCGCCGGGTCAGCCACGCCAGCAGATTCGACAGCCATACATCCGAGATCACCCGGGAGATGTGGTACTGGTCTTCGCTAGGTTCGCCGTCGCTCATCGCGCGGGCGAACATCGAATCGATCAGCTTCTCGACGTGATCGACTTCACCCGCCGCCGACGCGTCTGCGAAGACGTAGGCGCGCGTCATGGCCTCGGTGAGCAGGGGATTGCGCTGCATCGCCCGGTTGAGCTTGCTGACCATGAAGTTCAGCCGCTGATAAGGCGTTCCGCCGGTCAGAGCGGAGCGGTCGGTCTTGGCGTCGATCCGCTCGAACTCGCGGCCCAACGCGGATACCAGTAGGTGCACCTTGGACGGGAAGTACCGGTACAGCGTGCCCACCGCGACGTCTGCCCGGTCGGCCACTGCGCGCATCTGAACAGCCTCGTAGCCGCCTTTGGAGGCGATGGCCATCGTCGCGTCCAGGATGCGCTTGCGACGCTCCCGCTGCGCCTCGGAGCCAAGCTCTGACTCGGCCAGTACCGCCACGTTCATCACCTCACGAGGTTGCGCAGAGGACGAACCCGGGGGTTTCCCCGGCGCGGTGTGTGCCTGCCCCGAATCTAAAGGGGTCATTTGACGAACAACTCCTTTTTCTGCGCGCTCGCCCGAAACGATACGCATGCCGAGCGTGAATCTCTCACCTCCATGCGGCCGGGACACCGGGATGTCCTGCTGCGATGGCATTCGACTTGACGATCGAACACTGGCACTATTAGAACACGTTCTAGTGCCGAGCGGTGCGTCTCGCGCGGCCCCATTTTCCGTCGATCGAGGAGTTCAGGTGGCCAGCACCATCACCGACGAACAGTTTGCGGCGCGGGAGTTGGTCCGCGACTGGGCTGTCGGCTCCGGCGCGACAGAAGCGGTCCGGGATATCGAGCAGGGTGAGCCGAAAGCCTGGCAGTCGGTGTTCGAGGGCCTGGCCGGCCTGGGTCTGTTCGGTGTCGCGGTTCCGGAAGACTGCGGCGGCGCCGGCGGAAGCATCGAAGACCTTTCCGCGATGGTCGAGGAGGCGGCCAGGGCGTTGGTGCCCGGCCCGGTTGCGACTACGGCGTTAGCCACACTCGTAGTGTCCGATCCGACGCTGCTCGAGGCCCTCGCGTCCGGGGAGCGCACCGCCGGGGTTGCCTTCGACAGCGACGTCGAGTTCGACGAGGGGACCTCGCAGGTGTCCGGGACCGTGCCGTGGGTGCTCGGCGGCATCGCCGACGGACTGCTGCTGGTACCGGCCGGCGAGACCTGGCTGCTCATCGACGCTACGGCTGATGGCGTGGCCGTCGAGCCGTTGCAGGCCGCCGACTTCTCCCGGCCGCTGGCACGGGCGGTGCTCACCTCGGCTCCGGCCATCGTGATCGACGCTCCCACGGGTTGGGTGACCGACCTGACTGTGACGGTGCTGTCGCCGAAGCGGCGGGGATCACCCGCTGGGCGCTGGACACCGCCGTCGCCTATGCGAAGGTGCGTGAGCAGTTCGGCAAACCGATCGGCAGCTTCCAGGCGATCAAGCACCTGTGCGCCGAAATGCTTTGTCGCACAGAGCAGGTGGCGGTGGCTGCCGCCGACGCCGCTCGCGCCGCCCACGACGGTGACCCTCGTCAGCTCTCCATTGCCGCGGCCATCGCCGCCGGCGTCGCGATCGAAGCCGTCAAGGCCAACGCCAAGGACTGCATCCAGGTGCTCGGCGGTATCGGGATCACCTGGGAACACGACGCGCATCTGTATCTGCGCCGGGCCTATGGAATCGGACAGTTCCTCGGTGGGCCCGCCCGCTGGCTGCGCCGAACCGCCGAGCTGACTCAGGACGGCGTACGCCGCGATCTCAGCATCGACCTCAGCGACGTCGCCGACCTGCGGCCCGAGATCGCCGACGCGGCCGCTGGAGTCGCCGCGCTGGCCGCAGGACAAGCGGCAGGCCAAGCTGGCCGAGACGGGGCTGTTGGCGCCGCACTGGCCCGCGCCGCACGGGCGCGGAGCGGGGCCGGCCGAGCAGTTGCTGATCGATCAGGAGCTGGCGTCGGCCGGTGTGACCCGACCCGACCTGGTGATCGGCTGGTGGGCGGCGCCGACCATTCTCGAACACGGCACGCCCGAACAGGTCGAACGTTTCGTACCGGGCACCCTGAGCGGCGAAATCTTCTGGTGCCAGCTATTTTCCGAGCCCGGAGCCGGATCAGACCTGGCGTCACTGCGCACCAAGGCGGTCAGGGTCGACGGCGGCTGGGAGCTGACCGGGCAGAAGGTGTGGACCTCGTCGGCGCACAAAGCGCAGTGGGGTGTCTGCCTGGCCAGAACGGACCCGGACGCGCCCAAGCATAAAGGCATCTCGTACTTCTTGATCGACATGAGCTCGCCCGGCATCCTGATTCGGCCGCTGCGCGAGATCACCGGCGACGCGTTGTTCAACGAGGTCTTCCTCGACAACGTGTTCGTTCCCGACGAGCTGGTGGTCGGCACGGTGAACGACGGCTGGCGGCTGGCCCGCACTACGCTGGCCAACGAGCGCATCGCGATGGCGGCGGGGACTGCGCTGGGCAACCCGATGGAAGAGCTGCTCGCCGAGGCGGCCAAAGCGAATCTCGATGTCGCACAGCAGGATCAGCTCGCGCATTTGATCATCACCGCGCAGGTCGGCTCGCTGCTCGACCAGCGCATCGCTCAGCTCGCGGTGGGCGGTAAAGACCCCGGCCCCCAGTCGAGTGTGCGCAAGCTCATCGGCGTGCGGTACCGGCAGGCACTGGCCGAATTCCGGATGGATCTCGGCGAGGGATCCGGCATCGTCGCCGACAAGAGCGTCAAGGACTTCCTCAACACCCGCTGCCTGACGATCGCCGGCGGCACCGAGCAGATTCTGCTGACGGTGGCCGCCGAACGGCTACTGGGCCTGCCGCGCTGATTGCGGTAAGATCTCCGGCAATCGCGCGGTCAGCGCGGAGGGCCGAGAATGATTTGCCCGAATTTGTCCGCTCCCTCGGCCATCCGCTCGGGCGAGATTTCGAAACCCTCGGGGCGCGGCGTGGCTCTGTCACGACCGGCGTAGCGGAACATGCCCTCGATTCCAGCGGGCGTGTTGATCATCAGCAGATCGGCCTTCTTGGATGTGATGCGATATGCGTGCGGAATGTCCTTGGGCAAGAACACGATTCCGCCCTCGGACAGCTCCATCTCTTTATCGTCGAGCCAGAGCAACGCGGTCCCTTTGATCAGCATGAAGACCTCGTCCTCGCGGGTGTGTTTGTGATACGGGGGTGCTTCGCCTTCGCTGACGTCGAAGCGTCCGACCATCAACTGACCATTGGTGGCTTTACCGTCGAGCAAGATTGCCAGCGTGCCGCCGTCTAGCCATTCCAGTTTTTGTTGCTGCTCCGGTTGCGCCAGGTATGCCATGCTCATGAGTCATCCCTTTTCAGTCGGTTGGGCGACTTCAATGTCGAAGATTGAGATTATCCGTGCGGCGCGGGAAATGCGACGGCGATGAAAGTCCTTGCACGAGTTACTTGCGTGGTGATCGCCGTCGCGGCGCTGTTCCTGAGCTACCTGGCGGCCGGGGATCTCTACCTGACCGGCTTTCCCGACGGGCATCTGACCGACTATGACAAGGCGGTCGATACGCCTAAACACATCCTGATGTGGGTGGAGTTAGGTTTCGTTGCGCTGTTTCTGGTCCTTGGCTTCGTCCGGCTCGGCGCCCGCGCGCGTGCCGTCGGACTGCTCGCCGCCCTGACCGCGTTCGTCCTCGTCGTAGTCGTCCAGTTAGTCGGTGTCCCTTGGTATTTCGGTAGCCACCTCGGCCTCGATAACGGGATCGGCGGCTAGTCGACGGGCGCAGGCCTTCATTTCATGGTGGCGAGGTTGCGCCAGAAGTTCTCGAGGCTGTCAGTGCCGCCGAACAGCGTGGTGAAGTTGGTGGAGTCGACGAGCACGATGTCGCCGGCGCGTTGCCCGGTGGGCGGCATCCATATCAGTGCGTTGAACTCGGTGTTGCCCGCCGCCGTGAAAGGGTGCGGGCGGCTCGGGTCGATGCGTTGGCGGCCCAGCACGCGCAGGGAGTCGGTCTCCGGCGCGGTGAGTTCGTAATGCGGTAGGTGCGGGTGGAAGTTGAACGTGGTGACGTTGTCGAGTAGCCGAGGCGTGTCGAGGTCGCGAAACGCGGTCAGCGGCGCGATGTCATTGGTGCCGTCGACTACTGCGGGCCGCAGTCCCCAGGTGTTGTGGACCGGGACGTCGAGTGCCTGCATCAGCGAGCGGGTGTACTGACTGAACCGCTGTTGACGCGGCACCAGTGGGTCGCCGTGGTGTCGGTATTCAACCTGACGCTGTGCGAAATCGTCGGTGAAGCCGACGTCGTGATGCGGCGCCAGTAGCAGGCAGGTTCCTTCCCGTTGCAGCCATTCCCGGATGGCGGACGATCTCCTCGGGTGCGGCTTCCTGCTCAGACAAGAGGTGGTCGAGTCCGAACACCATCAGGGTGTCGGTGTCAGCCAGGATCCGTTCGTCGATCGGAAGCCGGTAGCCCGCCTGGTCGATGCGCTGAAACACGGCGACGGGGTGGCCGGTAGCTTCACCCGCCAACTCCTGAAAGGCCAGCGTCGAGCGGTGGAAAAGCTCCAGGGTTCCGGCGATGCCCTGAAGGAAATGCGCCTCGTCGTACTCAGGCGTCTCGTAGCTGGGCCACGCCGCATTGCGGACTTCGGTCATGGTGGAGAAGCGGTTGTACAGCGCGGCCGGATCACGTTGGGATTCCCACGGATAGCTCCACGCCCAGTAGATGCTGATGCGCCGATGCCCGTTGCGATTTCGCGGGATGTGGCTCTGGTTGTAGGTGCGTGCCGGCGTCGGCGTGCTCATGGCTTGCCCTCTTAACTGTCGAGCGTGGCCAGGTATCGCAGCGCACCGATGCCCGGAAGGAAGAAGTAGGCACCGCCCTTGAGGGTGGTGAAGGCCGGCAGTCCTTTGAGGACTTTGCGAATCGGCCGGTTCGGGATCGTGTATTCCAGCGAGCCATCCTGGGTGCCGGCGATGGGGTCGCGTTCGTTGCCCAGTTCATGGAAGGCACGGTCGTTGATCCAGACGTTCTGCGCGAACTCGAATTGGCGAACCAGGCTGGCGCAGATGATGAATGCGGCGATGCCGCGGTCCACCCCGTCGTCGGCTGCGCCCTCTGGTAAGGCTTCGCCATAGGTCGCGCCGCGACGGATCATCCTGCGGCGGTTCATATTAACGGCGGTGTCACGCGGGTTGAGCCGACGGGCGTGTGAGCCCAGCGGCACCGCGTAACCGTGCGGGTCCATCTCCTTGTAGTTGAAGTCGTTGTTGCGCATTGGGTCGGCGCCCAACTCGGGATCGTCGTGTTTGGGTGCCAGCACCAGCGGGGCGCCGCTGCGCCAGCGGCCCATGAACTTCGCGGCGAGCAACTCTTGTCCTTCGGGAGTCTCCGCGTGTTCGCGCAGATAGTCCCGGAACAGCCCGACGTGTTCTTCTAGTCGCCGATACGCCATGTAACTACCGTTGCGGGACAGCACATCTGGCTGGGGCAGATTGGCCGGCGGCCCGTCTTCGTCTGGGTAGCCGAGAATGAACTCGCCCGGTTTCAGGGGTGCTCCCGAGCCCGGCGTGGGCTCTTCGCCGGAACCCTCCATCACCGGCTGCGAGAGCCGGTCCCGGAAGCCGAAGTGGTCATGCGCGTAGTTGAACGGCGGTGTGGCGTTCAAATCCAGCACCGACAGGCTGCGGACACCAGGACACCGGGCGACCAGCTTGTCGTGTTCGCTCGTACTCCGCCGGTGTTGGTCCTCGGTGCGGGCGAACAAGATCGCGATGGCGTGCAGATCGTCGCCGGCCAAACCGCCGACCCAATTGTCGGGATGATTCGTTCCGGTATCACCGAGGATGTCGGCGCGGGCCGCCATCCCTTCGCGAAACTCCTGAGGGAACGTGGCCAGCGCGTCTTCGGTTACGCCGAGCGCACGTAGACCGTTCCAGGTGAACGCCAATGTGATCCACCGTTGGGTGTCGTCCATGGTGGCGCGGGCATC
>CAVWLG010000023.1:0-91620 GCA_963755805.1 uncultured Actinomycetota bacterium
CGGCGCGTCCAGGTTGTAGTGGCGCTTGACGGTGATCCCCGCGATTTGCTCGATGATGCTGACCATCTGGTTGATGCTCACCAATTCCGAGCTGCCCACATTGACCGGTATCGCGCTGTCTCCTGCGGTCACCATCAGGGTTCCTTCCACGCAATCGTCAACATACATGAAGCTGCGAGTCTGCTCGCCGTCGCCCCAGATCTCGATCTCATGCCGCCCGGAGAGACGGCCTCGGTGATCTTGCGACACATGGCGGCCGGCGCCTTTTCGCGACCGCCCTCCTACGTGCCGTCGAGGCCATAGACGTTGTGGTAGCGGGCGACGCGCGTCTCAGGCCGAAGTCCTCGCGGAAATGCCGGCACATGCGCTCGGAGAACAGCTTCTCCCAGCCGTAGCCATCTTCGGGCATCGCCGGGTAGGCGTCTTCCTCCTTGAGCGCCGTAACGTCGTCGTCTGAGCTGCTTGTCGGCGGCGTAGACACACGCCGAGCTGGAGAAGAAGAACCGCTCGACTTCTGCGTCCCGGGCCGCCATCAGCAGATGCGTGTTGATCAGCACCGAAAGCATGCACTCGGCTTTGTTGGTCTCGATGAAGCCCATGCCGCCCATGTCGGCCGCAAGGTTGTAGACGACGTCGGCGTCGCGAACGGCCTCATGGCAGTTCTCGAGATCCGATAGGTCGAGCTGGTGCGCATCGACACCATCGGGAATCTGATACCACTCTTCGAAGGGTTTGATATCCACGCTTCGGACCTGAAAACCTCGTTCGCGAAGCGTGCCGGCGAGATGACCGCCAATAAAACCGCCGCCTCCCGCGACCAAAGCCAGTTTCTGTCCGCCGTCCGGGGCGCTCCCGGGCAGGTGTGCAATCTCCATGTCTAAATGTCCTTTCATTTCTGGGCGTTGTTGATGTCACACAGCAAAGATTCGAAGCGCTCGCCGACGCGTGTGACGTCGAAGGTGCGTTCGGCGAAACGGCGTGCCGCGGTTCCCATCGCGGCACGGGCGACCGGTGAAGCCAGCAAACTGTCCAGTGCGGCAGATGCCGCGTCGGCGTCGCCTGGGGCCACCACAATCCCCGCCTCCGCGGCTTCAACCATCTGAGCGACGGCGTTGTCAGGGGGCAGCAGCGCCAGCACGGGACGGCCGGCGCACAAATAGTTGAGAACCTTGGACGGGACCGAGTACCGGCTGGCGTTGCTTTCCAGAACGACGAGCAGCACATCCGCGCTCGCGAGCATGTCTGGCAACTGCTCGTATGGCTGGTAATCAAGCAGGGTCAGTCCCGCTACATCGGCGGCTTCCGATTCCAACCACTCACGGCCCTTGCCTTCGGACACCACGACGGTCTGCGTACCTGCAGGCGCCGCCTGAGCGAGCCTGGAAATCACGGACGGATCATGTTTGAGCCCAAGGGTTCCCGCGTACATCACGACTGGCTCACCGACCAGGCCCTGGGCCTTCGCCCACGCGTTGTCGCGGGGTCGGGAAGGCATCTCGTCGATCGCGGCCCAGTTCGGCACCACATATACCCCGCTTTTGCGGACTCCCCAGGCGTCAAGTTGTTCGATGAAGTTGTCGCTGATGGCGACGATCGCAGCGGCACCGCGCGCAACCCGGCGTTCAACACGTCCCGCGACCCAGCCGATCAGGCGACCCAGCTGGCCGAATCGGTCACGAGCAATAACCCTGATCGCTTCGCTGTAGATGTCTTGGTGCCAAAAGACGTAAGGCACCCGCCGCATCCGGAGCGACATAGTAAGTAGGAACATCGACAGCAACGGAATGTTGGACAGCACCGCGACGTTTGGCCGGGCGGCCAAGATGGCACGCGTCGACATGCGGGCGTACTGCACTTCCTGGCGCAGCCGGGCGATCGCTGAGTAGCGGGCAAATTCGCTGCTCAGCTCGATAGCGCGCACCACAAAGGACTCTGGATCGCCGTCACGTCGCTGCGTTGCGCCCCGGCCGGTGGTGTACGACGCGCAATATTGGTGCTCGACGTGATGTCCTCGGCGGGCGAGCTCCCGACTCAGGTGTATCTGGCCCGGGTGGCCGGAGTAGTCGTGTACGACCAGTCTCAATTGAGTCTGTTGAACTGGTGCGGGCTGGGGCGATAGGACGGTGAGCGCTGCTCCACCGCCACGGGAGCGGCGCTCCCCACTCCCCAGAAGGTCCGCGGTCTGCGGTCTGCTCTGCACTGGTGTCCCGCCTGTAGAGGTTGTATAGCGGGCCGATACTCGACCATGAGTTTGTAAATCGACTTGTATTGCAACTTATAGTATGGATATCATCGATTCAAGTGCTGAGCGGTATACAGGCATATGGGGGCAACCAGCCGCCGTGACCGCGACCCCACCGGGTCGGCCTGCTTCCACTTCTAAGAGGAGGGCATGTCGATCGTGGTCACACCGCAGGAAGAGCTCCCATCTGCGCCAAATGGGGGGCACCTGATTCCCGAGGGGGCTGAGTGACGAGCGTCATAACCGAGCGCCGACCCCAGAGCTTGGCGCAAGTTGCTTTCGCCTTGGTGCTGGCAGTCATCGTGGCCGTGACCCTTTGGTGGGGGTTTGTGCGAGAGGGTGCACCGATGGGCCCCCCGGGCATCCGGGTCCAAGCAGATTTCACCGCGATGCCCGACGGGCCGGCGCCCGGCCATTTCGACGGCGGTCAGCCCGCGACCGTGCTGGCCAGCCCCAATGACCCCGGCGACCAACTCAGAATTCAGCACGGCCGATTGACCTACCAGCCCACAACGGAAGGCAACGCCACCGCGTACTTCAGTTCCCCCGACCTCGGTTCCTCGGTCAAAAGTATGGGAGCGCGGTTCGTCTTCCGGCCCGGATCCGGCACTCGGGGCGCCATCACACTCGTGGTGTCGCGAGGCATCGACAAGAGCCTTCCGCCGATCGTCAGGCCGCTGCCGATCCACTTTGTCGTGACGCCCATCAACTGGTATATCGCCGTCGCGCATAGCGAAGGCGCACCCCTGGAAGTGGTCGCGGCCGACTTCTTCCCACATCGGCTGCGGGAAGACGGACAAACTCCTTACGAAGCACGATTGACGATCGACGGCGCTCAAGTGACGGTGGATTTGCCGGGAGTTCACCAGCGGGTAAGCGATCCGCGCTTTTCAGAGTGGCAGGGAAGTTTCGTCACATTCGAACTTTGGTCGAACCGCGGAACCACCGACTCGATCGGAGCATTCGAGAAGGTCTGGGCGACGGGTAACAAGGACTAAGCCATGATCGAACGTTTGTCGATTGGCAAGGTCCGCGCCGTCTCGGGCGCCGCCGACCAGCTCTTCTCGAGTCTCAGCAACGGCCTGATCATGTATGCGGTCGCGGTGGTGACGGCGCCGGAGAAGTTCGGCCAGATTGCGCTGCTACTCACGCTTCTCGTTGCGGCCATCGGCGTCCTTCGCGGTGCGCTGGGCACACCGTTGCTGCTGATGGCGGGGCGCGACCGGTCCGACATCCAGCGGGAGGGTTCGTTCGCGATCACCAGCGCGCTGCTATTCAGCCCCATCGTCGGGGGCCTCATATGGGCTGTTGCTGGGTCAGGGATTCGCCTGCCCGCGATCTTGATCATTGTTGCGACACCGATCGTGCTTGTACAAGATGTTCTGCGATACGTCGCCATAACCGAAGGCCGTCCACACGTCGCGGCCCTCTGGGACGGCGTGTGGTTAGCCGGTTCGGCCGCGTTGCTGGTGGCGACGTGGGTGCACTTGCCGATAGCCACCACTACTTACCTCATTGGTGGATGGACCGCCCTGGCCTTCATTGCCCTAGTCGGAATGCTGGTCGGAGTTCGCGTCGGCCCGCGGCTGCGTCAGTACCGGGCTTGGATCTCCGATGGCTGGCAACATCGAGCGCGGTACGGTACCGAGTCCGGCCTCGAGCAAACGATGCTATTCGCGGTATTGCTGTTCGTCGCTGTCGTTTTGAGCCCCGAGGCCACCGCCGCAATGCGCGGTGCCACCGCATTACTGGCACCCGTCGCAATAGTGTCAAGCGCCGTTCCATTGGTGGTGATCCCCGAGAGCAGACGACGGGACATGCCGCCGCAGCAGGTGTGGAGCTCTTTCGCCCGAATCGCGCTGGTCTTGAGCTCCGGGTCACTCCTCGTTGGCGCGGCGTTATTCTTCACACCTCTTACCATCGGTGAACTCGTGCTCGGCCGCACATTCGAAGCGGCGCAAGTGATCGTTCCGATCTACGCCTTCGAGTACGCCGTCGCAGCGTGGATCTTCGCGGTCATTTTCTATCTGCGCACCTTCAATCGAAGCGCTGATGTCTTGAAGCTCAAACTCAGCTGGGTGTTGGCCATGCTCGTGACGGTGGTCTGCTGTGCGCTGCTATTCCGCACAGCGGCAGGGGTCGCAGCGGGTGTCGCGATAGCGACCACGCTCACCGCGGTGGTGATGCTGCTCAGATTCAAGCCGTGGGTTACGCCGGCCGGCCCATCTGGGCCGGAACGCCGCCACCCCGTGGCACCGGCTTCATCGCAGGTGGGCCGGACCAACCGAGGCGATCAAGCTGAGGCTGCGGAAGCATTCGCCACCTCTGACCTGTTCAAAACCGCCACACCGACACCGATGGCACATGCGAGGAGGCTGCGCTCGCACGAGTCGGCACAGGTGAACGGGGCGCTCATCACGTTGTGGACTTTCGTGATATTGGCGGTGGTCGCCCCCGCAATGATCGTCCGCTTCACCGGTATCCCCACAAACTCGTATTGGCTGTGGTCACTGCCGATAATAGCGATGTGCGCCGCGCGATTCGCCTGGCTGGTGGGCAACGGTCAACGGCGGCTGTTCGAAATGATCTTCTGGGGATACAGCTACGGTTTCCTTGGCTTGGCCCCTTTGACTCAGTTCCGAGAAAACCTTTGGCCCGATACCGTTCCGCGCGTCGACGTGACGTACACCGCCGCGGCTGCACTGATCGCCATTGTCGGATGTGGCGCATTCCTTGCCGGCGCCGGTTTGGACAATGCCACGTCATTGGGGCGAGGCTGGCAGGCGGCGAAACGCACCTCCGACACCGTCAAACAGGTATTTTCCATCAACTACTCGCGCACCCTGCTGCTCTGCGCGTTTGCCATGCTGGTGAACATCTACTATCTCGCACACGTTGGCTGGCTTCAATTTCTGCTAAGTCGTGAGGAAGCGACGACAGCCGCAACCGAGGCTTGGCCCTCGGCAATTCACCTGGACGTGATGGTGGGAGCGTGCAGCGCCATGGCGTTGCTGGTGGCCTTCATCGCGCTTATGCGCTTCCGCGATGAAGCGAAGGGGGCACGGATGTGGGGACAGAATGTCTCCCCGGCCGTCATGCGTAGCAACATGGCGCTGATCATCATCGTAGGACTTCTCCTGGCGAACACCATGAATCCGCTATCGAACGCCCGTCAATTCGCCGGGACAGCAATATTGGCTGCTGCCACAGCATTTGGGCTGTTTGCTACCAAAGCTCGTTTCCGTATTGCCTCGTGCGGATTTCTTGCGGGGATGTTCGTCATCTTCCCGATGGCCGACGCATTCCGCTTCAGCCGGCAGGCTGAACTGAAGGCGACGAATCCTATCCAATCGCTGCTGTCAAATGATTTCGATTCCTTCGTGCAATTGATGAACGGATATCTGGTCGGTGCGCGGGAGGGAATTGTGCCCTTCAAACAGCTCTCCGGTGTGTTCTTCTTCTGGGTGCCGAGGACTATTTGGGTTAGTAAGCCCGTCGACACGGCACAACATATCGCGGACGGGCGCGGCTATCTGTTCACCAACCTTTCTTCACCGTTGTGGATCGAGCTATATCTGAACGGCGCCTGGGTGGTCCTCGCAGCCGGAATGTTCGCCTTGGGCTTCGCTCTGCATCGCTGGGACACCCGGTTGGACATGCAATTCGGCGTGTACCGAATGCCAGGTCTGCTTGCCTGTATTCTGCCGTTCTTCTTGATGATTGTGCTGCGCGGCCCACTTTTGCAGTCTGCTACCTACCTGGGATTCATCCTCGCGTTCTCAATTTTCGTGCGGCGAAAAAATCCGAGGGCTCGACCTCGTGTGCCTACCGGCACTCTCGAAGCCCCGCCTGCGTTGGGCGAGAAGCATTCCAGGACGAGTCATGTCTACGTCTAGAACACCGCGCGGCGCGCGCCGCGGCATCCACGTGGCTGTCGTCGCGGCGTTGGTGTCGATCGTCGGCGGTCTCGCCTATCACGACTTGCGCGGCATCGACCGCACTTACAGCAAAGCTGAACCGCGCGACGCCGTGCCTTCGATGGCAAGGATGTTCGACTACAAACCCACGCTGCTGATCGTCGGAGACTCGTACGCCGATACCTATCCGGATTTGGTTGCCGACAAGATGGGCTGGAGTCTGGCGCTCGACGCCCAAGACGGCACCGGCTTCGTCAACTGCATCGACGTCACGGCTCGGCATGTGCAATACATTGATCCCCCACCCCCGCGTGTGCCGTTCATCGACCGACTCAATCGCGACGCGGCGGCTTATCACGCCGATTACGTTCTCGTCGACGGCGGCCGAAGCGACATGTGGGAACCACCAGAGACTGTGGTGGCGGCAGCTGACGAGTTCCTCAAGACCGTTCACTCGGACTGGCCGAACGCCAAGATCGCCGTCCTGCTCCCCGCCTACGCCACGACCGATGTCGCATCGAACTATGACGCCGTGGCGCAAGGACTGCGCAGCACGGCCGAGAGCATCGGAGCCTATGTGATCGACCCGGTGGCGCAGGGCTGGTATCGCGATGTGGATGTGAGGCCGCTGCAGAAAGACCGCATCCACCTCAGTAACGAGGGCGAGATCTACTACGCGCGCAAAGTCGTCGAAAACCTCAAGCAGATGGGATCGACATCATGACCGGCATGGTGGCGCTGCTGGCCATCGTGCGCAAAAGGCTTTTGGTGCTGATCACATGGACCTTATTGGGCGCCGCCACCGGCGGCGGTATCAACATGCTGCTGCCGGTGGTCTACGAGGCGACCGCAAAAATTCTCATCGCGACGCCGTACTGGAACGACTCCACCGCGATCGCCGATCCGAACTTCGGTGGGGACAAGACCTTTTGGTGGGACAAGACGCTGGCGGTCGGCGACGAGTTCACCGGGCAGCGCTTGCCCAGCTATGCGCGGCTGGTGACAACACCGCTGGTCACTGAGCCCACTGCTGATCATTTGGGGATGGGCGACGACGGCGGCGAAGAGCTCGCCAAGAAGCTGAACGGCCACGTCGTTCCCGAAACCATGTTGCTAGAAGTAACTGCCGAAGACGCGTCCCCGGTGAGGGCGGCGGCAATCGCTGATGCGGCCGCGCGTCAGACCATCACTGTCATCAAGGCAGTCGAGCAGCCGCCCTACGCCGCGGTGTCTCCGGTTCAACCGGTGCTCACCGTACTTGCGTCTGTTCCGTCACAGCCCATCTCACCGCGAACGCTGCTGAACATCGGCTGCGGAGCGATCGTCGGGCTCTTGTTCGGACTGACATATGTCGCCGCTCAGGTCGGGGCGCGAGTAAGTCGACGGCTGGCTCGATTCCGGAGTGACGGCGCCCCCGCCGGTGAACTAGGCGGCATCCTCGGTGTCCTCACGGCCGGGGACCACCTACCCTCCGGAGAGGTACAAAACGACGCCAAGTTGCTGCGTCTGGAAGTCGCCCACCGCCTGACCGAGGCCGGCCTCCAATCAGTGGTGCTGACGTCACCCCAGGCCACCGCTGCCACCGGCAACGTCGCAACGCTGCTCGCGACCGCCTTGTCGGAATCGGGATCGCCCACCGTGGTCGTGTGCGCCGACTTCACGGTTGAGGGCGGAAACTCGACGGTCGGACTTGGCGACCTGCTCGGTACGAGTCTGAATCTGGACTCGGTCATCGTGCCGGATGAGCGCCGAGGAATCAGCTGGATTCCGGCCGGCACCGCGCCGACAAATCTGACCAGAAAACTTTCCGGCCCGAAAATGCGGAACCTTTTGATCGAACTGTCCGACCGCTACCGGCATGTCATCGTCGTCGGCCCGCCGTTACTGGATTCAGCTGATGTCGTGGACATGGCTAGCCAGGTCGGCGCATCGATCCTCGTTGACTTCGCCCCCCAAACCGTTGCGGAGGAGCTTCGCGAAAGTGACAGTGAAAGGCTACTGAGGCTCGGCCTTGGCGCCTACCTGGGACGGGTCATCGTTGCCGGTCCGGCGTTCTCACAGCCCGTCGAGATGACGCCGTCCGACCGCAAACTTACAGCCGGATTAATTCAGTCAACCACCCTGAATGGAGAACAATGGAGCCACTAAGAGGTTGGACGATTTTCCGGCACCGATGGCCGATCGTGCTTGCGTGCATGGTCGTCGCGGTAGTTTGGGCAACGATTTACTGCGCCAGCGCCGACCGGCAATACACCGCGTCGACTGAGATATTTCTCCGGGCACCTGACGTGAAAACCTCAGCAGGCGCATACCAGGGCGACCTGTTCTCCCGACAAAGGGCGCAAACATACGTCAAAATGTTTGACAGCGACGATCTCGCGCAAATGGTGATCGACAAGCTCGGCCTGACCGTAACACCACAACAGCTCGTGTCTCATGTCTCGGCGAGCACGGTGAAAAACACTGTGCTGATGGTCGTTTCAGCCACCGACAGCAATGCGCAGCACGCGGCCAATATCGCCAATGGATACGGCGCCGTGCTGGGAACCTTCGTGGCCAAGCTCGAAAACGTCGCCAACAACCCCGACATTCCGCCCCTGGTCCAGGTAGTGGCAAGGGCGAATCCAGCCAACGCCGAGGCTTCCGGGTCTCCGATCTGGATGGTCTTCTTCGGGGCGGGCGCTCTCGCTCTGCTCGCTGCGACCGGCATCATCTGGGTTCTCGAACATTTCGACACCAAAGTGAGGTCTCGACGGCAGGTTGAGGACATCACCGGATGCGGAATCATCGGCAAGCTTCCCAAAACCCGAGCGCTTGGATCTGACGGCGATGTCGGCCTAGCCTTCGGCGATTCCGAGGAATTCAAACAGGCGGCACTGCGCCTTAGCCTCAATGTCGAATCCGTGCTGCAGCGACTTCCCAGAGTCAAGGCTGAAATCCCCCCCGTCGTAGCCGTCGTGGCAGGCCATGGCGGAGACGGAAGCACCGTGGTGACACGGGCGCTGGGGCGGGCGTTCGCCGAACGCGGTCGTGCCGCAGGCGTGGTCAGCTTGGATGGAACTCGCCAGGAGCCACGGAAGGCCGACCTGGTTGTGGCCGGATCGGCGTTGGCGGAGACCGGTACCCGAGCGGATCCGGTGACAACGGTGTCCTGCTCGACAGCAGCGCTGGCTACCGAGATCCGCGGTCACGACACCATGCTGTTCGAGAGCGACGTCGTCCTGATCGACACACCTGCGTTCCACGAGTCGGTCGATGCCCAACTGGCGCTATCGGCGGCCGACGCCGTGGTCCTCGTCGTGCGGCCGAACGCGAACACGACACTTTCGCTTTGTCGGTTAGTCGCCGCGGTTAAGGCACTCGATATGCCAGTGCTAGGTGTCGTCGTCAATCTGGCGACGGAGTCTTCGACGGTAGAAGGGTTCTACCTGTGATGGGACAAAATAGATCGTGGGGGATTTAGAGTAATGGCAATGAGGTTGAACGCGGATCACCGCAAAGCGGCAGCATCTGCCCAAGAAGTCGAATACTGCGAGGACTACAATTATGCAATCGGCAGCCCGCATATTCGGCATACCGCCCTCCGCGAATTATTGGAGGGCAAGATTGCCGATGTTATCCACCAGGTGTTGGCTCGACAGCAGTCGTGTACGGTCCTCGAGGTGGGGGCCGGCCACGGAAGTTTCACGGAAACTGTCCTCCGCGCCGGCGGCACCCCGACTTTGACCGAAATGTCCACGGCGAGCTTCGATTTCCTTAAGCGAAAGTTCGGTGACACTCCGGAAGTACGGGTGATCCACGACACTGACGGAAACGCACTGTTAAATGACGGCGCCAAATTCGATGTCATTTTACTCATCTCGGTCATTCACCACATTCCGGACTACGTTGGCGTAATTTCAGACCTGTGTGACAAGGTGCTTCGGCCTGAGGGGATCGTCCTGACCTTTCAGGATCCATTGTGGTATCCACGACAGAGTAAATTAACGACGATGCTGTCTTGGGCGTCCTATTTTGTGTGGCGGTTGGGACAGGGGGAGTTCAAGCGCGGGCTGAAAACTCGTTGGCGCCGATTGAGGCGCATCTATGACGAGTCTGAGCCGGCCGATATGGTCGAATACCACGTTGTCCGCAAGGGCGTTGATGAATCTGCGCTTCTCGACTTGTTCGGCGCCCGGTTCACTGACGTGAAATTGGACACGTATTTTTCTACACCCATGCCAGCACTTCAATCATTCGGTGCACGATACTTCCCCGACAACACATTTGGGATCTTGGCTCAGGGCCGTACGTGTGCTCATCAACTCGCTGATTCATCGAAAGCTTGAAGCGGTGTAGATGAACGGGCATCAGGTGGTGATCGTCGGCGCGGGCCCTTCGGGTATCGCGACAGCACTCAGTTTGCGAGACCGAGGCCTGCACCCGCTACTGCTGGATCGGGCCGACAAGGTGGGTGCGTCGTGGCGCGGACGCTACGAGCGGCTCAAGCTGAACACGCACCGCGATTACTCACACCTGCCCGAACGGCCTTTTCCACCGGGCACCCCAATTCTTCCCTCTCGTGTGGATGTCATCGAACACCTGGAGCGCCACGCGCACGAGGACGGCATTGCGCTACGGCTAGGTACCGAGGTACATCGAATCGACAGACAGTCCGGCGGCTGGCGATTGCAGACATCCGGTGGGATCGTCGACGCCCCACAGGTCGTCGTCGCGACCGGATATGAGCACACACCGGTCATCCCGGACTGGCCCGGAAAGGCCGAATTTACCGGCGAGCTCGTACATTCCGCTGATTACCGCAATCCGACGCCCTACCTCGGCAAGCGGGTGTTGGTCGTGGGTGGGGGATCCTCCGGGTTCGAGATCGTCGCCGACGTCGCTACCGGCGGCGCGGCGAAGGCATGGTTGTCATTGCGCACGCCGCCCAACATCCTGCCGCTATGGCATACGGGTGGGATTGTGAGTGACTTCGTCACCCGGCTGGCTGGGCGGGCGCCGCGGCGGCTCTCCGATCAGTTCTCACGGCTGGCCCGGTGGATCAACTATGGGGACCTGACCGAGTTCGGCCTGCCGGCTCCGACGGAGGGTCCGTTGGCGAGGGCGGCGCGCATCGGCAAGGCTCCCGCCATTGTCGACCGCGGGGTGATCGAGGCGATCCGCAATCGTTCGATCGAAGTGGTAGCAGAAATCGAAGCGTTCGACACCGGCACAGTGTCCCTGCGGAGTGGCGTTCGGATCGAGCCCGACGTTGTCATCTCGGCGACCGGCTATCGGCGCGGCTTGGAGCCGCTCGTCGGCCACCTAGGCGTGCTGGACGAGCATGCCGTGCCGCGCGCCGAGGGCGAGATAGCGGCCGCGGAGGGCCTGTGGTTCATTGGCTTTTTCTGCCGACCGGGGCTGATCGGCATGGTTGCTGAGCAATCAAAATACGTCGCCAACCGCATCGCCGACGACTTGCGGCACGGGGTGATGACGTCGACCTGACCATGCTCGACGTTTGCGCGGCGACGAGCTGTGGCCTGCACCGTGACGCGGCTAGACGACGGCGCGCGTCAGGGCCTCATCGTCGGTGAGGAATGGCATCGGCATCCGGCGCGACGACAGCAACGCCTCCATGGCGTCGCCGGCAACCGGCCGCGAAAACAGGTAGCCCTGCGCCCGGCGGCAGCCATGGTGCATCAAAGCCTTTGCGGCAGCGGGGGTTTCGACACCTTCGGCAATCAGCTCGAGGTCGAACGCGTCGGCGAGGCCGATGATCGCACGGACGATCGCCAGATCATTGACGTTGGTGCCCAGATCGCGCACGAACCGCGGGTCGATCTTCAGCGCGTCGACGGGCAGTCTCTTGAGATGCGACAGAACGGCGTAGCCGGTGCCGAAATCGTCGATGGAAGTCTGCACGCCAAGGTCTTTGAGCTTGGTCAGCGTGCGCGTAGTGCTATCGATGTCGTTGACCACCGCGCGCTCAGTGATCTCCAGGCACAGCGAACCGTCGTCCATGCCGAACTCCGCGATCGTTTCGGCGACCATCCCGACGAACCCCGGGCTGGTCAACTGCAGGGGGGAGACGTTGACCCGCAACAAGACGCCATGACCCACGCCGCGCGAGCGCCATCCGCTGAACTCCGCGCACGCGGTTCGCAGAACCCACCGGTCCAAGTCGCCGGCGAGGTTCATCGACTCGGCCACGCCGATGAACGAATCCGGCAGCAGCAGACCGCGCGCCGGGTGTCGCCAGCGCACCAGCGCCTCGGTGGCCACGATGGCGCCCGTCCACAGGTCGACCTCGGGCAGGTAGTGCAGCAGCAGCGCGTCACTGCCGGCGTCGCCCTGCAGATGTCCCTGGATGTCGTTGCGAAACAGCTGTTTCAGCGAATTGTCGTTGGCCATGGCTATCTGGTTGCGGCCGGCGCGTTTGGCCGCAAGGACGGCTTCGTCGGCACGACGGAGCAGGTCGGTGCCGCTGTCCCGGCCCGGCGTTCCGACAGCCACGCCGATACTCACGGTCCGGGCGACCGTCTGGTCCCCGATGGTCAGGCGGTCGTACACCGTTTTCCGGATCCGGTCGGCAAAGAGCTCCGCGGCCTGGGGCGTCATCGGCTGGTCTGGAACGACGACGAATTCGTCGCCACCCAGCCGGGCAACCATTCCCCGGCCGCCGGCGCAGGAGCTCAGGCGATCGGCGAACCCGCGGATGAATCCGTCACCGGCGGCGTGCCCGAGCGAATCGTTGATCGCCTTCAAGCGGTCGAGGTCGAGGTAGAGCACGGCGACCGGGCCGGGCCTGACGCGGCGCGAGACGATCCGCAAGGTGGGCAAGCAGTGCTCGACGGTTGCGCAGCCCGGTCAGATCGTCATGGTCGGCGAGATGGCGAAGCAGTTCTTCGGCCGACACCCGGGCCTGGAATTGCGCGAACAGGGAGGCCACTGTTGTCAGGGTGTTCTTCGTCTCGGCCTTCCATCTCCGGCCGCGGCGCTTGACGAATCCGAGCGCTCCGGTGGTGAGGCCTCCCGCGACCAGCGGTGCTGCGGCCACCAGCGGTGCGCTGCGGCGGCCGCCGGTGAACACGGGGAAGGAGGAAGCGCCGTTGAAGTTGCGGTGGACTGTCACGAGTTCCTTGCCGTTGTCGCACACAGCCAGCGCTGGGTGGTCGCTGGTAAAGGAGACAACGGCGAACGGGTCAGGGTTGGCGACGTCGGAGCGCGGGGGCCACTCGGCGGCCAGCACCGACGCGCGAATGTTGTGGTCGCTGTAACGCAGGAAGGCGTAATGCAGATCGAAATGTTCGACGAGCTGTGCCAGCACCTGTTCGCTGGCCTGGGTGGCGGTCGAGGCGTTCGCTTCCAGCAGCTGATTGGCGACGGAGGTGATCAGCGCCAGATTGGCCGGCACGGCGTCCTCCGATCTGGGCACGAATGCCAGCCCCGACGGCCGTAAGTTTCCTGCCTATTTGGCGCAATGGGTAAGGGAATTAGTTCAGTTATTGAATAATACATAGATCCGGCCGCAGCGGAAGGCGAGGAAGTGACTGCTACATCACACGGCTAAACCCGGCGTGCATTGCCTCCCCGAGCGTCGAAGGAGACGCGACGCACCGGGTGTGCGCCGCTAGCGGCGTGGCCGAGTCGTAGCGCCGATTGGACCGTCGGCAATCATGGTGAAATGCAGCGTAAGCGGGAAATCGCTTTCGAGGGAATGGATTTCGACGTCGCGGACTATCGTGGCCAACGCCAGCGTGACCATGAGCATGGCGAAGTGGGTGCCAATGCAGGCCCGTGGCCCACCACCAAATGGGACATACTGCCAGCGATCCATCGCTTTGAATTTTTCGGGGCTGAACCGCTCAGGGTCGAATCGGAGCGGGTCCTTCCACAGCATCGGATCGCGCTGGACAGCCATCCGCCCGACGATCAGCATGGTCCCTTTAGGCACCAGATAGCCGTCCACTTCGACATCCTGGTGCGCCATCCGTGTCCCGGTGGGCGTCGGCGGGCAAAGGCGAAGCGTTTCCCGGATGACCTGCGTGGTGTACTCGAGCTGCGGAATGTCGTCAGGCGTCAACGGCCGATCAGGCAGGGCCGCAACCTCTGCCGCAACGCGGTCCTGCAATTCGGGGTTGTTGCCCAACGACCACAAGGCATGAGTCAGCGTGGTTGCGGTGGTGTCGTGGCCGGCGAAGACAAAAATGATCAGCTCGTCACAAATCTCTTTATCCGACAGACCAGCTCCGGTTTCGGGGTCCTTTGCGGCGAGTAAGGCCCGAACCAACGGGGCGACTCGGGTCGGATCGACGCGGCAGTCATCCAGAATCTCCTGCGTCAGCGCATGAAGCTGGGCGCTTGCCGCCCGCGCCCGGCGACGCGCTGGGGTTGGGAGCCAGGCGGGAGCCCGCAAGGGGCGCGTCGCGCGCCCGATCGCGTAAGACAAGCAAACGCGCAGCGGCTCGGCGAGCTCGTCGGTCCGTTGCTCGAGGTCGAGTCCGAGCACCGAACGGCCGAGGGCACGCAGGGTCAGTTCGCGGCACTCGGCGTCCAAATTGATCTCGGCACCCTCCTGCCACTTCTCGTAGACGGCTTGGGCGGACTGCGCCATGAAGCCGCCGAACTCATTGACTCGCTGCTTGGTGAACACCGGCTGCAAGGTCCGCCGCCTCGGCTTCCAGGGCTCGAAGGGAAGGACCGTGAGGTTGGAGCCGAGGATTCGGCGCATCTCAGTGAAGACCGGGGTCGTCTTGTCCACCGAGGCGTCCTTGACGCTGAGGACATCTCGGATCGAACCCGGGGACGTCACCAACACCATCGGGGGCATCAGCCAACGCGGGCCCAGCTTGAAAGCGGTCACGGGGCCGCCGGCATCGCGGAGCCGTTCTGTGCCGGTGCTGAATTGTTTCACCGCCGCGAGGCGCTGCCGATAAGGCATCGGGTTGATCGGTGGTCGTTGTAACGACCTGAGCCCGTCGCGTGGACGAACGGGATTGTCAACCACGGCTACCTCCCCAGCGTTGTTTCGCGCAGAGACTGACTCTGCAGCCTATCGACTGATCGCGCTGCGCCGCAGATGAACTCGGCTCACACTACGTCGACTCTGAACCGACGCCGGTGGCGCCGCACTGAACCGGAGTACCAGCACGGTGGCCTCTTGTGGATCAGTCGCGGTCAGCCGCGCGAAATCGTCTTGTAATCGTGCTAATTCGTCACCGAACCGCGGTGACACTCTGAGCAGCTCTTTGGTGCTTCGCGCATGCAGAAACACCGGAGACAGCGGCTGGACAGCGAGGCCTTCCCGCTCGGCAAGGATCCACACCGCTTCCGCAGCCGACCCACCCCTGGCGTAATCACCCAGGCTTTCCCCGGCCACGGTGATCGTCGCCAGCGCGGAGCTGGCGCGGATCCGGTCGCGCATATCGTCACCCAGCGCGTCGCCGGCGTCCCATTCGGCAAGGTAAGCCATGACATCGGAGCGGCGCAGAACCTCGAGCATCGCCTGGTCGCTGGCATCAAGTTCGAGGGTTTGTAGGTCCAGTCCGGTGTCGGGATCGGGATGCCCGGGTAGGCGCAGCTCGGAGAACATCTCGTCGTGTAGTCGAGGCGTCAAATACCGGATGCGGTCAGCGGCGCCGAAAATCGTTGCGGCACGGGAAAGCTGGCTCTCACCGGTAAGCAGACTAAGACGCGCGCCCTCGCGCTCGGCGGCAGCAGTGAGCAACTCAATGGTTTTGTCGTCAATCGGTTGAGCGGTCCCGTGGTGGCGGTTGGTTCCACGAGCCAGCATCGGTGCATACAGCTCCGCCAACGCAGGGTCGCCACCTCCTTGGTAGACCAAAGCGGCTCGCAGGGGATTTCCATCAACGTTTTCAGCGATGCTGATGGGACCAAGAAGCTCGTGCGCTGCGGCGGCGACCCTGACATTGAACAGCGCCGCGCCCAATGCGACCGCACTGCCACGCAACCCGAAGTCCATCGACGACGTATGTTCTGCGGCCAGGCTGATGGTGACTTCTGATGGGTTGGCGTCGATTCGCCAAGGCTGGCTGTTGCCGCCCGATGGCGCGCGCATCGCAGCGAAGACGATGGGATCGTCAATCGTCGAAGGCGCTGATGGACCCCGTTGTTCGACAGCAGGTGCCGATAGCTGCCGGGCCATCTCCGGTTCGTCGAGTTGGTCGAGCGCCCACCCGACGTCGACGCGGCACCGGCCGGACCGAAGGACTTCATCCAGACCAATTCGGCGCACCGCTTCAGCCACCGCGGAGGCACCGACAACGACGTCCGACGCCAGTTGAGGCCAGGTCGACAGCGTCCGGTCGACCTCGATGAGGGAGGCAGTCGCGCGCGGTGACAGTTGTTCGGCCTCGAGATGGCGCAGCATATGCGGGATCTTGTCCCGACTGCTCATGCCCGGGAGGAGCTCGACGTCAAGCTGGCCCAGCAGTCCGTGCAGGATGCGACGCTCAGGTTCTTGATCGAAGCGTTCAACATCGAGCATTCCTCGGTCACTGGTCGCCATCACCACCGGAATCTGCTTGTCTCGAGCGCAGATACGCAGGACGGCCTTCATATCGAGCGAATCGCATTCTTCGACAACAACATCGAGTCCACTGAGAAAGGCCTCGACTGTCTCGGGGGTCAGCCCGACGTCGAACACTTCCACCCGCAGGTAGGGGTCTAGCTCGGCTATTCTGCGAGCTGCCACATGAGCCTTGTTGAGCCCCAGATCGAATACCGTGGCTGGTACCCGATTCAGATTCGACAGTTCTAGATGGTCAAAATCCGCGAGTCGGATGCTGCCACACAGGCCCTCGAGCGCCAGGGTGTGAGCGATGACATGGCCCACGCTGAGGCCGGCGACTCCGATCGTCATCGAGTGCAGCCTGGCCTGCTCTTGAGCGGTGATGTTATTTCTGTTGCGATCGAGCCTCAGCGTCTGAAACCCCAGTGGGCCAAGGACCGCAACGAGGGCGCGCCGCCACGGGTAATAGGCCCAGTGCACCCCTTCGGTCAGGACCTCCTCGCTCGGCGCCGGGCGAAGTTTCCTCAGACCTGCGATCTGCGCATCGCTGTGATCGAAGATCTCGATCGAGGGGTCGGCCCGCAATCGGTCCAGCAGTTCGTGATCGGCGGCCGAACCGGGATCCAAAACTTGTGCCGTGTGAGCGATCGCGCTGGGGTCGGTCACGCTGCCCCCGTTTCGTCATGAGCGTCTCGAACCCGTTGTCTGGCACCCCATCGGGGGTGGTTTCAGCGTAACCTGGATGACAATTGGCTTTAGCGGCTCGGGGGAAAGTCTTTGCCAACAATTGCCGACCATGCCGCAACCAGCGCAATTCGTGCCATTGCTATTTGCGGCAGCGCCAAGGAAAGCTACCGTATCTGAACATGTCCATGTCGCTGGATGATCTGGTCACGGAGGCAGCCGCTCATTTGATGGCCGCCACCGCGGTCGACCATGCCGCGATCTGTCAGCGAGTGGTCGGCGATTTGGTCACCCACCTAGGCGTCGACATCGGCTTCCTGCGCCGCACCGACCACGCCATTCGCGCGACGATCCTGGTTGCCGACTGGCCGCCGCGGGAGAACGTCCCCGATCCGGACCCGATTGGCGTGGTGTACTTCGCCGGGGCTGACTCCGTTTTCGCGCTGATCGAAACCTACACGGAGCCCTACATTCTGCGGCCCGACCCGGCGAACTCGGACTACCAACGCAGTATCGAGGAGGGCACCGGGGCCCCGCAGACATCCATGGCGGCGGTGCCACTTCTCTCCGGAGAGCTCACCACCGGGACGCTCGGTTTCGTGAAGTTGGGTGACCGTGAGTGGCTGCCGAACGAACTACGCGCGCTGAAGGCGATTGCCGCCCTATTCGCTCAACTGCTTGCCCGCGTCGCCGCCGAAGAGCACACCCAGTATCTGGTCGGCCACGACGAACCGACCGGCCTGCTGAACCGGCGCGCGCTGCTCGCCCATCTCGACGAGCGGCTGGCCGACGGTCAGCCCGGCCCGGTCGCGGTGCTGCAGATCGACGTCGACCGCCTCAAGGTGATCAACGACCACCTCGGGCAGAATGCCGGCGACCTGTACATCAAGGCGTTCGCCAAGCTGCTGCGGGATGCCGTCGACATCCCTTCTACCGTCGCCAGATTAGGCGGTGACGAGTTCGTCATCGTGCCGACAGCTCCGATCGACGTCGCAGATGCCGAGCTCTTCGCGCAGCGCGTGCAATTCGGAGTCGGCCAGCAGGTTGAGATCGACCGTGAGAAGGTCAGCCGCACAGTCAGTATCGGCGTCGCCATCGGTGAGCCGGGAGTCGACAATACATCGGTATTGCTCCGGCGAGCGGATCAGGCGCTGCTATCGGCCAAGGGCTCAGGTGGGCGCAAGGTCGCACGATTCAGCCCGGAGTTGTCGGACAAGTATGCAATTCGCAACGACATCGAGTTGCAGATGGAAGGCACCATCGACAGCGGCAGCGGAGCCCTGGTGCTGCATTATCTTCCCGAGTTCGATATGCGGACCGGTGAGGTGCTCGGCGCCGAGGCGTTGGTCCGATGGCAGCATCCGACGCGGGGCCTGATGATGCCCGACTCCTTCATCAGCGTGGTCGAGTCGATCAACTTGGCCGGTCGGCTCGGGCGCTTGGTGATGCGTTCTGCCTTCGAGCAATTCAGCATCTGGCGCTCGCGCGGCGTGGGAGAGCACGCTGTGATCCGCGTGAACGTCTCCCCGGTGCAGCTGGTCGCGGAGGGGACGGTCGATATGGTTGCCGCGACACTCGAGGCGTTTGGCCTGGAGGCGAATTCCGTGTGCCTGGAGATCACGGAAAGCGTTGTTGTTCAAGACATCGACGCCACCCATAAAACGCTTGCCGGCTTGAAAGACATCGGAGTGCAAATCGCTATCGACGATTTCGGCACCGGCTACAGCGCACTGGCGTACCTGAAGTCCTTACCCGTCGATACGCTCAAGATCGATCGCGGTTTTGTCCGAGAGCTCGGCACCGACGAAGGCGATCAGGCGATCGTGAGCTCGATTATGTCTCTGGCCGACGCCTTCAAGCTGGAAGTCGTTGCCGAGGGGGTTGAGACCGCTGCCGCGGCGCGAATGCTACTCGACTTCAATTGTTATCGCGCGCAAGGCTTTCTGCTGTCTCGCCCACTGGAGGCCGATGCGATGGAATCGTTGCTGGCCCAGCGTTACGTGCCGCTCGACTTCGATTGACCCGAGTCGTGATCAGGTAGCTGTCGACGCTCGCGCGCTGCTCGCTGGTTGCGGGCAGAACCGCCGAGTCAGTAGCTGGGTTTCCGTGAGAATTTTGGAAACCTGTTCTGGCTTGGCGTGATTAACGAAATCGTGCCGATCCCACCACATCATCTTGGTCTGGTAACGCGCACTCGGGTACGGCGTCGCGGGAATAGGGGACACGACGCCGCCCGACGAGCGCCAGCGGTTCAGCGCGTACGCTGCCGCGGTGGCCATGCAGAATTGATTGTCGAGCAGCGCCATCATGTGGAACGCACTACGGGCCATCGCCTCGGTGATCCGATGGCTGCGATCCGGATCGTCGGTTGCCCAGGCCGATTTCATCTCGAGGACGCCGAACGGCACCCGGTCGTTGATCACGTTGCGCACCAACTGCCGGCTGGGTTGATCCGCCCACTCGACGAGGGCGTGCGAGTCCTCGGCCGACTGCAGTGGTCCGATTGCCCGCAGGCCCGCGACCGTTCGGCCGGCTTCGTCGATGACCGCGAAAAACATGGCCGTGTCGGCTCCGCTGCGCAGCGCCTCAGTGTCGAGCGCGCACTCGACGCCATGCTTGCGGTAGTTGTGAATTGCGCCGGTCGCATACTCCGACCACAACACCCGATCGGCTTCGGGCGTAGAGACCACCAGGGTGCAGTCGATGTCGGGGTCGTGCCACTCCAGACTTTCCCGGAGCGTGAAGCCGTCGGCTTCTGGGGCGTCAAATGGAAGAATCGACATCGACGTCAGCTCGCCCGGCTGGCGCTGCGGTATGCGTCCGCCGCACAGTCAGCCGACAGCTCGTCGCCGATTCTTGGCTGGGCAACCGCCAGCGTGCAGTAGATGTGGGAGCCACCCCGGCTGAAGCTCTTCACGTGAACTTCGCAGCCGTTGTGCGATCCATCGAAACAGTGGTCATCTGGGACCCTTCCCTCGCGAGGGGCCAACTTCCAGTTTGTTTCGTGGCACTTTTAGTGCTCATTGAATGAGTTAGGGCTTTTTCATGAACCTTGTACTCAACAAACTCAGTACTACCGATTTTCAATTTTCGAATAGGCCGAAATTGTTAAACATCGGAATCCGGTATGACTTCCGGCCGGTTGGACAATACTACATTTTTCACCCCTTGACCTGCAACGCGGCGTTTCGGGTGGACGGGGTGGCGGCCGATGCGGCCGCCGTCCGCAAAAGTCGACGTTCTATTCGAACAAATACTGTTAGACCAGCTCGAATTGACGCCAGGAACGTGCTGAAAGCGTTCTGAAATGGTCGGCAAAGATCGCCGCTTGAGCGCTTGGTCGATGAATCTGAGCGAAAACAGGCCGGAATTACGAAATCTCTCTCAGCAAATCCTGAGAGCATGCGGGATCGTGGTGCGACGGCGTGGGCGCCGTTCGATAACCGGCGGTTGCGGGGGGTCGCACGGGTGGAGCTCCGTCGCCAGGACTCGAACCTGAACTGTCTGAACCAAAATCAGAAGTGCTGCCGATTACACCACGACGGATAGCTGCGACCAGCGGTGAAGACCGGTCCACTCTAGACGACGGTGCGGGCCGATCACGGACCGCAGCCGAGGGATAACCTGTTAGACGTGGCCGCGCCGGATAAGGAAACCAAGGCGCCTCGCACCAGGATGACCGGGAGCGAGCGCCGCCACCAACTCATCGACATCGCGCGGTCGCTGTTCGCCGAACGGGGCTACGAAGGAACCTCCATCGAGGAGATCGCCCTTCGCGCCAACGTCTCCAAGCCCGTCGTCTACGAGCACTTCGGCGGCAAAGAAGGCCTGTACGCGGTCGTCGTCGACCGCGAGATGTCGTCGCTACTGGATCGCATCACGTCGTCGCTGACCAATAACCGGTCCCGGGTGCGGGTCGAGACGGTGGCGCTCGCGCTGCTGACCTATGTCGAGGAACACACCGACGGATTCCGGATCATGATCCGCGACTCCCCGGCCGCGATCAGCTCAGGCACCTACTCGAGCCTGCTGAACGACGCCGTCAGCCAGGTCAGCTCGATCCTGGCCGGCGACTTCGCCCGCCGGGGATTGGACTCCGACCTTGCCCCGCTGTACGCGCAGGCGCTGGTCGGATCGGTGTCGATGACCGCACAGTGGTGGCTCGACACCCGGGAGCCCAAGAAGGAAGTCGTGGCCGCACACCTGGTCAACTTGATGTGGAACGGCCTGACCCATCTGGAAGCCGACCCACACCTGCAAGGCGAGTAGCCGGTGTCCTCAGCCGCTGCCACGCGCTAGTCGATGTCATGATTTCAGCGTCCGCATCATTGCGCCGGATGCTTACGCTCTGACGATTCCTTGACGCCGGCAGCCGGAAATTTGACGACCTCGCAGCCCATACAATGGCGGCATCATGATCGTATCGGGGCCGGAGTCTGTCGTTACCCCGATTTCGGGGCTGGTGGAGCTGGCTCTGCGCACTCCGACGCTGCAGCGACTCATCGACCTGGCGGCCGACCGACCCGGGGAGTTGGCGTTGGTCGGACCGGCCAGCGCTCGTCTCTTCGTGGCCGGCGCGCTGGCCCGGCAGGGCCCGCTGCTGGTCGTCACCGCCACCGGCCGAGAGGCCGACGACCTTTCGGCTGAGTTGCGCGGCGTTCTCGGCGACGCGGTCGCGATGTTCCCGTCCTGGGAGACACTGCCGCACGAGCGGCTCTCGCCCGGCGTCGACACCGTCGGCGCCCGGATGATGCTGCTGCGTCGGCTGAGGCATCCGCAGGACGCCCGGCTCGGCCCGCCGCTGCAGGTGGTGGTCACCGCGGTCCGCTCGTTGCTGCAGCCGATGGCCGCGCGACTGGATCTGGCCGAACCCCTCACCATGACCGTCGGTGACGAGCTGGCCTTCGAGGCCGTCATCAGCCGGCTGGTCGAGCTGGCCTACACGCGGGTGGACATGGTCGGGCGGCGCGGCGAATTCGCGGTCCGTGGTGGCATTCTCGACGTTTTCGCGCCGACCGCCGAGCATCCGGTACGTGTCGAGTTCTGGGGCGACGAGGTCAGCGAGATGCGGATGTTCTCGGTCGCCGATCAGCGATCGATCCCCGAGATCAGCGTCGACTCCGTGGTCGCGGTCGCGTGCCGCGAGCTGTTGCTGACCGACGACGTGCGGGCGCGGGCGGCCGAGCTGGCCGGACATCAGCCGGCGCCCGAGCACGGCGTCACCGGCGGCGTCGGCGACATGCTGGCCAAGCTCGCCGAGGGCATCCCGGTCGACGGCATGGAGGCACTGCTGCCGGTGCTGCGGCCCGACGAATTGGCCCTGTTGACCGATCAACTGGCCGACGGCACGCCGGTGCTGGTCTGCGACCCGGAGAAGGTCCGAACCCGGGCAGCCGACCTGATCAAGACCGGCCGCGAATTCCTCGACGCGTCCTGGTCGGTGGCCGCAGTAGGTGGCGATTCGCCGATCGACATCGAGCAGCTCGGCGGATCGGGCTTCCGCGGACTCGCAGAGGTGCGCGACGCCGCGCGCCAATCCGGGCATCCGTGGTGGACGCTTTCTCAGCTGTCCGACGAGTCGGCAATCGAACTGGACATCCGCGCGGCTCCGTCGGCGCGCGGCCATCAGCGTGATATCGACGAGCTCTTCGCGATGCTGCGCGCGCATGTGGCGACCGGCGGGTCCGCCGCCGTCGTCGCACCCGGTACCGGAACCGCGCATCGGGTGGTTGAGCAGCTGGCCGAATCCGACACGCCGGCAACGATGTTGGAGCCGGGCGCCGAGCCCAAACCCGGCGTCGTCGGCGTGCTCCAAGGCCCACTGCACGACGGTGTGGTCTTCCCGGGCGCAGACCTGGTGATCGTCACCGAGACCGACCTGACCGGCAACCGGATAACCGCCACCGACGGCAAACGGCTGGCCGCCAAGCGCCGCAACACCGTCGACCCGTTGGCACTGACCGCGGGCGACCTAGTGGTGCACGATCAGCACGGCATCGGCCGGTTCGTGGAGATGACCGAACGCACCGTCGGGGGCGCGCGTCGCGAGTACCTCGTGCTGGAGTACTCCTCGAGCAAGCGTGGACAGAATGAGACCGACAAGCTCTACGTGCCGATGGATTCGCTGGATCAGCTGTCCCGGTATGTAGGTGGGCAGGCACCGTCGTTGAGCCGGCTCGGCGGCAGCGACTGGACCAACACCAAAACCAAAGCGCGCAAAGCGGTTCGGGAGATCGCCGGCGAGCTGGTGGCGCTGTACGCCAAGCGGCAGGCCAGCGCCGGCTACGCGTTCGGCCCGGACACCCCGTGGCAGGCCGAGATGGAGGACGCATTCGGCTTCACCGAGACCATGGACCAGCTCACCGCCATCACCGAGGTCAAGTCCGACATGGAAAAGCCGGTGCCGATGGACCGGGTGATCTGTGGCGACGTCGGCTACGGCAAGACCGAGATCGCGGTCCGGGCGGCGTTCAAAGCGGTTCAGGACGGCAAGCAGGTCGCGATACTGGTGCCGACCACGCTGCTGGCCGACCAGCACTTCCAGACGTTCAGCGCGCGGATGGCCGGTTTTCCGGTCCGGATCAAGAGCCTGTCGCGATTCACCGAGGGCGCCGAATCACGCGCCGTGCTGGACGGGATGGCCGAGGGCAACGTCGACATCGTGATCGGCACGCATCGACTGCTGCAGACCGGGGTGCGGTGGAAGGACCTCGGCCTGGTGGTCGTCGACGAAGAGCAGCGCTTCGGTGTCGAGCACAAGGAGCACATCAAGTCGCTGCGCACCCACGTCGACGTCCTGACGATGAGCGCCACCCCGATCCCGCGCACGCTGGAGATGAGTCTGGCCGGCATCCGCGAGATGTCGACGATCCTGACACCGCCCGAGGAGCGCTACCCGGTGCTGACTTATGTCGGTGCGCAGGACGACAAGCAGATCGCCGCAGCGCTGCGCCGGGAGCTGCTGCGCGACGGGCAGGCCTTCTACGTGCACAACCGGGTCAGCTCCATCGACGCGACGGCGGCGCGGGTGCGTGAGCTGGTGCCGGAAGCCAAAGTTGCCGTCGCGCACGGGCAGATGCCCGAGGAACTGCTGGAGACCACCGTCGAGGGATTCTGGAACCGTGAGTTCGACGTCCTGGTGTGCACCACGATCGTCGAGACCGGGTTGGACATCTCCAACGCCAACACGCTGATCGTCGAGCGGGCCGACACCTTCGGGCTGTCCCAGCTGCACCAGCTGCGTGGCCGGGTCGGCCGCAGCCGGGAACGTGGCTACGCCTACTTCCTGTATCCACAGCACACGCCGCTCACCGAAACCGCCTACGACCGGCTGGCGACCATCGCGCAGAACAACGACCTCGGCGCCGGCATGGCCGTGGCGATGAAGGACCTGGAGATCCGCGGCGCCGGCAACGTGCTGGGCGCCGAGCAGTCCGGGCACGTCGCCGGCGTGGGCTTTGACCTCTATGTCCGACTGGTCGGCGAGGCGGTCGAGGCGTATCGCGCCGCGGCCGACGGGCAGACCGTGCTCAGCGCCGAGGAGCCCAAGGACGTCCGGATCGACTTGCCGGTGGATGCGCATCTGCCGCCGGACTACATCCCGAGCGACCGGTTGCGGCTCGAAGGATATCGGCGGCTGGCCGCCGCGGCCGACGATGCCGATATCGACGCGGTCATCGAGGAGCTGATCGACCGCTACGGAACACTGCCCGAAACCGCCGAGCTGCTGGTGGCCGTGGCGCGACTTCGCCTCGTCTGCCGCGCCGCGGGTATCACCGAGGTGTCGGCGGCCTCCGAGGCGACGCTGCGGCTCTCGCCGCTGACCCTGCCCGATTCCGCGCAGGTGCGGCTGGCCCGCCGGTACCCGGGCGCGCGCTACCGCGCCACGGCGTCGGCGGTGCAGGTTCCGATTCCGCGGGCCGGCGGCGTGGGTGCACCGCGCATCCGCGACTTGGAATTGGTGCAGATGGTCGCCGAATTGGTAGCGGCGCTGGTCGGTAAGCCGGGAGAATTGGGGCCGGGGACCGAGCGGCGCGCACAATGACGTTCGCCGGTATTGAGGAGGGGCGCCGATGACAGTGATCTTGGTCGACCCGCGTCGGCCGTCGCTGGTCCCGGTGGAAGCCATCGAGCTGCTCTCCGGTGAAGTGCAGTACACCGAGGAGATGCCCGTCGCGGTGCCGTGGTCGCTGCCGGCGGCGCGCCCGGCGCACACCGGGGAGGACGCCCCGGTGTTGTTGTCCTCCGACCCTGACCACCCGTCGGTCACGGCCCGGTTGTCCGCCGGTGAGCGCCTGATTGCCGCGCCCGGTCGACAGCCGGGGGAGCGGTTGGTGGACGCCGTGGCGATGATGGACAAACTGCGGACCGCCGGGCCTTGGGAAAGCGAGCAGACCCACGACTCGCTGCGCCGTTTCCTCCTGGAGGAGACCTACGAGCTGTTCGACGCCGTCCGCAGCGGCGACGCCGACTCGTTGCGCGACGAGCTCGGTGATGTGTTGCTGCAGGTGCTTTTTCATGCGCGCATCGCCGAGGATGCCCCGGGGCATCCGTTCGCCATCGACGATGTCGCCGATGCGCTGCTGCGCAAACTCGGCAACCGCGCTCCGGGAGTCCTTGCCGGAGAGTCGATTTCGCTTGACGAGCAGTTGGCTCAGTGGGAGGAGCGTAAGGCTCAGGAGAACGCCGCGCAACTCGGTCGGTCGACAATGTGCCGACCGGTCAGCCTGCTTTGGCTTTGGCGCACAAGGTCATTCAGCGGGTCACTCGCGCCGGCTTCCCTTCGGATCTGATTCCGGCGGGCGTCACGTCGATCACGGTGACAGCCGACGCCGATGCCGAAGACGCGTTACGTACGGCGGTACTGGAATTCATGGACACCGTGCGCGGGGTCGAGAAAGCGGTCGCCGCCGAGCGTCGCTCCGCGGATGTTCCCGTCGAGCTGGACATCGCCCCGGTCGGCTCGATCACCGAAGACGAGTGGCGTGCATGCTGGCCGGCGGACGGGGCGGAATTCGAACCCCATCCAGACCCGAAGGGCCAACGCCCGGCGAGCCGGGGTCCGACGAGCCAACGCCCGGCGAGCCGGGGTCCGACGAGGCCGAGCCGCCGGCCGCCCAGGAGCCATTGCGCTGAAATCGTATTGACGCACGCGAAACACGCGGGGATGCGGTGATGTTCGACACGCCCGGCGGCCGCACTCGCACCCGGTTAAATGCAGCTAGGGCGCACATCATCGTTGCTGCGTAGGCGGGGTGAGGCCGGTTCCCGGTATCCGCGCGCCGGCTGAGACACCCGAATTGCGTGGGACCATGGTCGAGAAGTCGTGTTTAGGGGAGTTCTGTGTCGCGGGTCCGTTGGCTGCGCGCGTTGGCCGTCGTAGGCGCAACGTCGCTGCTGTTGGCATCCAGCTGTAGCTGGCAGCTCGGCCCCTACATTCCCAAGGGTGTCCCGCCGCCGCCGGGTGCCATCGTGCCGCCGGTCAACACGTATGCCAAAGGGCGGCCCGCTGACCAGCTGCACACCTGGGCCGCCGCGCTCGCCCCCGCACTGCACATTCCGGTGACCGCGCTGGAGGCCTACGGCTACGCCGCGCGGGTCGCCGAGGTGGAGAACCCGAACTGCCATATCGCCTGGACGACGCTGGCCGGCATCGGGCAGGTGGAAAGCCATCACGGCACCTATCACCACGCGACGCTGTTCCCCAACGGTGACGTGCGCCCGCCGATCCGGGGAGTCGTGCTGGATGGAACCAACGGCACCATGCGCATCATCGACAGCGAACCGGGCGGGATGGACGGCGAGCCGGACACCGTGCGGGCGATGGGACCGATGCAGTTCATTCCCGAGACGTGGCGTGAATACGGCGTCGACGCCAACAACGACGGCAAGATCGACGTCGACAACATCGATGATGCCGCGTTGTCCGCAGCGGGCTACTTGTGCTGGCGCGGGAAGGACCTCGCCACGCCGCGCGGGTGGATCACGGCGCTGTGGGCCTACAACGACTCGGACGTCTACGCCCGCGCCGTTCGCGACTGGGCTACCGCCTATGCCGCAGGGCACTCCCTCTGAGCAGGCTTTAGGCTCTTTAGGCTACGGGGAGTTGTAACCGCCACGACGCAAGGAGAAGCAGTGCCGATTATCGAGCAGGTCGGGGCCCGCGAAATCCTCGATTCCCGCGGCAATCCGACGGTCGAGGTCGAGGTGGCCCTGATCGACGGGACGTTCGCGCGGGCCGCGGTGCCCTCCGGCGCGTCGACCGGCGAGCACGAGGCCGTCGAGTTGCGCGATGGCGGCGATCGGTACGGCGGCAAGGGCGTCAAGAAGGCCGTGCAGGCGGTGCTCGACGAAATCGCTCCCGCGGTGATCGGGCTCAACGCCGACGACCAGCGGCTGGTCGACCAGGCTCTGCTGGACCTCGACGGCACCCCGGACAAGTCCCGGCTGGGCGCCAACGCCATCCTCGGCGTCTCGCTGGCGGTGGCCAAGGCCGCCGCCGATTCGGCCGAGCTGCCGCTGTTCCGCTACCTGGGCGGACCCAACGCGCACATCCTGCCGGTGCCGATGATGAACATCCTCAACGGCGGCGCGCACGCCGACACCGCCGTCGACATCCAGGAATTCATGGTCGCTCCGATCGGCGCGCCCAGCTTTTACGAGGCGCTGCGCTGGGGCACCGAGGTCTACCACGCCCTCAAGTCCGCGTTGAAGAAGCAGGGGCTGTCCACCGGCCTCGGCGACGAAGGCGGATTCGCCCCTGACATTCCGGGAACCAAGGCCGCGCTCGACGTGATCAGCCAGGCCATCGAGTCCGCGGGATTCAAGCTCGGCGCCGACGTGGCGCTGGCGCTCGATGCCGCGGCCACCGAGTTCTACACCGACGGCACCGGTTACGCCTTCGAAAAGCAGAACCGCAGCGCCGATGAGATGACGCAGTTCTATGCGGAGCTGGTCGACTCCTATCCGCTGGTGTCCATCGAAGACCCGCTGTCCGAAGATGATTGGGACGGCTGGGTGGCCCTGACGACAGCCATCGGCGACCGGGTGCAGATCGTCGGCGACGACCTGTTCGTCACCAATCCCGAACGGCTGGAAGAGGGCATCGACAAGGGTGCGGCAAATGCGTTGCTGGTCAAGGTCAACCAGATCGGCACGCTCACCGAGACCCTCGACGCGGTCGCGCTGGCACACCACAGCGGCTACCGGACGATGATGAGCCACCGCAGCGGCGAGACCGAGGACACCACGATCGCCGACCTGGCGGTGGCGGTGGGCAGCGGGCAGATCAAGACCGGCGCACCGGCCCGCAGCGAGCGGGTGGCGAAATACAACCAGCTGTTGCGCATCGAAGAAGCCCTCGGTGACGCGGCCCGCTACGCCGGGGATCTGGCGTTCCCCCGGTACACGCCATAGGCCCGACAGCCACCACCGCTGATGCCCGAATCGAAACGGCCAGAACCGAAGCGGCGCTCACCGGCGCCGCGTCCGGGTCGGGCCGGCGATTCGGTAGCCGGCCGGCCGCGTAAGTCCACCGCAGCCAAGCGCGGGCCGACGGCGTCGACGCGGGCGATGCCCGAGGTCGTCGAACCGATCAAACAGGCGATCGCCGAGTCGGCCGAGCAGCGCTCCGATCAACGGCTCGGCCTGACCGCGCGACGGGCCGCGATCCTGGCCTCGGTCATCTGTGTCTTGACGCTGACCATCGCAGGTCCAGTCCGCACCTACTTCGCCCAACGCACCGAGATGAAACAACTGGCCGCCTCCGAATCCGCGTTGCGCCAACAGATCACCGATCTCGAGCAGCAAAAGGGCAAGCTCGGCGACCCCGCATTCATCGCGGCGCAGGCCCGCGAGCGACTCGGGTTCGTCATGCCGGGCGAGATCCCGTATCAGGTCCAACTGCCGCCGGGTGCGGCGTTGCCCGCCGACCCGGGTGCGCAACCGAAGGCCGCGCCCAGCAGCGATCCCTGGTACACGTCGCTGTGGCACACCATCGCCGACAGCCCGCACGGCCCGCCGGTGCCGCCGCCACCCGCTCCGCCCGGCCCCTTGCTGCCCAGTCCCGTGCCGCCCAGCCCGTTGCCGCCCGGTGGTTGATCCCGCCGACCTCGAGGCGGTGGCCCGCCAGCTCGGCCGCGAGCCGCGTGGAGTGCTCGACATCGCCTACCGGTGCCCCAGCGGTGAGCCGGCAGTGGTGAAGACATCGCCGAAACTGCCTGACGGAACACCGTTTCCGACGTTGTACTACCTGACGCATCCGGCCCTGACCGCCGCCGCGAGCCGGCTGGAGACCACCGGGATGATGCGCGAGATGACCGAGCGGCTGCAGTCCGATCCCGAGTTGGCCGCTGCCTACCGGCGGGCGCACGAGTCCTACCTGGCCGAGCGGGATGCCATCGAGCCGTTGGGCACGACGTTCTCCGGCGGCGGCATGCCCGGCCGGGTCAAGTGCCTGCACGTGGTGATCGCGCATTCGCTGGCCAAGGGCCGGGGCGTCAACCCGTTCGGCGACGAAGCGCTGGCGGTGCTGGCTGCCGAGCCGTCGATGGCCGGCATTCTGACACCGGGGGAGTGGACGCATGACGCGCCTGGCCGCAATCGACTGCGGTACCAACTCGATTCGGTTGCTGATCGCCGACGCGTCCGGCGGGCAACTGACCGACGTGCACCGCGAAATGCGCATCGTGCGGCTCGGCCAGGGCGTCGACGCCACCGGCCAATTCGCGCCGGAGGCGTTGCAGCGCACCCGGTCTGCGCTGGTCGACTACGCGAAATTGTGCACGGCACATGGTGTCGACCGGATCCGGATGGTCGCGACGTCGGCCACCCGTGACGCCGGCAATCGTGATGTCTTCTTCGCAATGACGGCCGAGGTGCTCGGCGATGTGGTGGACGGCGCCGTCGCCGAGGTGATCACCGGTGTCGAGGAGGCCGAGCTGTCGTTTCGCGGCGCGGTCAACGAATTAGATTCCACCGCAGGGCCATTCGTCATCGTCGACCTGGGTGGCGGATCGACCGAGGTGGTGTTGGGCACCGACACGGTGACGGCGAGCTTCTCGGCCGACATCGGCTGCGTGCGGTTGACCGAGCGGTGCCTGCACTCCGATCCGCCGACCGGTCGCCGAGGTGGCCGCGGCGCGCGAGGTGGTCCGCGAGCGGCTCGGCGAGGCGCTGCGTGTCGTGCCGGTGGAGCAGGCCCGCACCTGGGTCGGGGTGGCCGGCACCATGACGACGGTCGCCGCGCTCGCGCACGACATGACGACCTATGACTCTGCGGCCATTCACCTTTCGCGCGTCGGCGTGGATCGGTTGCTCACGGTCTGCGACGAGCTGATCGCCATGCCGCGGGCCCAGCGGGCCGCGCTGGGGCCCATGCACGAGGGCCGGGTCGACGTGATCGGCGGCGGTGCGATCGTGATCGAGGAACTGGCGATCGCGCTACGGCGAGCGCGCCGGCATCGAGGAGCTGACGGTCAGCGAGCACGACATCCTGGACGGCATTGCGCTGTCCATCGCCGATTGACTACTGCCCGAACGAGATTCGCAGCAGCTGCTTCTTCTGCTCGGTGTATTCCTGTTCGCTCAGCCGTCCCTCGGCGCGCAGCTTGGCGATGTCGCGAATCGCCGCCGCGACGCCCGTCATCACGGTCCGCGGCGCCGGCGAGGCTTCGGCGTCGTCGTCGGCGCGGGTGGCTCCGCCGGCGCGCCCGGTCAGCCGCGCCGGCCTGCTGTCCTCCGCGACCGCTCCGGCGGCCGGCGGGCCGGCCATCGCCTGCCCGGCCAATCCGCCAGTCCCCATCTGGTTGAACGTGTTTGACGCTCCGACTTCGGCGGCCGGGGCGGCGGCTGCGTTCGTGGTGGTGAGCGGCGTCGTGAACGCGGTCGGCTTCACCTCGGGTGCGGCGACGGTCCAGTTCCGACGGGACCGACAACTCCCCGATCGCTTCCGCGTCCGCCATGCCCGCCGCGATCGCGTCCGGCGAGCGTTGGCTGGGGTTGAGGAGGGTCGCCGGGAAGTCGTTCGAGGGGACGACCGTCCTTCCTGATGAAGGGGTCTTCGCCGTTCCAGCCGCTGACGATCTGGTCGGTGTGCTGACCGGTCTCCGAATCCACGATGGAGAAAGGAAGGTCGACCGGCCCGGCCGCGATGTCCTGCGGTATTACCGCGGCAAAAAACGTCAGATCCGATGGCAACGAGACGAAGATCGAGATCAGGTTGCTCAACGTGGTCAGCGGGTCGCGTGGCGGCGGATCCGGTGGCGGCCGACTCGGACGTCGCCAGGCCTTGCAGGGCCTGCGGCACTGCGGAAAAGGCTTGCTGCGCAGACGAAACCGCGCTTTGCGCATCGCCGGCGGTGGTGTTGGCGGCCTGGCTCGACCGCGGCCGCCTGGCTGGCCGATGATGCCGGATCGGTGTTCTGCTGCGGCTGCTGGAACGGTGTCAGCGTGGTCGCGGATGCCGAGGAGGCCGCGTAGCCGTACATCGCGACGGCGTCCTGGGCCCACATCTCGGCGTACTGGATTTCGGTGGCCGCGATCGCCGGCGTGTTCTGCCCGAAGAAGTTGGTCGCCACCAGCGCCGCCAGCAGACTGCGGTTGGCGGCGATCACCGGCGGCGGCACCGTCATCGCGAACGCCGTCTCGTAACCGGCGGCCGCGGCCTGCGCCTGGGTGGCGGATTGCTCAGCCTGCGCGGCGGTCGCGCTGAGCCATTCGACAAACGATGCGGCTGCGGCGCTCATCGACGCCGACGACGGACCCGACCAGGCCGGATGTCAGCTCCGACACCACCGACTGGTAGCCGCCGGCCGCCGTGTACAGCTCGTCGGCCAGCGCTACCCAGGCCTGCGCAGCGGCCAGCATCGGCCCCGATCCCGGACCGGAATACATCCGGCCGGAGTTTATCTCCGGCGGATAGAACCCGAAATCCATTGCTGCGCATTCCCTTTATCTCTATGAGTCGGTCAGACAATCGACATATCCGCCAGGCGGCGGTGGGCGTTTCAGCGACCAAGCAGACGGTTCTTCTGCTCGGTGTATTCCTCGTCGGTCAGAATTCCTTCGTCGCGAAGCTTGGCTGAACTCACGCAGCTCGGCCGCGACACCGGTGACCACGGTCCGCGGCTTGGCCTCGGCGGCGTCGTCGTCGCTGCCAGTTGTCTTGCGGTCGGCGGTCTTTGGCGCCGCGTTGGCGCGAGCCGCCGCGCCTCCGGCGGTCTTGCCGCCGCGGCCGACGCCGGTGCCGACAGTGCCGCCCATCGCCCGGCCGGCCATTCCCGCCAGCGCCATCTGGCTGAGTGCGCTTCCCGATGCGGACTCACCGGCGACGGCGGCTGCCGGCAGCGCCGGCAGAGTCACGGCGGCTCGGCTTGACCGCGGGCGTGGCGATAGTCCAGCTCGGCGGTACCGACAACCCGCCGACGCTGTTCGCCTCGCCGAGACCCGCCGAGAGCTTCGGTGCGCGGCACGGCTGCCGCTCGGCAAGTTCAGCAGCGGCGCGGGGAACGGCTTGACCGGGCGCGGGCCCGTCACCCGGCCAGGTTTGCTCCCCGTTCCATCCGCTGACGATCTTGTCGGTGTGGGTACCGGTCAGGGCGCCGACCACGTCGAAAGGCAGCGCGACCACGCCGAGGCTGCCCAGCGGTATGTCGGCTGCGAACGTCGCCAAACCGGCCGGCAGGTCAACGAAAATCGAGATCAGGTCGCTGATCGTGCCCAGCGGGTCGCCTGCGGCGGCGGGTGCCGCTGCCGCGCTCGACAGTGCCGCCGGGACTGCGGAGAACGCCTGCTGGATGGTGCTCTGCGCGTTGCCGGCGGCGGAACCGGTGGCCTGGCCGACCGCGGCGGCCTGATTGGCCGAGCCGCCGGGGTTGGTGTTCTGCTGGGGCGGGTTGAACGGCGTCAGCTGCGTCGCGGAGGCCGACGAGGCCGCGTAGCCGTACATCGCGGCCACGTCTTGCGCCCACATCTCGCCGTACTGTGCTTCGTTCGCCGCGATCGCCTGAGTGTTCCTGCCGAACAGGTTGGTGGCGATCAGGGTCGAGAGCAGGCTGCGGTTGGCCGCGACCATCGGCGGCGGAACCGTCGCCGTAAACGCTGCCTGATAGGCGGCGGCCGCGGACTTGGCCTGCGCGCCGGTTTCCTCGGCCTGCGCGGCGGTGGCTCGCAGCCACGCCGCGTACGACGCGGCCGCCGCACTCATCGACGCCGACGGCCGGACCCATCCAGGGGCCGGCGGTCAATCCCGACACCACGGATTGATAGGAGTTCGCCACCGAATGCAGTTCACCGGCGAGCGCATCCCAGGCTTCGGCGGCGACCAGCAAGGGTCCCGCGCCAGCGCCGGCGTACATGCGGGCGGAGTTGATCTCCGGCGGGTAATTTCCGAAATCCATTGCTCGCCGACCCCTCTAATTCACCGCGGTCGAGCCGGCCCAGTACCAAGCCGTAGCCGAGTCATTGACCGATGGGTGAATGGTGGCATGCGCGGCGATATTTGTCGCTTCAGGCTGCGGCGGGTCGTCAGCCGACGTCGGAGTCGCCGCCGGCCTCGGGATGGCCCGCTCTGCGCCGCGGACCTCCGGTGACATCACCGGAGAGCGCACGCGACATTCCGGCTCAGCGCTCCCCGAAAGCATGGCTTCCCTTTCCGGCAATGGTCGAGCAGGCCGCCTATTCCATGGCGTCAGGATCTCCGATACACACCCCCGCCGGCCAACTGTCTTTGCTGGCAGACATGTCATTATCGGTTTTCAGCTGGAGATATACAATTCGACGCCGGTGCGCAATGGCATTGCGCGGCAGCAATCACCGATATCTCTCAGGTTAATCCTTCATATTTCTCAGGTTTACCTATGCGTCGACGCCCGTTTTTGCTCCCCGAGGTCGCGCAGTTCGGCCCGATTCTAAGGCTTGGCCGGCGTGGTCTCGCGCTGGCAGCGCCCCTCTACAGCGAGTTGCCAGGTTCCCGTAAGGATGTTGTAAAGAATCGCGCGGGACAGCTCAGCCGGTGCGTGCTTGGCGGCTGACGTTGGCGTCGTGTCGGTTGTCCAGATGGTTCGGCGACGTCGTCGGGAACGTCCTCGCGCGGTGACCGCGTGCCGGGGCGGTAGACCTTTGCGCAGGGTGGCCACCAGGTCCCGGTAGGGGCCGACGAGGTAGACGGTGTCGCCGTCGCGGAGCTTGTGTTCATGGCGGGGCTGCAGGTCGATGGGGGAGTCCTGCCGGCAAATCGCGATCACGCGCGTCCTGCTCGACAAGTCGCCCATCGGCAGGCCGTCGAGCTCGCTGCCCTCGGCCACCAGCATCGCGCCGACCATGAACGAGCTCTGGCCGATCGAGAAGGTGCCCAGCACTTCCACGCCCATCGCGGCGCCGATGAACCACGGCGCGGCCAGCGCGACCGAGGAGCGGACGTTCTCGAAGCCGAAACGCTGCGCGACCGCCAGACCCAGCGCCCGGTCGTACACCCGGAGCACCACCGAGATGTCGGCGCGCTTGTTGGCTTTGGGCACCACTTTCGGCCCCAGCATCTCGGCCAGCACGATCCCGGTTTCGATGTTGATCATGTCGTCGCGGGTCAGCACCGCCACCGCGCGGGCCCGCTCGACGCGCGCCGCTTCCAGCGTCTGCTTCAGCGTGGCGTCACCGAAGATCACCGGCACATCCAGCGCGCGCGCCGCCGACAGGAATCGGTTGTCTTCGTTGATCTCGATGACCGCGACGTCGTATCCCGCCTCGACCAGGTCGGTGATCACCCGCATCCCGAGGGCGCTCAATCCGACGACGATCACATGGTTGCGCAGGTGGCGCATCCGCGGTCGCGCGGAGGCGAACACGAAGCGCCGCGACAGCAGCACGTCGGCGATGAACGCGACCAGCAGGGCGATGGTGGTCGCGCCGCCGAACATCAAACCCGCGGCGAACATGCGCAGCCACGTCTCCTGGTGGGCGAAGCTGAAGTCGCCGTAGCCCGTCGTCGTGATCGTCTCGATGGTGAAGTACAGCGCGTCGACCCAGGACATCCGCGGGTGCTGATAGTTGTAGCGCAACAGCAACATTGAGATGACGACGAGGGTCATGGCGGCCGCCAGGGCGGGATAGAAGGCCGGGTTGAAGTCGTTGACGACGGTGCGGACGGCGTCGAACACTCGTCGCAGCCCGGCCCGTCGGGACCGTGTCTCCGCCGGCCGTCGGATCTTGATGCCGCGTTCGGCAGACTCGTCGGCCGTGCCGATCATCACCGCGCGGTCACCGGCGAGCACCCGTTGATTGCGGGTCGGGCAGACTTCGATCTCGCCCGGGCTCGACGAGTTCTCCCCGTGGATGATCGCCACCGGGGCCAGGTCGCCGTAGATTTCGCGCAGCGTGGCCGCCCGCGGCGCTTCGCTGCCGGAGACCAGGAATTCGAGTGCCGGCCGCCTCGAAGGGGTGTGCCCGGCGCGCCAGGCATGCCTCGACGACGGATGGCGCGGTCAGTTCGGCGACGTCGAGGATTGCGCCCGGCCCGTTGTCGGCGGCCACCGCGGCGCGCAGCACGTCATTGGCCAGCCTGGCGACCACGCGCACGGAAGGGTTGGATCGTCTTGCCAGCAGGGCGATTTCGAGGTTGGCCGCATCATCATCGCCGGCGCACACCACTGCCAGCGCATCGCCGACGTGGGCGCTTTCCAATTCGTCGCAGACGCCGGTGAGGCCGCTGCTGCCCAGCCTGATGACGTTCGCGCCGGCGCTTTCCAGCTCTTCGATGATGGTGGTGGCCAGCGCATCGTCACCGCTGACAATGATGTGATGCTGCATTCTCTCGTCCGCCACTCTGCACGGGTGGGTATCGGCTTTGCTCGCGCTGTTACTGAAATAGGTTACACCACAGGTTTACCTGATCTGGCCGCAACGCTTGATTTTGCTGGCGCGCGAGCGTGACGCCGTGTTCGAGGCGCTAACCTATTCTCGCGCAACAACTCTCATGCCTCGAAGCGATACCCCATGCCTGCCTCGGTCAGCAGATGGGCGGGGTGCGACGGGTCGTCCTCGAGTTTGCGGCGCAACTGCGCGAGAAACACACGGAGATAATGGGTTTCCGTCGCGTACTTGGGTCCCCACACCTCGCGGAGCAACTCCTCGCGACCGACCAGCTTGCCGCGATTGCGCACCAGCATTTCCAGCATGCCCCATTCGGTGGGGGTCAGGTGGACCTCGCTGCCGTTCTTGATCACCTTCTTCGCCGAGAGGTCGACAAGAAACGACTTGGTTTCCACCACCGGGTTGTCCGCGCCGGTGGCCACCGTCGCTCGTCGCACTGCGGCGCGCAACCGGGCCAGCAGCTCGTCCATGCCGAACGGCTTCGTCATGTAATCGTCGGCGCCCGCGTCGAGTGCGCCGACCTTGTCGGACGAGTCGGTGCGCGCAGACAGCACGATCACCGGGGCCGTCAGCCAGCCGCGCAGACCGGCCAGCACCTCGATGCCCGATATGTCCGGCATCCCCAGATCCAGGATCACCACCTGCGGAGGATGTTCCGCGGCGAGCGTCAGTGCGCGCGACCCGGTCGGTGCGGTGATCACCTCGTAGCCACGCACCGACAAGTTGATCCGCAACGCGCGCAACAGCTGCGGGTCGTCATCGACCACCAGCACCCTGGTCACGAGCGCCGCTCCTCTCATCGCTGCGCTCTGCATCGTCGCCGGCGCGGGTCATCGAGCGCCGGTCCTGCAGCGGCGCGGCCATGTCGATCACGATGGTCAGCCCGCCGCCAGGGGTGTCGCTGGCAGTGATCGTTCCGTCCATCGCCTCCACGAAACCCTTGGCCACCGACAAGCCCAGGCCCAGGCCGGTTGTCGTGTCGAAATCGCCGAGCCGCTGGAACGGCTGGAACATCTGCTCGGCGGCGCCTTTGGACACTCCGGGTCCGTCGTCGACGATGTTGATCAGCACCCGCGGTCCGACTTGGCCGGCATTGACCCGCACGATGCTGGCCGGCGCGTAGCGCAGCGCGTTGTCGATCACGTTGGACAGCACCCGTTCCAGCAGACCCGCGTCGCCCATCGCGACCGTTCCGCCGACCTCGACCTTGACCCGGTCGATACTCGCCCGCCCGTAGATCGTGTGGCGTCCGCCGATGCTGACCAACGCGCGCTGGACGACTTCTTCGAGGTAGACCTCGGTCAGTTCCGGGCGCACCACGCCGGCCGCCAGCCGGGACGAGTCCAGCAGGTTGGCCACCAACAGGGTCAGCTGATCGACCGACTCCTCGACGGTGGCCAGCAATTCGCTGGTGTCCTCCGGCGAGAACCAGACGTCCTCGGCGCGCAGGCTGGACACCGCTGCCTTGGCCGCGGTCAGCGGAGTGCGCAGGTCGTGGCCGAGGGCCGACAGCAGCAGGCGGCGCAGCTCGTCGGCCTCGGCGAGCGATTTGACCTTGCCGGCCTCTTCGGCGAGCTCACCCCGCTTGACCAGTCCTGCCGCCTGCGTCGCGACCACCGACAGCACCCGGCGGTCGCGGCCGGTCAGGCCACGCCCGGTCATCAGCATCCAGAATTCTTCGTCGCCGACCTTGACCGCGGTGTCGGCGGAATCGACCGTCACGCACGACTCGGTGCCCACGCCGGCGACCGGGACCAGCCGACCGTCGACCTCACGGACCAGGCACACCGACCGCTGCGAGTACGCCTCGCGCACCCGCTCCAGCAGCGCGTTGAGGTCGGCGCCGCGCAGCACCGACGCGGCGAACAGCGAGAGCAGCTCGGCTTCCTGGCTGGCCCGCCTGGCCTCGCGGGCCCGGCTGGCGGCGGCGTCCACCAGCACCGCGATCGCCATCGCGACCCCGAGCAGGATCATGATGGTCAGGGCGTTGCTCAGGCTCTTGACGGCGAACGAATACCGCGGCTCGGTATGGAAATAGACCAGCAGCGCCCCGGACAACAATCCCGACAGCACCGCCGGCGCCACCCCGCCGAACAGCCCGACGCCGACCACCCCGGCGAAGAAGAGGGCCGATTTCCCGCCGACATCCAGGGTCGGATCCAACCGCAGCGTGATGCGCCAGGATCGCCAGCGGCAACGTGACGGCGGCCAGCCAGGACACCACCTGGCGGGCGCGTGGCGAGATCGTCGAGAACGCCAGGCTGCGATTGGCCGCCTCGTGGCTGACCATGTGGACGTCGATCTTGCCCGAGTTCTTGATGGTCGCCGCGCCGATGCCCTCGCTGAAGATGCTCGCCCACCGCGACCGTCGGGAGCTGCCGAGCACCAACTGGGTGGCGTTCGTCTCGCGGGCGAAGTCGAGCAGCGCGCACGACACCTCGTCGCCGACCACGACGTGCACGGTGGCGCCGATGCTGCCGGCCAGCTCGCGCACCTTGCCCATCTCGCGCGGCGCCACCCCCGACAGCCCGTCACCGCGGACGACGTGCACCACCATCAGCTGCGCGCTGGACTTCGACGCGATGCGAGAAGCCCTGCGCACCAACGTTTCCGACTCGGGTCCGCCGGTCACCGCGACGACCACCCGCTCGCGGGCTTCCCAGGTGTCGGTGATCTTCTTGTCGGCGCGATATTTCGCCAGCGCGGAGTCGACCTGATCGGCAAGCCACAGCAGCGCGATCTCGCGCAGCGCGGTCAGGTTGCCGGCGCGGAAGTAATTGGTCAGCGCCGCGTCGATTCGTTCCGACGGGTACACGTTTCCGTGAGCAAGCCTGCGCCGCAACGCTTCCGGCGTGATATCGACCAGTTCGATCTGAGCCGCTCTCCGGACGATCTCGTCGGGCACGGTCTCGCGTTGTTCGACTCCGGTGATCTGAGCGACGACGTCGTTGAGGCTTTCCAGGTGCTGGACATTGAGCGTCGAGATCACCGTGATGCCGGCGTCCAGCAGCGCTTCGATGTCCTCCCAACGCTTTTCGTGGGTGCTGCCCGGGATGTTGCTGTGGGCGTATTCGTCGACGAGCGCCACTTCCGGCTTGCGGCGCAGCACCGCCTCGATGTCGAGTTCCGGGAAGGTGCTTCCGCGGTAGGTGATGTAGTGCGGCGGAATGACTTCGATGCCTTTGACGAGCTCGTCGACCTTCTTGCGGCCGTGCGATTCCACGACCGCTGCGACGACGTCGGTGCCGCGCTCCAGCCGGCGATGCGCCTCGCCGAGCATGGCGCAGGTCTTGCCGACGCCCGGGGCCGCGCCGAGGTAGATCCGCAGCTCGCCCCGTCGCTGCTTGTACACCCGGTGATCCAGCGGATCGTCGTACGTCGCCGGCTCGCTTGTGGAGGTCACCCCGCCATCATCCACCGGAAGGGTCAAGACTTCACCGGTGATCCGCGATCCAGCTCGAGATTCACCGCCAGCACATTGACCACCGGCTCGCCGACGAAGCCGAGCAGGCGTCCGTGCTGGTTGTGTCGCACCGCGTCGCGCACCTGGCCGACGCTGATGCCGCGGGCGCGGGCCACCCGGGCCACCTGCAGTTCGGCATAGGCCGGCGAGATGTCGGGATCCAGACCGCTGGCGCTGGCGGTGACGGCGTCGGCCGGCACCTCCGGTTGCTCGGGCGCCGAGCCGCGAACCGGAACCACTCGACCGACCGAGTAGTCGCGGCCGTACTGAGCGCACTGCACCACCACACCCTGGTAGAGCCGCTGGAACACCATGGCGGGCGGGCTCCCGGGCTTCGAGCACGGCTCGTTGACGCTGACCACCGTGACCGGATGGGTGACATTGCCGGCCCGGTCTCGCGGCCCGATCACCGACAGCACGGCGCCGACGCCGCCGCCGGTGCAGAACGGCCGTGAGCCGTCGACCTTTTCGAGCCGGCCGATCGCCAGGCTGCGCGAGCACACCTGGGTCAGCAGGCTGGGCTTGAAGCCGGCGTCGGACGGATCGGTACCCGGAGTCAGCTTGGCCGGATCGGCGGGCGTGTCGACGATGCTCTCCGGTCCCAGGTTGCTGCGCACCCGACGCGGTGGGGTCGTAGCCCGCCCCGGCCGCCGAGGGCCTGCTTTGGAAGTACCGCGGCAGCGGGTTGCCGTTCTTGTCGGTGAACGACTGCCCGATCAGCTTGCTGCCGACCGGCCTTCCCGGAAGCGCTGAGTATCGAGCCGTCCGCCTTGTCGTGCAGTCCGGGAAGTTGAGCGATTCCCCAGACGACCAGCGGGTAGACGAAACCGGTGATGACCGTCAATGCCAGCAGGGCGCGCAGGGCCGCCCAGTGTTGCCGAATTACGTTGCTAGGTTCATTGGCGCCGCTCCTCATCATCGCTACGCTCTGAATCGTCGATGGCGGGGTTCATATCAGCCCATCCCGGGAATGAATTGCACGGCCAGGTCGATCAGCTTGATACCGATGAACGGAGCGACGACGCCACCCAGCCCGTAGACGTAAAGGTTGCGGCTCAACAACTTCGAAGCACTGCTCGGCGTGTACTGAACGCCGCGCAGCGCCAGCGGGATCAGCGCGACGATGATGATCGCGTTGAAGATCACCGCGGACAGGATCGCCGACTGCGGACTGTGTAGCCGCATGATGTTGATCGAGGCCAGTCCGGGGAACAGCCCCACGAACATGGCCGGGATGATCGCGAAGTACTTGGCGATGTCGTTGGCGATCGAGAAGGTGCTCAGCGCGCCGCGGGTGATCAACAGCTGCTTGCCGATCTCGACGATCTCGATGAGCTTGGTGGGGTCGGAGTCCAGATCGACCATGTTGCCGGCCTCTTTGGCCGCGCTGGTCCCACTGTTCATCGCCACCCCGACGTCGGCCTGCGCCAACGCCGGTGCGTCGTTGGTGCCGTCGCCGGTCATGGCGACCAGTCGGCCACCCTGCTGCTCGCGCTTGATCAGTGCCAGCTTGTCTTCGGGGGTGGCCTCGGCGAGGAAGTCGTCGACGCCGGCTTCGTCGGCGATTGCCTTGGCGGTCAACGGATTGTCGCCGGTGATCATCACCGTCCGGATGCCCATCTTGCGCATCTCGTCGAACCGGTCCCGCATGCCGTGCTTGACGATGTCTTTGAGGTGGATGACGCCGAGCACCTCGGCGTTGTTGCCGTGGTCGCCGTTGCTGACCACGCCGACCACCAGCGGCGTCCCGCCGGCCGCCGAAATGCCGTCGACCACGTCGCCGAGCGCGTCGGGGATGACGCCACCCTGATCGCGAATCCAGTTGGCCACCGAGCTCGCCGCGCCCTTGCGCAGCTGCCGTCCGTCGAGGTCGACACCGGACATCCGGGTCGTCGCGGTGAACTCGATCCACTGCGCGTTGTTCAGTTCACCCGGCGGGCGCTCCCGCAGCCCGTAGGTCTGCTTGGCGTACACGACGATCGAGCGGCCCTCCGGCGTCTCGTCGGCCAGGCTGGACAGCTGAGCGGCATCCGCCAGGTCTTCGGGGGTGACCCCGTCGACCGGGATGAACTCCGCCGCCTCCCGGTTGCCCAGGGTGATCGTGCCGGTCTTGTCCAGCAGCAGCGTGTCGACGTCACCGGCAGCCTCGACGGCGCGGCCCGACATGGCCAGCACGTTGCGCTGGATCAGCCGGTCCATGCCGGCGATGCCGATCGCGGACAGCAGTGCGCCGATCGTGGTGGGAATCAGGCACACCAGCAACGCCACCAGGACGACGCCGTCGACGCCGTTTCCGCTCAACGCGGCGGTGTCGGGCACACCCGGGTTGTTGAGCTTGGAGTAGATCGCCAGCGGCTGCAGGGTCACCACCGCGAACAGGAAGATGATCGTCAGCGCGGCCAGCAGAATGTTCAGCGCGATCTCGTTCGGGGTCTTCTGCCGGTTGGCGCCCTCCACGAGCGCGATCATCCGGTCGATGAAGCTCTTGCCCGGCTCCTGGGTGATCTTGACGACGATGCGGTCGGAGAGCACCGTGGTGCCGCCGGTGACCGCGGAGCGATCGCCGCCGGACTCGCGGATCACCGGCGCGGATTCGCCGGTGATCGCCGATTCGTTCACCGACGCAATGCCTTCCACGATCTCGCCGTCGCCCGGGATCGTTTCACCGGTCTCGACGACGACGATGTCGCCCTTCTGCAGTTCCGGCGCGCGCACGTCCTCTTCGGTGCCGGGCTTGCCGGGCGCCCAGCCCTGCAGCCGGCGGGCGATGGTGTCGGCCTTCGATTTACGCAACGTGTCGGCCTGGGCCTTGCCCCGCCCCTCGGCGACGGCTTCCGCCAGGTTGCCGAAAAGCACTGTCAGCCAGAGCCAGAACACGATCAGCCAGCCGAACCAGGACTCGTTGTGGATCGTCAGCACGGTCGACCAGAGCGCGCCGATCTCGACGATCAGCATCACCGGGTTGCGCCACAGCGTGCGCGGGTCGAACTTGCGCACCGCATCGGGCAGTGCCTTCAACAGTCATTGCGGGGTCGAGCAGTCCGCCCTGTACTGGCGTGGGGCCGCTGCTATGGGGGCGCGCCGGCCGGTTGGAACGTGGCTTGGTAGCCGTTGAGCTTGTCATCTCAGTGGATTCCTTCAGCGAGGGGTCCGAGCGCGAGTGCCGGCAGGAAGGTCAACGCGCACAGCACGACTGTTACCGCGGCGACAAGACCGATGAACTGCGGCCGATGCGTGGGCAGGGTGCCTGGCGACTCCGGGGTATGACCCTGGCGGGCCAGCGAACCGGCCAGCGCCAACACCAGGATCATCGGCAGGAACCTGGCCATGACCATCGCCAATCCCAGCGCCGTGTTGAACCACGTGGTATTCGCCGACAAGCCGGCGAAAGCCGAGCCGTTGTTGTTGGACGCGGAGGTGAATGCGTAGAGGACCTCCGAAAGGCCATGCGGGCCAGTGTTGTTCATGCCAGCCCGCGGTCCTGGTAGTCCCATGGCGACGCCGGTCCCGACCAGCACCAGCAGTTCGGTGACCGGGAAATAGCTTGCCGCCAGCTTCATTTCGCGAGGCCGGATCTTCTTGCCGAGATACTCCGGGGTGCGGCCCACCATCAGCCCGGCGACGAACACCGTGATGATCGCCATGATCAACATGCCGTACAGGCCCGAGCCGACCCCGCCGGGGGCCACCTCGCCGATCTGCATGTTGAACAACTGGATCAGTCCGCCCAGGCTGGTGTAAGAGTCGTGCGCCGAATCGACCGCGCCGGTCGAGGTGAGCGTGGTGGCGTCGGCGAAAACCGCGGAATTGGCGACGCCGAACCGTTGCTCGACTCCCTCCATGGCCGCGCCCGTTGCCGTGGGCACGGTTCCGTGGTGGCTCAACTGGAACAGCTCCATCATGGTGAGGCTGGACACCGCTAAGAATCCCATCACCGCGGCGATCGCGTAGCCCTGCTTGGTGCTGTCGACCATACGGCCGAACGTGCGCGGCAACGAGAAGCTGATCGCCAACAACAGGAATATCTCGACCCAGTTCGTCAGCCTGGTCGGATTCTCGAACGGGTGCGCGGAGTTCGCGTTGTAGAAGCCGCCGCCGTTGGTGCCGAGTTCCTTGATGGCTTCCTGGCTGGCGACCGGGCCGCCGGGAATGGTCTGCGGCGTGCCGCTCAGCGTGGTGACCACTTGGTCGTACAGGTGGAAGTTCTGGATCGCGCCGCCGGCGATCAGCACGATCGCGCCGATGATCGAGATCGGCAACAGGATCCGCACGGTTCCCCGGACCAGGTCGACCCAGAAGTTGCCGATATCGTGCGTCCTGCTTCGGGCGAATCCGCGAACCAGGGCGATCGCCACGGCGATTCCCGCTGCGGCGGAGACGAAGTTCTGCACGGCCAGCCCGGCCATCTGCACCAGGTGACCTTGGGTGGTCTCGCCCGAGTAGGCCTGCCAGTTGGTGTTGGTGACGAAGCTGACCGCGGTGTTCCACGCCAGCGACGGCGTCATCTTGGTCGCCGGATCGTGCAGGTGCAGGGGCAGCTTGTCCTGCAGCAGCTGGAAGAAGAACAAGAACAGGACGCTGACCGCCGAGAACGCCAGCAGGCTTCGCGCGTAGGCGTACCACGGCTGTTCCGCTTTGGGGTCGGCGCCGATGATGCGGTAGACGGCCTTCTCGACTCGCCAGTCGTTCGGCGAGGTGTAGACGCGGTACATGTAGTCGCCGAGCGGGACGTGCACCGCGATCAGTGCCAGCACCAGCAAGGCGATCCCCGCGGTGGATGTGCTCACCTAGAACCTCTCCGGAAAGAACAGCGCAGCAACGAGGTAGACCGTCAATGCCGCAGCGAGCCCGAGGCCAACGATGTTGTCGTAGCTCATCTGCGCGCCTCCACCAACCGGTCGTCCGCGCGACTCACAGCTTTTCGACCAGCTTTTGCGCATAGCCGAGGACGGCGAACACCGCCAGCGTCAGCAAGACGTAGGCAACCACGGACATCGCTTCTCCGTTCGTGACAAGCCGGTCAGGTCGATCGGCGATCGATCTTGGCTCCGGCATGCAAATTTAGTCTTGACTATGGGGTCTGGAAAGAAGTTAGGCGCAGCAGATGTATAAAGCGCCGTCGCTAACGCTTTCTTTACAGTGCGTCGCGCAATTCACGTTTGCGATAAGTGGTGCTCATCGGTCTTCACGTGGGTTTGATGCGGATATCGCGTTTGCTGTAAGTGCTGTGATGCGCGCTACTTGGCCAGCGGCAGGCGCACCCGGAAAATTGTTCGACCCCCGGCGGATTCGGCCGCGACCGATCCGTGGTGGGCCTTGACGATCGAGTCGACGATGGCCAGGCCGAGCCCGTTTCCGCCGCCTTCGTGAGGGGCGTCCTTGGCGCGGACGAATCGATCGAAGAGGTGGGGAAGCAGTTCGGGGTCGATGTCGGGCCCGTCGTTGGCCACCGTCAACTCGGCGTAGGGCGCGTCGGCTCTGAAGCGTTGGCAGGTGATGGCCGTCTTCACGGTGACCCCGGCCGGTGTGTGGACCCACCCGTTCGTCAGCAGATTGCTCACCAGCTGGTGCAGCCGGTCTGAGTCGCCGCTCACCCAGACCGGGTCGTCGGGCAGATCCTTGATCCAGTTATGGCTGGGCGCTGCCACGGCGGCATCGTTGACCGCGTTGAGAACGATGTCGGCCAGGTCGACGTCCTCGGTGCGCAGATCGTCGCCCTCGCCCAGACGCGACAGCAGCAGGAGTTCATCGACCAGCGAGGTCATCCGGCGGGCCTCCGACTCGATACGGGCCAACGCGTACTCGGTGGTCGGGGGTAGCGCGGCGCTGTCCTGGCGGGTGAGCTCGGAGTAGCCCTGCATCGCCGCCAGCGGCGTCCGCAGTTCGTGGCTGGCGTCGGTGATGAATTGGCGCATGCGCCGGTCGGATTCGGCCCGGTGCGCCAGCGCGCTGTCGACGTTGTCCAGCAACCGGTTCAACGTGTGCCCGACGATGCCCACCTCATTGTTCGGGTCGGTGTCGTCAGGCCGGATCCTGGCGGTGATGCGATGGTCGTCGCCGGTGAGCGGCGTGCCGGCGACCTCGGCGGCGGTGACCGCGACACGGCGTAACGGTCGCAGCGCATAGCCGACCACCAGAGCGGTCAGCCCTGCCGTCACCAGCAGTGCCGCGATCGAAAGCACTGCTGCGCTGACGATTCGGCGGTTGATGGTCTTGTCGACCAGATCCAGCGATACCCCGACCACCAGTAGATCACCGCTGCCGGTCTTTTGGCTGCTGACCCGGTACGGCCCGAGCCTGCCCAGTTTCGCGGTGTGGATCTCGCCGTCGCGCCAGGGCAGCGCCTTGATGGCGGCGATGACGTCGGGCGTGGCGGGCTGCGGGTTGTCCTCGAAAAAGATCGCCGAACCGATCACATCGCCGCCGTGCATCACCGCGATGACATTTCCCGGGTTCTGCTCGGTGAACCTCAGCATGGCGTCCCCGATTTCACGATGCTGACCGAACTGACCGGCGGCGGTATTTGGCGAACGAGTGGTCCAGTGCGTCAAGCGATTCGGAGACTTCCGCATCGTTGATCGCGTTGACATAGGCGCGCAGGCTGACCACCGAGATGACGCCGACGACCAGCATGACGATCGTGACCACTGCCGAGACGCCCAAGACCAGTTGGTGGCGCAGAGTGCGTGGCCGCCACCACGGAGTCGCCTGGGCCCCGGTCATTTCACTGCCACCTCGGTGCTATGCCGGCGGGCGGAGCATGTACCCCACACCTCGCACGGTGTGGATCATCGGCTCTCTGCCGGCGTCGATCTTCTTCCGCAGATACGAAATGTACAGATCGACGATGCTGGTGCGTCCGGCGAAGTCGTAATTCCAGACCCGGTCCAGGATTTCGGTGCGGGTCAGCGCCCGGCGCGGGTTGCGCATCAAGAAGCGCAACAGCTCGAATTCGGTTGACGACAGCGAAATCAGCGATCCGGCGCGGTGTACTTCGTGGCTTGCGCCATCGAGTGTGAGGTCGCCGATCGTGAGGCTCTCCTCGGCGGGCGGGGCGAGGTGATTGGAACGGCGGAGCAGCCCGCGCAGTCGGGCGACCAGTTCCTCGAGGCTGAACGGCTTGGTCATGTAGTCGTCGGCGCCCGCGGTCAGGCCGGTCACCCGGTCCATCACCGAGTCGCGCGCCGTCAGGAACAAGGTGGGCGTATAGGGCCCTGATTGGCGGACCCGGTGCAGGATCTCCAGGCCGTCGATATCGGGAAGCATGATGTCGAGGACCAGCACGTCGGGTTCGACATCGTCGAATTTGTTGACGGCTTCGCGGCCGTTGTGGGCGACCTCGACCGTCCAGCCCTCGTAGTGCAGGGCCATCTTGACGAGGTTGGTCAACGCTGGTTCATCGTCGACCAGCAAAACCCGGATCGGCGATCCGTCTTCCCGGCTGATCCGGGGGAGCTGACCGAGGATGGCCTGACGCGGCCGCTGCTCGCGTGCGGTTCCCGACATGACCGCCATGCTTGTCGATTCTCCCCGCGGCACACGCCATTGTCACGAAGCTCATACAGTTCTCAAATGTGCGGATGTTCGGTGAATTCCGCGTCCAGTCGACGACATCTGTTCGGCGTTGCACCCGATTCGTGTACTCGATACGGCGGAAGTGGGGACAATTCCTTGCTCCCAACGTCTTTCGTGGGAACTGGCTCTGGTCAACGCCCGGATGGCTCCGAAAAGATTGTGGCCCGCACACCTTGGGTGTGCGGGCCACAATCGGTGGTGCGGGTGTCAGGCCCAGCTGGAGCCGACGGCGGAGTCGGTGCTGGCCATGTTGTTGCCGGCGGTCTGCACCTTCTGGCCGTGGCTGTTGGCCTGCTCGTAGATGGTCTGGAAGTTACGACCCAACTGGGTGATGAACTCCTGGCAGGCCACCGAACCCGAGCCGCCCCAGAAGTCACCGGCAGCCAGCACATCGCGAACGATGGCCTGGTGCTCGGACTCCAGCGAAGCGGCCTGGGCGCGGATCATCGCGCCGTGGGCATCGACATCACCGAACTGGTAACTGATCGACATGAGTGTTCTCCTTTGACGTTTCGGTGATGGACTAGCTGGACAGGATCTGCTGCGAGCCCTGCTCTTGGGCCTCGTAGTTGTTGGCGTCGCGGATCAGCCCGTCACGCACACCGTGCAGCATGTTGACGATGTTGCGGAACGCGGTGTTCATCTGGCCCATGGTGTCGTAGGAGGTGGCCTGAGCGGTACCGCTCCAGCCGGCTCCGGCGATGTTCTGGCTCGACGCCCACATCTTGCGGGCCTCGTCCTCCACCGTCTGGGCGTGCACGTCGAAACGTCCCGCCATCGACCGCATCTCGTGCGGGTCAGTCATAAAACGTGTAGGCATTTTTCTCTCCTTGATCTTTGAATTTCTGGTACTGGTTGCAACGCCGTCTGCCTAATGGTCGAGGCGGTGGCGTCGAGATCAGCGATCGTCTCAAGCGGGCGGCACCGTCCCCCTCCCCGTCATCAGACGAATACCTGCTTCGGAAAGACCTTCGGCTTGACGCCGTAGCGCGGTCCGCCGATTCCCATTCCGGACTTGCCGCCGGCGGCAGCCATTCCCGGCATGACACCGTTCATGCCGCCGCTGCCCATGCCGGTGGCCGCCTCGTCGACGGATGCGGTCCAGCCCGTTCCCGCCAACGTGGTTTCGGCCGCGGCGCCGCGCCAGCGCCAGCGCCAGCAGCCCAACCGGCCGGCACCGACATCCCGCCGACCTCGGCCGCCGTGCCCATGCCGGCCAACGTGGCCCCGCCGACACCGGACGTCGCAGCCCGCCAGCGTGGTGCCGAAGCCCAGCCCTGCACCGAGCGGAGTGGCATCGCCCATGGTGAAACCGAACGGAGCACCGGCAACGAAGTGCGACAGCAGCGGGATGGCCGACATACCGATGAACAGGAACCACGAGCCGGTGACGTTGATCGGTGTTGATCGTGTCGCAGCACCGCGCCGACGCCGAAGAAGGCCTGGACTGGAGTTGTAGAGGCTATCGAGTGGCGTGGCCGCCGCCGCGTGGCCGCCGGGGTGGCCGCCGCACTCGACGTGCTCTGCAGGCTGCTGAGCAGCCCGTTGAGGCTGGAGTTCGACGCGTTGCTGTTGACAGCACTGCTCACCGCGGCAGCTTGCGCTCCCGTGCCGCCGGGGTTGGTGCTCTGGGTCGGCTCGGTCAACGGCGTCACCTGCGCGGCGGCTGCCGCGTTGGCGGCGTAGGTGGTCAGCGCGGTGGCGTCCTGCGCCCAGAACTCGCCGTACATCGCCTCGTTGGCCGCGATCGCCGGGGTGTTCTGCCCCAGGATGTTGGTCGCGACGAGCGCCGCCAGCTGAGCCCGGTTGGCGACGACCACTGGTGGCGGAATCGTGGCGGAGAATGCCGCCTCGTAGGCCGCCGCCGAGGCGGTGGCCTTGGCGGCCGCTTCCTGCAACTGCACGGAGGTGGTGTTCAGCCAGTCGATGTTCTGCTGAGCCGAGGCGGCAGCGGCGGTGGCCGACGGACCGGTCCAGTCCGAGCCGGTCAGCTGCGAGATGACCGACTCGTAAGCGGCTGCGTTGGTGCTCAGTTCCGAGCTCAGGGTGCCGAACGTCGAGGCGGCAGCCGTCATCGGTCCCGCGCCGGCGCCGGAGTACATCAGCGTGGAGTTGATTTCCGGGGGGCGAGCTGCGAAATCAAAAACCATGTCTCAATTCCTGTCTATTTGGAGTGATGTGAGTGCGAATGTTTGTGTCGGCCGACTTTGGCCGGGTGAGTTGTCAGGTGAGCGTCGGCTTCGGAAGCGCCGGCATGACCTTGGGCTTGAGGCCGTAACGCGGGGCCCCGAAGCTCGAGCCGCTGCCGCGACCGCCGTTGGCGACTGCGGGCATCCCGGCCATGGTGCCCGGAGATCCGGCTGACACCCTCCGGCCGTACCCATGGGCATGGTTTGCGACGCCAGCGTGACGGGCGTGCTCGCCGACGGGATTCCGGCGGCGCCCCGGCCCAGCTGGGCGGCACCGACATTCCACCGATCGAGGACCCCGCGCCGGCCGAAGCCAGCACCGGTGCCGCGCCCATCCCGCCGGCGACTCCGGCGGCCGCTGCGGGGCCGACGTCGGTGGCCAGGGCGGAGCCCAGACCACCGATGTCGGCGCCGGCGGTCGCGGGACCGGACAGCGCGGTGAGCAGACCACCGCTGGTCACACCGATCATGTCCGACGCGGCCGATGCGTAGTTACCGACCTGGATGTTTGCGCAGGTTGCCAAGGTTGCTGTTCAGGACGGAGCCGCTGCAATGGTCGCTGGTCAAACCGCTGATCAGGCCGGCGAGAGTGCTGATCGGGTCGGTCGCGGCCTGCGAGGCGGCCGCCGAGGCGGACCCCGCGCCGTTGGACAGCGCGTTCGCGGCGGCACCGGCGTTGTTGGCCGCCTCGGTGTCCTGGTAGGAGCCGGAGCTCTGGTTCAGCAGCTGAACGAACTGCTGGTGGATGGCCTGGGCCTGGGCGCTGACCGACTGGTAGAGCTGGCCGTACGTGGAGAAGACCCCGGCCTGCAGGATCGACACTTCGTCGGTGGCTGCGGGAAGGACGTCGGTAGTCGAGCTTGCGGCAGCCGAGCTCTCCGCGGCAAACGAGTTGCCGAGGCCCTCGAGCTGGGTCGCGGCTGCGGAGATTGCTGCGGGCTGGGTATTCACGAACGACATATGTCTCTCCTGGGTGGCAAGAAGCCGACCCCGTTGCGGGGGTCGGCCACGTTGGTCACTATCAGTGGTTGCTGGTAACCGGCGGCGGTTCCATGCGCCATACCTTGGCGTAACCTGAGCGCCGTCGCATACCGCGTTAATGGCTTCTTAACGTGAGGTCCTTATTTTTAACACCCGATTCTCAGCGACCGGCGGTTTAGCCTCCCTATCAGGCTCGGGCGTCGACACGCTAAGTTCGTCGCAGGCCCCCATAGCCCAATCGGCAGAGGCAACGGACTTAAAATCCGTCAAGTGTCGGTTCGAATCCGACTGGGGGCACCGCCAGGCTCAGCATGTGTCTCAGGTTGATCTCAGGTTTTTCTCAGGTCCTCGAGTGGTTCGATCGGTGTGTGAACTGCACTGTTCACAATTCCACCTTGAACCCGCCTGGGTCGGGATATGCCACTGCCCTGACGAATTCTTTACGAGACCTCGCCCGCGGTGTCACGGTCGGTGTGATCTGGTGGCGGGCGGTACGTCTGAGCGCCGTCCATTGCGGGGCAGCGGCATGCCGCCGAGGGGCCAGCGCACGCCGGTGGCTCCGCGCTTTCCAGCCGACGGGCCGCCCGTCGACGGCATATAGTTGCGCGTGGTTGATCGGCTCTCAGAATCTGACGCTCGACAAAACCCGGCGAAGAATCCGCCAACCGTATTCATCGCCACACCCATGACGGGGGAATGGCCACGGGGACATACACGTGGTCACTGGCGCAAACAGCCGTTATTTTCCTCCGAAACGGGCTTGGCCTGCTCTACAGTACCGGATGAATGACGCACTTGTCGCAAACGCCAGGAACCACTTGGCTCATCAATTCCTCGAGTCTCAGGCCACGCATTTGATGTGGATCGACGCGGACATCGGGTTCAACGCCATCGACATCGTCAGCATGATGGTGGCTGATCAGGACATCGTCTGCGGTGTGTATCCCATGAAGGGAATCACTGGGAGCGGGTCGCCCAGGCTGTCGACGGACGGCGTCCCGCGGAGGAGTTGAGAAACCACGTGGGTCGTTCGTATTCGATCCGATCGCTGACGACGCGGGTGATTCGGCCGATGAACTGGCCAAATCCGACGGACTTGTCGAAATCGACGCCGGCGGCACCGGATTCATGCTGATCAAGCGCGGGGTGTTCGAGGCGTTATCCAGTGAGGTCCGGAATATGCGGTCGAGCGGAATCGGTCAAGGAGTTTTACACCACGGGAATCGATCCCGAGACGGGCCAATGGTCTCTGAGGACTACTATTTCTGCAGGCTCGCCCGCAGCCATGGCTTCAAGGTTTATGCGGCGCCGTGGGCTCATTTGACCCATACCGGGCCATACGTGTACGACAGCCAACTCCAGCCGAATTGGTTGGAATCCAATACTTGACGTCAAATCAGTCGGCTGAGGCGGCGATGCACAGCACTTCGTCGAGGCTGGCCGTCTGGGGTCCCGCGGCGGGGTGACCAAGGCTGTCGGCTTGATCCAGCCGTGCGATATCGAACATCGCTGGACCACTGGCCAGCCCGTCAAGCAGGACATAACGGCCGGCGTCGGGCGTGCGGCGAACCGCATCTTCCGGTGCACTGGCACCGGTCAGCGTGGTTGCGCCGGCCAAGTTGATGGCCACCTGGAACACGTCTGCCTCCGCGTCGAATACCGCGGTCAGGCGGGTGATGAGGTTCTCGGGCGCGAAAAACCGCCAATTCTGATCCAGATGTAGCCAGAATCGCCCGCAAATGCGTTCGCGCACCTGCGCGAGTTGGATGCCTTCTGCATCGTCCGAGCCGAGATGAGCGATCTCAACGAATTCGTAGAGCGCCGTCAGGATTTCGCGGTCGGCGGCTGACAGCCCGGCGTCGATCAAAAGGAAGCGTCCGACGCGTGACACGTCGTTACAGCAGTTCAGAAAGGAGTTCAGCGCCTCCTGGGTGGCGACCAGGTCCGGTCCGGCGATCAGGCTGACGGTGACCTCTGCGTCGGATGCCCGGCGATGGTGCGCGCGAACACGGCCTGGCGCAGCGATAGCGTTGCGCACCAACGGATCCGGGTAATTTGACGCCGCTTCGATCATGGCCGGCACCGCTTCATCGCGGTTTGCCGCGATTCGTTGTCGGTCGCCGTCAGGGATATCGGGAAAGGCCAGCAGCTGCCGCCACAGGGTGAACGCTTTCATGTGCTCGCCGAGGCAGAACGCGGACTTCGCCCGCGCGTCCGCTGCACGCCACGCGTAGATATCGGGATACGGCAAGAGCATGTCGCCGTCGGGGCGCGGAATTTCGGCGGCGTGCTCCCCAAACAGGTAGGCGAGCCGGTAGCGCTTCTCGTTGAAGTGGTGTCGAGCGATGCAGTACAGGGGTTCTGCGCGGGCCGGCCGGAATTCCCATGCCAGCAGATACGCGTCCTGAACCTGGTGCCACGGCGTCCCGAGCTTCTCCATCGACTCCGCGATGCGAAACATCGCCAGGAAGGTTTCCTCGTCGGAGCTGCCGCCGACTTCGAGCATTCGCTCGTACCACTTGCGGGCATTGGCGTAATCGCCAGAATCGAAATAGACCTGACCCAACAAGGACAACGATCGGACGTCTTCTGGGTTGCGCTGCACTGCGGGCAAGAGCTGATCGATGAAGCGCTGAAACGGATCCACGTCGCGGGGCATGCTGGCCGTCCCCACAATGCTGTTGGCGGCCGCCTCCACTTGATCGTGTGTTACCACGAGGCCGAGTTCGTCGGCGAGGCGACGGATGACGGGGACGGGGGTGGCGCGGAGTTCCTCGAAGTCGATGTGGACCTTCGACCTATTTGCCAGCGACAGGTCGCGCGCGCCGAGGAGATGTGTCGTTGACTCGACCCCGTCCCGTTCATCCGGCCACCAATCGAGCCGCTTCAGAGTCGCCAATACCTTGGCAAACGGCCGGTCCACCACCACCGGCACGATCGGACCCCAGGCATCATCGAGCAGATCGATCGCCGCGCACAGCAGCGGATGCTTGACGCCCGGGGCGCTGGTCCACGGCGCGGGCTGCGCGGCGATGACCATCAGCCCAGATTTTGAGCTTCTCCTGGAACAAATGAGGCTCCATCTGAAGCTGTCCGCTCTTTGCATTGACGGCCCTGCGGCACAATTGGCCGATCCCCGCGTCCTCCCAGTTTTGTTGCAACTCGCGATAACTCGCGCCGAACTCGGTACCCATGAAGACGCCAAGGTGATGCAGGACGCTCGCAACAGCCGACGTGCCGCCGCCTATGGTCCCTAACACGACGATCATCGGCTCGTCGTGTGCCATGACGCCTCCTGTAGTTCCGACTGCTGGGAACGCTACCGTGATGGCCCCTTCTGCGCCGTCCCAATGGCGAGGGTCCGCGTAAGCTTTGAAACCTGCTGTCCGACAGAACATACCGTTTGGCACGAGGCGGGCAACTGAACCGTCCTAAGCGCCCGCGGGCAACGCCATCGCGACGAGGTCGACACGCCACAGCGTCTCGAACAACTCCCGGACGAAGCTCTCCAGCTCGGCGATGCCCGTGTCGGGCAGGCCGTGCTGGGCGAGAACGCACTCGATGATCTCGCGGATCGACCGGCGGCCGTCGACCTGTTGGACGAACTGCAGTTGAGCCTGGTGCAGGCCGGCGCGTGAACCCGGCCAGACGACGTCCGTCCCGGAAACGCCGCACCGGTAACGGAACACCGGAACATAGTCGAGGGCCGTCGAAGCCGAAAAGTCAATCTGGTAGCTGGATTTCGGCCGTTCTGGATGGCAAGCCATGAAGAAATGGCAGCCGTTCATGCTCTGCAGCCGCTCCATCACCGACCAGATCTTGTTCTCCGGCAACGCATTCACGGCTGCAAAGTAGCCTCCGGGTTGTCCGGCCAGATTTTGCGGATAATACGGCGTCTTGTGGAACCACCCTTGGAACTCGAGTCCAGCCGAATTGACGAAGTCGATGCACTCGTCGACGGTGTAATTGCGGGCACGCCCGTGCAGAAACGTGTCCACCAAAGCGGCGTCGTCCTGCAAGTCACGCGCCCGCCTGATGTAGCTGTGCACAGGGTGATCCGGCGGCAGCGCCGCGATGGTGTCTTTGACGATCTGGACCGAATGCTCATCTTGGCGGAGGCCCATGTCGCGAAAAACCGACTCCAGCAACTCAACTCCGATGCGCCCGTGCTTCCCGTAGAGCATCAGGGCCATGACGCCGTCCGAACGTAGCCTTCCCGCAAGGGCTTTCAGGCCGGTCAGTGGATCGGCCATGTGATGGAGGACGCCGGTCGACACCACGAGATCGAATTGGCGTCCCAGCGTCGACAGCTCCTCGATCGGAAGCAGGAGCAACCGCAGGTTGTGCAGGCCGTGCTTGTCCTTCAGGTACTGCTGGTGATCCAGTGAGGGCTGGCTGATGTCGACCGCGACGACGTTGGCGGCGGGATTGTTGAATGCGAAGACCGCGGCCTGGTTGGTGCCGCATCCACCGATCAGGATGTCGAGGTCGGGTCGATAGTCCCGGTCGGGCCAGAGCACGCGGTGGGCATGCGTGGGATCGAACCACTCCCAGTTGGTGGTGGTCCATGCGGTGAGGTCGTCGATAGGGGGTGGGTATCGCCACCGCTCGTACTGGCGACTGACCACATCGTCACGCGCGTCGTCCGTCACGTCAGCGGTGGCTCCTTCCCGGTGACCGGCGGTCGGTTGGGATTATCGGTCACCCCCGGCGGCCGGGCAATCGAAGCCCGGCAGACGCGGCTTTTACGTCCTTGTGATGTGGGACTCTTTTGCAAGAAACGTTAAGAAATCCTCATCGACGAATAATCTAGCCCCAGTTCATTTTCGGTTAGCGAAAAGTATGAACTACCTGGCGCAACGGGTTGTCGGGTTTGCTCGCTGGAATCGTTTGCGGCACTGGATGAAATATTGCGTAAGGACGCCCTGAGTTACCCAAGTGACATAGGCGACAGTCGTTGAAATACGCGCCATTCTCTGGTAATTTCAGTCACTAGACTCGTCCCGGAGTAGCGCTCGATGCCCTGACGATGCCTGGGCTGGGCCAGGCTAGGGATCTGGGTAGCGGTTCAGGGAAGCATCGGACCGCGCGAAGCGTTGTTGGCTCAGATGCCGAACGTCCGCCCACCACGGACCAACAAGGAAGCTGGTACCACTGTGAGCGATGCAGTTCTTGATCTGAACGAGGCAGATTTTCCCGCGGGCTTTACCGCCATCGGCGCGATCGCTGCCGGGCACGGCGCGGTCAGCGGGATTGCGGTCCGCTCCGACGGCGCATTGCTGACGGTCACCCACTACGGCGACGACAGCGTCTCGCTGATCGGCACCACCGACGCGGCGCCCAGGCTGACGGTCACCGACGTCGACGAACCTGCCGCCGTTGCGATGGCCGGCAATCGCGCCTACGTGAGCAGCGTGTCCACGGCGCACGACGAGATTCTGGCCTTCGACACCGACTCCGAGCGCATCGTCGCGACCTACCCGGTCGAGTTCGGCATCACCGACTTGGTGGTCAGCCCGAACGGGCGGTTCGTCTACACCGGCCGGACCGGTGATGACGGTGCCGGCGTCGCGATCCTGGACACCTCGACCGGCAAGCAGACCTACGTCCGCATCGCCGCCACCACCGTTGGCTGCGTGCGGGTGAGCCCCGACGGCCGACGGCTCTACGTCGCGGCCAACGGCGCATCCACCGCAGAGCTGGTAACGATTGACACCCAGCGCTACCGGGTGGTCGGCACCGTCGAAATCGGTTCGCCCATCCGCGATATCGCGCTCAGCCCGGACGGTGCCACCGCCTACGTGGGCAGCTGCGGCTCCGACTTCGGCACCGTGCTGGACATCGTGGACGCTCGGAACTCAGCCATCAACGCCACCTACAAGATCGGTGACGCCGCGGGATCACTCGCCCAGCTGACCGTGAGCCGTACCGGCGACCGGGTCTACCTGGTCGGCGATCAGCACGTCACGGTGTGGTCGACCGCGACCCAAGACGTGCTCGGCAGCATCACGGTCGGCGACCAGCCGTCGTGTGCGGTGGAGAGTCCGGACGGCAAGCGGCTCTACATCGCCGACTACGCCGGCACCGTCACCGAGCTGGAGATCTCCGCAGCAGCCGCGCCGGCCGACGCGCTGACGTCGGACGACGAGCTGACCGCCCCGCACGCGTGGGCGTTCTCCGACCTGCGGATGCTCGAGCCGACTCCGGCCTAGGGGCCGCATCGCCGCATAGGCGATCGGTCGGACGTGCAATGATCGCCACGAGGGCGGCCGTGTGGCGGGCCGGCCCGGGTAGCCAGGCGGAGTCAAAGGCGGTCCAGCGATGTACAGCACCATGCACGGCTTCCCCTTGACCATCACCGCCATCCTTCGACACGCCAGCCGCGTCCACGGCGCCCGCAAGGTCTTCACCGCGACCGGCGACGGATACCGCGAGTGCACGTACGCGGAACTCTGGCAGCGCGCGGCGCAGTTGGCGAATGCGTTGCGGCGCATCGGTGTCAGCGGTGACCAGCGGGTCGCCACATTCATGTGGAACAACGCCGAACACCTGACGGCGTATACGGCCGTACCCGCGATGGGCGCGGTGTTGCACACCCTGAACATCCGTCTGTTCCCCGAGCAGATCGTCTACGTCGCCAACGAAGCCGAAGACCAGGTGGTGCTGGTCGACGTGTCGCTGGTCAAGCTGCTGGCGCCGATCCTGGGCGAACTCGAGACGGTTCACACCGTGATCGCGGTCGGCGACGGCGATATCTCCGCGCTCGAGGAATCGGGCAAGACCGTGCTGCGCTACGACGACATCGTCGACGGTGAGCCGACCGAGTTCGACTGGCCTGACGTCGACGAAAACTCTGCTGCCGCAATGTGTTACACCAGCGGCACGACCGGCAATCCGAAAGGCGTCGTCTACAGCCACCGTTCGACTTACCTGCACACGATGGCGATCTGCACCAGCAACGGGATCGGCATCGGTTCCGGCGACTCGGTGTTGCCGATCGTGCCGATGTTCCACGCCAACGCGTGGGGACTGCCGTACGGGGCGCTGATGGCCGGGGCGGACCTGGTGTTGCCCGACCGGCACCTGGACGCCAAGTCGCTGGTCGACATGATCGAGACACTGCGACCTACCATCGCCGGCGCCGTGCCGACGATCTGGAACGACGTCATGCACTACCTCGAGAAGAACCCGGGTCACGACGTGTCCTCGTTGCGCATGGTGCCGTGCGGCGGCTCGGCGGTGCCGGTGTCGCTGATGCGCACCTTCGAGGAGCGCCACGGCGTCCAGATCCGGCAGCTGTGGGGGATGACCGAGACGTCGCCGACGGCCACCATGGCCTGGCCGCCGCCGGGCACCCCGGACGACCAGCACTGGACGTTCCGCGCGACCCAGGGTCAGCCGCTGTGCGGTGTGGAAGCCCGGATCGTCGACGACGAGGGGCAGGTGCTGCCCAATGACAACGAGGCCGTCGGCGAGGTGGAGGTCCGCGGTCCGTGGATCACCAGTTCCTATTACCAGGGCCATGACGAGTCCAAGTTCGACAACGGGTGGCTGCGCACCGGTGACGTCGGCCGCCTCGACAAACACAGCTTCATCACCCTGACCGACCGCGCCAAGGACGTGATCAAGTCTGGCGGCGAATGGATTTCGTCGGTTGACCTGGAGAACGCCTTGGTCGCGCATCCGGATGTGGTCGAAGCCGCCGTGGTCGCGGTCCCCGACGAGCGCTGGCAGGAGCGGCCGCTGGCCGTCATCGTCGCCCGGGAAGGCTCCGGCGTCAACGCCGACGATCTACGAAAATTCCTGGCCGACAAGGTCGTTCGCTGGTGGCTGCCGGAACGCTGGACATTCGTCGACGAGATTCCGCGTACCAGTGTCGGCAAGTACGACAAGAAGACCATCCGGTCCCGGTATGCCGAGGACGTCTACGAGGTCAGCGAAGCGCGAGACTGAGTGGACGTGGGAAAGGACGAGCTCATGAGCCTGCGGGTCGTGCAATGGGCAACGGGGTCGGTCGGTGTGGCCGCGATCAAGGGCATCCTCGAGCATCCTGAGCTTGAACTGGCCGGGTGCTGGGTGCACTCCGAAGACAAGAGCGGCAAGGACGTTGGTGAAATCGTCGACTGGTCCCCGCTCGGCGTGACCGCGACCAACAGCATCGACGACATTCTCGCTCTGGACGCCGATGCGGTGATCTACGCGCCGCTGCTGCCCAACGTGGACGAAGTCGTAGCGCTGTTGCGCTCCGGCAAGAACGTCGTGACGCCGGTCGGCTGGTTCTACCCGGGCGAGAAGGAGGCCGCTCCGCTCGAGGCGGCCGCCAAAGCCGGCAACGTCACGCTGCACGGCGCCGGTATCGGCCCGGGCGCGGCGACCGAATTGTTCCCGCTGCTGCTTTCGGTGATGTCGACCGGTGTGAATTTCGTTCGTGCCGAGGAGTTTTCCGATCTCCGGACCTACGGCGCGCCGGATGTGCTGCGCTACGTGATGGGCTTCGGCGACGAACCGGACAAGGCGCTGACCGGACCGATGCAGAAGATTCTCGACGGCGGATTCTTTCAGTCGGTTCGGTTGTGCGTCGACAAGATCGGCTTTGCCGCCGATCCGCAGATCCGGACCTCGCAGGAGGTCGCGGTGGCGACCGGGCCGATCGACTCACCGATCGGCGTGATCGACCCGGGTCAGGTCGCTGGGCGCCGCTTCCACTGGGAAGCGCTCGTCGGCGACACCGTCGTGGTCCGGATCACGGTCAACTGGCTCATGGGTGAGGAAAACCTCGACCCGCCTTGGTCTTTCGGGCCGGACGGTGAACGCTACGAAATCGAGGTCCGCGGCCATCCGGACACCTTCGTCACGGTCAAGGGCTGGCAGCCGGAAAGTGTGGCTGCCGGTTTGAAGAGCAATCCCGGGGTGGTGGCGACCGCGGCCCATTGCGTCAACGCCGTTCCGGCGACCTGCGCGGCCGCACCGGGTATTCAGAGCTTCTTCGACCTGCCGCTGATCACCGGCCGGGCCGCACCCGGGCTGGCGCGGTAGCCGCTGATGTGCCGACTTTTCGGGCTGCATGCCGGGACCAACGTCGTCACCGCGACGTTTTGGTTGCTTGACGCGCCGGACAATCTCGCCGAGCAAAGCCGACGTAACCCGGACGGCAGCGGGCTCGGGGTCTTCGACGGCCAGGGTCGACCGCAGGTGCACAAGCAGCCGATCGCCGCGTGGCAAGATGCCGAATTCGCCACCGAGGCGCACGATCTGACCGGAACCACTTTCGTCGCACACGTCCGGTACGCGACCACCGGATCGCACGAGGTCGTCAACACCCACCCGTTCCTGCAGGACGGCCGCATCTTCGCGCACAACGGCGTTCTGGAAGGCCTCGACGTCCTCGACGCGAGGCTGCGCGAATTGGGCACCGCCGAATTGGTATTGGGGCAGACCGATTCCGAGCGGGTGTTCGCGTTGATCACCGCATCGATCCGGGCGCGCGGCGGCGACGTGACCGCAGGCCTGGTCGACGCGATGCGCTGGTTGGCTGACAACGTGCCGATCTACGCGGTCAACATTCTGCTGAGCACGGCCACCGACCTGTGGGCGCTGCGCTACCCGGAGTCGCACGAGTTGTATGTGTCGGATCGTCGAAAGATTCCCGCGGAGCGTCGATTCCATCTGCGCACCAATCGGATTCGGGCGGATTCGCAGAATCTGCATGGGCAGCCTTCGGTCGTGTTCGCCACCGAGCCGATGGATGACGCTGCGCATTGGCGACTCCTCGAGCCGGGTGAGCTGGTCCACGTCGATGCCGGCTTGCGGATCACTCGCGATCTGGTGTTGCCGGATCCGCCGCGACATCTGCTGCGCGCCGAGCAGCTGAGTTCCGCGGCTCAGGCCTCGCTGCACCCGACGATTCGATGACCACACGCGCGCTGGTGCTCGGCGGCGGCGGCGTAGCCGGAATCGCTTGGGAGACGGGCATTCTGCTCGGTATTGCCGACGAGTTGCCCGCCGCCGCGCAGGCATTGCTGGATTCCGACGTGCTGCTCGGCACGTCGGCCGGATCGGCGGTGGTCGCACAGCTCGGTAGTGGCTTGAGTCTGGCGGAGCTGTTCGCGCGGCAAGTCGACGAAGCGTCCGCCGAAATCGACCCAGGTGTCGGAATCGACGGCATCGCAGAGCTTTTCCTGGCCGCAATGTCGGATCCGGACGCCACGCTCACCCAGCGCCGGCAGCGCATCGGCGCGGTGGCGCTGGCCGCCGAAACCGTGGCCGAGCCGGTCCGGCGCGAGGTCATCGCGCAGCGGCTGCCCTCGCACGTCTGGCCTGAGCGTGCGCTGCGGGTCACCGCCATCGACGCCGACACCGGCGAATTGGTAGTGTTCGACCGGGATTCCGGCGTGGCCCTGGTCGACGCGGTGGCCGCCAGTTGCGCCGTGCCCGGAGCGTGGCCGCCGGTGACGATCGCGGATCGGCGCTACATGGACGGCGGTATCGGCAGCACCATCAACCTCCACCTCGCCGGCGACTGCACCGAGGCGGTCGTGCTGGTGCCGGCCGGGGAATCGGCGCCGTCGGCGTTCGGTGCCGGGGCAGCAGACGAACTCGACGAGTTTCGGTGGCGCGGTGCTCGGGGTGTTCGCCGATGACGAGTCGCTGGCCGCCTTCGGGCCGAACCCGCTGGATCCGAAGTGTCGCCCGGCGAGCGCGCGGGCCGGACGCGCGCAGGGCCGCCGTGTTGCGGCAGCGGTCGCCGCGTTCCTCGGCCTCAGGTAACCCGGCGGCTCAGGTCGACGGAGTCCAGCGCCGCCGCCGCCAGCGCGCGGCCGACCTCGATCACCTCAGCGGCCCGGTGGAATTCCAGGCTCCGGCAGGCCGAGCGCGGCACCTCGATCAGCAGGTCCGGGGGATAGGCCGCCAGCGTGTGCCGGGCCAGCGCCGCCTGGGCGATGTCGATGGTCCGGTTCATCACTTCGAAACTGCCCAGCTTGGGCACCTCGGGTTCATCGACGGAGTAATCCGACGCCGGCTCGTCGGCGGCATCGCCGTCCTCCGGGCTCGACGCGCCGAATCGGCTCAGCACCGACCGCGCCGTGGGCGAGTCGAACAGGGCAGAGGTGCTGCTCAGCACCCGGTTGAGCCACTCGCCCGAGGACTTCGGATCAGGCTCGGGTTCGTCGCCGGTCTCGCTGCCCGACAGGCTGACCGCGATGGTCAGGTCGGCGTTGACGGCCGCGATCGGCGCCATCGGCAGCGGATCGAGGATTCCGCCGTCAGCGAGCAGTCGCCCATCGATGGCGTACGGCGAGATGACTCCCGGGATGGCGATGGACGCCCGGATCGCCTCGTCGACCGGGCCGCGCTGCAACCACACCGACTTGCCGGCCAGCAGATCGGTGGCCACCGCGGTGTAGGGGATCGGCAGTTCCTCGATGGTCGACTCGCCGAGGATGTCGCGCACCGCGTCCAGGATCTTCTCGGCGCGCAGCACACCGGCGGCCGTGAGCGTCGGGTCCAGCAGCCGCAGGATCGCGCGCTGCGTCAATGACCTTGCCCAGTCGGCGAATTCGTCCAGTCGGTCGGCGGCCTGCAGCCCGCCGACGAGCGCGCCCATCGACGAACCGGCGATCCCGACGATCTGGTAGCCGCGGTCGTGCAGTTCGTCGATCACCCCGATGTGGGCGTACCCGCGGGCGCCGCCACTGCCGAGGGCCAGCGCGACCCGGGGCCGGGGCGCGTCGAGCAGCCCGGGTCCCGGCTCGGGGGTGATGTCTGAGTCGGTCATGCGCTACATCTTTGCCTGCACGGCGCCGGTTTTATCAATCGTGATCCGAATTGCGGCGCCGGCCTAGCGATGCCTCAGCCGCATTCGTTGTCGGCGGCCGCGCGCGCCGCGACGATCACCCCGGCCTGACGCGCCAGCGGCAGTGCGGCCCAGGCGATGTTCCAGGTGCCCGGACCGACGACGCCCGGCGCTTGCACCGCCGCCAGATACCTCTCGGTGAGCGTCTGCGGGTCGCCCGGATGGCCCTGCATCCACACCGTCGCCGCATGACAGGCCTGGAAATACTCTTCTTCGGTCGAGTGCGCGGGCACGTCGATCTTGGTCGTGACGCCCGCGGGAGAAGTCGAGACCACGCCCGGCGTCGGGGTGGCCGCCGCCTTCGTCGTGCTCGACGCGGGCGGGGCTTTGGTCCCGTCCGTCGAGCAGCCCGTCACCGCCGAGGCAGCAGTCAGCACGGCAACCGTGCCCCACGTCAGGGGACGAGATGGGCGCCGCCGCATTCGGTCAATCTATGCAATGCTGGCGGCCGTGACTCAGCGAACCGGGTTCTGGGAGTGTTGTCGGCCTTCGTAACCGCCGCCCCTGTAACGCCCGTTCGCTCCTGGAGCCTCCCACATGGTTTCTGCTCACCTCGTTGCCGACTCTGTCCGAGTCGCCCGACCTGCCCGGTCTCGACCCTCGCCGCTGCGAGCCGTCCCCGGCCCGACCCGGCTGCGGCTGGCTGATCTGCTGCACATCACCGACAGCACCGCTGACGACGTGCTCAGCGGCCGTTACGACCATGTCGTGCCGGCGGGCGGTGTGCCCACCGACGATCGTTGGTTCGTCCGGTTGCACGGCGACGACGAAGTCGACGTCTGGCTGATCAGCTGGGTGCCCGGCCACCGCACCGAGTTGCACGACCACGGCGGATCGCTCGGTGCGGCAACGCTGTTGAGCGGTTCGCTGGACGAATTTCGTTGGGACGGAGAGCGATTGCGCTGCCGGCGACTCAAGGCCGGTGATCAGGCCGGGTTCCCACTGGGTTGGGTGCACGACGTGGTGTGGGCGCCGTCCGGCCCAGCGTACTTCGGTGACGTCGCTGTCCGGGCCTCGGGAGCCGTCGCTGAGTGTGCACGCCTACTCGCCGCCGTTGACCGTGATGTCTTACTACGAGGTGACCGACGAACACCGGTTGCGGCGCAAGCGAACTGAACTGACCGACCAGCCGGAGAAGTAATGAGCCGTATCGACCAGGCCCTGGAGTCGGCGCGGACACGGCTGCGCCGACTGGCCGCCGACGAGGTGCCCGCGGCGCTGCGCCGCGGCGCACTGCTCGTCGACATCCGGCCGCAGGCTCAGCGGACGCGTGAAGGCGAGGTGCCCGAGAGTCTGAAGCCGCTCGTGATCGAGCGCAACGTCTTGGAGTGGCGCTGCGATCCGACCAGCGACGCCCGGCTGCCCGAAGCCGTCAGCGATGACGTCGAGTGGGTGGTGATGTGCTCAGAGGGATACACCTCGAGCCTCGCTGCGGTGGCGCTGCAGGATCTCGGCCTGCACCGCGCGACCGACGTGGTCGGCGGCTACCACGCGCTGGCCGCCGCCGGCGTACTTGGTTCGGCCTAGCTCAGTTCGGCTTAGCCGCCGCCCCCGCCGCCGCCGCCGCCGTCGGCACCGGCGTTGTACCAGTTGTACCAGTCGTTGTAGTCATTGGGGTTGTAGTACTCCCCGTGCGGCGCCGGTGGCGCCGGCTGCGGGTCGATCTGCGGATCCGCCGGCAGCGGCGCCGGCAGCACGATCGGCGCGATGCCGGAACCCGCTATCGCACAGGCGGGCATGCGCGACCGCGGCGATGGGCATCGCGGTCAGCACCCCCGCCGCCGCGATCTTGGCAATTGTCCAGGTCATTGACCTCTCCCTCCGCGGGAATCCGAATACGGTGAATACTGCCACTCGATTGTTCGACCGACTAGCTAATAGCGCAAAACCCTTGGGACACTCACAGCGTCCGTTTACCTGGTGTTAGCCGTCGCTGGCGTGCAACAGCGGGCGGAGCTTCGCGGTTTTCTCCGGCGTCCACCCCGGCGGCTGCAGCACCGCCGCCCATCCGTCGGCGACATCGCCGACGTAGTCGTGGCCGTGCCCGGCGGAACATCTTGGGCCACCGCCATATCGGCGGACACCTGTAAGAACGTCACCACCGGAATCCACGTCGTCTCGGGAAGGACGTCGTAGCCACGCTTTTCGCGGAACCAGTCCGGCTCGCTGAACAGCAGACCGGGATGCCACCACGCGATCGGGTCGGAGGCGTGTTGCAGGTAGACCACCCGCGGCGTATTCCATTGCGGGTCAGGGCGATTCAGATCTTCCGGCCGTGCCACGAAGCGCACGTAATGGCCGTGGTCGTAGATCGGCAGCCACTCCGGCGAGCCGCGGTCACGCGTCGCGGTGAGATCGGTCCAGATGGTGTTCTTGAATGTCGGCCCGGAGAACAGCGCGCCATCGGTCCGGGCCAGCACGTTGTTGAGGCTCATGAACGGCGCCTCGCCGCCGAATGAGCCCAGGCTTTCGCCGAAGACGACGAGCTTGGGTCGCTGCGCTTCCGGCAGCAGGCGCACCAGCCGGTCGACGGCCTCGAACAGCGCCTGGCCCGCGTGCCGGGCGTTCTCCTTGTCCACCAGGAACGACAGCCAACTCGGCAGGAACGAGTACTGCATGCTCACGATCGCGCTGTTGCCGTTGTACATGTACTCCAGCGCGTCGGCTTCGGCCTCGTTGATCCAGCCGGTGCCGGTGGTGGTGCCGACGGCGATGACCGCGCGCCGTAATCCGCCCGCGCGCTGCAACTCTCGCGCGGCCAACTCCGCGGCCGCGGTGATGCCGTCGGCGGAGTCCAGCCCGGCGTAGGCCCGGATCGGTTCGGTTGCGGGGGCGCCGTTGAACGCGCTGAGCTGTGCGACGCTGGGCCCGCCGCGGACGAAGATGCGGCCCTGATGTCCCAGCGACTCCCACGACACCAGCGACTCGCGGCCCGCCGGACCGCAGCGGTGTCCGCGGCGCGGCGTGTCTCGGGGTTTATCTCGTCGTTGACCGTGGCGAAGGTGTTGTTCATGGTCCGCATCGCGAACTTCACCACCACGCCGTTGAGCAACGCGATGGTCAGCACGATCAACAGCGACACCACGATCACAGCCGAAACCCGCGGCGGCGCAAAGCGATCCAGCCGCAGGTCGAGAAAGTGGACCAGCCGGCGGATCAGCTGGCCGGCTTCGACGACACCGAACAGCACGATCAGCGACAGCGCGGTGGTCAGCGGATAGTCCAGCCGGACCAGATGCTTGACGCCCATCAAGTCGCGCACCCGGTCCTGCCAGACGTGGAACCAGACCACCATCGCGACCATGCCGACCGCGCCGACGGCGATCAGCACCCGCCACGGCCGCCCGTGGTGCCGGTGGGCTGGAGTCACGGGACCGCATGAATCGGACCAGCCATACCGCGAAAACCCCGATGGCGTAACCGGTCGCGCCGGCCAGGCCGCTGACCAGACCCTGGAACAACGGTCCGCGCGGTAGCAGCGACGGCGTCATCGAGAACCAGATGAACACCAGCCCGACCGCGGTGCCGGTGAAGGTGTAGTGCCGAACCCACCACGCCTTTCGGCGCTGCGGCTCCGACTCGCTCACCCGGATTCTCAGCGGTGGGTGAAGTTCGGCGTTCGCTTTTCGATGAACGCCGCCATGCCCTCGGACTGGTCGTCGGTCGCGAAAGCCGAATGGAACAGCCGACGTTCGTAGAGCAGTCCTTCGGTCAGCGTGGACTCGAAGGCGCGGTTGACCGCCTCCTTGGCCATCCGGGACGCCGAGCGTGACATCTGCGAGATCGTGGTGGCGACGGCCTTGGCCTCGGTGAGCAGATCGGCGGCGGGCACCACCCGCGACACCAGGCCGCTGCGCTCGGCTTCGTCGGCATTCATGTTGCGTCCGGTCAGGATCAGGTCCATCGCCTTCGCCTTGCCGACGGCCCTGGTCAGCCGCTGCGAACCGCCCATGCCGGGCAACACGCCCAGCTTGATCTCCGGCTGACCGAACTTCGCGGTGTCGGCGGCGATCAGCACGTCACACATCATCGCGAGTTCGCAGCCGCCGCCGAGCGCGTAGCCGGCCACCGCGGCAATCGTCGGCGTGCGGACCGCGGCGAGCTTGGCCCAGGGGGCGAAGAAGTCGGCGTCGAACACCTCGGAGAACGCCAGGCTGGACATCTCTTTGATGTCGGCGCCCGCGGCGAAGGCCTTCTCCGAGCCGGTGATGATGATCGCCCCGATGCCCGGGTCGTTATCGAATTCGGCTGCCGCAGTGGTGACTTCGTCCATCACCTGGCTGTTGAGCGCGTTGAGCGCCTTCGGCCGGTTCAGCGTGATGATGCCGACTCGCTCGTCACGCTCGACCAGGATCGTCTCGTAGGTGTTGGTCATCGCTACCTTTCTAGAACTTCAGTTCGTCGTCGACGGGTGCGAAATATGCCTCGACGTCGGCTGCCGTCACCTCCGCCAGCGCCGGCGACCACTTCGGGTTGCGGTCTTTGTCGACCAGTTGCGCGCGGATGCCCTCCACCAGATCGTGCGAGCGCAGCGACGCCGACGACACCCGATAGTCCTGGGCCAGAACATCTTCCAGCGTGTCGAGCTTGGCGGCGCGGCGCACGGCCTCCAGCGTCACCGACAGCGCGATGGGGGAGCGGGTGGCGATCAGGTCCGCGGCGTCGTTGGCCGGGCCGGCGCCGGCTTTTCCGAGCTCCCGCAGACTGGCGACGATGTCGGCGATGGTGTCGCCGGCGTAGCACTCGTCGATCCAGTCACGTTGCGCGGCAAGGTCACTGGGAGGCGGCTCGACGGCATGGGTGGCGATCGCCTGATCGACACCGACATCGGCGATCGCCTCGCGCAACGCGTCCAGCTTGTCGTGCGGCACGAAATGGTCGGCGAAACCCAGAGCGATCGCGTCGGCCCCGGAGAACGGCGCGCCGGTCAGCGCGGCGTGCAAGCCCAGCGATCCGGGTGCGCGCGAAAGCAGGTAGGCCCCACCGACATCGGGGATGAAGCCGATGCCGACCTCGGGCATCGCCACCTTCGACGTGTCGGTCACCACCCGGGTGTTGGCGTGCGCGCCGACTCCGACGCCGCCGCCCATCACGATCCCGTCCATCAGCGAGACGTACTTCTTCGGGAAGCGGCCGATCTGACCGTTCATCAGGTACTCGTCGTACCAGAACCGCCGCGCCTCACTGCCGTCCGAGCGGGCGCTGTGATAGATCGCCACCACGTCGCCGCCGGCGCACAGGCCGCGCTCGCCGGCCCCGGAGAGCACCACGGCGCTGATCGAGGAATCCTGCTCCCACTCCGTCAGCACCGCGCGCAGTGCCGTCGACCATGCTCTGGTTGAGCGAGTTGATCGCCTTGGGGCGGTTGAGCGTCAGATAGCCGATGCCGTTGTCGACGCGGCTCAGAATGTCGTCGGATTCGTCCGTCACGCGCGCGGTCTCCCCTCGGTGAATGGTCGGTGAATACCTGGTCGAATGCTGGTCGGGGCCTGACAGGCAATCTAGATCGTTACCCCGGTCGCGACGCCCGCGGGTAAGGTTTATCTGGAGTACGTCCAGCCGCGCACTGATCTCGTCGCACATTGATCTAAAAGCCCCACCGGGAACCCGGCTGGACTACCGTTCGTTGATCAGTTGTTCGCACAGCTTTGAACCCACAGCTCATGAGAGGAACCGACGGTGCGGGAGACCAGTAACCCGGTATTTCGCTCGCTGCCCAAGCAGCGTGGCGGTTACGCGCAGTTCGGCAGCGGCGCCGCTAGCGCCGCGACCCAGTTAGGGCATCAGGCGGACCCCTATGCCCCGTACGTCGACCAGCGGGCAGGCGTTTCGCGCCCGTTGACGATCGACGACGTCGTCACCAAGACCGGGATCACCCTGGCGGTGCTGTCTGCCGTCGCGGTCGTCTCCTACTTCATGGTCGAGGCCAACCAGGCGCTGGCCACCCCGTTCACCTTCGTCGGCGCGTTCGGCGGGCTGGCGATGGTGATGATCGCGACGTTCGCCCGCAAGCAGGACAACCCGGCGATCGTGCTGACCTACGCCGCACTCGAGGGACTGTTCCTCGGGGCGATCTCGTTCCTGCTGGCCAACTTCTCGGTGTCGAGCACCAGTGCCGGCGCCATGATCGGGCAGGCCATCCTGGGCACGCTCGGCGTGTTCGTCGGGATGCTCGTGGTCTACAAGACAGGTGCCATCCGGGTCACGCCCAAGTTCACCCGGATGCTGGTCGCAGGCATGTTCGGCGTGCTGGCCCTGATGCTGGGCAACCTGGTGCTGGGCATGTTCGGCGTCGGCCACGGCGAAGGCATGGGCCTGCGCAGCGGCGGCCCGCTGGCCATCATCTTCTCGCTGGTCTGCATCGGTCTGGCGGCGTTCAGCTTCCTGATCGACTTCGACGCGGCCGACCAGATGATCCGCGCCGGTGCGCCGGAGAAAGCCGCCTGGGGTATCGCGCTGGGCCTGACCGTCACCCTGGTCTGGCTCTACATCGAGATCCTGCGTCTGCTCAGCTATCTGCAGAACGATTAGCGCTTGAATACCAAAAAGGCCGGCACGCACGCGTGCCGGCCCTTTTGATGTCGACGTGTGATGCGTCGACGTCGCTGGGTTAACTCAGCCCGCTCTTGATGGCCGTGTCTTGCTTCTGGCCGAGTTCGGTGACGAAATCGGGTGGCGGCAGCATGTCGGGCGGCCCGACAAAGTTCAGCGTGGTGAACGCCTTGCCCTCGGTGAAGAGCAACATCATCACACCCTTGGAGCCGTCGGGTGAGTTGCCCGAGACCGTGCTACCGCCAGCTCCCACGACGGCCGGTTCGGGTGTTCCCTTGACGGACTCACCCAGCTTTGCCTTCGCGGCGTCCAGTGCGCTGACCGCCGCGGCAGGATCGCCGAACACCAGGATGGTGTCGTGGATCTGGCGAGTCTTGTCATCGTTGCTGAACGTCGTCTCCACCCCGGCTTGGCCATTCGGGTTCGGTGTCACCGGGCCGGCAGTGAAGGCCATGGGCGTATCGATGTCGGTGGCCTTGATCAACAGTCGGCTGTAGTCGGCGGACTCGGGTTGCGCCGAACTCGCCGTCGAGCTGTGGCTTGTCATGGCCGCGGGTGACTTCGATGAATCCGTAGGACTTCGGGTTGCTGCTGCAACCCGCGACCGAGGCGGAAGTGACTGCCACAGCGGCCGTCACCAGTGCAATTGTTCTTAGCGAAACGCTCATCGCGCCGCTCCATTCCTACCGAGCCATCTCGAACTCGGATGTGTAGGCCACCGGGCGGCAGCTGGCAAACGGTAACCCAGTCCGGGTGATTTCATGCCCGAACCGTGCGGTTACGCCAGTTTTGGCGGCAAAACAGCAGACGCCTGCTCGGGGTGTCAGCTCAGCCGCTCGATGATCAGCGCCATGCCCTGGCCGCCGCCGACGCACATGGTCTCCAGGCCGTACGTCTTGTCGTGGGTCTGCAGGTTGTTCAGCAGCGTGGTGGCGATGCGCGCACCGGTCATGCCGAACGGGTGACCCAAGGCGATCGCGCCACCGGAGACGTTGAGCTTGTCCTCATCGATTCCCAGTTCGCGGGCCGAGCCGAGCACCTGCACCGCGAACGCCTCATTGATCTCGAACAGGTCGATGTCCTTGACCGACAGGCCGGCCCGCTGCAGAGCCATCTTGCTCGCCTCGATCGGGCCCAGGCCCATGATCTCCGGTGAGAGGCCGCTGACGCCGGTGGACACGATGCGGGCCAGCGGCTTGAGGCCGAGCTCCTTGGCCTTGGTGTCGCTGGTGATCACGACCGCGGCGGCGCCGTCGTTCAGCGGGCAGGCGTTGCCCGCGGTGACGGTGCCGTTGGGCCGGAAGACCGGCTTGAGCTGGCTGATCTTCTCGTAGGTGGTTCCCGGTCGCGGGCCGTCGTCGGTGCTGACCGTGGTGCCGTCGGGCAGCGTGACCGGGACGATCTCGCGCTCGAAGAATCCGCTCTTGATGGCGTCCTCGGCGCGGTTCTGGCTGCGCACGCCCCAGTGGTCCTGGTCTTCGCGGCTGACGCCAGTCAGGATCGCGACGTTCTCGGCGGTCTGACCCATCGCGATGTAGACGTCGGGGATGTTGTGGTCTTTGCGGGGATCGTGCCAATCCTCGGCGCCCTCGGCGGCGGTCACCGTGCGTTGCGCGGCCTCATCAAACAGCGGGTTCTTGGTGTCGGGCAACGAGTCCGAGCTGCCTTTGATGAACCGGGAGACCGTCTCGACGCCGGCCGAGATGAAGGCGTCGCCCTCGCCGGCCTTGATCGCGTGGAACGCCATCCGGATGGTCTGCAGCGACGACGAACAGTAGCGGTTGACGGTCGTGCCGGGCAGGAAGTCGTAGCCGAGCTCGACGGCGACCACGCGGGCCATGTTGAAGCCCTGCTCGCCGCCGGGCAGGCCGCAGCCCAGGATCAGGTCGTCGATCTGGTGGGGATTGAGCGCCTCCACCTTGTCGAGTGCGGCGCGCACCATCTGGGCGGCCAGGTCGTCGGGTCGGATACTGACCAGCGACCCTTTCATGGCGCGCCCGATGGGCGAACGGGCAGTTGAAACGATGACGGCTTCGGGCATCTCGGCTCCATCCGTGGGGGTGTGGTCTGGATCCTGAATTTAGCCCTGCGACGATGCGGGGCGTTAAACGGGCTGCTGAGGAGCCGGGCAATCGGGTCAGGTTGGTCAGGGGTGCAGGCCGTCAACCGCCGGGATGAGCTAGCCCGACGCGGTCGCGACGATCGGCGCGGGGACCCCGGTGGTGGGCCGCCGCCACAGTCGCGAGAGCAGCCGCAGCATCGAATAACCCGGGCCGCCTTCGGTGTCCGTCGACGACGGCAGGGCGGGTACCGGCTGATCGGCGAAGTCGCCGAGCGCGTGGCACAGCGCCGGCAGCAGCTGGCTGGCGGCCAGCGCGTAGCCGGCCGCCGACGGGTGGAACTGGTCGTCGGACAGCATCAGATGCGGCGAATGCCGAAACTCGTCGTTGACCAGCGAGGCCAGCGGCACCGGCACGCCGCCGGCGGACCGGACGGCGCCGGACTGCGCGCGGGCCAGCCGCAGACCCAAGGTGCGCACGGTCCAGCGCAGCGGCTGCGGGATCGCCTTGACCACACCGAAATCGGGGCAGGTGGCGACGACGACCTCGGCGCCGCTGGCGCGCAGCCGTCGCACCGCCGCGCCGAGCCTTCGCGATGAGGCGCCGATGCCGTTGAGCTTGGTGACGTCGTTGGCGCCGATCAGAATGACCGCGGCGTCCGGCGGCGGCCCGGCCACGAACATCGCGTCGACCTGCCCGGACAAGCCCTTGGAGGTGGCTCCGACGATCGCCTTGGTGCTCAACCGGACTCGTTTGCCGCTCTGTTCGGCCAGCCCGCGGGCGATCAGCACGCCGGGAACCTCGTCGGCGCTGCGGCAGCCGTACCCGGTGGCCGTCGAGTCGCCGAAAACCATCAGGTGCAGGTCGAAGTCCATGCCGCGTTGCCAGCGCTCGCACCGGACCGCCGCCGGGGACGTACACACCGTCGGCCCGCGGCGGGACATCCCATGATTTCGGGATGACGCTGCGGGCCTTCGCGGCCTGGCTGATCAGCAGATTGCGCGCCCCTACATAGGCGGTACCGGTCGATGCCAGCGCGCCTGCGGCGGCCAGCGCAACCATCGAACCCCGCGGTGCGCGTCGTACCACGGGACCAGCTTAAGTGCCCGGTCGCCGGTCGCCCGGGAGCCCTGCTCCAGCGCCATCACGGGTCGGAGCAATCTCGGTATCGAATCAGACTCTTTGATTGTTGAAATTTTTTAAAGTGTCAAGCTAAGTTCTCGAGGTTGGCTGAGCACACTACGCTGCCTCGTCGACATGCGACTACAACGGCGTAGGAGTGTTGAGCATGACCGCACCGAGCAAGGTTTCGGGCTCGCCCCGGACCGCAGTTCGTGCCCGTGACGTATTGCGGGCCCGCAGGTTTCCCATCAACGACGGCGTGCCCGTCGAAGTCGTCGAGAGCGGCCCCAGCCTCCCCGGGATGATGGCCGCGCTGGCTTGCCGGCTGACGATCCGCCCGGCTCTCGGAGTGGTCAGCTACATCCCGCACGTCCCCTTCCCGTTCGGCATCCTCGACTTCGCCTGCCGGGCGTTGCTCCCCGGGCCCGGAACCGTCCGCAAGACAATCCAATTGCCGCACTGCGACGCTCAATTGGTGCGCGCCCCCGGCGTGCTGCCGGCCGACGGCACGCGAAGGGTGGTGCTTTATCTGCACGGCGGCGCCTTCTTGACGTGTGGGGTCAACTCGCACGGCCGAATCGTCAACGCGCTGTCCAAGTTCGCCGACGCTCCGGTGCTGGTGGTCAACTACCGGCTCATCCCGAAGCACTCGGTCGGCCAGGCGCTCGACGACTGCCACGATGCCTACCGCTGGCTGCGCCTGCGCGGATACCAGCCGGATCAGATCGTGGTCGCCGGCGACTCGGCCGGCGGATATTTGGCTCTTGCTCTGGCGCAACGGCTTCAGCAGGCGCACGAGGAACCGGCGGCCCTGGTCGCGATCTCTCCGCTGCTGCAGCTGGCCAAGGAACCCAAGCAAACGCACCCGAATATCAAGACCGATGCGATGTTCCCCGCCAAGGCATTTGACGCGTTGTTCACCTTGGTCGCCAAGGCTGCCCGCAAACACATCGTCGACGGCGAGCCCGAGCAGCTCTACGAGCCGCTGGATCACATCGAGCCGGGGTTGCCCCGCACCCTGATCCACGTGTCGGGGTCGGAAGTCCTGCTGAACGACGCCCGGCTGGCCGCCCGCGCGCTGGCGGCGGCGGGTGTGCCGACCGAGGTGCGGGTCTGGCCCGGCCAGATTCACGACTTCCAACTGGCCGCCCCGATGGTGCCCGAAGCGGTCCGGTCACTGCGGCAGATCGGCGAATACATTCGCGAGGCCACCGGCTGAGGCTGAACCGGGCTGCTGCGCGCGGCCTTGCCGCACCTGAGACGATCTACCCATGCGTATCGCGCAACACATCAGTGAAATCATCGGAAACACTCCTCTGGTTCAGCTGAACTCGGTTGTGCCACCGGGCTCGGGCCGGGTCGTCGCCAAGGTCGAATACCTCAATCCGGGATTGAGCAGCAAAGACCGGATCGCGGTGAAGATGATCGACGCCGCCGAAGCCAGCGGAGAGCTCAAGCCGGGCGGCACCATCGTCGAGCCGACGTCCGGGAACACCGGCGTCGGCCTGGCTCTGGTCGCCCAGCGCCGCGGCTACCACTGCGTGTTCGTCTGCCCAGACAAGGTCAGCGAGGACAAGCAGAACGTGCTGCGTGCCTACGGCGCCGAGGTGGTGGTGTGCCCGACCGCGGTGCCACCGGAACACCCCGGCAGTTACTACAGCGTCTCCGACCGGCTGGTCGCCGAGATCGACGGCGCCTGGAAGCCCGATCAGTACTCCAACCCGCAGGGCCCGGCCAGCCACTACGAGACGACCGGCCCGGAGATCTGGGCCGACACCGACGGCCAGATCACCCATTTCGTCGCCGGGATCGGAACCGGCGGGACGATCACCGGCGCCGGCCGCTATCTCAAAGAAGCCTCCGGCGGGAAGGTGCGCGTTATCGGCGCCGACCCGGAGGGGTCGGTGTATTCCGGGGGCAGCGGCCGGCCCTACCTGGTCGAAGGTGTCGGCGAGGATTTCTGGCCGTCGGCCTACGACCCGGCGGTGCCCGACGAGATCATCGCGGTGACCGACTCCGACTCGTTCAACATGACCAGGCGGCTGGCCCGCGAGGAGGCCATGCTGGTCGGCGGCTCGTGCGGCATGGCGGTGGTCGCGGCGCTGAAGGTGGCCGAGGAGGCCGGACCCGACGTCGCTGGTCGTCGTGCTGCTACCGGACGGCGGCCGCGGCTACCTGTCGAAGATCTTCAACGACGCCTGGATGTCGTCCTACGGCTTCCTGCGGACCAGGCTGGACGGCTCGATCGAACAGCCCACGGTCGGCGACGTGCTGCGCGGCAAGTCCGGTCACCTGCCCGACCTGGTGCACACCCATCCGTCGGAGACCGTGCGTGACGCGATCAGCATTCTGCGCGAGTACGGGGTGTCGCAGATGCCCGTCGTCGGCGCCGAGCCGCCGGTGATGGCCGGCGAGGTCGCCGGCAGTGTTTCTGAGCGCGAACTGCTTTCGGCCGTCTTCGAGGGTCGCGCCAACCTGGCCGACGCCGTCGGCCTGCACATGAGCCCGCCGCTGCCGATCATCGGCGCCGGCGAACAAGTCAGCTCGCTGGCCAAGACGCTGCGGGATCTGGACGCCGTGATGGTCGTCGAGGAAGGCAAGCCGGTCGGGGTCATCACCCGGTATGACCTGCTGGGCTTCCTGTCCGACGGCGCGTTGCGTAAGTAGGCCGGGCCACCCGCCGCTTCACCGCGCAAAGAGAAAGCCGCTGATGACCGAACAACCCCCGTCCTCGTTCCCACCGCCTCCGCCGCCGGGAGGCGGCAACTATCCGCCGCCACCCCCGCCGTCGGGCGGATACGTTCCGCCGCCGCCGGGACCGGTTCTGCGCGGGCTGGCGCGGGATGAGTTCACGCCATGGCTCAATCGCGTCCTGGCCTACGTCATCGACCACCTGCCCCTGGTGCTGATCACGGGTGTCGGCTGGCTGGTGCTGGAGAACAGCATCACGTCGGCGTGCGACGTGACCCCGAGCTCCGGCGAGCAGATCTGTTTCATCGGCCCTTCGACGGTTGGACTCACCGTGATGTGGATTGCGGTGCTGGTCGCGCTGGGTTACTTCGTCTGGAACCTCGGTTACCGCCAGGGAACCACCGGATCCAGCATCGGCAAGTCGGTGCTGGGGTTCCGGGTCGTCAGCGAGAAGACCGGGGAGCCGATCGGCTTCGGCCTGTCGGTGCTGCGCGAGCTCGCCCACGCGGTCGACGCGGCCATCTTCTACGTCGGCTACCTGTTCCCGCTCTGGGATGCCAAGCGCCAGACGCTGGCCGACAAGATGCTGGCCACCGTGTGCCTGCCGCTGAACCCGACCGCCGACGTCAATGGCGGATCGCGGTAGAAAAGCTGCTTAACCGCGAACTTCAGGATCATGGACACCACGGCGGGATCGGGCAGAAGTTGAGGCCCGGCGGCGGTGGCGGCGGAGCCGGCGGCACGTCACCTTCGAAGATGCCCCGCGCGACATTGCCCTGGTCGCCCAGGACATACCAGTAGGTGTGACACACGTGCGTGTCCCAGACGACCGGGTTCACCCGCAGGTTGCCGGTTTGCACCGGAGGGTCGCCGGGACACCAGCGGCACGGACCCTGCGGATGGTCCGGGGGGCAGCCCGGCCAGGAGTTGGCAGCGGCCGGGCCGGTCGCCCCCGCAACGCCACCCCACAGCAGCACACTGGTCGCCAGACCCACCATCAATCGCCTCATAAGCCTGTGATTCTGCGCCTCGACACGGGCCGCACGCATGGGGTAAATGACCCATTTACGACGTCCGCTGCGGCCCGGGGCGAACCCGCCGCGATGACTAGGCTGGTCGTCGATGAGCGACCAAGAACATTTCGCAAAAGCCGGGCTGGCCACCAAGGCCATTCACGCCGGCTACCGACCCGACCCGGCGACCGGTGCGGTGAACGCCCCGATCTACGCCAGCAGCACCTTCGCCCAGGACGGCGTCGGCGGTCTGCGGGGCGGGTTCGAGTACGCCCGCACCGGCAACCCGACCAGGGCCGCGCTGGAAACCGCGCTGGCCGCCGTCGAGGACGGAAGCTTCGGCCGCGCATTCAGCTCCGGCATGGCTGCCAGCGACTGTGTGCTGCGCGCGGTGCTGCGTCCCGGTGATCATGTGGTGATCCCCGACGACGCCTACGGCGGCACGTTCCGGCTCATCGACAAGGTGTTCACCCAATGGGGTGTGCAGCACACCCCGGTCGCGTTGTCCGATCTCGACGCGGTGAACGCGGCGGTGACGCCGCAGACCCGGCTGATCTGGGTGGAGACGCCGACCAACCCGCTGCTGTCGATCGCCGACATCGCCGGGATCGCCAGAATCGGCGCAGATCACGGTGCAAAAGTGTTGGTGGACAACACTTTTGCCTCACCGGCGCTGCAGCAGCCGCTGACGCTGGGCGCCGACATCGTGCTGCACTCGACGACGAAGTACATCGGCGGGCATTCCGACGTGGTGGGCGGGGCGCTGGTGACCAACGACGAGGAGTTGGATGCGGCGTTCGGTTTCCTGCAGAACGGCGCCGGCGCGGTGCCGGGGCCGTTCGACGCCTACCTGACCATGCGCGGCCTCAAGACGCTGGTGCTGCGGATGCAGCGGCACAGCGAAAACGCCGCTGCGGTAGCGCAATTCCTCGCCGAACACCCGTCGGTGGACGTGGTGCTGTATCCGGGCCTACCGACCCACCCCGGTCACCAGGTTGCCGCGCGGCAGATGCACGGTTTCGGCGGCATGGTGTCGGTGCGCATGAAGGGCGGACGCGCCGCGGCGCAGGCGTTGTGCGCCGACACCAAGGTGTTCATCCTCGCGGAGTCGCTCGGTGGGGTGGAGTCTTTGATCGAGCACCCGGGCGCGATGACGCATGCCTCGACGGCCGGTTCCCAATTGGAGGTTCCAGACGACCTGGTCCGGCTGTCGGTCGGCATCGAGGACGTCGCCGACCTGATCGCCGATCTCGAGCAGGCGCTGGGCTAGCCCGCGCCCACCTCCGACGATAGCCGGCTCCGATGATCAGGAGTGGTACGGCTCCGCGCTGACCAGCGTGACCTTGACGGTGTTGCCGTTGGGCACGGTGTAGCTGCGGGTCTCGCCCTCTTTGGCGTCGATCAGGGCGCCGCCCAGCGGTGAGGCCGGCGAGTACACCTCGAGCTTGCCATCGTGGACGGCCTGCTCGCGGGTGCCGATCAGGAAGGTCTCGCTGTCGGACTTGTCGCCGTCGTAGTAGACCTTGACCACCGAACCGGGCAGCGCGACGCCGGACTGCTTGGGTGCCTCGCCGACCTTCGCGTTGTTCAGCAGGTCCTGCAGCTGACGAATGCGGGCCTCCTGCTGGCCCTGCTCTTCGCGGGCCGCGTGGTAGCCGCCGTTCTCGCGCAGATCGCCCTCTTCGCGCCGGTCATTGATTTCGGCGGCGATGACCGGACGATTCGCGATCAGCTGATCGAGCTCGGCCTTGAGTCGATCGTGTGACTCCTGGGTCAACCAGGTCACCTGGGTGTCCGTCATCTCGTCGTGCTCCTCGTAGTGTCTGTTGGGCGGTATACCGCCTCGGCAGGCTGTCGGTCGTGCTGCCGGGCGGTCCCACCACGGGTACTGCCGACCTCAGTAGTCGGGCAGACCCCCTAGGCGGCCCACAGGGCCGCTAATGCAGCAATACACGGTCCCAGCCGGAACCGTGCATCCGACAGCTTACCATCGCCGCCAGCGGTGGACGAGGACATTTTCGCAGTTCGGCGTTTGTCGTCGATGTTTGCCAGACCGGAATTTGTCAGGGCGCGCGCAGATAGCTGGGCACATCGGTGCCGCAGCCGTAGATGTCGCCCACGACGGCGGGTTTGCTCGATTTAAGCACCGTCGTCACCTGCACGGTCGTCTGCGCTGAGGGGGCAACCAGCACCTCGCGCCGGCCGGTTTCGCTGCCGTCTTTGGCGCGCACCCGCACGATGCAATCGACCGGGCGGGACGGGTCTTTTCGCGTCACGCTGATCGTTACTGACACGGTCTGGCTGTCGATCAGCTGGTAGCCGGCCAGCGTCCCTTCGACGTCGCTGCGGCCCAACCGCTGATAGACGATGGCGGCGAGAACGACACCGGCGACGGCGACCCCAGCGGCGAGGAGGGTGGCGCGGCGCCGCGACGGGCGCAGCGAGCGGCCACGCCCGTAACGGGTCTGCGGTGGCGGAGGGGAAGCTTCGGTCATGATGTGTGGCGGTCGGTGCCGGGTGATCGGGCGGCGTCCAGGATGGAACTATAGGCGTAGGAGACATAGAGGCAGGAGACAGCAGCACACAGTCAGGGAGCACGTGAGCGAACTGCGGTTGATGGCGGTGCACGCCCACCCGGACGACGAGTCCAGTAAGGGCGCTGCCACCCTGGCCCGCTACGCCGATGAGGGGTACCGCGTCCTGGTGGTGACCCTGACCGGGGGTGAGCGCGGCGACATCCTCAACCCGGCGATGGACTTGCCGGAAGTGCACGGCCGGATCGCGGATGTCCGTCGCGACGAGATGGCCAAGGCGGCCGAGATCCTCGGCGTCGAACACACCTGGCTGGGCTTCATCGATTCCGGCCTGCCGCAAGGCGACCCGCCTCCGCCGCTGCCGGAGGACTGCTTCGCGCTGGCGCCGCTGGAGATCTCCACCGAGGCGCTGGTCCGGGTGGTGCGCGAATTCCGGCCGCACGTGATGACCACCTACGACGAGAACGGCGGCTACCCACACCCCGATCACATTCGCTGCCACCAGGTTTCGGTGGCCGCCTATGAAGCCGCGGGCGACTATCGGCGGTTCCCGGACGCGGGCCCGGTGTGGACGGTGCCCAAGCTGTACTACAACCACGGATTTCTGCGGCAGCGGATGCAGAGGCTGCAGGATGAGTTCGCCAAGCGCGGGCAGACCGGCCCGTTCGAGAAGTGGCTCAAACACTGGGATCCCGCGCACGATGTGCACGCCGACCGGGTGACGACGCGCATCGAGTGCTCGGCGTACTTCAGTCAGCGCGACGACGCACTGCGTGCGCACGCCACCCAGATCGATCCGAAGGGGGACTTCTTCGCCGCGCCGATCTCGTGGCAGCAGGAGCTGTGGCCGACCGAAGAATTCGAGCTGGCCCGCTCGCGTGTTCCGGTGCGGCTGCCAGAGACCGACCTGTTCGCCGGAATCGAGGACGAGCTGTGACGCATCTTCAACTGGCCGCGTTGGCGTTGCTGGCCGAGGAGGGGCCGCACAACAGCGGACCGGACTTCGGCAAGGCCAGCCCGTTCGGCTTGCTCCTCGTGGTGCTGCTGCTGATCAGCGTGGTGTTTCTGGTGCGCTCGATGAACCGGCACCTCAAGAAGCTGCCGGAGTCCTTCGACCCGCAGCACCCCGAGGCGGATCAGGCCGTCGATGACGGCACGATCGATCAGCCACCGCATGAGCCGCGCTGACGACGATGCAGAGCGGAGCGGCAGCGCAGCGATGAGGAGGAGCAGCGCCATGAGCCCGGGGGCTAACCAGCTCGCTGGGGCCGCCAGCCCCTACCTTCGCCAGCACGCCGACAACCCGGTGCACTGGCAGCAGTGGTCGCCCGCAGCACTGGCCGACGCCGCGCGACGCGATGCGCCGATCCTGCTCTCGATCGGCTACGCGGCCTGCCACTGGTGTCACGTGATGGCACATGAGTCGTTCGAGGACGACGAGGTGGCCGCGGCGATGAATGACGGCTTCGTCTGCATCAAAGTGGACCGCGAGGAGCGGCCCGACATCGACGCCGTCTACATGAACGCCACCGTTGCGCTGACCGGGCAGGGCGGCTGGCCCATGACGTGCTTCCTGACGCCCGACGGGCGGCCGTTCTTCTGCGGCACCTACTATCCCAAAGCGGCTTTCCTGCAACTTCTTTCGGCGGTATCCGAAACCTGGCGAGACCGCCGCGGCGACGTCGAGCAGTCGTCTGACCAGATCGCCGGGGAACTGCGGGCGATGACTTCCGCGTTGCCCGGCCAGGGTCCGCAGGTCGACCCGGCGCTCTGCGACCACGCCGTTGCCGCGGTCCTGCAGGACGAGGACACCGCCCGCGGCGGGTTCGGTGGCGCACCGAAATTCCCGCCGTCGGCGTTACTCGAGGCCTGCTGCGGCACTGGGAGCGCACCGGCTCACCGCAGGTGCTGGCCGCAGTCCAACGCACCGCGACCGCGATGGCCCGCGGCGGGATATACGACCAACTGGCCGGTGGATTCGCCCGTTACAGCGTCGACAACGCTTGGGTGGTACCGCATTTCGAGAAGATGCTGTACGACAATGCGTTGCTGCTGCGTGCCTACGCGCATTGGGCCCGGCGGACCGGCGACCCGCTGGCGCGCCGCGTCACCGCCGAGACCGCGCGGTTTCTGCTCGACGAACTGCGTGACGGCGCCATGTTCACCTCGTCGCTGGACGCCGACGCCGACGGCCGCGAGGGATCGACTTATGTCTGGACACCCGACCAGCTCGTCGAGGTGCTCGGTGACGACGACGGGCGTTGGGCCGCTTCGGCTTTCGGCGTGACAGCCGCGGGCACATTCGAGGACGGCGCATCGGTGCTGCAACGGCTCGTCGACGCGGGAGACCCAGACCGCTTCGAGCGCGTCCGCGCCGCGCTGCTGGCCGCCCGGCTGACCCGGCCCCAGCCGGGCCGCGACGACAAGATCGTCACCGCCTGGAACGGCCTGGCGATCACCGCGCTGGCCGAGGCCAGTGTGGCGCTGGCCGCGCCCGAATTGGCCGACGCCGCAGCCGATTGCGCGACAGCGCTGACCGCCCTGCATCTGGTGGACGGCCGGCTGCGACGGGCCAGCCTGGGCGGCCGGGTCGGCGACAGCGCCGCGATCCTGGAAGACCACGCGATGCTGGCCACCGGCCTGCTCGCGCTGTATCAGCTGAGTGGTGCGGCCGGCTGGCTGGCCACCGCCACCGATCTGCTCGACACTGCGTTGGCGCACTTCGCCGATCCCGACAACCCCGGCCGCTGGTTCGACAGCGCCGACGATGGCGAGCAATTGCTGCTGCGGCCCGCCGACCCGTACGACGGCGCCACGCCGTCGGGCGCATCCGCGATCGCCGAGGCGCTGTTGACCGCCGCGCATCTCACCGGTGCCGAGCGCTATCGGCAGGCGGCAGCCGATGCGCTGCAAGCGCATTCGCCACTGCTGGCTCGCGCGCCGCGATCGGCCGGCCATTGGCTGGCCGTCGCCGAAGCCGCCGTTCGCGGACCGCTGCAGATCGCGGTGGCCTGCTCTGGCCCGTCCTCGCCGCTGCTGGCCGACGCCCGGCTGCTGGCACCCGGCGGTGCGATCGTCGTCGGCGGTGCGGTGGACTCCTCGGAATTGCTGGCCGGTCGCGACCGGGTCGCCGGCGCGGATGCCGCCTACGTGTGCCGCGGTCAGGTCTGCGATCTGCCGGTCACCAGCGCCGCGGAGTTGGCAGCTGCGCTCGCACGGTGACGATGCGGGCCGCGAATCGGCCCGAGGAGGGGGTGGGAAATCAGCCGCGCGGTAGCCTGCCTCCCATGCCGAGTGCAGAACACATCACCGAGACCGTCAACCGCTACATCAGCCTGATCGCCAAGGGCACCGCGGATGATCTGGTCGAGTTGTACGCCGACGACGCCACCGTCGAGGACCCGGTCGGCGGCGAGGTACACATCGGCCGGCAGGCAATCCACGGCTTCTACTCCGCGGTGGAAAACGTGCAGCGCGAATGCGAGCTGGTGACGCTGCGGGTGGCCGGTCATGAGGCGGCTTTCCACTTCAAGTTGACCGTCTCCGCCGGCGACAGCCGGATGGTTATCGAGCCGATCGACGTGATGGTTTTCGACGGCGACGGCAAGATCGCCGCGATGAAGGCCTACTGGTCACCGGAGAACGCCAGGCAGCTGTAAAGCCGCCGTCAGAAGACCGCGAACCAGATCGCGATGTAGTGGCAGATCGCGGCCGCCGCGGTGCAGGCGTGAAAGAACTCGTGATAGCCGAATGTCCTCGGCCACGGGTTGGGCCAATGCAGCGCATACATGATGCCGCCAATGCTGTACAGCGCGCCGCCGACGGCCAGCAACACCATCGCGGTCACCCCGGCGTTGTGCAGGATCATCGCGATGTAGAACGCCGACACCCAGCCGAGCATCAGATACAGCGGGACACCGACCCAGCTCGGCGCGGTGGGCCAGCACATCTTGAGCAACACCCCGGCCAGGGCGCCGCCCCAGACGATCCACAGCACCAGCAGGCCTGCGTCATGCGGCATCGCCAGCATCGCGAACGGTGTGTAGGTGCCGGCGATCAGCACGAAGATCATCGAGTGGTCGAGCCGCTTCATCCAGGTGCGAGCTTTGACTGATGTCCAGTTGACCCGGTGGTATACCGCGCTGGTGGTGAACATCCCCACCACTGCGCCGGTGTAGATGAACGTCGCCATGCCCGCCTTGAACCCGGCCAACGGCCAGGACACCGAGATCAGCGAGGCGCCCGCGGCGACCGCGACGACGGCCGACACCAGATGTATCCACCCGCGCGCCCGCGGCTTCACCAGCGCCTGGGCGGTGTCCTTGACGCCGCCGACAAAGTGTTCGGCAACGTCGCCGACCCCGTGATGGGCGTCCGTCCCGTCAGCCTTGGTCGCGACGTCGGTCTGGCGAATCAACAGGCCTCCATGAGTTGCGGCAGGATCGCCGTCGAGCTCTTGCGCCCACAGTAATCTTGGTCCCTGTGGAGATCATCCCGCCGCGCTTAAAGGAACCTCTGTATCGGATCTATGAGTTGCGGCTGCGGCAAGGACTGGCCGCATCGAAGTCTGCGCTGCCGCGACACATCGCCGTGTTGTGCGACGGCAACCGGCGCTGGGCGCGTGACGCCGGCTACGACGACGTCAGCTACGGCTACCGGATGGGCGCGGCCAAAATCGCCGAAATGCTGCGCTGGTGCCAGGAAGCCGGCATCGAAATGGCCACTGTCTACTTGCTTTCCACCGAAAACCTGCGTCGGGATCCAGCCGAGCTGGCCGCGCTGATCGAGATCATCACCGACGTCGTCGAGGAGATCTGCGCACCCGCCAATGGCTGGAGCGTGCGCACCGTCGGGGACCTGGAGCTCATCGGCGAAGAGCCCGCACAACGGGTACGAGGCGCCGTAGAAGGTACAGCGGGCACTGCCACCGTGGGCTTCCACGTCAACGTGGCGGTCGGGTACGGCGGCCGCCAGGAAATCACGGACGCGGTGCGCGGGCTGCTCGGCAAGCAACTTGCCAACGGAGCCAGCGGCGAAGAACTCATCGAAGCCGTCACGGTTGAGGCGATTTCGGAGAACCTCTACACCTCGGGGCAGCCCGATCCCGACCTGGTGATCCGGACCTCGGGGGAGCAGCGACTTTCCGGTTTTCTGCTCTGGCAGAGCGCCTATTCGGAGATGTGGTTCACCGAAGCGCACTGGCCGGCGTTCCGCCGGGTCGACTTCCTGCGCGCGTTGCGTGATTACAGCCACCGACACCGCCGCTACGGCGGCTAGGCAATCGCAAGTGCGGCGCAATGTCCCAGCCGGGTGCAGCGGGTTGCCGCCGACGTTCTAGCGGCATGCCACACTGAGATATGGCTGCGCTCTCGGCGTTGGTGTTCTCGCTGAGTTGGTGGCTGGGGCTGTATTTGTTGGCCCGCAACCCGCGTAAGCCGGTGCTCGCGTTCTCCGCGGTGGGCCTGTGCAGTTTCGCGATGGCGGTCGCCCTGGACGCGGTCCGGTTGGTGACGCAGTCCGCGCTGCTCGGCCACGTGGAGATCTATCTGGTCGCCGTGCCCGGTGTGGCCTGGTTCGCGGTGCTGCTCGAGATCGCCCGGGCTGACGACAACGACCGGTCACGCACCGGCGAGATCGTTCTGGTCGGCGTCGTCGCCGCGCTGACCCTGGTCGGTGCGACGTTGGCCGGCCACGTCGAGGGGCCGCTGCGGCTCGGCCACGTGGTGATGTGTGCGGTGATCTCGTTGTCCACGCTGGGCGCGATGTTCGCGGCCCTGCGACACCGGACGCGGAAAATCCCGCTGGTCGGGTTGATCGTCACCGCGACGATGTTCTTCGCGCTGGCCAACGCGATCCTGATCATTCCGCTGGGTGTGGTGCCCAGTTGGCTGGCCTTGGCGTCGACGAGTTGCGACGTGCTGAGCCTCGGCGTGGCGGTGGCGCTGTGGGACGCGTTCGACGAGGGTCAGGCGCTGCGGGCCGACATGCTGCGCTCGTTCACCGGCACCGGCATGGTGGTCGCGCTGATCGGTGGCCAGATGCTGATCGCGATCGAGTTGACCCGCCGGCAGAGCACCGCGCAGATCGCGCTGACCGTCCTGCTGTTCACCAGCCTGGCCATCGCAGCGTCGGTGCAGGTGTTGGCCGATCCGCTGGCGGGCCTGCTCGACCGGCTGGTCTTCTCGCGGGCGCCGTTGCTGCGCGCTGATCGAGAGACGTTGCGGCGCACCCAGTCCGCGCTGCCGCTGCGGCTGGCCGATCCGCTGGAAGGCTTCGATGACGACACGTTCGCCCGGCTGACCCGCCGCGCGCTGGGTCACTACGGCGACCTGTCCAAGCTGGTCGCCAACCCTCTGACGGCGCTGTCCGCGATCGATGAGCGACTGGCCGCGCGCGGCGCCCCGGATCAGCCGTTGGAGCGGGCCATCGAACTCAAGGCACTGCTGGCCGATCGGATCGCGGCGCTGAAGCCCCGCGACGGCGGTGACTTCGGCACCAGCGAGCAATGGCGGCACTACAACTCGCTGTACTTTCCGTACGTCGTCGGTGTGCGCGCATACGCCCAGAACGCCACTGCCGCGGGCCTGGACCCGACCGCCCGGCAGGCGTGGCAATGGTTCGTCACCGACGTGCCGCAACGCTCGCTGCACAACTGGCAGAACGCCGCCGCGAAGCTGATCGCCGCCGATCTGCGGGGCCGGGTTTCCGTCTCCAGCTAGCCGCACAGGCTGGTTAGCCCAGCTAGGCATGGAATACGTGGCCTAGATCACTCCGTTGACCTGCGCATGGCAGTGCCTGGCAGTGCCTGGCGTCGATCTGGCAGTCCCAGAACGGCAGGCTCAGAGGTGTTCGACCCGATATCCCAAGGAGTTCCGACATGACCGCTGTTACTCCACTGGCCACCCGGCCCTTCAACGACTCGACCGACTCCCTGTTGCGGTTCGCCATGCGACTCGACGCAACGCTGAGCGGCGCGCTCGGCCTCTTCATCGCCCTGATGGCGGATCCGCTCTCATCGCTGACCGGCCTGAGTTCTGTCGCCGAATTCAGCGGTGGCGCCCTGCTGGTGCTGGGCGGCCTGGCGGCGTACGCACTCGCCGCGGCATCCGACCTGCGCCGCGTCGGAGTGGGCCTGATCGGCGGCAACATCGTGCTGACGGTGGCGACGCTCGTCGTGGTTGCCGTCGGAGTGCTGCCGCTGACCGAGACCGGTGTCGCCGCGACGCTGGTCATCGGCGGCTATTTCGCCCTGATGGGTTACCTGCAATACCTCGGAGTGCGCCGCCTGCCGGCGTGACTCCCGTCCCGCCGGTGCGGGGCGCCGCCGTCAGAGGTTGCGGTGTGCGTCCCCGCATCGGCCTGTTGGCGATCTAGAGCTTGCGTAGCCGCAGCCGGTTGATGGAGTGGTCGGCGTCCTTGCGCAGCACCAGGGTGGCGCGCGGCCGGGTGGGCAGGATGTTCTCGATCAGGTTGGGCCGGTTGATCGAACGCCAGATGTCGCGGGCGGCGATCTCGGCCTGCTGGTCGGTCAGCCCCGCGTAGTGGTGGAAGTGCGACGCGGGGTTGGCGAACGCCGTCGAGCGCATCGCCAGGAACCGCGAGATGTACCACTGCTCGATGTCCTCGATCCGCCCGTCCACATACAGCGAGAAGTCGAACAGGTCCGACACCATCAGCGTCGGTCCGGTCTGCAGGACGTTGAGACCTTCGAGGATCAGGATGTCGGGGTGGCGGACCACCTGCTTGGCGTCCGGCACCCGGTCGTAGTGCAGGTGTGAGTACACCGGCGCGCACACGTAGTCCGATCCCGACTTCACCGACGTGACAAACCGCATCAGCGCCCGTCGGTCATAGCTCTCCGGAAAGCCTTTGCGGTGCATCAGGTTTCGTCGGCCCAGCTCGGCGTTGGGGTAGAGGAACCCGTCGGTGGTCACCAGATCGACGCGCGGGTGGTGGTCCCAGCGGGCCAGCAGCGCCTGCAGCACACGGGCCGTCGTCGACTTTCCGACTGCCACGCTGCCGGCCACGCCGATGATGAACGGCACCGGACGGTCGGGGGCCTGCTGTGGCTCACCGAGGAACTCGGCGGTGGCGGAGAACAGCCCTTGGCGGGCCGCGACCTGCAGGTGCAGGAGCCGTGCCAGCGGCAGGTAGACCTCTTCGACCTCGCGCAGGTTGACCTGCTCGCCGATGCCGCGCAGACCGACGACTTCCTCTTCGGTCAGCGGCTGCGGCGTCGACATACGGAGCGCGCGCCACTGACGTCGATCGAACTCCACATAGGGGCTCGGCTCGCTGGGCCGCGGCATGGCAGTCAGTCTTGCAGCCTTTGCTGCGTCGTGGGCGGCTGGGTACACGACGATGCCGCCTTGCGGCGGAGCGGGAAATAGACCGCGCGGCGACGAGCCGCGCCTCGGCGGAGGAGCCGGGCAAATAGACTCAGCAGGCGTGGACCCTGACGTGCTGATCCGTGAGTACCTGCTACTCGGTTTGCGTTTCGACCGGATCGAGTCGGGCTACGTCGACGCCTTCACCGGCGACCCGGCGTTGCGCCAGAGCGTGGCGGCCGAGCCCGCGCCCGACCCGGCCGATCTGGTCCGGCAAGCCGGGCGGCTGATAGCCGCGTTGCCGGATGTGCCGCGGCGCAACGGATTTGACCAGCAGCGCGCCGAGTATGTGGGCGCTCACCTGCGTGCGCTGGAGTGCGCCGCCCGCAAGTTCGCCGGCGAAGACATCGGGTTCGTCGACGAGGTCCACGCCTACTTCGACGTGCACATCAGCAAGGGCGACACGGACACCTACCGCCAGGCGCACGCCCGGCTCGACGAGGCGCTGGGCGGCACCGGCCCGCTGGCCGACCGGATGGAAGCGCATCGCGTCGGCGAGGAAATCCCGCCCGAGCGGTTGGCGGCGTGCATCGAAGCCTTCTCCAGCGCGCTGCGCGACCGGGTCCGCGCCGAATATCCGCTGCCCGACACCGAGACCGTCGACTACCAGGTGGTGACCGACAAGCCGTGGTCGGGCTTCAACTACTACCTGGGCGACTACCGCTCGACGGTGGCAGTCAACGCCGACCTCAAACAACTGATGTCCAACCTGCCCCGGCTGGTGGCCCACGAGTCCTACCCCGGACACCACACCGAGCACTGCCGCAAAGAGGCTGGGTTGGTCAACCGCAAGGGCCAGGCCGAGCAGACCATCTTCCTGGTCAACACCCCGCAATGCCTGATGGCCGAGGGCCTGGCCGACCTGGCGCTGTACGCGGCGATCGGCTCGGGCTGGGGGAGTTGGGCAGGCGAGATCTACGCCGACCTCGGGCTGCGCTTCGATGGCGAGCGCGCCGAGGCGGTATCCGAGGCGTCGGCGGCGCTGGCCGGTGTGCGTCAGGACGCGGCGTTGATGCTGCACGACGAGCACCGCGACGCCGACGAGGTCGCGGAGTTCCTGCGGCGCTGGCTGCTGGTCAACGACACCCGGGCCCGGCAGATGCTGCGGTTTCTGTCTTCGCCGCTGTGGCGCGCGTACACCAGCACCTACGTCGAGGGATACCGGCTGCTGCGCGGCTGGCTGGACGACCGCCCCACCGGGATGGGGGTTGTCGAGCGGTTCGGCCGGTTGCTCGACGAGCCGTTGATCCCGTCGACGATTCAGAGCGCGTAGCGCGATGAGGAGGAGGCGGGAGATGCGGGCCAAGTCCGTCGACGATTCAGAGCGCGTAGCTCGATAGACTGGCGGGCGTGACTGCCGCACCCGACGCCCGTACCAAGTCCTCTGTGTCCTCCGTCATGTCCGCGCCGCTGGCCGATGTCGACCCCGACATCGCCGAACTGCTCGGCAAAGAGCTTGGTCGCCAGCGCGACACGCTGGAGATGATCGCCTCGGAGAACTTCGTGCCGCGCGCGGTGCTGCAGGCCCAGGGCAGCGTGCTGACCAACAAGTACGCCGAGGGTCTGCCCGGCCGCCGCTACTACGGCGGCTGCGAGTACGTCGACGTGGTGGAGAACATCGCCCGCGACCGGGCCAAGGCGCTGTTCGGCGCCGACTTCGCCAACGTGCAACCGCACTCGGGTGCTCAGGCCAACGCCGCGGTGCTGCACGCGCTGATGTCGCCGGGGGAGCGGCTGCTGGGCCTCGACCTCGCCAACGGCGGTCACCTCACCCACGGCATGAAGCTCAACTTCTCCGGCAAGCTCTACGAGAACGCCTTCTACGGCGTCGACGCCACCAGCCACCTGATCGACATGGACGCGCGTGCGCGCCCAGGCGCTGGAGTTCCGTCCGAAGGTGATCGTCGCCGGCTGGTCGGCCTACCCGCGGATCCTGGACTTCGCCGCGTTCAAGTCGATCGCCGACGAGGTCGACGCCAAGCTGTGGGTGGACATGGCGCACTTCGCCGGTCTGGTCGCGGCCGGACTGCACCCGTCGCCGGTGCCGCACGCCGACATCGTGTCGACCACCGTGCACAAGACGCTGGGTGGCCCGCGGTCCGGGCTGATCATGGGCAAGCAGGAATACGCCAAGTCGATCAACTCCGCGGTGTTCCCCGGCCAGCAGGGCGGACCGCTGATGCACGTGATCGCCGCCAAGGCGGTCGCGCTGAAGATCGCCGGCACCCCGGAATTCGCCGAGCGGCAGCAGCGCACGCTGTCCGGCGCCCGGATCCTCGCCGAGCGACTGCTGGCGGCTGACGTCGCCAAGGCCGGCGTCTCGGTGGTCAGCCGCGGCACCGACGTCCACCTGGTGCTGGTCGACCTGCGCGACTCGCCGCTGGACGGTCAGGCCGCCGAGGACCTGCTGCACGAGGTCGGCATCACCGTCAACCGCAACGCCGTGCCCAACGACCCGCGGCCGCCGATGGTGACGTCGGGCCTGCGGGTCGGCACCCCGGCGCTGGCCACCCGCGGCTTCGGCGACGCCGAGTTCAGCGAGGTCGCCGACATCATCGCCACCGCGCTGGCGGCGGGCACCGCGGCTGACGTGTCGGCCCTGCGTGACCGCGTGACCCGTCTGGCCAGGGAGTTTCCGCTGTACGACGGCCTCGAAGACTGGTCGCTGGTCTAACCGTCCGGCCGGCGAAACGCCAACGCGGGGATTTTACGAAACCTGTGTCCACGGGTTACAGTTACTTTTATGGCCGTCAAACCCGTCCCTGACGCACTGATGCTCGAACTCGATCCGGTGGTCGGCGAGAACCTCGATCGTCACATCGGTACCGAGCAGATCTGGTTCGCGCACGACTTCGTGCCGTTCGAGCAGGGTGAGAACTTCGCCTTCCTCGGCGGGCGGGACTGGGACGCGTCGCAGGTGACGTTGCCGAAAGCCATCACCGACGCGTGCGAGATCCTGCTGATCACCAAGGACAACCTGGCCGGCTATCACCGCGAACTCGTCGAGCACTTCATCCTCGAACTCAACTGGCATCAGTGGATCGGCCGCTGGACCGCCGAGGAGCACCTGCACGCGATCGCGCTGCGCGAGTACTTCGTGGTGACCCGCGAGATCGATCCGACCGCCAACGAGGACGTCCGCTTCGAGCACGTGTCGTCGAAGGGTTATCGCGCCAGCCAGTACTCCAAGATCGAGACGCTGGTGTTCATGGCTCTCTTCGAGGGCGTCCAGCGCGGTCTTCTGCAACAACCTGGCGGCGCAGATCGAGGAGCCGGTGCTGGCCGGCCTGATCGCCCACATCGCCCGCGACGAAGTGCGGCACGAGGAGTTCTTCGCCAACCTGGTCGCGCACCTGCTGACCTACAGCCGCGACGAAACGATCGCCGCCATCGCCGCGCGCGCGGCCGAGATCGACGTCATCGGCGCCGACATCGACGCCTACGCCGACAAGCGTGCGAATCGTCGCCGACGCAGGCATTTTCGGCCCCGACCAACTGCGTCAGGTCATCTCCGACCGCATCACCGCGTGGGGCGTGGCCGACGAGCCCGCGCTGCGGCAGTTCGTCATCAGCTAGCCACATCGGCGGGTTCATCGTCGTCGGCGCGCCTGCACGGCGCACATGCGCCGACGAGAGTAGCGTCGCTGTCGATGGCTAGCGACATGCTCTGCTATCCGGGCGGCGCCTCTCGACTCAACCTCGAAAGGACCGCCGGCCCCGGTCCTTACGCCGCGGCCCCCGCCGAATCGTCCGTGCGGGCCGCACGGGCATCCAGCCCGGTGAGAACGCTTCGCGCGCATGGGTGGCGGTGGGGCCACCACCCGCATGCGGCAGCGAGCCGGGCGATGAGCTCGAGGAGCGCTCGTGACTGATTCCCCGGCGGTTTCACAGGACACCATCAGGACCTACGTGCTCGACACGTCGGTGTTGCTGTCCGATCCGTGGGCCTGCTCCCGCTTCGCCGAACACGAAGTGGTGGTTCCGCTGGTGGTGATCAGTGAGCTGGAGGCCAAGCGCCACCACCACGAGCTGGGCTGGTTCGCCCGCCAGGCGCTGCGCCTGTTCGACGATCTCCGGATCGAGCACGGGCGGCTCGATCAGCCCATTCCGGTTGGGACACAAGGCGGTACGCTGCACGTCGAGCTCAACCACAGCGACCCCAGCCGTGCTGCCGGCCGGGTTCCGCACCGACACCAACGACTCCCGCATCCTGTGCTGCGCCGCCAATCTCGCCGCCGAGGGCAAGCGAGTCACGTTGGTCAGCAAGGACATTCCGCTGCGCGTCAAAGCGGGCGCGGTGGGCCTGCCCGCCGACGAGTACCACGCGCAGGACGTCGTGGTGTCCGGCTGGACCGGGATGACGGAGCTGGAAACCAGCGCCGACGACATCGACGCGTTGTTCGCCGACGGCGAGGTGGACCTGGAGGGTGCGCGAGACCTGCCGTGCCACACCGGTATTCGGCTGCTGGCCGGCAGCTCGCATGCGCTCGGCCGGGTGAACGCGCACAAGCAGGTCCAGCTGGTCCGCGGCGACCGCGAGGTTTTCGGGCTGCGCGGACGCTCCGCCGAACAGCGGGTGGCCCTGGATCTGCTGCTCGACGAGTCGGTGGGCATCGTGTCGCTGGGCGGCAAGGCCGGCACCGGCAAGTCGGCGCTGGCGCTGTGCGCCGGGCTGGAAGCCGTGCTGGAGCGACGCACGCAGCGCAAGGTGGTCGTGTTCCGCCCGCTGTACGCGGTCGGCGGCCAGGAGCTCGGCTACCTGCCCGGCAGCGAGAGCGAAAAGATGGGTCCGTGGGCCCAGGCCGTCTTCGACACCCTCGAAGGACTGGCCAGCCCCGCGGTGCTCGAAGAAGTGCTGTCCCGCGGCATGCTCGAGGTGCTGCCGCTGACCCACATCCGCGGTCGCTCGCTGCACGACTCCTTCGTGATCGTCGACGAAGCGCAGTCGCTGGAACGCAACGTGCTGCTGACCGTGCTGT
>CAVWLG010000024.1:0-193703 GCA_963755805.1 uncultured Actinomycetota bacterium
ACGGCAACTCCGTAACGAGAGGATTCCGAAGGATTCCCGTCGTCTTCAGTCCTGGAAAGAGAACAGCCACATGACCTTTCGAGTAGTTCAGTGGACGACGGGAAACATCGGTACGAAGTCGGTACACGCAATCGTCGAGAACTCGCTACTCGAGCTTGTCGGATGCTACGCGTGGTCGCCGGACAAGGTCGGGCGCGACGTCGGGGAGTTGTGCGGAATCGAACCACTCGGCGTGCTGGCCACCGACGACATCGACGCCCTGATCGCACTCAAGCCCGATTGCGTGGTGTACAACCAGATGTTCGCCAACGTCGACGATCTGGTCCGCATTCTCGAGGCGGGCATCAACGTTGTCACCACGTCCGAGTTCATCACCGGCCATCGACTCGGCGACGGGCGCGAACGCATCCTCGAAGGCCTGCGAACTCGGTGGGTCGACGATCTTCGGCAGTGGCCTGAACCCCGGCTTCATCGAGCTCTTCGCGATCGTTTCGGCCGGGCTCTCGGACAGGATCGACCGGGTGCGCATCGTGGAATCGTTTGACACCACGATCTACAACTCGCCGGAGACCGAGAAGATCATGGGGTTCGGATACCCGATCGACTACCCGGACCTGTTGGCGGTGACCGAGGAGGGGTCGGGGATCTTCCGCGAGGCCGTCCTCATCGTCGCCGATGCGCTGGGGGTCGAGCTCGACGAGATTCGTTGCGAGGCCGAGTATGCCGAAGCCACCGAAGACGTCCACCTTCCCGGGGATTGGGTCATCGCCAAGGGTTGCGTGGCGGGAATTGACGTGAGCTGGAAGGGCTTTGTCGGTGAGCGTGACGTCGTCGAGGTACGCGGGGTGTGGACCAAGGGCCAATCGCTGGAGCCCACATGGACGATGGGCTTCGGATACAACATCACCGTCGAAGGCCGACCGACGATCAAGACAACCCTGGCGTTCGAGCCGCCCGCAGATTTCGTCGCCGAGACGATCGAGGAATACATCCTGCTCGGTCTGACCATCACAGCCGTGCCGGCCATCACCGCGATACCGGCCGTCGTCGCCGCGCCACCCGGCATAGCGACCTATAACGATCTGCCACTGCTACTTCCGCGTGGAGTCGTCAATGTCTGAACGACACGAGAGACGCAGCTTCATCACGTCGTGTTCGCCGTCGCGCCGGAACGGCAGGCGGCGCGTGGCGCAGATGTTCACCGAACTCGGCTTCAGCTTCGAGAACACCGAGCTGACCGAACTCGGTTTGACGGTTCATTTGGATTGGAACGGCGGTGTCGAACTGATCAGCGCGATCCCCGGTGCGACCGCCGAAGTGGCGGCATCCGTCAGTGAATTCGTGAAGCGCAACGGCGACGGCGTGTACACCGTGGTGCTCCGCGTCCCGGGGGCGTCCGACGCGGAAGCCGTCACCGAACGCTACGGGTCGAAAACTCGCTTCCGGCAGAGCTTTTCCGGTGAGGGTTCGTATCTCGACGAAATCGACCTGTCGGTATTCGGCCTTCCGCTGACCTTGCTGTCGACCAATATCCCGTGACGAAGCCAGCAGCTAGGAGATGTCGTGACCGTTGACGCGGCCAGGCCGAGTGTTTTCGACGCCGGACTACCCACCCTGAGTTATGACCTGACCGACACCCCGCAGCAGATCTATCCGCAGTTCCAGGCAGCCCAGCAAAAGGCGCCGATCGCATTGGGACCCATTGGCCCCGAGGTACTCTCGTACGAACTTGCCCGGACGGTGCTTCGTGATCCACGGTTCGTCATCCCACCGGGGATTCATCTCTCCGCCCACGGGATCACGTCGGGACCGTTGTGGGACAGAGTCACCCGCAGCATCTTGAACATGGAAGGCGACGAACACCGCCGACTGCGCAGCCTGGTGTCCAAAGCTTTCACGCCGCGGGCGACGGCGGGCATGGACGACACGATCCACACCGTCGTCAACGAACTCATCGATCGCGTCGCGGACTCGGGCCGCTGCGAATTCGTCGCGGACATCGCACGGCCGTATCCCATCCCGATCATCTGCGCGTTGCTCGGTGCACCTCGCGAGGACTGGCAACAGTTCTCACGGTGGGCCGAGGACATCTTCAAGATCGTCAGCTTCGACTGCGATCTCACCGAGGAAGAGCCCGTCATCCTCAAGGCGTGGGGCGAGTTCGACGACTACATCGACGACATGGTCGCGGACAGGCGTCGACACCTGACCGAAGATCTGCTGTCTGAGCTGATCGGCATCGAAGATGCGGGAGACCGCCTCAATGCCGGCGAGTTGCGCATGTTGGCGTTCAGCATTTTGGTGGCCGGCACCGACACCACCCGCAGCCAACTGGCGGCTCCATGCAGGTGCTGTGCGATCACCCCGAGCAGTGGGCGCTGCTGCGCGACCAACCCGAGCTGGCAATGCGCGCCGTCGAGGAAACCATGCGACATTCGCCGTCGATGTGCAGCACGGTGCGCAGCGTCACCGACGACGTCACGATCAGCGACTACACCTTCCCCGCAGGCACTTTCATCTTGGTGAACACCTACGCGGCCAATCGCGATAGCGCCGTCTACGACGATCCGACCCGCTTCGACATCACCCGCGACGCGCCACCGCCGATCCTGACGTTCGGCGGCGGGGTGCACTACTGCCTCGGCGCCAACCTGGCGCGACGCGAACTCGCCGAAGCGCTCAAGATCCTCGCCCACCGCCTGCCGAATCCACGGCGAGTCGGATCGCCGCCGTGGAAGCCGTTGCTCGGCATGAGTGGACCGACCAGCTTGCCGATGCAGTTTGGCTGATGCCCTACATCATTGGCGCGGGCGTAGTGCGAAGGGTCGCCCGAAAATCCGTTGATCTACCGAGTGATGAAATGCGAATAGTCAGTTGCTTTACGCCTCATACCGCTCGCAACTTCGTCTACGGCCGCACCCCGTCGATAGGCCAGGCAGTCGACTCGGGCGCGTAACGAAGTCTGGCTGCCGGGGGCAGCGGTCGACGTCCTTCCGCCGATATCGCGTCCAGTATGAGCGCGACGTAGCGACGCCAGCCGTCACTGTGCGATTCCATCGTCCACAGCACGCTGTGCAGCATCGCGATCAGGCGTGGTAGATCGTCAGCCACCAAATCGGCCCGGACGACACCGGCCTGCTGGCCACGACGGGCGAGCTCGTTGAGCGCCTCATTCAGCGAGGCCGAGATGTCAGAAGTCAGCGACCCAACTCTGCGCGCCGCAGTCAACAGGTTGTGTTCGCGCGCGCCCAGCGAGATCGCCGCCTCGATCAGCTGGGCGAGACCCTCCAGCGGATCGTCGGCGCCGCGTACGGCCTCGATCGTCGGCGTGAGGTCCTCGGCGATGCATTGGTCCAGGGCGGCCCGGACGAGCACTCCCTTGGTCGGAAACCTGCGGTAGAGCGTGCGCTCGCCGACCCCGGCCCGACGGGCAACCGTTTCGATCGGCGCCTCCGGCCCGAGCTCGCCGTAGACATCCCGCGCGGCACGCAGGATGCGCTCAGCGTTACGCGCGGCATCGGCGCGCAGCGGCCGGTCAGACACCGCGGTCATGGCCTCAGCGTAACTGACTGTTGACTGCCATTTAGGTGAGCTCTACGCTCGTGCAATTGACAGCCAACTGACACTTAACGGGAAACGCCGGTGACCTCAACGACTTCCGATCTGCCCGTGATTCCAGCGCGCCGCGAGGCGCGCTGCCCGCTCGCTCCGCCGACCGAATTCGCCGGTTGGCGAAAAGAGTCCGGCCTTCAGCGGGCGATGTGGAACGGCCAACAGGTGTGGTCGGTGAGCCGCTACCAGGACATCAGGGCCGCGCTGGTCGACCCGCGGTTGTCGGCGGAGACTCTCCCGGACCTGTTCGATGCGGCGAACGACAGCACGGCGCCCGTGGTTTTCGCGCGGATCGACGATCCCGAGCATCATCGGTTGCGGCGCATGATGACCAGCCAGTTCACCTTCCGGCGCACCGAGGCGATGCGGCCGCAGATCCAGGAATTGGTCGACAAATACCTGGACGCGATGATCGACAAGGGCCCGCCCGCCGACATCGTGCGCGACTTCGGCCTACCGGTGCCATCGATGGTGATCGCGCTGCTGCTGGGCGTCCCACCCGAAGATCTTCGAACTCTTCCAGCACAACACCGCCGCCGGATTGGACGTGAACTCCACCGACGAGGAACGGGCGCGGGGCTTCATCGAGATGTACGCGTACATCCAGGAGTTGGTCGCGCGTAAGGAGCGCGACCCCGGCGACGACCTGATCAGCCGGCTCATCACCGACTACGTCGCGACCGGCCAACTCGACTACAACACCGTCGCGGTCAACGCCGTGATCATGATGCAGGCCGGCCACGAAACCACTGCCAACATGATCTCGTTGGGAACCGTTGCGCTGCTCGAGCATCCGGAAGTCTTCGAGCGTCTCGGACAGACCGACGATGCCGCCGTCATCGCCAACGCCGTCGAGGAGCTCATGCGTTATCTCTCCATCGTGCACGCCCAGGTGGACCGGATAGCGACCGAAGACCTCGTCCTCGGCGGCCAGCAGATTCGCGCCGGGGACAGATTGTTGATGAATTTGCCCGCCGGGAACTGGGACAGCGAGTTCGTCGATAGCCCAGAGACTTTGGACATCGCCCGAAACGCCCGCGGGCATGTCGCTTTCGGCTACGGAACCCACCAGTGCATCGGAGCCAACCTGGCGAGAGTCGAGATGCAGGTGGCGTTCGCCACGTTGGCGCGCCGGCTTCCTGGGCTGCAACTGGCGGTGCCGCCGGATGAGCTGAAGTTCAAGGACGCCGACATCTACGGCATGAAAGAACTGCCGGTCACCTGGTGAGCAACGACATGCGGTTCGACGACCAGGTTGCGGTGATCACCGGCGCCGGCGGCGGTTTGGGTTTGCAGTACGCGTTGCTGTTGGCCTCCCGCGGCGCCCGCGTCGTGGTCAACGACATCGGCGGCTCGGTGACGGGAGCGGGCTCGAACACCGACGCGGCGACCGCGGCCGTCGAGGAGATCCGCCGGCACGGCGGTGAGGCGATCGCCGACACCCACAGCGTGGCCACACCCGAAGGCGGACAGGCGATTATCGACTCCGCGCTGCACGCATGGGGGCGTGTCGACATCGTGATCAACAATGCCGGCATCGTCCGCGACGCACCGTTCGAGGACATCACCGCCGATCGGCTCGATCCGTTGGTGGACGTGCATTTGAAGGGCGCGTTCCACGTGACCAGGCCCGCCTGGAAACTGATGCGCGAGCAGGGTTACGGACGAATCCTGAACACCTGCTCGGCCGCCGGACTGCTTGGCGCCGAACGGATGAGCAACTACGGCGCGGCGAAGACCGGGTTGGTCGGGTTGACCCGGGTGCTGGCCGCCGAAGGCGCCGACCACAACATCAAGGTCAACGCGATCGCGCCGATCGCCTACACCCGGATGCTGGCGCATTCGGTCGAGACTGCCGGCCAGCCAGACGACCCGTCCGCTCAGGCGATACTGGATGATCTTGTGGCGCAATACCTTCAGAAGCTCGATCCGGCGCTGGTCGCCCCGGTCGCCGCGTTCCTGACGCATCGGGACTGTCCGGTCTCCGGCGAGATCTACACCGTCGGCGCCGGACACGTCGCCCGGTTCTTCATCGGCCGGACTAAGGGCTTCTACAGTCCCGACGCTGTCTGTCGAGCAGGTGCGCGACCATCTCGACGAGATCCGCGACGAGGCCGGCTACACCGTGCCCGGAGGGCCCGCCGACGAGATGGCCGCATTGTTCGCGACGATCATGGCGGACCAGCCCGGCTGACGGCTACAGGTGGCTGGCGGCGTAGCCCGCTGCCTGCGCGGTCATCCCGTTCACCGGATACGACGAGTGCGCGAAGCTCGGCAGCCCACCGGGATCGCCGTTGCAGATGGTGTCGCCATCGGCGCACAGGTCGTCGGTCTTCGGCACATACAGCGGACCGACCATGATCAGCGGCGCGCCGTAATTCTGCAGCCACTGCGGCGACGGTTTCCCGAAGAGCGTCACCGCGGCCACGTGGTTGGCGATCTCCGGCGGCATCGGCTTGGGCATGAACGACAAGTACTCCGCGGGCACTCCCGCTGGGACCGACGCCGAGGTGACGGCGCCGGCCACGGCCGCGCCCTGGGAATACCCGCCGAGCACAATCCTGGTCTTGGGGCAGTTCGCGGCGGTCGCCTCGATATGGCTGCCGGCGTCCTTGACCCCGTCGAGGAAGCTCTGGGCGAACTCGATGCGGTCGGAGAAATTGCCGCTGGCTTCGTAGTTGACCGGGTACACGTCGAGCGACTTGGGGCCGATCGCGGTGCGCAATTCGTCGACGAACGGCTCTCCGATGCCGCCGACGCCGGCCGGCTCACCGGTGCCGCGGGCGAACACCGCTTCGACGTCAGGGCACGGTTGCGCAGCGGCGACCGGCATCGGCGCGCTCAACAACCCGCCAACGATGGCAACTGCTGCGAAAAGGACATGGCCAATGTGGCGTAGGGACATGGTCCCCATTGTGGCGTAAAGAACGCGAACGTGCCGCAGCCGGTGATCAGCGTCGCGGCTCAGCGCAACGGCTTATGACGCCTCGTCGGAATCGTCGAGGACGCTGACCGCGATGCCGTAGGGCAGGAATCGGACTTTGCGGGTCGCGTCGGTGTTGTTCCGGTTCGCCCGCAAGGCCTCGAGTTCGGAGGCGTAGACCTCCTCGACGCGCGCGCCGCCGTCGGCACTGACCGTGTAGATCGCCCACACCCCGTCGCCGGCTTCGCCGGCGGTTTCCGGCCTGGTCCGGGTGCGCCGCGACAGATCCTCGAAGACCGACGACCACCCGGCCCGCTCGCTGGGCATGGTGAAGAACCGGCCGAAGCCCCCGAGTGCCTCGCGGAGGCCCTCGGTCGCGTCGCGGATCACGTGCTCGAAGTCTTCCGGCTCAAATCCGAACCGACCTTGTCGTCGTCCATTGCGGCCTCCTGGCTGCTCACACCGAATACACCCAGTGTGCGCATTTCGGGCGGCTCGCGCCACGCCCTAGTAGCCGTACCCCGGGCCCGCGTAGGGATTCTGCGGCGCGTACGGGCTCTGCTGGTACGGATTCTGCTGGTACGGGCTCTGTTGCTGGTAGGGGTTCTGCTGCTGGTACGGGTTCTGCGGCTGCTGGCTCGCCCCACCCTGGCCTTCGGGAACCTGGACCGGGATCGGCACCGGCACGAACGGCAGGTTCAGATACGTCGTCGTCATCGCCGGCGACGGCGGCACGCTCGACGTCGGTGGTGGCGGTGGCGGAGGCGGCGGCGTCGTGCTCGGGGTGGTCGCTGCCGGCGGCGTCGGTCGTCGGCTGCGGCACGGTCGTCGTGGCCTGCGCCGTCGTTTCGCGGCGGAGGCGGCGGCTCGTACGTCTGCCACCGGAGGCGGCGGAGGCGGCGGCGGGGGCGCCTCGCTGGTCGGCGGCGGAGCCACGATCGGCGACGGCTCCGCGCTGGGCGGAGGCGGCGGCACCGGGCTCGGCGACGGAAGCTGCGAGCTCAACGGCGGCGGTGGTGGCGCCGTGGTGGTGCTGCTGGGCAGCGTCGGCGTGCGGTTGCTGCTGGTCAGCGTGAAGGCCACGCCGCCGATCGCGACCATCGAGACCAGCGCGGCGAGTCCCAGGAACAACTGCGGCAGCCGCGTTCCGCGGCCCCGGCCCACGTCGGGCGGCTCATACTTCGGCAGTTGCATCAGTTGCGACGGCGTCGCGCGGTTGTCGTCGGTGTCGTACGGCTCGCCGGTGTAGAGCACCGGCTCGTCGTCGGAATCGTCGGCCTGCGACCAGGCCAGCTCGGTCAGCCGTTCCGACGGGTCGTCGAACAGCGCACCGGCGGTCGGGATGTCGAACGTGCCGGTCGACGCGCCGAACGTGCCGGTGGGGGTACCGAGCGCGCCGGTGGGCGCAAGGAAGCGGCCGGTGGTGGCGAGGCCGCTGGTCGTCGTCGCGAAACCGCCGGTCGATGCGCCCACCAGCGCAGCCATCGTGGTTTCTTCGCGTTCTCCGTCTCGCTGCTCGATCGGCTGGCGGGCGGACAGCTTCACCGCGCCGACGGCCGTCGCGAGCCCGGGCTGCATGGCGGTTATCACCGAGGTCTTGGTGTGCGACGAAAGACGCTGGGCGACAACCGGAATCTTGGCCGTACCGCCGGCCATCGCTACAGCTGCGAGGTCTTTGCTGCGAATCCTGTTGCGCCGCAACATATCGTCGAAGGCAGCGAACAAGCCGTCGAGCCGCTCTTCGATCAGGTCGTCGAACTCTGCCCGGCTTACTTCCAGACGGGTGCGCTGACCAGGCAGGTCGAGGGCCAGCTCGGTGGTGTCTTCGGTGGACAGCCGCTCTTTGGCCAGTCGGCATTCCTCACGCAGGCCGGCGAACTGCCCGACGACTGCGGTGCTGGCGGGATCGACGCCGTTGCCGTGGCCCGCGTTGTCCAACGCGTGCAGCATCAGCGCCTGGTCAACCAGGTCGCCGGAGAAGTCCTCATACCGCAGCGTGTCGGCGATCGGAGTGAAGTCCGACGCGGCGTCCGCCAGCGTGATGCTGGTCCCGCCACCGCCGAAATCGAGCAGCGCGACAACACCCTTGCCGGGCAGGCGGGAATCGGAGTTCAGCGCGGTCAGCGCGGCAACCGAATCCGGCACCAGGCGCGGCGCGATGCCGCCGTGGACGAAGTCGGCATGGGTGTTCAACGCGGCCTGCATGCCCCGCAACGCCTCTGCGCCCCAGTGCGCCGGAACGGCCATCGTGATATTCGAGGTCGCGGCTTCGCCGCCGGTCTCGTTGATCAACGCATCCAGCGCCTCGACCAGCAACAGCGACGGGTCGTGGCTCGAACCGTCCGCGGATTTCAGAGGCTTCGACCCGCCGACCCGCTCGACGAAACCGGTCATCAGCGTGCCGGTGTCGTCGACATCCGGGTCTACTCACGGGCACACCGAGTTCCGGCGCGCGGTCCGGAAAAAGCGTCAGCACGGCGCGCCGCGACACGGGCGGGTTGCCGTTGCGTACCGCGACTAAGTTTGTGGTGCCGATCGATAACCCCAACGGGTCATACATAACTCAAATACTTTCGTCGACAACATTCGGTGGCCAGCGTCAACGATAACGGCGGGTCACGCTATGGCCATCGGGCACAACATCATCGGTACCCGGTCGATGCGGTTGCGTCACCGAAGTGAGACAGCCGCCGGCTTGACAGATCGGATCGCGTCAGACCACGGTCAATGGCAGCGATTGCCGCGGCTGGAATTCGAACGTCGCCCCGCCGCTCACTTTGGCGACCGCAACCTCGGACAGCTCCTTTGCCGCAGAGTCGGTCTCGGACAACTCGGCGGTCCATTCGGTGCTGGTGCCGGTGACCCGGACCTCGATACGCGGGTCGATCGCGGTCGCGATCGCCTGCAGCGGCTGGACCGACTCCGGCGAACACAGCGAGATCCATGCTGCGTCGTCGTGGGCCGGTGACCGGTGGACCGTCAGTTGGTCGCCGAACTCGGCGTTCACGTATCCAATCGGGTTGAACAGCGGGTGCAGCTCGAAAACCTTTCGGATGCCTTCGATTCCGGCGGGCAGGTCAAGTGCCCGATGGATGCGCTCGGCGCCGAGACCGGCAACGCCGGTCAATCCGCGGGTGCAGATCGAGTCGGCCAGCTCGATGTCGGATCCCGCGCGCGCCCGCACCGCGATCGCAAAGGACAGATACAGCAGGTGCATCTGCAGGCAGACTTCGTCGGCCATCCGCACCAGTGCCGAATGCGAGTACGCGCCGAAGTCGAAGTCCGACACCACCGGGCCCGAATAGTCGGCCTGTCCCTCACCGGAATGGTCGATCGCGTCGAGTTCCCAATTGGCAGCCACGGTTTCGGCCACGATGTCCAGCGCCGGAATGCCTTCGACCGGCGGATACGACTCGTCGATGACGACTGTCCAGGCGCAGTGCGGATGCCGGTCCGACGGCAGCCGGGGCGGGCGGTGGATGGGACGCACCTGCGCGCGCGCATTGGTGGCGACCGCGGTCGCGTCGAAGGTCGGGTCCTCGATGGTGTGGCACATGCCGAAGACGTAGTCGGGACCCATCGGCTCCACGTCGAGCAGCGCGCCGCAGTGGTCGAGATGGAACTCGCCGTGCCAACGATCGTGAATGGTGTAGCGGAAATCCATGAACTGCGGCGGCGCCCCGATGTCGAGCTGTAAGCCCTTGAAAATCGTGAGGACGTCGACACCTTCGTAGTTCAGCGCACGCTGCATGCGTCGGGTGTAGATCGGGCTGGCGCCGGCCCATTCCTCGATGGCGATCTGCACCATCTCGTCGCGCCCGAACTCCTGGATGCACCAGGCCATGCCGGAGCGGTCAATCATCTGCCCGATCAACAGCAGCTCGGGAAGCAGGACGGCGAGCTGTTCGCGGGACAGCTGGGCGTAGCGGGATCGGCTCACTCACCAAAAATAGAGCTGACTATGTTATAAAGTCAACAATGTCTATTTCCGCAGGCCAGAAGGCCAGAGCTGCCGTCGGCCCCACCCGGCGGACAACTGCGCCACGCAAACGCGGCGATGACACGCGCGCGAAAATCATCGACGAAACGGTTCGCTGCATCGTGGAGGAGGGCTTTGTCGCCGCGACCGCGAAGCATGTCGCCGAACGGGCGGGCGTCACCTGGGGAGTGATCCAGTATCACTTCGGCGACCGCAACGGCTTGTTGATGGCCGTGGTCGACGACGGGGTGGCCCGGCTGCTGGAGAGCCTTTCGTCGGCCGATGTCAGCGAACTGCCGATGCGAGAGCGCATCGAGGTCGTCGTCGACACCGCGTGGAGTTGCTACAGCAGTCCGACGTCAATGGCGGCATTCGAGATCCTGCGGGCCAACCGGGCGGGCTCGTCGCGCCGGCACCTGCTGGAGATGAACGAGGCGATCAATCAGCTCGGCCGCCTGATCACCGATGACCCCGCCAATGACGGTGTGGCCGACGTTATTTGGGCCACCTTCGTGGCGTGGTGTTGGCGCAGATGATCATCGGGACGCCGATCGACTGGCAACGGGAGCGGCGGGCGCTGATCGAAATGGTCACCCACTACCTGCGCTGAGCATTACCCGGGGATCTTCGCGGCGATCCCGTGCGCGATGTCGTAGGCCTGTTCGGCAACGTCGTAGCGGCAGGCCGAGACATCGACGGCGACGTTGTTGCGCACCGTCAGCGCGCGCTGGCACTGCATGCCGCCGCCGTCTTTGAGGGTCTGCGTCATGGTCATCGTGCCGTCCATGTCGGCAGGTGTGCCGGCGGTCCACAGCTGCGGGGACGGCGGGGCGGGGAACGTCACCGTCAGAGTGCGGCCCGAGCAGCTCGCCCACTGCGATTGTTGTTCGGCGAGAAGCTTTTTGGCGGCGTCGGCGTTCGGGAAACTGATCACCGCCTGGATCACGGCGTAGAGACGGGGGCCATCGCCCGCGTTACGCAGGGCTTGCGACCGCACACCGGTCCACCCGGCGTCGCCGTACACCAGGTGCTGCGCCGGCGCCATCACGCCGATGCAGTCTTTCTGCAGGAGCTTTTCCGAGTCGTCGATCACCGAGTCCGCGAACGACTCCTGAACCAGCTCGGCGGCTCCGACCATTCCGGCGACCCGCTCGGGCGATAACAGCAGACCCGACAGCGCGGTGCTGCTCAACGGACCGGCTGGGCGCGGCCGCGGCCGGCGTGCTCGTCGACGACGACGCGAGCCCCGGTTCCGGTCCGAGAATTCATGTTCAGCACCGCCACAACCACCAGTGCGGCGACCACAGCGACGATCGCGCCGACCACGACGACCAACCGCGGGCGTCGCTGCGGCGGTGGCGGAAACTGCGGTGGCCGGTGGAAGCCGAGCGGGGCCGTTGCGGAATACGGGCCCGCCCCCACGGCGGTGCGCCGTCGACAGGCGGGGCCGGCATGGTCACCGGATGCCACGGCGCCGTGGTGGAACCCAGCTGCTCGTTGAGCGCCGCGGTGGCCGCTTCGGCGAGCGCGCGCGCCGACGTGAACCGCTGCGACGGGTCTTTGGCCATCGCGGTGGCGATCACCTGATCCATCTGCGCCGACATCCCGGGCACCACATCGGTGACCTTCGGCGGCGGGGCGTGCAGATGAGCGGCAACGACGGCCGCGGAACCGTTGGCCGTCGGATACGGCGCCTGCCCGGTCAGCAGCCGAAACAGTGTGCACGCCAACGAATACAGATCCGCCCGGCCGTCAAAAGGCTGGCCGGCCAGCACCTCAGGCGCCGCGTACGCCACCGTCGCCGTCACCGATCCGGTGGTCGTCAAACCCGCGTCGTCGAACGCACGCGCAATCCCGAAGTCCCCCAACAAGACCCGCTCGTCGGGGCCGATCGGTCCGGACAGCAGGAAGTTGGCCGGCTTGATGTCGCGGTGCACCACCCCGCGCTGGTGCGCGTAATCCAGCGCCTTGGCGACCTCGCCGACAATGTGCACCGCGCGCGCCGGCGTCATCGTGCCGGCCCGCAGCGCGGCGTTCGCGTCGGTGCCGTCGACAAACTGCATCGCGATCCAGAGCTGGCCGTCGAACTCGCCGCGCTGGTGAATCGACACGATGTTGGGATGATCCAGCGCCGAGGCCACATCGGCCTCGCGGATGAACCGCGCCCGGAAGTCCTCGTCGCCGGACAGCTCGGCGTTGAGCACCTTCAGCGCCTCGCTGCGCGGCAGATCGGGGTTGCGCGCCAGATACACGGTGCCCATGCCGCCGCCGCCCAGCACCCGTTCGATCTGGTATCCGGCGAAGATCGAACCGGGGCTCAACATGCGTGGCGTGTGTCCTTCGTTTCGACCCGGGCGATGTGCAGATGGCCGCGGATAGTCTCGGATGCCCGGAGAATACCTGTCGGCATGTGCTGCAATGACGAGATGAGCTCCCGAGATCACGGCGCCTGGCTCGCCGACGTCACCGCGATAGAGACGATCAAGTACCGCTATCTGCGTGGACTGGACACCAAGCACTGGGACGACTTCGCCGACACCCTCACCGAGGACGTCGTCGGCGACTACGGGTCGTCGATGGGCGAAGAACACCACTTCACCAACCGCACCGACCTCGTCGAGTACATGCGCTCGTCGCTGCCGTCCAACGTGATCACCGAGCACCGCGTCACCCATCCGGAGATCGAGGTGAACGGCGACGAGGCGACGGGCATCTGGTATCTGCAGGACAAGGTGATCGTGGCCGAGTTCGACTTCATGCTGATCGGCGCCGGCTTCTATCACGATCGGTACCGCCGCACCGCCGACGGATGGCGGATCAGCGCGGTCGGCTACGACCGGACCTACGACGCCACCTTGTCGTTGAAAAACCTGGACTTCAAGGTGACCGCGGGCATCGCCATCGCGCTAATAATCAGAACCGTTGGCGCGCAAGCGGTTACTGGGTGATCGCCATGACCGCGCCGGGCCGCAGCCACTGAATGACCTGCACCAGCTTGGCATCATCGATCGCGACACAGCCTTCGGTCGCGCCGCCGTCGGTGGTGTGGAAGAAGAATGCCGCACCCTTGCCGGGCTCACGGTTCGGGTTGACGCCCATCACGACCGCGTGCTTGTACTGCGGGATTTGGAGGTTCTCGCTCGCGCCGGTGTCGAACGGGCACTGCGCCTTATGGCAGACCTGCATGGTGTTGAACGTGGCGCTGCCGTCGTCGCCGTTCCACCAGTGATTGGAGTCGACCTGAACATATTTGAGACCGCCACCGGGGTTGGGCGCGGTCCCGAACGCGAACGGCAGCGTGAAGACGCCCATCGGCGTTGCCGGGATAACCGCTCTTGGCTTGCGGCGCAAGGCCTGCCGAGCCGATATGGGTCGGGGATGCCGGCCTCGACCGGTTGCCAGCCGGCGTCACTTCGTTGGTAGATGTCCATTTTCGCGTTCGAACCGCCGGTTCCGACAACGGAGATCACCTGGGTGGCGTTGCCGACCGAGCGGAGCAAACCAAGGTGCGCCGACTGCACCCCCCTTCGGAGCTGTCGCCATGGGTACAACGGCTGCGCACACCGCAGCGCACAGTAGACCCAGCAGTCGGCGCACCGTCCTTATCGTCGGCGCAGGCCGATCGAGTGGTCAAGTCAAGGTTTAGCGTCGATCAGGTCACCGCGCGGCCGCGACGCAACGCTCGCTTCCTGTCGCCGCTGGTGCACCGATATGTTCGTAGGCGTTGCCCGCCGGATCCCCGGGTATAGAAAGCATTGGATGTCACCGACAGATCGCAGCCGTCCGCCCGCTGGTGACGGCAGCACGACCAAGCTCGCGACGGCGGGCGGCGTCAGCGTGCCGCCGTTGACGGTCTGGCTCGGGTCGGCGATGTACACCTTCCCGATCGACCGCGACGTCATCGTGGGCCGCGACCGCGAATGCGACATCTGCTTTCACGACATCAACCCCGAGGATCTGACGCTGATCTCGCGGGTACACGCGATAGTGCGGTTCGACGGCGGACACTGGGTGGTCGTCGACAAGAGCCAGAACGGCATCTTCGCTGCCGGTGCGCGCGCCAACCTGATCCCGATCCGCGACCGTCTGACCGTCGCGTTGGGTAGCCCGCGCGGCCCGCAGTTGACCTTCCGGGTCGCGACCGCCGGCATCGCCGGCCCGCCGACGCGGCGACAGCCCCGCGACGGCGATGTTCCGCCCGGCGGGCCGACCACCGCCGACCGGCCCACCACCCCACGTCGCGGCCGCAGCCAGTCGCGGCCGCCCGGCCGGCGCGCCCGCCGCCGAGTCGGCCGACCCACCGTCGGTCCGCCAGGCCTCGGCGACGATCGGGCGCGCCAAGAGCAACAGCATCGTCGTGGAGGACGCGCTGGCCTCCCGTGTGCACGCGATGCTCGCGTCCACGCCGGCCGGCCTGGAGATCCGCGACAACAACAGCAGCAACGGCACCTTCGTCAACGGCACCCTGATCACCAGCGCGAAGCTGCGCGACGGCGACATCGTCACGATCGGCAACACCGACCTGCTCGCGACCGGCAACACCCTGGTCCCCCAGCCCGCGGCGGCCCGCACCAGCGGGCTGACCGCGCACGGGCTGGCGTTGACGATCGACGGGCGCCAACTGCTGCAAGACGTGTCCTTCACCGCGAAGCCGGGGACGCTGACCGCGGTGATCGGGCCGTCCGGCGCCGGCAAATCCACGCTGGTCAAGTTGATCGGCGGCGCGATGCCACGCAGCGCGGGCCTGGTCGCGTTCGACGGGCACGACGTTCACGCCGAGTACGCGTCGATGCGCTCGCGGATCGGGATGGTGCCGCAGGACGACGTGGTGCACCGTCAGCTCACCGTCGAGCAGGCCCTGAATTTCGCCGCCGAACTGCGGCTGCCGCCGGACACCACCGCCGACGATCGTCGCGAGGTGGTCTAGCGGGTGCTCGACGAGCTGGAGTTGACGCCGCACAAGGACACCCGCGTCGACAAGCTGTCCGGCGGTCAGCGCAAACGCGCGTCGGTGGCGATGGAACTGCTGACCGGCCCGTCGCTGCTGATCCTCGATGAGCCGACGTCGGGTCTCGACCCGGCGCTGGACCGTCAGGTGATGACGATGCTGCGCCGGCTCGCCGACGCCGGCCGGGTGGTCATCGTCGTCACGCATTCGTTGACCTACGTCGGCATGTGCGACCAGATCCTGTTGCTGGCGCCCGGCGGCAAGACCGCGTTCGCCGACCCGCCCGCGCAGATCGGGCCGGTGATGGGCAGCACCGACTGGGCCGACATCTTCGCCCGCGTCAGCACCGACCCCGACGGCGCGCATCGCGCGTATCTGGCCCGCCATCCCGCCTTCACCGCGCCGGCCGTCGCCGACCGCCGGCGCGGCACCGCTGGGAAAACCGCCGCGGACCAGCTCGTGGCGGCAGGTGTTGACGCTGGTGCGCCGCCAGACCCGGCTGATCACCTCCGATCGCGGCTATTTCGCGTTCCTGGCGGTGCTGCCGTTCGTGCTCGGCGTGCTGTCGCTGGCGGTGCCCGGCAACACCGGTTTGGGACGACCGGCCGGCGCGCCGGAAGAGCCGATCGACATCCTGATCCTGCTCAACATCGGCGCGGTGTTCCTGGGGACCGCGCTGACCGTCCGCGATCTCGTCGGCGAGCGAATGATCTTCCAGCGTGAGCGGGCCGTCGGCCTGTCCGCGTCGGCCTACCTGATCGCCAAAGTCGTCGTCTACAGCATCGCGGCGCTGATCGGCACCGCGGTCATGGTCGCCATCATGACGATCGGCAAGGGCACGCCCGCGCACGGCGGCGCGCTGCTGGGACACGGCGTGGCGCAGGGTGTCCTGGAGCTGTATCTGGGCCTGGCGTTGACGGCGATCACCTCGGCGATGGTGGGGCTGACGCTGTCGTCGCTGGCCCGCTCCACCGAGCAGGTGCTGCCGATGCTGGTGGTGACGATCATGGTGTCGATGGTGCTGGCCGGTGGCCTGATCCCGGTGACCGGACGGCTGGTGCTGGATCAGCTGGCCTGGTTCGTGCCCGGGCGTTGGGGCTTTGCGGCCTCCGCGTCGACGGTAGACCTGAACAGCGTCGAGGCGGGGCTGCCGGTCGACCGGCTGTGGCGCCACGTGGCCGGCGCCTGGCTTCAGGACGTCGGGATGCTGGCGGTGCTGGCCGTCGTCCTCGCCGGCGTGGTCCGCTACCGGCTGCGGCTGGGTAAGCGTGCCCGCTGAGCTGAATTGACGCCTCTCCCGGCGGTAGTAGCTCCTGCCGAGAACTGGTTCCGGCTCACATCGAGCAGACAGTTCTCGATGGCATCGAAGATGCAAGGCACGCTGCTGACGGACGACCTTGCATCATGGTTGATCGCCATACAGGAAATAAAAAGCCGCCAAACTGTTCGGGCCGGGACGGGCCTGGTTGTCGACCTTGATTAACGAGATCCGATAGCAGCCGGATAGCGGAAAACGAAATCCTGTATGCCTCAACCGGTTTCATGGTTGGGATGCGATGCCGCTGACCAGCCTAGTTGTTTGTTGGTGGTGGTTGCGGCTGGAAGGGTTCGTACCACCACCAGTCGGCGCGTTCGCCGGTGGGCCCGGGGCAGGGCGGGACGGCGGGCGGGGGACGGGTGGGCGGGCGCGCCAGTGATCCTGGGCTGAGTGGTCGGCCGGCAGCTGTCGGTGACGGTGAGATCGTCGGCGGGTCCGGTGATGGTGATGACGCCGCGGTGATGCAGCCGGTGGTGATACGGGCAGACCAGCACCAGGTTGGCCAACTCGGTGGGGCCGCCGTCTTCCCAGTGCCGGATGTGGTGTGCGTGCAGACCGCGGGTGGCCCCGCAGCCGGGAACCGCGCAGCTGGGGTGGCGGTGCTCGAGCGCGCGGCGAAGCCGCCGGTTGATCTCGCGGGTCGCTCGGCCGGCGCCGATGACCTCGCCGTCACGTTCGAACCAGACTTCACAGGTGGCATCACAGGTCAGGTATCGGCGTTCGGCGTCGGTGAGCAGCGGACCCAGATGCAGCGCGGCGGCGCGCTGCTCAACATCGACGTGGACCACCACGGTGGTGTGCTGCCCGTGTGGCCGGCGGGCCGCCTCGGCGTCCCAGCCGGCCTCGACCAGACGCATGAACGCCTCGCACGGTGCCGGGCAACGGCGGCGCGCTGATCTGAGGCGCCGTCGCTCGCCATTGCCGTGGTCGTGCTTCCACTCGGCGATCAGCGCATCACGATGAGACGCCAGTGCCGCGTCGAACTTCGCCGCATCCAGGTGCGCAAGTGTGATCCGCCAACAGCTGAACTCGCTCGTCGGAGGTCTTGGTGATCGAGGGCTGCGGTTGCGGCCGCAGAATCGGGTTCGGGTCGCGGTTCCAGCTTGACCGCGGTGCGCAGCTGGTTGACCGTGGCGACCGCGCGCCAACTCCGCGTAATGCTCATCAGATCCCTCGCCCGCCCGTGCGGCGATGACGCCGACCTGATCCAGCGACAGTCGACCCTCCCGCATGCCTGCCGCGCAGCGCGGGAACTCCGCCAGCCGGCGCGCGACGGTGGTGATCGTGTGGGCATTTGCCGATGACCAACCCAGCTTCCAGGCCACCAACGCCGCCACCGACCGTGCGCCCGTAGCACCGCACAGCTCGTCGCGATCCATCTCGGCGACGATCTCCACGATGCGCCCATCAATCGCGTTGCGCTGACCGGCCAACTCCGCCAACTCCTCGAACAACACCTCAAGACGCTCGGCAGGGCTCACCACCGCGGAGGCGATGCGGTCAAGGACATAGCGTCATCATCGCAGCCGGGTCCGACAAATTCGGCTGCCGATTCGCCGGACTGACCGCATCATCACAATAATCCTCCCAAACTTGCTGAAGATCGCCCCACAGCCAGTCGCGGTAATACTGGAGTGATGCCGGTCTTCGTCCGCAAGCTCTTCGGCATCGGCAAGCTGCCCGCCGACGTGCGCGCCGCAGTCGAGGCCGAGGGGCTGATCTATCTCTCGGATTTCGTTCCCGTGACCCGACGATTCAGCGGCGCCATCCCGGGTCTGCGTTCGTCGCACAGCGTCGCCAGCTACGTCGGGTCGGTCGTGTTCACCTCGCAGCGCGTTTTGGCAACCTTGTCGTCATTGCCCAAGCTGGCCGGCCCGACCGTCGACGCGCGTTGGGACGCAACGCAATCCGGCGTCGCAGCGGCGGAGATCTCCTCAACCGGTCTGCAGGTCGACGCCGACGTCGACGAGTTGGATCAGACGTTCACCGGACATCTGTCACTGCACTACAAGCTCAATTTGCCGGGCGATGTGCTGGCGCAACTGCCCCGCCGCTCGCTGACTTTCGACATGCCACCGGAATATGTGCTCCGCGCTGTCGGCGTCACCTACCGGCCATAACGCGCCAGGCTTCCTACGATGGGGCTTGTGGACGAACACGCATTCAGCACGCCCGAGCGGCAGGCGATCTATCGCGTGATCGCCGAGCGCCGCGACATGCGCCGGTTCGTGCCCGACAGCAAGGTCTCCGACGAGGTCCTCGCCCGCCTGCTGCAGGCCGCCCACGCCGCCCCCAACGTCGGGCTGATGCAGCCATGGCGGTTCATCCGGATCACCGACGCCGACCTGCGGCGGCGCATCCACGCGCTGGTCGACGAGGAACGCCATGCAGACCGCACACGCGCTGGGTCGCACGCGCGCAGGAATTCCTCGCGCTCAAGGTCGAAGGCATTCTCGATTGCGCCGAGCTGCTGGTGGTCGCGCTGTCCGACGGCAGGGACAGTTCGTGTTCGGCCGCCGCACCATGCCGCAGATGGATCTCGCGTCGGTGTCGTGCGCGATCCAAAACCTTTGGCTGGCAGCGCGATCCGAGGGCCTCGGAATGGGCTGGGTGTCGCTGTTCGATCCGCGGACGCTGGCGTCGCTGCTGTCCATGCCCGCCGACGCCGAGCCGGTGGCGATCTTGTGCCTCGGCCCGGTGCCTGATTTCCCCGACCGGCCATCGCTGGAATTGGACGGCTGGGCGCTGGGACGCCCACTGCCTGAATTCGTGTCGGAGAACGGCTGGGGACAGCCGCCGCAGCCCGCGTGTGACGTCAGCTCATCGCGAGTTGCGCGATGAGCGTGTTCATTGCCGCGGCGGCATCGGGCGGCACCGCACGCTCCGACTCCGCGTCGAGCAAGGTTTCCGTCGAAACACCCGCGGCGTTGGCGGCCTCTTCGAGACTGAGTTCGGCGCAGTGGCGTGCGCCATAGAGCCGCTGCCCGAGCGTTGCAGCCGGCGACTTCGCAGCACGCAGCATCAGTTCGTTGTAACGCCGCCGGACGGCGCTCAGCGCAAGCACCACCGACGGAGTGCCGCGGGCATTACGCGCAGCGTTGGCGGCCACCGTCTCGAGCTTGCGTAGATTCGGCCAGGATCGGCGTGGCCCGCTGGGTGAAATCCGGCTCCGACGGCTCGGGAGCGCGTCGACCGCGGCGCCGATGCTGTGCATGGCCAGTTCGACCGCCTCGGCCATCAGCGGCGCCTGAACCGTGTCGGTCAGCACCTCGGTGACCTCGTCGCCCTGGGCGACCGGACTGCCGTTGCGAATACGCGTGATGGTGCCGGCCGGCCAGCTCAGCACCTCCTCCAGCTTGGCCAACGTCCCGCGCCGTGGCCAGCTGCGTCCCTTCTCGAACGCGATCAGGGTGCCGGCGTTGATGACTTTGTCCCTGGCCAGGCTGCGCTGGGTGATATCGAGTTCGCGTCGACGGGCGGCGACCGCGCGACCGGCCCGGGCCACGTCGGGATCGGTCTCGGCCAGCTCGTCCCAGGGTCTGTCCTCGTCGTCGGCTCGGGTTCGACCGCGGTCATCGACGGTCTCGTCGCGCGGGCCACCGGGCACCAGCGTCACCGGGATCCCGTCCGCGTCGCCCAGATGGATGGTCATGGGACCGGTGATCAGCGCCGAGTTTCGCCGCACACCATCGACGAACATCCCGTTGGTGCTGGTGTCGATCACCTGCCAGCCGTCATGTCGCGGCTCCAGCCGGACGTGCGAGCGGGAGATCCGGCCATCGTTGATCCGCACGGTCGCCGACGGGTCTCGGCCGATGACCGCGACGCCGTCGGCCGGGCCCCAGCGGGTGCGACTGGGACCCGATCCGGACCACCAAGCCGGGCGATCGGGTGCCGACGCATTCGTGGCCAGTAGTCATCGCGCTCCCTCGTCCGAGGTTCGGAGTGGTGCTACGTCTTCGCTGCGACACACAAACCTTGCATCCCGGCAGACGCTGCGGTTTGCAGGCCGAACTGCCGCGCTTATCGCTACGGTTTCAGGTCTTACCGAGCTCTTAGCGGACTCACCATAGCACCTTATTCGGCTGTTTAAGCACGTCAGTGATGTCATTTCCAGCCCTGTGCCGGCGATTAGCCGCGACGTTTCGCAGCACTGCTTCGTTTTAACTGTTGCACTGCTGCTGCCAACCCCTAAAGTCGTAGCAATAGCGGTGCGAGTGCATCGCAACAGGAGGGGTACACGCTATGACTGCCACAGTGATGACGCTCGCCGCGCCATCCGAGGAATTCGTCCCGGTCTGCACCACCGATCCGGAGCGATGGACCACCCACCCGGACGACGAGGCCAAGGCTCTCTGCCGGGCCTGCCCGCTTCGCTGGCGATGCGCCCGCGAAGCATGGGAGACGCCCGGCCCGGAGGGCTTGTGGGCGGGAGTGGTGATCCCGGAGTCCGGCCGCGGCCGCGAATTTGCGCTGCGCCAACTACGTTCGCTGGCCGCGCACGGCGGCTATCCGGTTCGGCCGGGGTATCGCGCCCGGCGCCGCATCGTCTTTCCCGGCGCATAGCGCGCGCACATCCGGAGCAGTGGCCCGACGGCGGTTACGATGCCGAGGTGCAACCACCCCCGCCGGGACCCCCTCCGCAGTGGGGACCCCCACCTGACGATCCCCGGGAGCAGGGGGCCCGGCTTCGGAGGCCGGCCCGGCCCGGGGAGCTACGGCCAGCAACCGCCGCCGCCCGGGTACGGCGCCGCCGCAGTGGGGCGGTTACGGCGCCGCCGGCGCCGGCCCCGACGTCCCAGCAGACCTTCGGCTGGATCAGCCTCGCGGCCATCGGGTTGCTGGGGTTGCTCGGCGCGATCCTCACGCTGACGCTCTGGATCAACCTGAACAGCGCGGTCAGCCGCGCGGCCGACGTCTGCAACCGGTTCGGCGGCGAGTACGCCAACATATGCCGCCAGCAGATCGAGAAGATGGTTCCCACCGTGCCGGTCGCCCTGGTCGTTTGTCTCTTCCTGATCATCGGGGCCTGCCTCGCGGTCGCCGCCGGCGCGGTAATGCTCTTCGTCAAGAGGCCGCTGGGGCAGTTCCTGATCCTCGGCGGCGGCATCGTCATGCTCGTCGTGTCGATCGGTGTCGAAGCCCGCTACGGCGCGACGGGGCGAGTTACCTACGACCTGATTGCAGGTCTGGTCATCGCGGTCGATCGGAGGCTTGATGTTCGTCCCGGCCTTCCGGGTGCTGCTTGGGACTGCCACCGCAGTTGATGGGCCGCCGAGGCCCAACGGATATCCGGGCGGCGGACAGTGGCCGCCCGGCCGCCTCCGCCGCCGCAGTACGGCCCTCCCGGCCCGCCGCCGCAGTGGTGAGCGACCCGGCCGGACAGGCCCCGCCAACGCACCGCGGATCGCCGGAGCCGATAACGTCGACGAAGCCCGGCAAGGCTCAGGAGGTGGCGGCGATCGGCGGCACAGACGCAAACCCAGGCGTGCCCGACAACGTGCTGCTCGTGCACTGGCACGACCTGGGCCGGTACCTCGGCGTCTACGGCCACGCCGACGTCTCGAGTCCCCGGCTGGACCCGCTGGCCGCCGAGGGCATCCTGTTCACCCGGGCACACGCCACCGCGCCGCTGTGCTCGCCGTCGCGCGGATCACTGTTCACCGGCCGCTATCCGCAGAGCAACGGACTGGTCGGACTGGCCCACCACGGTTGGGAATATCGCCCCGGCGTCCGCACGCTGCCGCAGATTCTCTCCGAATCTGGCTGGTATTCAGCTCTTTTCGGGATGCAGCACGAGACGTCCCATCCCGCGCGGCTGGGTTTCGACGAGTTCGACGTATCGAACTCCTACTGCGAGTATGTCGTCGAACGGGCTCAGCAGTGGCTGCGCGACCATGACGCCACCCAGCCGTTTCTGCTGACCGCCGGATTCTTCGAAACGCACCGGCCTTATCCGCGGGACCGTTACGAACCCGCCGACACCGACCTGTCGATCCGCCCGACTATCTGCCCAATACCGTTGAGGTACGCCAGGATCTGGCCGAATTCTACGGATCCATCACCACCGCCGACGCGGCGGTCGGCCGAATACTGGACACCCTTGCCGACACCGGACTGGACGCCAGCACCTGGGTGGTCTTCCTCACCGACCATGGCGCGGCGTTCCCGCGAGCCAAGTCGACGTTGTACGAGGCGGGCACCGGGATCGCGATGATCGTCCGGCCGCCAACTCGAATGAGTTGCCGCACAAGGTGTACGACGATCTGTTCAGCGGCGTGGATCTGCTCCCGACCCTGCTGGAGCTGCTCGGCGTCGCGAAGCCGTCCGACATCGAGGGCGTGTCGCATGCGCAGGCGTTGATCGCCGGCGATCATGCCGAGCCGGTGCGCGACCATGTCTACACCACCAAGACCTATCACGACTCGTTCGATCCCATCCGCGCGATCCGGACGAAGGATTTCAGCTACATCGAAAACTACGCGCGCCGACCACTGTTGGACCTGCCGTGGGACATCGAGGAAAGCCCGTCCGGGCACGCCGTGGCACCGCTGGTCACCGCCCCGCGACCCGAACGAGAACTCTACGACCTGCGCTCCGACCCCACCGAGACCAACAACCTGCTGACCGCAGACGGCGCCGACGGTGCGGACAAGATCGCCGCTGATCTTGCTGTACGCCTGCATGATTGGCGACAGCAGACCAACGACGTCATTCCGTCCGATTTCGCCGGCAGCCGGATCGCGGCACGCTACACCGAGACGTATCTGCAGATTCACGACAAGGCGCCCACCAGCCGGTCGGGGATCGCCGCCGACCGCGGTATCGACGATGCAACCCGTCGAACGGATCCGTAAACGCGACCCTCGGATGTGCGGTTAGGCTCTCTCGGTGCCCGCGCATCCGACGTCCTATCTCGTGCTCGCCTCGCAACGCTGCGGCAGCACGTTGTTGGCCGAGTCGCTGCGGGCCACCGGTACAGCCGGCGAGCCGCAGGAGTTCTTCCAGTACCTGCCGACCACCGGGATGGCGCCGCAGCCGCGTCAGTGGTTCGCCGACGTCGAGGACGAGACGATCCTGCGCCTGCTCGACCCGCTTGATCCCGGTACGCCGGATACCGCGTCATCGGTCGCCTGGCGTGAGCACATCCGCAGCTCGGGCCGGACGCCGAACGGCGTCTGGGGCGGCAAGCTGATGTGGAACCAGACACCGCTGCTGCAGCAACGGGCATCGTCGCTGCCCGACCGCTCCGGGGACGGTCTGCGAGCGGCCATCCGGGACGTGATCGGCAGCGAGCCGGTCTACGTCCACGTCCATCGTCCGGACGTGGTGTCACAGGCGGTGTCGTTCTGGCGAGCCGTGCAGACTCGGATGTGGCGTGGCCGGCCGCACGCCGAGCATGACTTGCGGGCCACCTACCACGCCGGTGCGATCGCCCACGCGGTCGCGATGCTGCGCGAGCAGAACGAGTGCTGGCGCGCCTGGTTCGCCGACGAGGGCATCGAGCCGATCGATGTGCCCTACCCGACGCTGTGGCGCAACGTGACCACGATCGTCGCGACCGTGTTGGAGGCGATCGGCCAGGATCCCCGGCTGGCTCCGGCAATGGCCGCGCAGGCCGACGAACGCTCGGATGAGTGGGTGGATCGCTACCGTGACGACGCCCGGCGGCTGGGGCTGCCGGAGTAGCCGACGGTTCAGCCGCCGACCTGCGCGACGAAGAACACCCGGCCTACGCGGCAACTGATATAGCCAAACGGTATTACCCACCGCCTGGCGGATCGACTCGAGGATGGACCATGGCCGACGACGACGAGGCCGCCGAGGTACGGCAGGTCTGGTCCGCGCTGGGCTTACCCGGCGTGATCGACGTGCACACCCACTTCATGCCGAAATCGGTGATGGACAAGGTGTGGCAGTACTTCGATTCCGCCGGTCCGCTGGTGGGCCGCGAGTGGCCGATCACGTATCGGACAGCGGAATCCGAACGCGTGCAGATGCTGCGGCAGTTCGGCGTGCGCGGCTTCACCGCACTGGTCTATCCGCACAAGCCCCAGATGGCGGCCTGGCTCAACCAGTGGGCCGTCAGTTCTCCCGGGAGACGCCGGATTGCCTTGCCACCGCGACGTTTTACCCCGAGCCGGACGCCGGCGACTACGTCGCGGCGGCGATCGACGGCGGAGCCCAGGTCTTCAAAGCGCACATCCAAGTGGGCCGGTACGAGCCCAACGACCCGCTGCTCGACCCGGTCTGGGGAGCCATCGAGGACGCCGCGATACCCGTGGTCATTCACTGCGGCTCCGGCCCGGCGCCCGGCGAGCACACCGGGCCCGAGCCGATACGGCTTCTGCTGCAACGCTATCCGCGGCTGCGGCTGATCGTCGCGCACATGGGGATGCCGGAGTACGTCGACTTCATGGACATCTGCGAGAGCTCGGCCGACGTCCGGCTCGACACCACGATGGCGTTCACGCCGTTCGTCGACGAGACTCATGCCGTTTCCGTCATCGCAGCTGAATCGGCTGCGGCGACTTGGGCGATCGCATCCTTTTCGGCAGCGACTTCCCCAACATCCCCTACAGCTACGCCGACGCCATGCGGTCACTCACCCGGTTGCCCGGCATCGACGACGCATGGCTGCGCGGCGTCTTCTACGACAACGCCGCCGCCCTGTTCGCGCCGACCGGCTAGTTCAGGCGATCGGCTGCGGCTGCGCGGTGCTGGACCAGCGCAGCCGCTCCAGCAGCAGCGATTCGGGCAGCGCGACGTGGCCGTCGAGCCGCTGACTCGACAGCGGGTCCAACGCCGTCAGCGCCGCACGCTGGATACCGGACTTCGAAATCAGCCCGGGCAGTGGCCCGCTCGCCGCCGGGTGCGGCGTCGGTGCGGAATGCGCATGCGACCGCCAGGGTCTGGTCGTCGCCGGCCCCGGACGACCTCGGCGGCCGTCCAGACTTCGCGGACCGGGTACGACCAGATCGCCGCGAGCGTGTTGGGCAGCGCGGTGTCGACCTTGACGCCGTATGCGGCAACGTAATTCGAGCTGCCCTGGCTGATCCCGGCCCACGTCTCGCGGGCCGGCCGCGGGAACGGCGACGGAACGTCGTCGGGGTTCGCGAGGGCGGCGGTCCAACCGCTCTCCCGGAGATGATCGGCCAGCCGGCGCGCCGCGACCTCGGCGGTCTCGTGCAACGGAATCTGCGGCGAACGGGCTTGCAGCGCAGCGAGATTGTCGGCGGCCGACAGCGTCAGCCCGATCCAGGTTTCCCGTTCCCGCGTGCCGACTCCGACGTGCTGTCGCGGCTGGTGACGCGGATGGCGTCGGCGCGCAGGCCGTAGCGTTCCGCGTAACCGGCGATCAGCGGCAGCGGCAGCGACGTCGGACATCGCCCAGCGGCGGCGTCACCCGCAGCAGCGCGGTCGTCCGCACGTCGGTGACCGATTCCTCGGCCCGGCGTGCGCCCCGGTTGGGGCGCAGGATCGCCAGCCGGCGGCGCAGGATCGTGGTGACGGGCAGTCCCCGCCACCGGGCCAGCAGCACGATCACCGCGGCGATCGCGATGCCGAGCACCCAGCGCTCGCGCACCGAATGCCACGGGAAGGCCATGGCTGCGGCCACAACGGCCAACAGCACCAACGTGATCCGCCCGGTGGGCGGCGAGGTCGATTGGTGCGCGCTCACAGCGATGGGTTCCTTTCGTCGGCGTGCGGCGATCGCGGCGGCGGCCACGACGGCCAAGAGCAGAGCGGCCGTTCCGCCGAATGCGACGATCCGCGGCACGCGGGCTCTTCGGTGCCGGTTCCGGCGGCGCCGCAACGTGTTTCACCGGCGACTTGTCGCCGTTGGCGGCGGCGGGCAGCTCCCAGGTCAGCGCGGCCACCGGGTCCACGGTGCCGGCACCGACGACGTTGGACGGCGCGCGGGCCCCGTTGTGCGCGGTCGCGGTGATCCGCTGGATCACCTGCGTGGACGTTCAGCTCCGGATACTTGCTGCGCACCAGCGCCGCGACACCCGAGACGTAGCCGGCCGCGTAGCTGGTGCCGTTGAGCGGCACCAGCTGCTGGTGTTCGTTGGGCAGGCCGTTGGCGAGTCCGCCGTCGTCGCGGTTGCTCACCGACACGATGCTCTCGCCGGGTGCGGCGATACCCACCCACGGGCCGGCCATGGTGAATTTCGACGGCTGGTCGCCGGGCGTCAGCGAGCCGACCGACAGCACGTACGGCTGCCACCACGACGGCACCGACACCGAGGTGACGCCGGCCCAGTTGCGGGGATCGTCGGGATGGCCCAGGTCGGTCAGCGGGTTGGATTCACACGCCGCCCCGCTGGCCGCACCGGCGGCACCGATGTTGCCGGCCGCGGCCACGATCACCGCGTCCTTGTCGACGGCCGCGTACCGGATCGCCGCTCCGAGTGCGGCCTGGTCGACGTTGCGGTCGGCGGGCAGGCAGGTGATCGCGGAGATGTTGATCACCCGGGCGCCGAGGTCGGCCGCATGCACGATCGCGCGGCCCAGCGCGGTCACGTCGACGGCGGCCCGCGCCGAGAGTCGGATCGCCGCCCGCGCTGCGCGGCGAGAACTTCGCCGACGTCACCCGCAGCGACACCAGCCGCGCCGCGGGCGCGATCCCGGCGAAGCCGTCGTCACCGGGCTGGCCGGCGATCAGCCCGGCGACCACGGTCCCGTGCCCGTCACAGTCGGTGAGGCCGTCGGTCGACTCGACGTAGTCGCCGCCGGGCTGGACGCCGGGCAGCCGTGGCCCGGGCCGCACGCCGGTGTCCAGCACCGCGACCAGTTGGCCGTCGCCGCGGGAAAACCGCCACGCCGCAGACGGATCCAGCATCTGCTGGCTCGGCGGCACCGCTTTGGATCGGTGCCGGGGATGACACCGGAGCGCTGCACTCGCCGTTCTTCTCCATCGGCTGCACCGGACCCGGCGCACCGGTCGGCGGCGCCGCGCCGGGATCGACCTGTGGGCGGTCGATCGCCAATGCCGGCGGGCAGGCCCACAGCGCGGCAACCAGAGCCGCTGCGAGACAACCGAATCGCCGAGTGCGGGCAGAATCATCGATTGAGCACCCAGGCGAACAGCCCGACCAGGTAAGCGATCACCGGGATCAGCGACGCGTCGATTCCCGACGCGACGAAGCCCACCAGCCGGCGCAGCGGCAGCGAATAGCTGTCCGGCGAAGCGATGGCCGGGTTCAGCGCGACCACGACCCAGGCCAACACCAGCACGGCCAGCACCACCGCGATCACCAGCGCGGCCAGGTAGTGCGCCGTCGCGGTGTAGAGCACCACCAACGCCACGCCACCAGGTACGGCTGGGCCAGCAGCCAGGCCTTGCAGGCGGCCGAGTCCCACACCCGGGCCCGCAGCGCAGCCGCGGCCGCGGTCGCGGCGACCACATACCAGCCCCAGGCGGACAGCGTTTCCGGGCGCAACGCGATGGCCACCGACCCGATCACGCTGAGCAGCACGGCGCCGGCGATGAAGCCGGTCTGGTGGGCGTCGCTGATCCGGACCCGCCGCGGCAGGTCCTCGAGCACCCGCAACGACGGCGCCGACGGGGTCGGGTCGCCGGGCGCCGGAATGACCGGCAGCGGGAAGCGCGCCCACAGCGCGGACAGTTGCGCGGCCTCGACGGTGACCAGCAGCGCCACCACGATCAGCCCGCAGCCCAGGCTCACCAACGGCAGCTGCCACAGCGAACTCGCGCCGGCGGCCAGCAGCACACCCACGCCCACCACCGTGGTCGCGGTGAAAAAGCTGATCGACGCCGCGGCTTTCGCGGCGCGGCAGGATCAGGCTGATCAGCGACCACGCGGTCACCCCGGCGGCGGCCAGCATCACCTGCGCCGCGCCGAACTGCCCGGCACCGCCAGGGCCAGCGCCGCGGCGATGGGCACCAGCGCGGCGGCCGACAAGGCCGCGCCCGCCCGCGGCGACCGCACTGCCAGGCCGGCCACGCACGGTGAGCAGCGCGATCGCACCGACCGCGAACAGCCCGGCCGGCGCGCCGGTGGCCACCCGGTGGGCGACGCCCAGACCGGTTGCGCCCAAATCAATCCGACGATCGCGGCGAGCGCGCCGCGCTGGATGTGCGCGGTAGCCCCACGGCTTCAGCCGCGACGTCGAGAAGATCACCGCGGCGTCGGCGATGTCCTCGACGATGCCCGGCGCGGCCGGCCCGACCGGGACCGGCTGCAACGCCAGCAGATCGCCGTCGACGACGCCGACGGTGTCCAGGCTGGCGTCCAGGCTGAACGGCGCCCCGCCGATCGGCGCAAGGCTGAGCCGGGTGGGCGTCGCCGGCTCGGCGCCGGACCGCCGCTGCGGCAGCCGCATCGTCTGCGACCGGCGGGAACCACCAAACGCTCGACCGCCGGCAGGATTTCGCGCAGCGGCAGCTCCGCGGGCAGGGCCATCTCGGTCAGCCGGCTGTCCGCGAGGATGGCGACCCGCACGATGGGCATGACAGTGCTGGACATCACCGGCTCCTCAGAATTCTGCGGGACATTGCTTCTCTCTCTCTTGGTGAATGACGATTGTTCTTGGACGGTCAGACGGTTTGTGGATTGGACGTGCTGAAGTCTCGGGACAGCCGGTTGCCCGCGAACCAGTGGCCGTCCGGTAGCTGGGCGGTGAGCTGTTCGACGGCGACGGCGATCGCGAACGGGGTTCCGGGGCTGAACGTCGAGACCCATTCGCCGTCGAAGGCACGCGACGGGCTGACCAGCACCCTGCCCGCGGCGGTGTCGACAATGCTCATGCCGACTTCGGTGGTGGTGTGCTGCCCGTCGTGGTGGCAGCCGGCGACGATCTCGACGTAGCTGCGCGGCCCGGCGAACACCGACTCCACCACCGGCGCGCGCCGACTGCGGGATGCCCAGGTAGTCAAGGACTTCGGCGAGCGGCGCGCCGTTGCGCAGCCGCTCGTCGGCCCGCGCGCCGACCTGGGCGGGCAGGCTGAATTCGTCGAACTGTGCCGGCGGGCGCTGCGCCAGGCCGACACCGAGCACCGGCACCAGCGCGCGGGCGTCGTCGAATATCCATCGCCGTGAATGTGACCAGCTGCGCGTTGCGCAGCGCCACAACAGTTTTGTCGCCGCGCCGCGCGATGATGCCGCGCAGCAGCTCGTCGCTCCCGGAGGCCGGCGGCCGGATCCCACGTAGCGCAGGTCCAGCCACCGCTCCGGGAAGCACACCACCCGGATCCAGTCGGCGACCGCCGGGTTGATGGCACCGTCTGCCGACACCATGCCCATGCGGGTCAGTTCGGCGGTCTGGCGATCGAGGAACGCACCCCGTTCGGCGGCATCAGTGTATGGCGTGGTGATCGCCAGGACCCACGGGAACGTTCCCGCTCCAACGGTTTCAGCGATGAACCACGCCTGATCGACAGTCAGCTCGACGGCGTTGGGCTCGGTGGTCATCTAGTTGCGGACCTGCCCGCCGATCCGCCCGACAAGCACTGCCGTGGCGGTGGTTAGCCGCCCCATTTGGCGCCTTCGGCCTGGTCGCGGGCCAGCATCGAGGTGGTGTTGGTCTCATGGGTGCTGGCCATCGCGCGGTAGGCCAGCACCAACTGCTCCATGCGCCTGGTTCCACTGCGCCTGCCAGGCCTGATAGCTCATCCCGGTGTCACCCTGCCACGCCGACTGCAACGCGGCCTGCTCGCTGGCGATATCGGCACCCAAGCTCTGCAACGTGCCCGCATAGCCCGCCATATCGGCCGAGTGCGCCAGCATCGCCGGGTAGTTGTACATGATCTGCGACATCACAAATCCTTTCGCTAGTTGGTCGGCTCAGAACCGGTGTAGCTGCTCGCCGCGGCGGCATCCGCGGCCACATAGGTGCCCGCCGCATCACCCAGGTTGGCCTGAGCGATATCCAGCAGCGTGTTGACCTTCGCCGCCGCCGCCACAAACCGGGCATGCGCGGCCTGAAACGCCGCCGCGGACTCCCGGCGTGAAACGCCTGCGCCGACATCGCCTCCTGCTCGGCCTGACCGATCGTCGCGCGCATCAACCCCGCCTTGGCGCCAAACGCCGACTGCGACGCCACCAACTGCGGAATGTGAGCATCCAACAAACTCATCCCTGAAATCCTTTCCGTCAGTTTGATTACCGTTGTCCACACAAACACATGCTCAGCTGTGTGTCCCCCTCCCCGCTCCGGTGCCTCGCGGATCCCAGGTGCCCGGCACCATCGGCATGCGCGGGCCGCCGCCAAACCCGTTACCGCTCAGCGTCGCCAGTCCCGCCGCCTCAGCAACGGCTGTCTTTGTCGCACCGTCCCGGCAAACCCCAGCGGCCCGGCACCGCTCGATCCGATGCCACCGTGGCCGCGACCGGCTCGCGGTCGCTCGGCGGACCCCAGTCCGGTCGACATCGACGTTCATGTCCGCGAATTCGTCGCCGTGGTCATGCATCTCGGCCCGCCGGCGCCGCCGCGTCCGCGCCTTGGCTCGACTCGCCGCACCCGCTGCGGCCGCCGCGGCGAATGGAACCGGCCGGGCGCCTTGGTGCTCGTCGCGGTCGCTCAATGTCGGTCCGGGCCCACCGTCGGGGCCGATACCGCCCACCACGTACGGCGAAGCTCCGGCGGCCGGTGCGGTCGCCGCGGCGGCGCCGGACATGCTGCCGGCAGTCGATGTCGAGCCACCGGTGCCGCGATGCCGTGCCACCGGTCGGTGCCACCCGCGCAGCAGGCAACGCGGCAGACCTTCCGGCGGAAGCACTGCCAACCCCGACCGCATCCGCGCGGGTACGGCCGCCGGGGCGCTCAGCAGGTCATCGCATTGAGCGGCCAAAGCGAGGATGATCGACAGACAGGCCGGCAGAGCTCAAGAGCAGCGACCAGAGGTCGTCCAACCGACGGGATGAAGAACGCCTGGTAGGCGACGAAGAACAGCAGCGGGAACCACGCGCTCGGGTTCGCGAGGATGGCAGCTGAGCGTCCCGCTCGGGTCCTGGATGAGTTGGACGAACTGGTTGAAGATGTCGGTGAGGAAGTTCGATCCCGACGACGGCGGATCTGCGCCGCCTGCCGCCGACGCGTTGTTGGCTCTTCGAGCACCGGCGGCGCCGCGCGTCGGTGCGCGGCGCCGACGCCAGCGCCGACCCCGACACCGCCTGGTAGGTCGCCATCGTGGTGGCGGCCTGGATCCACATCCGCACGTAGTCGGCTTCGTTGAGCGCGATCGGAATGGTGTTGATGCCAAAGAAGTTCGTCGCGATCAGCACGCCGTGGATGGCGTGGTTGGCCGCCAGCTCCGGAAGCGTCGGCATCGCCGCCAGCGCGGTGGTGTAGGCGGCCGCCGCGGTCTCGTGCTGAGCCGCCGCCGCCGGCGCTGTTCGCGCTGGCCTGGGTGAGCCACGCCAGGTACGGCAGCGTGCGCGCCCACATACTGCTCGGCGCTCGGGCCCTCCCACGCGCCGGCTTGCACCGCGCCCAGCAGTGAGGTGAGTTCGCCTGCCGCCGAGGCGTATTCGGCGCTCAGCGAGGTCCACGCCCCCGCGGCCGCCAGCAGCGACCCGGGTCCAGGGCCGCTGCTGAGCAGCGCCGAATGCACCTCAGGCGGCGAAGCCATCCAGACGGGCGCGGTCATCGTCAGCCGCCGGCGACCAGTAGGTCGCAGCGGCCGCGGCGTCACCGGCTGCATAGCTGGCGCCGGACTCGCCGACACCGACACCGGCGCGGCCGAGCTCCTCGACGCCCTGGGCCGCCACCGCGGCGTGCTCAGTGCCCTGGGCGCTGAAGCCGGCCGCGGTCTGCAGCGACACCGGATCGGCCGCCGGCGGGACCACGGCGGTGATCAGCCGGTGCCGCGCCCGCGTGCGCGGCGGCCAGCCGGGCCGTCAGCGCCTCGACGGCGGCGCTGGCCGACGGCCAGACCTTCTGGAACAACTCGCAGCGTCATGACTCATCACTCCCTTTCGTCTGATAACTCACCGACCGCCATCGACGGCCGCACTTTCGTCGACGAGCGGATTGACCAACTGCACGTATGTCGGGGTGTCGCTGTCGGTCAGCAGAATTGCCCGGCCGGCGGGCAGCCGGTCGAACCGCTGACCGCGGATCTTGCCGCCGTCTTGCCGGGTTGCCCGACAACATCAACGTGGTCGCCTGCAGGTCGTTGAACCGGCGCAGCAACGGGCTGGTCATCAGCGCGTGCGCCGAACCGGTCGCCCGCGCGGTGACGATCACCCGCAGCCCCAGGTCGCCGGCCTGCGCCAGCAGCCCGATCAGCGGGGTCCACGGCCGCTGCCCGACGTACGGGCCGCGTCATCGCCGGAGTGTCCGGGATCTGGTCGACGTCGTCGATGATCAGGTAGTGGGTGTGGCCCTCGAACGTCCAGCCGGTCAGCTGCGACGCGTCGACAGGCCGGCCGGCGGCCGCCGCTTCTCGATGAGTGCCGACAGCCCGAGCATCGCCGGGGTGACCCGGTCGATGTTGGCGGTGTACTCGTTGTCGGGGAACAGCGGCTCGTCGACGAGATGCAGCCGGCGGTCCAGCACGGTGAACGCGACCCGGTCCGGGGTCGAGTTCTCCCGGATGGTGCGGATGATGTGGCGCAGCAGCGTGGTCTTGCCGGACTTGGTGTCGCCGAACACCATCAGCAGCGGGTTCTCGGCGAAGTCGAGTGCGACGGCGGCCAGGTCCTCTTCGCGCTGACCGATGACGACCCGCTCGGCGCCGCCGATACAGCGGGCCGAGCGCTGCGGGCGCCAGGTTGGTCGGCAGCAGCCGCACCGGCGGCGCGGTGAGCCCCGGGTAGCGGGCGTTGATCGCGGCGACCTGGTCCAGCTCGGGCGCGGCGAACAGGAAGTGCTCGGCGGCCATGGTCAGGCCGCGACCCGGCTGGTCGGCGGGCACGCGCCTCGGCCGGGCGGTGCAGCGCACCGACCACCCGGACGTTGCTGTCGCGCGCGTCGTGCAGCTTGAGCTCCAGCCGCAGCCCGAGGCCGTCGCGCATCGCCAGCGGCACCTCGAGCCAGCTCGGCGTGGTGACGACCACGTGGATGCCGTAGGCCAGGCCGATGTTGACCAGTTCGGTCACCTTGCCCAGCAACGGGTTTCGGGTGTTGAACTGGTCGGTGTTGTCGCGGCTGAACGCGTACAGGTTGTCGATGACCAGGAACACCTCGCCCAGCCCGTCGTCCGGACCTTGCTTGTCGCGGAACACCTCCCGCTGCTGCCGCGACCGCAGCAGCTGCTCGAGCTCGCCGAAGGTGCGGCGGATGCGTTCGGGCTCCAGCGGCGAGGCGACGCTGCCGACGTGCGCCAGGTCTTCCAGCGCCCGCAGCTGCCCGCCGCCGTAGTCCAGGCAGTAGAAGCTGACCTCGCGCGGCGAGTGCAGGCTGGCCGCCGACAGGATGAACGTCTGCAGCGCAGTCGATTTGCCGGACTTGGGCCCACCGTGGATCACCAGGTTGCCGGCCGACGACCTCGCGTCGAACACCAGCGGGTCGCGGCGCATCTCGAACGGCTTGTCGATCTCGCCGAGCGGCCAGCGCCACTCGCCTCGCGGCACCGCCGCGCGGGCCAGCACCGCGGTCAGCGGGATCGGCTCGTCGAGCGGCGGCAGCCACAGCTCCGGCGCCCGCGGGCCGTAGCGCGCCAACTGGTCGCCGATGGTGGCGATCAGCTTGCGCGGCGGCGCGATCGGCTCGTCGTGTCCGTTCTTGGCGATCACCGTGGTCTGGTCGGGCTCCACCCGGCCGGCGGTGAACAGCTGCGGCTCCGGAACCGAGTGCACCACAAGCGTTTTCGGCGCCTGCGGCGGGTCGTAGATGCCGTCGACGTAGGTGCTGCGGAACTTGATCGGCGCGGCGCCCGGGCGCGGGCACCAGGAAGCCGACGCCCTTGTGCTCCTTGCCCGATTCGATGTGGTAGGCGTCCTCCACACCGATGATCTGCCGCGACACCGCAGGGCTGGCCACCTTCAGACCGATCCGGTACGAGGTGTTCTTGTCGATGTCCTTGATCTTGCCGACGTCCAGCGTCTGCGACGCGAACAGGATGTGGATGCGGAACGAGCGGCCCTTGCGCGCCACGTAGTCGAACAGCTCCGCGTATTCGGGGTGGTCGGCCAGCATCAGGGTGAACTCGTCGGCGACCACGAACAGCGTCGGGATCGGCGGCAGGTCATGCCCGGCGGCGATCGCGTTCTCGTATTCGGTCACCGAGTTGAACGCGCTGCCCTGGACCTGGCGGCCGGCCTCGCGCAGCAGCATCTCGCGGCGCGCCACCTCACCGCGCAGCGTGTCGGCGAACCGGTCGGCCAGCGACTTCTTCTCGGCCATGTTCGAGATGACCGCGACGACCTGCGGGAAGTTGCGGAAGATGTCCGCGCCGGCCTCACCCTTGAAGTCGGCGTAGATGACGATCAGCCGGTCGGCGGAGTGAGTGGTCAACAGCGCCAACAGAATCGACATCAACGTCTGCGACTTGCCGGAACCGGTCATACCGATCATCAGGCCGTGCGGGCCCATCCCGCCCTCGGCTTCGTCCTTGAGGTCGAAGATCAGCGGCTCGCCGGTGGCGGTGACACCGATCGGCACCCGCAACTCGTCGTCGCGGTGTCGCGGCGCCCACAGCGTCGGCACGTCGAGTCGCGACGCATCCGGAATGCCCAGCAGCGTGGTGAAGGTCGCGCCGCGGGTGGCCGCCGACTGCAGGCCGCTGTGCGTCGGGTTGGAGTCCCAGCGCGACAGCCGGCGCGCGACGTGCGCGGCGTCGTCGACGCCGAGCGCGTCGGCGCTGTCGATGTAGGGCTGCCAGCCGCCGGTCTGCCAGCGCTCGATCGCGCCGTCGGCGACCCGCAGGATCGGCCGCTCGGGATCCGAGTACTGCTCGCGGTGCGGCGCGGTGGTCGATCGGTAGCACGACGGTGACACCGGCCCGCGCCGGCCGCCAGCGGCGAGGCGCTCAGGTCGAAGTCGGGGTCGTCGACGATGATCAGCAAGTGCCGCAACGCATCCGCCGGCCCGCCGGCGAACGCCGGGCGGTCGGCCAGCGCCGGCCCGAGCAGCGCGACCAGCTCGTCGGGCTTGGTGGCCAGGTAGCGGGCCGGGCCGACGCCGTCGGCTTCGGCCGGGATGTCGACGTGCGGCAACCACTTCAGCCACGACCAGTCCGGCGACTCGAGATCCGGCGTGGCCAGCGCCACGCCGAGCACCGTGGGGTCGTGCCAGGTCACCGCCTGAGCGATCCAGGCCCGCAGCGCGCCGCGAACCTCGTCGTCGTCGCCGAGCACGGTGATCCGCGACACCTTGGTCAGGTCGATGCCGGTCGGGACGTCGCGCACGGTGCGCTGGGTGTCGAGCAGGCTGCGTAATGCGCTGTGCGACACCGGCTCCAGGTCGACCTCGTCGGCGGTGTCGTTGACCCGCAGCGCGGTGTCCAACGCGGCCGAGTGCACGCCGGCACGCACCACCAGGAAGTCGGCGTCCTGGGGGTCGCGCTCCCACTGCCGTCGCGAGCCGGGGATGGCGGCCAGATCCGCCGGTTCCGGGTGCGACCATTCGGCGGCGGCGCGCTGCTCGGCGGCCTGCGCGCGGACGTTGTCCCGGACCACCGACAGGTAGCGCAGGTAGTCGGCGCGCTCGGCGTCGACTTCCTCGGTGCGCGATCTTGTTGTCGACCGCGGTAGAACGCGGTGGCGGCCAGCAGCAGCACGAACGGGAAGAACAGCGTCTGCGGCGAGATGAGCCGCATTCCGGTGGCGACCATCGCGACGATCATGCCGACGATCAGGATGACGATCACGAACGGCAGCGCCCGCCGCAGCAACGACGGCGGGATCACCCGCGGCAGTTCCGGCGGCGCTTCGATGTTGATGGTGCCCTTGCGGGTCACCGGCGGCGGCAGCCGGCGGCGTGCCTCGAAGATCAAGCGGCTCATCGGTTTTGCCCTTCGGCAGAGTACGGCCAGGTCGGGAGTCGGGCGCCAGTCCGTCGTGTGCGAGCAGCGCGTCGGCCCGCGACAGTGTCGGCCCGGGGGCGAACAGCGACAGCACCGACCACGGGATCGGCAGTGGCCGGCTGCGTCAGGCCAAGAGCGTCAGCGGTTTTCGCGTTTCCGGTGACGCCACCTTCGGCCTCGTTGTCGATGCCGTACCGCACGCCGGTGTCGGAGATCCAGAACAGCGACCCGCTGCCGGTGACGACGCGTTCTGCCCGACGGTCTGGGCGAAGTACCCGGTGCCCGGAGCCATCGCGATCCGGCTGGCGGTCCCGCCGGCGCCTGCGCCGACCAGATCCTCGGTGTGCACCGCGTCGGGAATCGGCAGCGCCGAACCGGACAAGCAGGGTCAGCGAATTCGTGCTGGCGCCAGACGGCTTTGCTCCAGTGCGCGCAGGTGACCGGGGTCGTGCGTCGCGTCGAGCAGGCTGATGCGCTGCTCGGGGTAGCGGCTGGTGTCCAGCTGCCGCGACACCGGCAGCTTGGCCACCTTGTCGGCACCCAGCCGCGGCGGCTGGTCCAGGCCGTAGGAGTTGGCGTTGCGCAGGATCGCGGCCAGCACCGGCGAGATCTGCTGCAGGCCGTCCGGCAGCACCGCGTAGTAGTTGGATCGAGTTGCCTTCCAGCCCATGAGATTCGACGACACCGCCGATCGGGGCGGGCACCGGGAATCGGGCGGGGCCGCCGGCTTCGGGGATGGCGGGCGCCGCCAGCGGCGGCGACTCGGGGATCGCGTTGAACAGACCGGGGGCGACAGGGCGCGGTGCGTGAATGTCGTTACCCAGGCCCAGAGCGTTGGTGACCGCGTGGTCGGCGAGGTCGATCCGGCTGCGCCGGCCGTCCCACAGCAGCCAGGCGCTGCTGGGGTTGCTGACCAGGATGGCCTTACCGGTCTCCAGCGCCGCGGCGCGGGCGCCGGTGCTGTCCGGAGCTCCGGCGATCACCGTGACGCCGGCGGCGGCACCGCTGGCCGCGTCGCACACCGTCCAGTCGGCGTCCTTGCGGGTGTTCTGCACCATCCGCTGCGGCGCACCCGGGATGCCGATCAGGTTGCCGAGCGGAAACTTGTCCAGCTCACTGCTTTTCACCTGGGTGGGGTTGGCCGACTTGCCGGCGATCAGCCGGGCCGAGGCCAGGTTGAGCACCGGATGCAGTTGGTCGCCCACCCGCACATACAGCGCCGCCGTCGACCGGTCGGCCAGGATCGGGTTGTTGGCCGCCGAGCCGTTCGGCCGGATCAGCGAGAACACGAAGCAGCCGACCAGCCCGGTGACCAACACGATGACGCCCATCAGCACCGCGCGCGTCTGGGTGCGCAAAGGGTCGACGAGCATCCGGGTGTCGTGCAGGGCGACACCAGAAGCGATGCGGCGCATGACAAATCGCCAGCCGGTCACCTGGTGTCGGGTGACGAAGCCCCGCCGGTAGACCACCTTTTCGGGGTTGTCGTTCACCGGGGTGCGCGAGGCGAATGAACGCCGGTCGTCGGGCGACTCAAGGTTGGTCATGCCGGCGTCTCCAGCCGCAGGCCCTCGCAGCAACGGCGGCACGGTGTTGGCCACGTCGGCGGCGGTGATCGTCATGAGCTCCTCGTCGGTGAATTCACCGGTTTTAGCGTGTTCGGAGTGGTCCAACCGGAATTCCCGTTCCTCTTCCGACTTTTCGACGACGTTACGAACGAATCGTCCGTTACCGGCGATGTCGAGGCCGCGACGTTCGACGCCCACCGAATCTTCCTTCGTCGTGCTGGCCAGGTGAGCGAACAGAGCCTCGAGGTCGTCGAGTGCCGCCTGCTCGAATGTGCTGTCGCGCCGGGTGGCCATGAAGTTGGCGATCTCGATCAGTTCAGGCGGCTGGTACGACGGGAAGTCGATGGTCCGGGTGAACCGTGATCGCAGACCCTGGTTGGTGTCCAGGAACCGATCCAGGTCGGCGCGGTATCCCGCGATGATGACCACCAAACGGTCACGGTCGTTTTCCATCCGCGCCAGCAGCGTGTCGATGGCCACCAGGCCGAAGTCGTTCTTGGCGCCGGTGGCGACCAGCGCGTAAGCCTCGTCGAGGAACAGCACACCGTCCAGTGCGCTGTCGATAATCGCGTTGGTCTTGGCTTCGGTCTCGCCGATGTGCTGACCGATCAGGTCGGCACGGTGGACCTCTTTGATGTTCTCTTTCTTCAAAAGGCCAAGGCCGCAATAGATTTTGGCGACGACACGGGCGATCGTGGTCTTACCGGTTCCGGGCGGGCCGGTGAACACCAGATGGTGGGTGCGCTGAGCCACTTCGAGTCCGCGCTCTTTGCGGACCAATTCCATCGCCACCGCGCTCTTGAGCCGCGCGACCTGATCCTTGACCTTGTCGAGTCCGATGAACTCGTCGAGCTCACGCTCGGCCTCCGACAGCAGGACGGCCTTGCGCTCCTGGGCGCCGGGGTCGACGAAGTCGCCGGGCTTGGGCTCGGTGCCGACGTCCCAAGGATCGCTGCGGGCGTCGATGCGGTCCGACGAGGTGGGCACGATCCCGAAGCTGGTGTCCGTCAACGCCTCTTCGACCTGAGCGTTTTCCGGGTTGGCGGCGTACAGGTCCTGCAGCACCTCGCGGGCGGTGTCCTCGTCACCGTCGGCGCGCAGCGACAGCGCCCTGGCCAAGGCTCCGTCGACCGCCGCGACGGCGACCGGGCCTTCCGGCTCCTCGAGGTAGGACAGCGCTGCGGCAAACATGCCGAGCCGCGCCAGCGAGATCCCGAGCGCGACCTTGACGGCGTGGGCGAAGTGCTCGTCCAGCTTGGGGTCGTTGACAATCGGGGACAGCAGTTTGACGACGTCAGCCCAGCGCTCGGCGCGGTAGTGGATCGTCGAGGTCACCCAGCGGGCTTCGTGCGAACTCGGTCGACGCCGGCTGACGTCGCTGACCAGTTGGAACGCCGCAGCAAACCTGCCATCGCCGGCCAATGCCGAGGCGTAAGCAAGGTGGAAGTCGTCGGGCTCGGTCGCCCGGAACTTGAGGTACAGCCCAGTGTCGTAGAGAAAACCGAGCGCACCCTCGGCCAGCTGAACTTGCCGCTGCAGCACACCTGCCGTTGCGGTGTTGTGCGAAATCGCTTCCAGCACTTGGAGCGACAGGTCGCCGGCCGCGGCCAGCCCGACCCACGCGTCGGCCTGATCGTGAGCGATGCGGACCAGTCCGGTGAACCCGGATCGAGCCGCGGCCAGGTCTGCCGGACGCGTACGGTCGTACACGGTCAGCCCGAGCGCCCGGCAACAGGTCGCAAATCGGCTCGCTACATCGTCGTCGACCCGGGCCGTTTTCGGCCGGGTGGCGATGATGCCGGTCTCAGCGGTTTCCACGCCTCAGTCTCCCCTTCGGACGTAGTATTGCCTAAGCTAACTTCGGCGAAGTTAGCATCGCACATGCTGTGTGTCGAGACGCACGTAACCCCTGGATAAGTGGTCTCGTCAGCTGCGTCTCGTCCGCAGCGACGCTGCAGGTCACACCCGTTAATGAGCGATGAGAACAAGTTTTCGCCGCGGCGAGACTAATAGGTTCTCGAACTTTCTCACAACGAGGCTTAATGAAAATGAGTGTCATTACGGCAGGACTGTACGCCATCGTGCCCTCACCCTTTGACCGCCCTGACCAAGGTGTTGCGGGCGATCATCGGTCCGGCCTCGATATCCGGTCCGGGCACCGGGCGGCCCACATCGCGGAGGTAGTCGGCCAGCGGCGTCGCGACCGCGTTCCAGCCGTGGTTGTCGAACCATTGCTGGGCCGGCTCGTGCTGCTCGTTGTAGATCAGTTGGAAGAACAACCGGTCGTCGCCCTCGGCCCGAGCCGCACGCTCTTCCGCGACGGCAGCCTGGAACGCTTCGGCAGGCAGCGCCGCGCTTTCTTCAACCGCGACATGACTTCCCGAACTGGCCAGCGCGTCGATCCCGGTGAACAGCTGCTCTCGCGCAGCGGCCGGCAGATAGATCAGTCAGACCTTCGGCGATCCACGCCGAGGGCTCTGCAGGCTCGAAACCACTGTCCCGCAACGCCTGCGGCCAATCCTCGCGGAGGTCGATGGCGATCTCACGGCGTTCGGCGTTGGGCTTGGCGCCCTGCTCGGTAAGCACCTCGCGCTTGAAATCGAGAACCTGCGGGCGGTCCAGCTCGAAGATCGTCGTCGCATCGGGCCAGGCCAGCCGGTAGGCGCGCGAGTCCAGACCGGCGGCCAAGATCACCACCTGCCGGACCCCGGCCTCGGCGGCCTGCAGGAAGTAGTTGTCGAAAAATCTGGTGCGGGCACCCTGGTAGTTGACGAAATGCTGCCCCCAGTCAAGGGATTTGAGTTGATGATCGGGCTTCTTGCCGTCCAACACATCGGCAGCGTTGCCGCCAACCGCGCGGCAGAACATCTCGGCGTACGGATCGACGGCCAACGGGTCGGGCTTCTGCGCCTCCAAAGCTCGAGCGGTGGCGACAAGTAATGCAGTCGCGCCGACACTTGTCGTGATGTCCCAGTTGTCATCATGAGTACGCACGGCAACCGACCCTACGCGCGCCCGATCCAGCCACCAGGGCATTGAATACGACATCGCGTCGTAGACACAAGACCCCGTCCCGGTAGGGGGTATTCGGCACTACACCAACGGGCGCCCGGCTTTGATCCGCCGGTCCAGATCCCACAGTAGGACGTTGAACGGGAACCGCCGGACGAACTGCGGCATCGCGTTGTTCAGCGTGCGGAGCACACGCGATCACCCGGTCGAAGCGCCGTTGCGCGGCCGCATCCCAGGAGAAGTGCATCTCGTCGCGGAAGCGCTGCGGTAGAAAGCCGGCGGTGAGCAGCAGACCTAGCTTTTCCGGCTGCCGGCGCAGCACCTCCGGTAGACGCAGCGCCTGAATCCGGCCCACCGCAATGGGATACAGGTAGTTACGGACGGCGTCGTCGATATGGACTTTGTCCAGCTGCTCGTTCCAGTAGCGGTCGAACGCGGCCCGATCCGCCGGCCACATCTCCGGCGGCACCTGCAACGTGGAGGCGAGCGCTACCGCTTCTTGGTAGTGCCGATCAGCGTCCCGATCGTCCATCTCGCCGATGAACGTGCGGTAGAAGTCCACTCCGCCCTTATAGAGGCATGCCGCCACCCACAGCTGCAGATCGAGGTCGAAGGCGTTGTATTGCACCGGGCTGTCGGGAGTGGAGTACACCTGTGCGTGCGCACGATTCACCGCGCGCCGAAACGCCGCCTTCTGGATGTCGGTACCGGCCATCGCGACGGCGAGGTAGGTGAACGTGGTGCGAGCCCGCTTGATCGGGTGCCGGTCGGCGCGGCCGCTCTCGACGCGGCTCTCCATCACGCCGTAGCCCACGCCGGGCCGGGCCGCCTCCATGATCACGTTGGCCGGACCGAGCAGCAACGCCATGCCCATCAGGGTGTCGTCGAGCTGCGGCGTCCGCCGTGGCCGACGCCCGGCAACCGGCGGCGCGCTCACCGCGCGTTCGACATGCCTGATCGGTTCGCTGACCGTCATCGCTCACCTGCCCGCTAATTCTGAGAACGCTTGTTTCCTGATATTGCAGCCCGGCGTGTACCGGTGTCAAGATGGGTTCATGGCTTCAGCCCCGGCGACGAGCGCGCGGCCCTACCGCGGGGTCGATGCCGCCGACCGGTTGGCGAGCCGCCGGGCCAGCCTGCTGGAGGCGGGCCTCGATCTGCTCGGTGGCGAGGAGTCCGTGGAGTTGACCGTGCGAGCCATTTGCCGGCAGGCGGGCGTGGCCGCTCGCTATTTCTACGAAAGCTTCACCGACAAAGACGAACTCGTCGCGGCAGTGTTCGACTGGGTGATCGCCGAACTGGCCACCACTACTCAGGCGGCAGTCACCGCGGCGCCGGCGGACGAGCAGACCCGGGCCTGCATGACCAACATCGTCCGCACAATCGGCGGCGATCCACGGGTCGGGCGGCTGCTGTTCAGCGCGCAACCGGCCAACGCGGTGCTGGTGCGTAAGCGCGTCGAATCCAGCGCGCTGTTCGCGATGCTGTCCGGCCGCCACGTCGAGAATGCGCTGCGAGTGCCGGAGAACGACCGGATCAAGGCCGCCGCGCATTTCGTGGTCGGCGGGGTGGGGCAGACGATCGGTGCCTGGCTGGCCGGCGATGTTCGGCTCGGCCCCGAGCAGCTGGTCGACCAGCTCGCCTCGCTGCTCGACGAGTTGGCCAACCCGAACCTCTACCGCGACTGACGACCTAGTGCGCGGCCGGGATGCGGCGATCGGCGGAGGTCCTGGGCACAGCCTGCGCGTCGTTTGCCGTGAATTCTTTGACCCAGCAAGCGAACTCGAGGGTAATCCCGTCAGGATCCTGAAAGTAGAACGATCGCACGTAGACCCCAGGATGCACGGTCGCCGCGACCTGCCGCTCACTCTCATCGTGGTTGAGCACCGGGCCCACCCGCACTCCTTTGTCTTTGAGCCGCTGACGGTAGGCATCGAACTTCTCGGCCGGCACGTGAAACGCCAAGTGGTTCATAGTGCTGACGGCGCTGGTGATTTCGCCGATGCCCGGGATGGCGGCCGGCGACGACAAACCGGGCACCCGGTCGGGTGCATCGGCGAACCAGAAAAACGCGACGCAGTCGCCGTCGCCCGCGTCGAAGAAGAAGTGCTGTCCGGCTCCACCGGGCAGGTCGAGCGATTTGATCAACGGCATGCCCAGGACGTTGCTGTAGAAGTCCACGGTGCGCGCCATATCCGAACACACCAGCGCGACATGGTTGATGCCGCCGAGCTCGAATTCGGAATTGCGGTTGTGCGGCTTGATCATCCCCGGGCTCCCCTCCGCTTCGCTGGTTCCGTGGCGAGGATCAGAATCTGAACCTAACATCAGATTCAGGTCTATTCCAGAAAAAGCGCCGTTCCCGGGATCGCGGCGGATCCCACGGTCACGACGAAGGAGGCCCGTCGGTGTCTACTGTGTCCGACAAGCCGACTCATCGTGCGCCGCTATCGACGAACCGCGGCCTTCGCACCCGGGCCACCATCGACGCCGCCGCCCGAACAGTGACCGCTCGTAAAGGCTTCCTCGCCGAGGAGGGCAGCTGAGTGACCCGCACCACCGGCACACCCGGGGTCGTCCGGGAATTCATCGGTCTACCGTCGCCGACGGGCAGACGCGCCGGCGCGGGTGGACATCCATGCCAGGGCCTCTATTACCGCGGCGTCGGCCGCAAACCCAAGGTCGCGGTGATCGCCACCCACTACCAAATCGATTTTTCCGAGCATTACCTCGCCGACTACCTGGCCACCCGCGGCATCGGATTTCTCGGGTGGAACACCCGGTTCAGAGGTTTCGAGAGCAGCTTCCTTCTCGACCACGCGCTCGTCGACATCGGCGTCGGGGTGCGCTGGCTGCGCGACACACAGGCCGTGGAAACAATTGTGCTGCTGGGCAATTCCGGAGGGGGCTCGTTGATGGCCGCCTACCAGGCGCAGGCGACCGACCCGCACGTCACGGCGGTGCCCGGGATGCGACCCGCCGCGGGCCTGACCGATCTGCTGCCCGCCGACGGCTACGTGGCCAGCGCGGCGCACCCAGGCCGCCCGGACGTCCTGACTTCCTGGATGGACGGCTCCGTCGTCGACGAGAACGATCCCATCGCCACCAACCGTGCCCTCGATCTGTTCGATGAGCGAAACGGTCCGCCGTACTCACCAGAATTTCTGACCCGTTACCGCTCCGCACAGGTCGCCCGCAACAACGCGATCACCGACTGGGTCGAGACTGAGCTGAAACTTGTTCGGGCTGCTGGTTATTCGGATCGCCCATTCACGGTGATGAGAACGTGGGCGGACCCGCGGATGGTCGATCCGACGATTGAGCCGACTCATCGCCAGCCCAACATGTGCTACGCCGGGCTACCGGCCAAGGCCAACCGCTCGGCGCACGGTATCGCCGCGGCCTGTACGTTGCGCAGCTGGCTGGCGATGTGGAGCCTGCGCACCGCGCAGACCCGGGCCGAGCCGCATCTGGCCCGGATCACCGCGCCCGCGTTGGTGATCAATGCCGAGGCCGACACCGGCGTGTTCCCGTCGGATGCTCAGCGCATTTATGACGCGCTGGCCAGCACCGACAAATCTCAGTGCTCGATCAACACCGACCACTACTTCACCACGCCGGGGGCGCGCAGCGAGCAAGCTGACACCATCGCCAAATGGATTGCCAAGCGGTGGCGCTGAGGGTCCTCGCTCACTTCGTCCCGGGTCCGAAGGTGCTGGACTTTCTTGCGCCGGAGACTGATTGGCTCGACATTCGCTGGTGTACCGACGACGAGACGTTCTACCGTGAGTTACCCGAGGCCGACGTGGTCTGGCATGTGCTGCGGCCGCTGTCGGCGGCCGACCTGGCCCGCGCCACCCACGCGCGGCTGGTGCACAAGTTCGGCGCCGGGGTGAACACCATCGACGTCGACGCCGCCACCAAGCACGGCATCGCGGTGGCCAACATGCCCGGGGCGAACGCGCCGTCGGTGGCCGAAGGAACAGTGCTGCTGATGCTGGCTGCCCTGCGCCGCTTGCCGGTGCTCGATCGCGCCACCCGCGCTGGCCGCGGCTGGCCCTCCGATCCGCAGCTGGGCGAGACCGTCCGCGATATCGGTGCCTGCACCGTCGGCCTGGTGGGCTACGGCAACATCGCCAGACAGGTCGCGAACATTGTCGCCGCGATGGGCGCCACGGTGTTACACACCAGCACCCGCGACGACGGCTTGCCCGGCTGGCGACCGTTGTCGGAACTGCTGGCCGCCAGCGACGTCGTCTCACTGCACCTGCCGTTGACCGCCGACACCGAGGGACTGATCGACCGGGTCGCGATCGCGGGGATGAAACCCGGTGCGGTACTGGTCAACACCTCGCGCGGTCCGATTGTCGACGAGGATGCGCTGGCGGAGGCGCTGCGCGACGGCCGGCTGGCCGCGGCCGGCCTGGACGTCTTCGGCGTCGAGCCGGTACCGCCGGACAACCCGCTGCTCGGGCTCGACAACGTCGTGCTCACGCCGCACGTCACCTGGTACACCGTCGACACCATGCGACGCTATCTGGGCGAGGCCGTCGCCAATTGCCGCCGGATGCGGGACGGGCAGCAGCTGGCCCATGTAGTCAACCAACCCACCGGTTGTTAGCTTGGGGGTCAAGCTGTCACACGCCCCGGGGGAATTCCAAGGAAGGCGACCAATGCCGATCGCAATCAATCCTGAACATCAAGACCTGGCCGATTCGGTGCGATCACTGGTGGCGCGGGTAGCGCCATCGGAGGTCCTGCACGCCGCGCTGGAGACACCCATCGAGAACCCGCCGCCGTATTGGCAGGCCGCGGCCGACCAGGGCCTGCAGGGTGTACATCTGGCCGAATCCGTTGGCGGACAAGGGTTCGGCATCCTCGAGCTCGCCATCACGCTTGCCGAGTTCGGCTACGGCGCGGTACCCGGGCCGTTCGTGCCGTCGGCGATCGCGAGCGCGCTGATCGCGGCTCACGACCCGGACGCCAAGGTGCTGGCCGATCTGGCTTCCGGCTCGGCTATCGCCGCGTATGCGCTGGACTCCGGGCTGACCGCGACGCGACAGGGCAGTTCACTGGTCATCCGCGGCGAGGTCCGGGCGGTGCCGGCCGCAGCGCAAGCGTCGCTGCTGGTGCTTGCCGGTGGCGATCGACAGCGGCGAAGAGTGGGTCGTGCTGCCCGCCGACCAGCTCGAGATCGAGCCGGTCACCAGCGTCGACCCGCTGCGGCCCATCGCCCATGTGCGCGCCAACGCCATCGAGGTCTCCGACGACGTCGCGCTGAGCAACCTCAACGCGGTGACCGCGCAGGCGCTGATTTCCACCCTGCTGTCGGCTGAGGCGATCGGCGTCGCGCGGTGGGCCACCGACACCGCCGCTGAATACGCGAAGATCCGCGAGCAGTTCGGCCGACCGATCGGGCAGTTCCAGGCCGTCAAGCACAAGTGCGCCGAGATGATCGCCAATACCGAACGCGCCACGGCTGCAACGTGGGACGCCGCGCGCGCCGTCGACGAGGCCAGCGAGCATCTCGAATTCGCTGCCGCTGTGGCGGCAACGCTGGCACCCGCCGCCGCCCAGCACTGCACGCAGGACTGCATCCAGGTGCACGGCGGCATCGGCTTCACCTGGGAGCACGACACCAATGTCTACTACCGCCGCGCGCTGATCCTGGCCGCCAGCTTCGGGCGCGCCTCGGATTACCCGCAAAAAGTGGTGGATACCGCCACCACCACCGGAATGCGCGCCATCGACATCGATCTCGATCCCGACACCGAAAAGCTCAGGGACGAAATCCGTTCCGAAGTCGCCGCGTTCAAAGAGATGGACCGCGAACAACGCACAGTGGCGCTCGCCGAGGGCGGCTGGGTGCTGCCGCATCTACCGAAGCCATGGGGCCGCGCCTCCAGCCCGGTGGAGCAGATCATCATCGCCCAGGAATTCGCCGACGGGCGGGTCAAACGTCCGCAGGTCGGCCTCGCCGCATGGATCATCCCGTCGATCGTCGCCTTCGGCACCGACGAGCAGAAGCAGCGCTTCCTGCCGCCGACGTTCCGCGCCGAAATGATCTGGTGCCAGCTGTTTTCCGAGCCTGGCGCGGGGTCCGACCTGGCCGGCCTGAGCACCAAGGCCACCCGCGTCGACGGCGGCTGGCGGATCACCGGGCAGAAGATCTGGACGACGGCCGCGCAGTTCTCCCAGTGGGGCGCGTTGCTGGCCCGCACCGACCCGTCCGCGCCAAAACACAATGGCATCACCTATTTCCTGCTGGACATGAAGAGCGAAGGCGTGACGGTGAAGCCGCTGCGCGAACTCACCGGCCAGGAGTTCTTCAACACCGTCTACATCGACGACGTGTTCGTGCCCGACGAGTACGTACTCGGTGAGGTGGACCGGGGCTGGGAGGTCAGTCGCAACACCCTGACGGCAGAACGGGTTTCGATCGGCGGTAGCGATCTGACCTTCCTGGCCAGCCTGCCGCAACTTGTCGAGTTCGTCCGCGACGGCCAGTTCGACCAGGTCGCCCGTCACCGCGCCGGGCAGTTGATCGCCGAAGGGCATGCGGCCAAACTGCTGAACCTGCGCTCCACATTGCTGACCCTGGCCGGGGGCGACGCGATGCCGTCGGCGGCGATCTCGAAGCTGCTGTCGATGCGGACCGGACAGGGATACGCCGAGTTCGCCGTGTCCTCGTTCGGGGCCGACGCGGCGATCGGCGACAAGGACACACCTCCGGGTAAGTGGGACGACTTTCTGCTGTCCAGTCGGGCCACCACCATCTACGGGGGCACCTCGGAGGTACAGCTCAACATCATCGCCGAACGGCTCTTGGGACTACCCCGCGATCCGTAACCCTGCGCGCAAAAGATCCACGCTCACCTGACGACTGCGAGGTGGGCGTGGATCTTTGCCCGGAGGCGGCTGGCCCCGTTGGTCCAAGAACGGGGCCAGCCTGTTCCCCCTAGTTACTGGGGCTCACCACCAGCCGTGGTGACCACCCCAGAAGCCGGGGTGTCCCCAGAAGCCGCCGCGACCGAAGCCGCCGTGGCCCCAACCCCAGCCGCGATTGAAGCCGCCGCGACCGTAGCCGCCGTGTCCCCAGCCGCCGCGATTGAAGCCGCCGTGGCCGCCGCCCCAGCCGTGGCCGCCGCCACCCCAAGCCGGCGGGGCGACATGCACCGGTCCGACTGCCGGCATTGGGGCTGGTGCGGCCTCAGCCGCGGGAGCGGCACCCAAGAACATTGCGCCGGCCACCGCGCCTGCACCGATTGCGCTCACGGCGAAGCGGCGGGCGGAAGAGAGCGAGTAAGTCATCGTATTGCTCCTTCGTCGTCTGGTGACTGACACCGAGAACGTTAAATCCCTTTACTTAGCAAACACTAAATTGCAGTGTTAATTAGGCTGAGAATATATTTTTAGGCGTTAACCAGCTAATTTGTGTATTTCGACGTCGATCGCCGAGAAAGTCCATTATCACTTTACTGCTATCAGGACGTCCTGAGGTCAGGTTATACTGGTTTCAGTAGACACTGAACCAGCTATATGCCCAGTTGTCGCGGCATTTATGCATCTACTGACATCAGTATGCGCGTAGATCCTCAAGTCAGCAAATACGCCTCCACGTAATCGCGTAAATCCAACAAGTGGTCGTATATCCCCGAAATCAGCGAATTATTTATGCGCGCAAAACAATGCGTTCCGGCCAATCGACTCAGGTATCTGGCAATCACGTGCCAACGAGCCGTCGGCCGCGCCGCGGATGTCCTGTCGCGGCGAGCCGCGTCGTCGCACGGCGTGCCGTCGCTGCGCGTCACAGCTTTGACCGACATACTTGAGTCCTGATCTACTGAAAGCCCACGCGAACCGAAGGTCGTCAGCCGCATGGAGTCCAGCTCGCCGTCGTTTCGAGCCAGGCCGCCCGCACGCGCGGACGCGTCGGCGCAGACGGAACGCTTTCAGAGCCTCCGAAACAACGCGGACGCCAAGAAACCCAAGCCGGCGCGCAGCCAGCGCACCCGCCGCACCGTCGACCTATCCCCCGCCACCCACCGGGCCCTCGACATTTGGCAGCGGGACGCTGCCGACCGGCTCGGATACGCCCGAGTGACCGGACAGGAAGTGATTTCCGCGCTGATCGAGCTGCTCCTTAAGGACGGGAAACTCTCCGCCGAGGTGACCCGGAGCATCCGCGAACGACGCTGAACTCGGCAGTGCTAACTTCGCCGTCATGGCAGATATGCAGCGCACCAATCGTCGCGAGCAAGGCGTCACCGGCGAACGCGCTACCCTGGAAGCCTTCCTTGACGACTACCGAGACATCTTGGTGCGCAAGGTTTCCGGCCTCTCCGATGCCGATGCCCGGCGGAATCTCGTCACCTCAGCGACGACGGTCGGCGGGCTGGTCAAGCACCTGCGCTGGGCCGAATACGGCTGGTTTGAACAGTTCTTGCAGGGACGACGCGACGACAACCGTCGCACGCACGAGCGGGACTGGGAGTTCGAGATTCAGCCCGACGAATCACTGCCGACCCTGGTTGCCGAGTACCAAGCACAGTGCGAGGAGTCCCGCCGCATCGCCGCACAGATTCCGCTTGACCACGAGCTGCGGCACGGTCGACTCGATACGACGGTGTCGCTGCGCTGGATTTACCTGCACATGATCCAGGAGACGGCGCGGCACACCGGGCAGATCGACATCCTGCGCGAGCAGCTCGACGGCAATACCGGATTCGAGTAATCCCATTCGCCGCGAAACAGAAAGCACGGCTGTCGAGGTGACGAAGCCGCGACCGTAGCTTCTGTTTCGCGATCCTGTGAGCTAGTCGGCGTCGATCTCGCGCAACTCGCGCTTGAGGATCTTCCCGGTCGGGTTGCGCGGCAGCTCGTCGAGGAAGATCACCTCGCGCGGCACCTTGTACTTGGCCAGCTGATCCTTGACGTGTTTCTTCACCGAGTCCTCGTCGAGGCTCGCGTTGTCTTTCTTGACCACGAATGCCCGCAGCCGGTGACCCCACTCTTTATCCTCGACGCCGATCGCGGTGGCCTCCACCACGTCGGGATGCGCGCTGATGCAGTCCTCCACTTCCGCCGGGAAGACGTTCTCACCGCCAGACACGATCATCTCGTCGTCACGCCCGCTGATAAAGAGCAGGCCGCGCTCGTCGAAGTAGCCAACGTCACCAGATGACAGCAGCCCGTCGATGATCTGCTTGTTGCCGCCGCCGGTGTAGCCCTCGAACGGGAAGCTGGTCCCGACGAAAATCCGGCCGACCTCGCCCTGGGGCAATTCCTTGCCGTTTTCATCGAAGATCTTGACCTTGACGCCCTTGACCGGCGGTCCGGCCGTTGTGGAGTTGTACTCGAGGTGGTGGGGCTGGGCGATCGTGGCGAACGAGATCTCGGTGGAGCCGTACATGTTGTAGATGACCGGACCGAGGTCCTTCAGCGTCCGCTCGGCAACGTCGGCGCCCAGCGCCGAACCCGAGGCGAAGATGATCCGCAGACTCGACAAGTCGGGCTTGTCCTTCATTTTCTCCAGCGCGTCGAGCATGCGCGACAGCATCACCGGCACCACGACAACGGCACTCACCTTGTGCTTCTCGATGTCCTGGAACACCTGCTCCGGCTTGAACTTGCTGTGCAGCACCAGCGTCGACCCCAGGAACATGCCAATGGTGGCATGCAGAAAACCCAGGGCATGGAACATCGGCGCCGGCAGCGAGGTCACCTCGTTCGCCTTGAACGGCACATGCGACAGGATCCCGCCGATCGGCGCCAGAGTGGGCGGGGTGCTGCGGTTCGCGCCCTTCGGTGTTCCGGTGGTACCGCTGGTCAGAATGATGATCGACGAACGCTTGGCGGCCTTGGGCGCCGACGACTTGCTGTTGGCAGCGACCAGGTCGGCCAACGTCTCGTCGGTGCTGCCCGAGTCCTCGCCGTTCGGATTGGTGGCCAGGGCCCGCAGCTTGCCCAGCGGCGGGTCGGCCTTGCTGACGTCTTCGGTGTACTCGTCGTCGTAGATGATCAGCTTGGCGCCTTCGCGTTCGGACACCTCGGTGATCTGGGGGCCGGAGAATGAGCTGTTGAGCAGGATGATGCGGGCGCCGACCCGGGCGCAGCCGAATTCGGCTATGGCGAACCAGCGGTGATTGCGCGCCAGAATCGCCACCCCGTCGCCGCCGCGCACGCCTTTGGCCAGCAACCCGTGAGCGACCGCGTTCGCAGCCTCGTCGAGCTCTTTGTAGGTCAGCGAGCCGTCGTCGTCGATGATCGCCGCGCGGTTGGGCGTGCGTCGGGCGTTGAACGACGGCAACATGCCGATCTCGCCCCACTTCGCGATGTCGGCGGCCATCGCGGCGTAGTTCAGCGGGTTCTCCAACCTGAACGTGCCGGATTCGATGATTTTTCGGAGGTAATGCAGTTCGGATAAGCCGCGCTCGGCATACTGCTGGACCTTGGCTACCGCCTGCCCAGGCAGATCGATGAGATTAGGCATGTCGTCCACCCTATGTGACGTAGGTCGCACGGCGGCCGGAACGCTGTGCCGAATTAGCATGTGCCCATGGCCTCGCTGTCGCTAAACGTCGGCGGGAGCCCGGTTGAGATCACCCACCCCGACAAGGTGGTCTTCCCAGACCGGGACGGGCAGGCCGGTCTCACCAAGCTCGACCTGATCCACTACTACCTGGCCGTCACCGAGGGCGCCCTGCGCGGAGTGGCCGGGCGGCCGATGATCCTGAAGCGGTTCGTCAAGGGGATCGACCGGGAAGCCGTCTTCCAGAAGCGGGCCCCGGAGAAGCGACCCGACTGGGTCGACGTCGCCGAATTACGTTACGCACGAGGCACCTCGGCCAAAGAGGCCGTCATCCATGACGCGGCCGGACTGGCCTGGGCGATCAATCTGGGCTGCGTCGACCTCAATCCGCATCCCGTGCTCGCCGACGATCTCGAGCATCCCGACGAACTGCGCGTCGATCTGGACCCGATGCCCGGAGTGACGTGGCGGCAGATCGTCGACGTCGCGCAGGTGGCTCGCGAGGTGCTCGAGGATCACGGGCTCACCGCCTGGCCCAAGACATCCGGGTCGCGCGGTTTCCACATCTATGCGCGGATCGCACCGAACTGGTCGTTCCGGCAGGTGCGGCTCGCTGGTCAGACGGTGGCGCGCGAGGTCGAGCGACGCGCACCCGAGCTGGCCACCAGCCGATGGTGGAAAGAAGAACGCGAGGGGGTGTTCGTCGACTTCAACCAGAACGCCAAGGACCGCACTGTCGCGTCGGCGTACTCGGTGCGGGCCACACCGGACGCGCGAGTCTCCACACCCCTGGGGTGGGACGAGGTTGCAGACTGCGACGCCGCCGACTTCACCGTGAGGACGGTGCCGCAGCGGTTCGCCGAGATCGGCGACCCGTGGGCGGCCATGGATTCCTCCGCCGGCGGTCTGGACCGGTTGCTCATGCTGGCCGAGGAACTCGGCCCCGCGGAGAAAGCACCGAAGGGCGCGCGGCGTGACGGGTCGGGGCGACGTCAGTCGGTGATGCCGCTCATCGAGATCGCCCGCACCAAAACCAAGGACGAAGCGATGGCTGCACTGGATACCTGGCGCGGCCGTCATCCCGCGGCGGCCGACCATCTGCAACCGTCCGACGTACTTGTCGACGGCATGCGAGGACCGAGTTCGATCTGGTACCGGATCCGGATCAACCTGCAGCATGTGCCGGATGGCCAGCGGCCGCCGCAGGAGGAACTGATTGCCGACTACAGCCCTTGGAAGGGATAAGCCGACCCGTTGACCGCGCTAGGCTCACGCCATGGGCGAGCAGTGGAATCGGCGAGGGTTCCTACGCGCCGGCGCGACAGCGAGCCTGCTCGTGCTTGCGGGATGCTCGTCGGAGAAATCGACACCCGCGGCGACCAGAGCGGGCGGGCCGGTCACGATCACGCACATCTTCGGTGAGACGAGCATCGCCGAACCGCCCAAACGGGTGGTCAGCGCGGGATTCACCGGGCAGGACGACCTGCTGGCCCTGGGCATCGTCCCGGTCGCGGTGACCAACTGGTTCGGCGACCAACCGTTCGGTGTGTGGCCATGGGCCCAGCCCAAGCTCGGCCCAGCCAAACCCGTTGTGTTGAACCTGGACAACGGAATTCAGATCAACCAGATCTCGGGTCTGAAGCCCGATCTGATCATCGCCACCGACGCCGGTCTCGATCAGGACACCTATCAGAAGCTGACGGCAATCGCGCCGACCTTGGCGCAGTCCGGCAGCGACGCATTCTTCGAACCGTGGAAGGACCAGGCAAAAGCCATCGGCCAGGCGGTTTTCCAATCTGGCCAGATCGCCTCGCTGATCAGCAGTGTCGACAAAGGATTTGCCGCCGCCGCCGACAAGTATCAGCAGTTCAAGAACAAGCGGGTTTTGCTGTTGCAGGGCAGGCTGCACGACGACAATGTCGTCGCGACCACCGGTTGGCAAACCGACTTCCTCACCCAGATGGGGCTGGCCATCCCTGAAAGCCTCACCGCGCTGGCCGTCGACCAGCAGCGCGCGTTCATCCCGCGCGACAAAATCAAGTCAGTCCTCGGCGACGCCGAGCTGCTGATCTGGATGACCGAAAGCGATAAAGATCAGGCCGATCTGCTGGCCAAGCCCGATGTGGCAGAGCATCGTTCGCGCAGCATATTCACCACCAAGGATCAGGCCGGGGCGATCGCCTACGCCTCACCGCTGAGCTACCCGCTGGTGGCAGACCAGTTGCCCGCGCTGATCGCCAACGTCCTGCACTAACCGTGAGCGTTCTCGACTACGGAGACCGGGCGTTGCTGCTGCAACTCGACAGCACCGCAGAGGTTTTGGCGTGGGCCGCCGCGCTGCGTGATGCTGCGATGCCCGATGTACTCGACGTCGTGCCGGCCGCCCGCACGGTGCTGCTCAAGCTCGACGGGCCCGGACGACAGGGCGCCATCCGCCGTCAACTCCAGACGATGCAGGTGGTGGCCGGCGCCGAGTCGATCGCGTCCGGCGAGCCGCTGGTGATCGACGTCGTCTACGACGGCGCCGACCTGGAAGAGGTGGCCGAACTCACCGGGTTGACCACCACGGAGGTGATCCGCGCGCACACCGCGAATCTTTGGAACGTCGGATTCTGCGGATTCGCACCGGGTTTCGCGTATCTGGTCGGCGGTGACCCACGCCTGGCCGTACCTCGACGGTCCGAGCCGCGCGCCGGTGTCCCGGCCGGGTCGGTCGGCCTGGCCGGCGAATTCACCGGGATCTATCCCCGTCGCTCTCCCGGTGGCTGGCAGTTGATCGGCCGCACCGAAGCCGCCCTCTGGGACCTCGACCGACCCGACCCGGCGTTGCTGACGCCGGGCACCTGGGTTCAGTTCCGGGCCGCGTAGACAATGACCACCCTGGAGATCGTGCACACCGGACCGCTGGCGCTCGTTCAAGACCTCGGGCGGGTCGGGCTCGCCCACCTGGGCGTCACCCGGTCCGGAGCCGCCGACCGGGCTGCCCACACCCTGGCCAACCGACTGGTGGCCAACCCCGACGACCGCGCCACCATTGAGCTGATCATGGGCGGATTCGCTGCGCGAGTCCGTGGCGGCGACATCGACATCGCGGTCACCGGCGCCGACGCTCGTGCGACGGTGGGCTCAACGGAATTCGGCGCCAACAGCATTCAGCACGTCTGCGACGGCGAACTGATCGCCCTGGGCATTCCACAGTCTGGGCTGCGCAGCTACTTGGCGGTGCGTGGCGGTATCGAGGTGGCACCGGTGCTCGGCTCGCGGAGCCACGACGTCCTGTCGGGGATCGGGCCGGCGCCGCTGCAACCCGGCGACGTGCTGCCGATCGCGGACCACACCGAGCGATACCCCGAACTCGACCAGGCTCCGGTCGCGCCGATCGCCGACCGGCTCGTCGAACTCACGGTGGTGCCCGGTCCACGCGACGACTGGATCGCCGATGCCGACGCCCTGGTGCACACCGTCTGGGTGGCCTCCGACCGCAGCGACCGGGTGGGCATGCGGCTGCAGGGGCTCCCGCTCGCGCACCGCAACCCGGGCCGTCAACTGCCCAGCGAGGGCGCGACCCGTGGCGCGATCCAGGTGCCGCCCAACGGATTACCGGTCATCCTCGGCCCCGACCATCCGGTCACCGGCGGCTACCCCGTCATCGGCGTGATCGCCGACCACGATATCGACAAGGTGGCTCAGGTGCGACCCGGCCAGCAGGTGCGACTGCGTTGGTCACGCCCCCGAGCAGTAGCGGCGGACCCGCCGACCTGGTAGACCAGCAGTGTGCACACCCAGGTTCATACCGCGCGCCTGGTCCACACCGCCGATCTGGAAAGCGACGCGCGGCAGCGCGCCCACGACATGGTGAGCGAGGCGTTCGGCGGCGACTTCACCGATACCGACTGGGACCACGCGCTCGGCGGCATGCACGCGTTGATCTGGCATCGCGGCGCGATCATCGCGCACGGCGCCGTCATCCAGCGGCGGCTGATTTACCGCGGCGTCGCGCTGCGCTGCGGCTATGTCGAAGCTGTTGCGGTGCGCGAGGATTGGCGCGGACAGGGTCTGGCGATCGCGATTCTCGACGCATGTGAGCAGGTCATCCGCGGCGGTTATCAGCTGGGCGCGCTGAGTTCCTCGGACCGGGGCCGACGCCTGTATGCGTTGCGCGGCTGGTTGCCGTGGCGCGGGCCGACGTCGGTGCTGGCCCCCACTGGACCGGCACAGACTCCCGACGACGACGGCTCGGTGTTCGTCTTCCCACTGCTGACCAACCTGGACCCGACCGCGGCCTTGACCTGCGACTGGCGCGACGGCGACGTCTGGTAGACGCGCCAACCGGGAGCAACGCCGCGGAAATTGGCCGGTAACGCCGACGACATTCCGTTGGCATACACACTTCATATGAACCAGCCCGAGGAGCCGTCGCTTGCCGGCTACCGGGTGGCCGTCACAGCGGCGCGGCGCGCCCGCGAGCTGTCCACCATGCTGCGGCGCCACGGCGCTACAGTGGCCAGCGCCCCGGCAATCACTATGATCGCCTTGTCTGGCGATGACCAATTACGCTCCAGCACAGAAGCATTGATCGACAGCCCGCCGGACATCGTGATAGTCACGACCGGCATCGGGCTGCGCGGCTGGCTGGCCGCCGCCGGCGAGTGGGGCCTGGCCGAGCGATTGACCGCAGCGCTTGCCCAAGCCCGCATCGTGGCTCGCGGACCGAAGGCCACCGGCGCAATACGCGGTGCGGGACTGCGCGAGGAGTGGTCCCCGGAGTCCGAGTCCTCCCGTGACATCTCGCAGTACTTGCGCGAATCCGGCATCAGCGGCTGTCGCATCGCCGTGCAGATGCACGGTGCCACCGATGACTGGGACCCGTTTCCAGAGTTCCTCGACGAGTTGCGTTCCGCGCAGGCCGACGTCATCCCGATCCGGGTGTACCGATGGAAGCCGGCGCCGGCCGGCGGCGAGTTCGACCAGTTGATCCAGGGGATCGCCCATCGCGAGTTTCACGCAGTGAGCTTCACGTCGGCGCCAGCGGTCGCCGCAACATTGATGCGCGCCGCCGATCTCCGGATCTCGGGCCAACTGCTCGACGCGTTGCGCTCCGATGTGCGGGCGATGTGCGTGGGCCCGGTGACCGCGGCACCACTACTGCGACTGGGCGTTCCGGCCTCATGGCCGGATCGCATGCGATTGGGCGCGCTGGCCCGCCACATCGTCGACGAGTTACCTGGACTGCACACCCTGCGCGCAGCGGGTCACCGGATCGAGATCCGCGGTTCCACCGTGACGGTCGACGACACCGTGCAGTCCCTTTCACCGGCGACGATGGCGATCCTGCGTGCGCTGGCACTGCGCCCGGGATCCGTCGTCGCGCGCAGCGAACTGCTCCGTGCCCTGCCGGGCAGTGCCGCCGACCCGCATGCAGTGGACACCGCCGTACTTCGATTGCGAAAAGCGCTGGGCGACAGAAACATTGTCGTCACTGTGGTCAAACGCGGCTACCGGCTGGCGATCGACGAAACCTCCGGAGCGGCTTAGTTCGCCGGGATTCTTCGGTCAGTCAAACGCCTGCCCGACATCGACACCGGCGACCCGGAGCAAATTGACGACTTTACGGTCGAGGCCCTCGCCGACCTTGGACACCTCGTCGATGCCGAGACTGCCGAATGCCGGACCTGGCTGGTCCATCGTGAATATCGCGTTACCATCGCCGTCGGTGTAGACCAGCATCCGCAGCGGCGCGTACAACAACGCCTTCGGGTCGTGGCGGAACATCGTCTCAGCGATGACGTGGTTGCCGATCAGATATTCGATCGCCCGGGTGCGATGCCCTGCGAGACTGAACAATTCGGTCGTATCAATCTTGGCGTAGACCATCAATTCGTTGGGCGCGTTCTTCGCCGCCGTCGCAAGAACGTCATCCCAATCGCCACCAGATTCTGCGATCTTCGCAAAGGCCGCTCGATCGACCGGCGGTGCCGCCTTCTCCAACGCGGCGACGAACTGATCGAAGGGCACGCCGGTGGCGATGTCGACGCGGGTCATCTCGTGCTGTTCACGGTGGAAGGACATCAGATTCGACTTTCCGTTGGTTCATTGACCGAACTTTCAACTCGAAGTATATGGTTCGGTGAACGAACCTGCAAGGGTAAGATCGGCTACGTGGCCCTCCCCCGTGAATACACCGACGAGATCTGTCCGATCGCCCGATCTCTTGAGATCGTCGGCGAACGCTGGACATTGCTCGTGGTCCGCGACGCCTTCTACGGGGTTCGCCGGTTCAGCGACTTCCGCGCCCACCTCAATATCCCAAAAGCCGTTCTAGCCGAACGCCTTTCGCTCTTAGTCAACGAAGAAGTTCTGGTCAAGGAGGCGGGTGGCCGCGGTCGCGAGGAATACACGCTCAGCCCGAAGGGACGGCGACTGTGGCCGGCAATATGGTCGCTGGTCAGCTGGGGCAACGAGAACTACGTCGACCGATCGCAACGGCGCACCTACCGGCACGCGGACTGCGGGGGTGAGATCGGGGCGGACCGCGTGTGCGGACGGTGCCGACGAGTTCCCGACGTCGCCGACCTCGTCTTGCACCCGCCGCGCCGACCACGCGATCACGACGACGCAGTGAGCATGGTGTTGCGCCAACCGCACCGAATGTTGGAGCCGATCTACCCGGATAGCCGCCACGCGTGATCTGTCTCACGCTCGGGCCGTCCGCTGGATAGTATGGGAGGTGCGTTGTGATCCATGACACCTTCGGCCCCAGGGAGATCCGTTGTCCACCACTACCGAACTGGCCGAACTGCACGACCTCATCGGCGGCTTGCGGCGGTGCGTGAGCACGCTCAAGGCGCGCTACGGCGACAGCCCCGCGATGCGTCGCATCGTGATTGACGCCGACCGCATCCTCGGCGACGTCGAATTACTTGACACCGATGTTTCCGAATTCGACTTAATGCGCGCTACGGTGCAGCAATCCGGCGAAAAGATCGCCATTCCCGACACCGATTACGACCGCGATTTTTGGCGCGACGTCGACCATGAGGGAGTCGGGGGTCACAACAGGTCCTAATTTCAGCCCCGCCGCGAATCTTTGGGGCGTCTCTGGGTACTCTTCGACCAACAGCCCGTTCGAAGAGGAACAATTGATGAGCGCACCAACGGCGAACCATCCTGCGTCCGGTGTCTTTTCACCCACGCGCGCCCGCATCCAGCAACGGACGCTACGCACCGACCGGTGGTGGCTTTCGCCGCTGCGGATCGATCTGGGCTTCGCCGCATTCGTCATTTATGCGACAGTGCGGGCCTTCCTGCAGAACAACTACTTCGTTCCCCAGTACCACTACCTGACGCCGTTCTACTCGCCGTGCGTGAGCCAGGGATGCATCAAGGAAGCCAGCGATTTCTGGCCGCAGCTCCTGCCGGACGTGTGGTGGCTGCCGTACGCGGCGCTGACGTTGCCGTTCCTGCTGCTGTTCCGGCTGACCTGCTACTACTATCGCGGCGCCTACTACCGGACGGTGTGGCAGTCACCTACCGCCTGTGGGGTGGCCGAGCCCCGCGTGCACTACACCGGTGAGACCAAGTTTCCGCTGATCGTCCAGAACACCCACCGGTACTTCTTCTACGCGGCCGGCATCATCTCGGTGATCAACAGCTACGACGCGATTGTCGCGTTCCACTCCGACCACGGGCCGGGTGGCTTCGGTTTCGGCTTGGGCAACCTGATCCTGCTGGGCAACGTGATCATGTTGTGGGTCTACACACTGTCCTGCCACTCGTGCCGGCACGTCACCGGTGGGCGACTCAAGCACTTCTCCAAACACCCTGTGCGGTACTGGATCTGGACTCAGGTAAGTCACCTCAACACCCGGCACAAGATGTACGCCTGGATCACTCTGGGCACCTTGATGCTCACCGACTTCTACATTGCGCTGGTGGCCAGCGGCACCATTTCCGACCTGAGATTTATTGGCTGAAAAGCCATTTCAGAATTACCGAAATAGCTGAGCGAGGATTTCATGACTGAGGTCGAACGGCACTCCTACGACGTGGTCGTCATCGGTGCCGGCGGCGCAGGTTTGCGCGCGGTCATCGAGGCGCGGGAACGTGGCCTGAAGGTTGCGGTGGTGTCCAAGTCGTTGTTCGGCAAGGCCCACACGGTGATGGCCGAGGGTGGCTGCGCGGCAGCGATGGGTAACACCAACCCGAAAGACAACTGGAAGACCCACTTCGGCGACACCATGCGCGGCGGGAAGTTCCTGAACAACTGGCGGATGGCCGAACTGCACGCGAAGGAAGCACCCGACCGGGTGTGGGAGCTGGAGACCTACGGCGCGCTGTTCGACCGCCTCAAGGACGGCAAGATCAGCCAGCGCAACTTCGGCGGGCACACCTACCCGCGGCTGGCGCACGTCGGTGACCGCACCGGCCTGGAGCTCATCCGCACGATGCAGCAGAAGATTGTCTCGCTGCAGCAGGAAGACCACGCCGAGCTCGGCGACTACGAAGCCCGCATCAAGGTGTACGCCGAAACCACGATCACCGAGCTGATCAAGGACGGGGACGCGATCTCCGGAGCCTTCGGCTACGTGCGCGAAACCGGCAAGTTCATCTTGTTCGAGGCCCCGGCCGTGGTGCTGGCCACCGGCGGTATCGGCAAGTCGTTCAAGGTCACCTCGAACTCCTGGGAGTACACCGGCGACGGCCACGCGCTGGCGCTGCGGGCCGGCGCGACGCTGATCAACATGGAGTTCGTCCAGTTCCACCCGACCGGCATGGTCTGGCCGCCCAGCGTGAAGGGCATCCTGGTCACCGAAGGCGTGCGTGGTGACGGTGGGGTATTAAAAAATTCGGAGAACTCCCGCTTCATGTTCGGCTACATCCCGGCGGTGTTCAAAGGCCAGTACGCCGAAAGCGAGCAAGAGGCCGACGACTGGCTCAAGGACAACGACTCGGCTCGTCGGACTCCCGACCTGTTGCCCCGTGATGAGGTTGCCCGCGCAATCAACTCCGAAGTCAAGGCCGGTCGCGGTACCCCGCACGGCGGCGTCTACCTCGACATCGCCTCGCGGCTGACGCCCGAGCAGATCAAGAAGCGGCTCCCCTCGATGTACCACCAGTTCAAGGAGCTGGCCGGCGTCGACATCACCAAGGAGCCGATGGAAGTCGGACCCACCTGCCACTACGTGATGGGCGGCGTCGAGGTGGACGCCGACACCGGTGCCGCCACCGTTCCCGGGCTGTTCGCCGCGGGTGAATGCTCCGGCGGTATGCACGGCTCCAACCGTCTGGGCGGAAACTCGTTGAGCGACCTGCTGGTGTTCGGTCGTCGAGCCGGCCTGGGCGCTGCCGACTACGTCCGAGCCCTGGACAGCCGACCGAAGGTCGCGGAGGACGCCGTCGACACCGCCGCCAAGCGGGCGCTGGCTCCCTTCGAGACCCCGACGAACGGCGCCGCCGCGGAGAACCCGTACACGTTGCAGCTGGAGCTGCAGCAGTCGATGAACGACCTGGTCGGCATCATCCGCAAGTCCGAAGAGATCACCGAGGCGCTGTCTCGGCTCGACCAACTCCGCGAGCGGTTCAAGCACATCCACGTCGAGGGCGACCGCAGATACAACCCCGGCTGGAACCTGGCGCTCGACATGCGCAACCTGCTGCTGGTCAGCGAATGCGTCGCCAAAGCGGCCCTGGAGCGCACCGAAAGCCGTGGCGGCCACACCCGCGATGACCACCCCGGCATGGACTCCTCGTGGCGCAAGGTGCTGCTGGTCTGCAGCGCCTCGGGCGACGACCCGATCGTCCCCGACGTCACCGTCACCCACAAAGACCAGATCCCGATGCGGCCCGACCTGCTCGAGGCGTTTGAGGTCTCGGAGTTGGAGAAGTACTACACCGAGGAAGAGCTCGCGGACCACCCAGGACGGAGAAGCTGATGACCCACGACGCAACTTTGCGCGTATGGCGTGGCGACGAGGCCGGCGGCGCCTTAGAGGACTACACCGTCGAGGTCAACGAGGGCGAAGTGGTGCTCGACATCATCCACCGCCTGCAGCAGACCCAGACGCCCGACCTGGCGGTCCGGTGGAACTGCAAGGCCGGCAAGTGCGGCTCGTGCTCGGCTGAGGTCAACGGCAAGCCCCGGCTGATGTGCATGACGCGGATGTCGACCTTCGCCGACGACGAAGTGGTGACCGTGACGCCGATCCGGACGTTCCCGGTGATCCGCGACCTGGTGACCGATGTGTCCTTCAATTACGAAAAGGCGCGGGAAATCCCGTCATTCGCGCCGCCGAAGGACCTGCAGCCCGGCGAGTACCGGATGCAGCAGGAGGATGTCGAGCGTTCGCAGGAGTTCCGCAAGTGCATCGAGTGCTTCCTGTGTAACAACGTCTGCCACGTGATCCGTGACCACGAGGAGAACAAAGAAAGCTTCGCCGGTCCGCGGTACCTGATGCGGATCGCGGAGTTGGAGATGCATCCGCTGGACACCCGCGACCGGCGCGACGAGGCCCAAGAGGAGCACGGGCTCGGCTACTGCAACATCACCAAGTGCTGCACCGAGGTCTGCCCCGAGGGCATTCACATCACCGACAACGCGCTGATTCCGATGAAGGAACGCGTCGCCGATCGCAAGTACGACCCGGTCGTCTGGCTGGGCAACAAGCTTTTCCGTCGGTAGAGCGTCGTCAGCAGGCTAGACGCCGAGGCGCCGAAAGACGCTGCGGTGGAAGACGATCGGTGCGATGTCTGGGTCGACTCGGACGTCGCTGACCCGTAACACCACGATCGTGTGATCCCCAGCGGGGATGAGCTGCTCGATCGCGGTTTCCATCCAGAGGCTGGTGCCATGGATGAAGACCGCACCGCTGTTGTACGACACCGTTTCCAGATCGGCGAAGCGATCGCCGGTCTTGGCAGCCAGCCTGCGGGCGGCGCCGTCGTGCGACTCACCCAGCACGCTGATACCCAGCGCGCCGACGTCCTTGAGTTTCGGCCACGTCGTCGAGGTGTTCTGCACGCAGAACGACACCAGCGGCGGATCCAATGACACCGGCACGAATGTACTGGCCGCGAGTCCTTCTCTGACCCCGTCGACTTCGGCGGCGATGGCAATGATGCCGGAGGGAAAATGGCCAAACGCCTCGCGCAGGGAGGTAGGCGTCAAGTTGTCAGGTGTATTCACCGGGCTTCACTCGCGTAGACGGGATTTCGTAAAAAGACCCTACCTGTCGGGCGTTACATCTTTTGCGCTGCCCGTCACGTAGCCGTGCGCGGCTGCGACATCCGGATGGGCCCGCAGCCTGCTCTTCCAGGCATTGCGGCCGTACAGCGAGAAGATCGGGTCGGAGGGGTCCGCGCGCGGCTCGGCCTGCTGCGCCAGTTCGGCGGGCAACGGCAGCGTCGGGATCTGCGCGTCCAGTCGCGGGTTGAAGAAGTAGGGCACCGAAATGCGGTCCGCCGATTGACGCAGATTCACCCGGTGCTCGGTCGCGCGCAGATAGCCACCGGTCGCCAACTCCAACAGCTCGCCGATGTTGACGATGAACGCGCCGTCCCGCGCGGGCACGTCGACCCAGCTACCGTCGCGGTCCACGCACCTGCAACCCCGCACCCGGCTCGGCGAGCAGCAGCGTCAGCACTCCGGAATCCCGGTGCGCGCCGACGCCCTGCGAGCTGGCCGCGACCGCCGGATAGTGCACGACTTTGATCAGGGTCGCCGGCGTCGAGTCGAACGCGGCGTCGAAGATGTCCGCCGGACTGCCCAGCGCCACCGCCCAGTGCCGCAGCAAGCTGCGGGACACCGCCGCCAGGGCCGCGTCCCATTCGCCGATGATGCCTGGCAGCTCCGGCAGTCCCGCGGGCCACTGATTGGGCCCCTGCAGCCACAGATAATCAGGTCTGCCCGGACCGCCGATCGGCTCGCGCTCCGGGCCGATGTCGATCTGCTCGCGCCAGTCCACCTCGCCCTGGGTCAGTTCGCCGCCCAGCCGGGTGTAGCCGCGGAAGTGCGGACTGCGGATCATGGCAACCGCGTCCTTGTCCGCCTGCGGCAACGCGAATAGCTGTCGCGCCGCCGCCAACACCCGCCGGGTGAGCGACTCGGGTACCTGGTGTCCGGTCAGATAGAAGAAACCGACCTCGTGGGCGACCTCGCGCAGGCGTGTCCGCAGTTGGCCGGCGGGGTGGCAAAGGTCCACTTCCGGCACCGCGGTGACGCTTGCCACAGTAGTCACCTATCCATCATCACCGCAGGTGAAGCAGTACGCTAGGGTCCTGATCAGCGCGAATCCAACTAGTTGGTTGATTAGCCGATGAAATTTAGCTCACAGTCGGTTGCGAAGGATATACCGATGGGTATAACTTAGGCGCGTTACTGGTGGGTAACTTAGCCCAAGTACCCAACCGTTATGTGGCGTTCTCATCGAGGAGGAATAGTGAGCCACTACAAGAGCAATGTCCGCGACCAGGTATTCAACCTGTTTGAGGTCTTCGGCATTGACAAAGCCTTCGGCGAAGGCGAATACACCGACCTGGACGTCGAGACCGCTCGCGAGATGCTCGCCGAGATGAGCCGGCTGGCCGAAGGTCCAGTCGCCGAGTCATTCGTCGACACAGACCGCAATCCCCCGGCGTTCGACCCCGAGACCCACTCCGTGTCACTGCCCGAGTCATTCAAGAAGTCGGTTCACGCGGTCGCTCGAAGGCGGCTGGGACAAGGTCGGCATCGACGAGGAACTCGGTGGCATGCCGATGCCCAAGGCGATGGTCTGGTCGCTGCACGAGCACCTGCTGGGCGCCAACCCCGCGGTGTGGATGTACGGCGGCGGCGCCGGTTTCGCCAGCATCTTCTACCACCAGGCCACCGAAGAGCAGAAGAAGTGGGCCATCATCGCCGCTGAGCGCGGCTGGGGTTCGACCATGGTGCTCACCGAGCCGGACGCCGGCTCGGATGTCGGCGCCGGCCGCACCAAGGCCGTCCAGCAGGACGACGGCTCGTGGCACATCGACGGGGTGAAGCGATTCATCACCTCCGCCGACTCCGATGACCTGTTCGAGAACATCTTCCACTTGGTGCTGGCCCGCCCCGAGGGCGCCGGACCCGGCACCAAGGGACTGTCGCTGTTCTTCGTGCCGAAGTTCCTGTTCGACTTCGAGACCGGCGAGCCCGGCGAGCGCAACGGCGTCTTCGTCACCAACGTCGAGCACAAGATGGGCCTGAAGGCCTCCGCGACCTGTGAGCTGACCTTCGGTCAGCACGACGTACCGGCCAAGGGCTGGCTCGTCGGCGAGGTGCACAACGGCATCGCGCAGATGTTCGAGGTCATCGAGCAGGCTCGGATGATGGTGGGCACCAAGGCTATTGCCACGCTGTCCACTGGCTACCTGAACGCCCTTGCCTACGCCAAGGACCGGGTGCAGGGTGCCGACCTGACGCAGATGACCGACAAGACGGCGCCGCGCGTGACCATCACGCACCACCCGGACGTCCGTCGCAGCCTGCTGACCCAGAAGGCCTACGCCGAAGGTTTGCGCGCGCTGTACGTCTACACCGCGACCTACCAGGACGCGCCGGTGGCCAAGGCAGTGCACGGCATCGACAACGACCTCGCGATCAAGGTCAACGACCTGCTGCTCCCGATCGTCAAGGGTGTCGGCTCCGAGCAGGCGTACGCCAAGCTCACCGAGAGCCTGCAGACCTTCGGTGGGTCCGGCTTCTTGCAGGACTACCCGATCGAGCAGTACATCCGTGACGCCAAGATCGACTCGCTCTACGAGGGCACCACGGCCATCCAGGCGCAGGACTTCTTCTTCCGGAAGATCGTCCGCGACAAGGGTGTGGCGCTGGCCCACGTGTCCGGGCAGATCGAGGAGTTCATCAAGAACGAGTCCGGCAACGGTCGCCTGAAGGCCGAGCGGGCGCTGCTGTCCACCGCCTTGGCCGATGTCCAGGCGATGGCTGCGACGCTGACCGGCTACCTGATGGCGGCGCAGGACGAGATCTCGAGCATCTACAAGGTCGGCACCGGTTCGGTGCGCTTCCTGATGAGCGTCGGCGACCTGGTGCTCGGCTGGCTGCTGCAGCGTCAGGCCGCCGTGGCCCTGGAGGCGCTCGACGCCGGCGACGTCAGCGAGGCCGACCGGGCCTTCTACGAGGGCAAGATCGCCGTGGCTTCGTTCTTCGCGAAGAACTTCCTGCCGCTGCTGACCAGCACCCGCGCGGTGTTGGACACGATCGACAACGAGATCATGGAGCTCGACGAAGCCTCGTTCTGATCCCTTTGTAGCTAGACAGCGAAATCCCCCGTTCTCATCTGAGACGGGGGATTTTGCTGTGCTGGATTCGGAACGCCGAAAGGGGCCGCCGCGGGATCCCCTCTTTCCGGCGGCGGCCCCGGCCTTCAGAGGACGCCCCGCGCTGCCATCGGGTCGGGGGTCTGACGACAACACGGAGCTATCCGACCAGGTGGCTACCCGGGCGCTGACGTGGTTAAACGCGGCCGAAGCCGCGGCGATCAGGCCTCCAAGATCGCGGCAACGCCTTGGCCGCCCGCCGCGCAGATCGAGATCAGCCCGCGCAACGGCTTGTCCGAATCCTTCTGCTTCGCCCTGGCCTCGTGCAGTTGCTTGGCCAGTTGCGCGAGGATCCGCCCGCCGGTGGCGGCGAACGGGTGCCCAGCGGCCAGCGACGACCCGTTGACGTTCAGCTTGGACCGGTCGATGGACCCCAGTGCGGCGTCCAGGCCCAGCCGCTCCTTGCAGTACTCCTCGGACTCCCAGGCTTGCAGGTGCGCGAGCACGACCGACGCGAACGCCTCGTGGATCTCGTAGAAGTCGAAGTCCTGCAGGGTGAGCCCGTTGCGCGCCAGCAGTCGCGGCACCGCGTAGGTCGGCGCCATCAGCAGACCGTCGGCGCCGTTCACATAGTCGACCGCGGCCGTCTCGGCGTCGACGAAGTAGGCCAGCGGGGTCAAAGAGTGCTCGGAAGCCCATTCCTCGGTGGACAGCAACGCCACCGACGCGCCGTCGGTCAACGGTGTCGAGTTACCCGCGGTCATGGTGGCGTCGCCGGCCTTCACGCCGAACACCGGCTTGAGCTTGGCCAGCTTCTCCGCCGACGAGTCGGCCCGCAGATTGTCGTCGCGGTACAGGCCCAGAAACGGCGTGACCAGATCGTCGAAGAAGCCGCGGTCGTAGGCCGCCGCCATGTTGCGGTGGCTGGCCGCGGACAGCGCGTCCTGGTCGACCCGCTTGATGCCCATCTGCTTGGCGGTGATTGCCTGATGCTCGCCCATCGACAGGCCAGTACGCGGCTCGCTGTTCACCGGGATCTCGACGCCGAGGCTGGCGGGCAGCTTGCCGACCAGTTTCAGCCGGTCGACGTTGGACTTGGCGCGGCGCAGCCCGAGCAGGGTGTGGCGCAGGTTGTTGCCCAGCGCGATCGGCGCATCGGAGGTGGTGTCGACCCCGCCGGCAGCGGCGGCCTCGTAGCGGCCGGCCGCGATGCCGTCGGCGGCGGCGATCGCCGCTTGCAGGCCCGTCCCGCACGCCTGCTGCAGGTCGAAGGCCGGGGTGTAGGACGACAGCGCGGAGCCGAGCACGGATTCGCGCATCAGGTTGAAGTCGCGGCTGTGCTTGAGCACCGCGCCACCGATCACAGCGCCCAGTCGTTCACCGGACAGATTGAACCGGTCGACCAGCCCGCCCAGCGCTGCGGTGAACATGTCCTGGTTGGACGCCTGTGCGTAGGCACGGTCCGAGCGCGCAAACGGGATCCGGTTGCCACCCAGCACCACAACGCGTCGTTTGGCGGCGGTCGCCTGGGAACTTGCCGAGGAGCTTTCAGTAGCCACGCTTATCTCCGTCAATAGTTGGTTATCCGGTGTGGGAGCCATCCTACCCACTGTTCTTACTCTGGAGTAAGTTAGCTCTCGACTACGGTACTGATACCCGACAGCATGGAAGGCAACCCAGTGGCACCCGATTTATTCTCTCAAGTCGTCAACTCCGGGCCCGGCGCGTTCCTCGCCAAGCAACTTGGCGTACCACAGCCCGAGACGCTGCGGCGCTATCGGGCAGGTGAGCCACCGCTGGCCGGATCGCTGCTGATCGGCGGCGAAGGACGAGTTGTCGAGCCGCTGCGCGCTGCGCTGAACACCGACTACGACGTAGTAGGCGCAAACCTCGGCGGCCGCTGGGCGGATTCGTTCGGCGGGCTGGTGTTCGATGCCACCGGCATCACCAATCCGACCAAGCTGACGACCCTGCACGAGTTCTTCACGCCACTGCTGCGCAACATCGGCCACTCCGGTCGGGTGGTCGTCATCGGCACTACCCCCGAGGACGCCGAGAGCAGCGACGAGCGGATCGCGCAGCGCGCATTGGAGGGCTTCACCCGATCGCTGGGTAAGGAACTGCAGCGCGGCTCGACGGTCGCGCTGGTTTATCTGTCTCCCGACGCCAAGCCGGCCGCCACCGGCCTCGAGTCGACCCTGCGGTTCCTGCTGTCGGCCAAGTCGGCCTACGTGGACGGCCAGGTCTTCTACGTCGGCGCCGCCGACTCCACCCCGGTCGCCGACTGGGACCGGCCGCTGGCCGGCAAGGTCGGCATCGTGACCGGTGCCGCGCGCGGTATCGGCGCGACGATCGCCGAGGTGTTCGCTCGCGACGGGGCCCGCGTTGTGGCGATCGACGTGGAGTCCGCCGCGCAGGCGCTAGCCGAGACCGCCACCCGCATCGGCGGCACGGCGCTGGCGCTCGACGTGACCGCCCCGGACGCCGTCGAGCGGATCACCGAACATCTGCGCGAACACTACGACGGCCATGCCGACATCCTGGTCAACAACGCCGGGATCACCCGCGACAAGCTGCTCGCGAACATGGACGACGCACGGTGGAACTCGGTGCTGGCCGTCAACTTGCTTGCACCACAACGCCTTACCGAGGGTCTGGTCGACAACGGCGCGATCGGCGAGGGTGGCCGGGTGATCGGCCTGTCGTCCATGGCCGGCATCGCGGGTAACCGCGGGCAGACCAACTACGCCACCACCAAGGCGGGCATGATCGGGCTCACCCAGGCGCTGGCGCCGCAACTGGCCGACAAGGGCGTCACGATCAACGCCATCGCGCCAGGGTTCATCGAGACCCAGATGACCGCGGCGATCCCGCTGGCCACCCGCGAGGTCGGTCGTCGGCTGAACTCGCTGTACCAGGGTGGCCAGCCGGTCGACGTGGCCGAGGCGATCGCGTACTTCGCCAGCCCTGCCTCGAACGCGGTGACGGGCAACGTCATCCGCGTCTGCGGCCAAGCCATGTTGGGGGCGTAGGACCTACATGACGCAACCAAGCGGTCTGAAGAACATGCTGCGCGCGGCGGCCGGAGCGCTGCCGTTCGTGCCACGCGGCGCCCAACTGCCGGATCGGACGGTGACGGTCGACGAGTTGCCCATCGACCGCACGAACGTGGCAGAGTACGCCGAGGTCACCGGTCTGCGTTACGGCGATGCGGTGCCGCTGACGTATCCGTTCGCGTTGACCTTCCCCTCAGTGATGTCGCTGGTGAGTGGTTTCGACTTCCCCTTTGCAGCAATGGGATCCGTGCATCTGGAGAACGAGATCACCCAGTACCGCCCGATCCGGGCGACCGATACGGTCAACATCGCGGTGCACGCAGAGAATCTTCGCGAACACCGCAAAGGCCTGCTGGTCGACGTGGTCACCGATGTCAGCGTCGGCAACGAGGTGGCCTGGCATCAGGTCACGACGTTCCTGCATCAGCAACGCACCAGCCTGTCCGACGAGCCCAAACCACCACCGCAGAAGCAGCCGAAGTTGCCCGCACCCAAGGCGATTCTGCGGATCAGCCCCGGACAGATTCGTCGTTACGCCGCGGTGGGTGGTGACCACAACCCGATCCACACCAGCTCGGTCGGGGCCAAGCTGTTCGGATTCCCCACCTCGATCGCACACGGGATGTTCAGCGCAGCAGCGGTATTGGCGAACCTGGAAGCCAGTCTTCCCGACGCGGTGAAGTATTCGGTGCGATTCGGCAAGCCGGTGCTGCTACCGGCCACCGCCGGGCTGTACGTCGACCATGTCCAAGACGGTTGGGACCTCAGCCTGCGCAACATCGCCAAGGGCTATCCGCACCTGACCGGCTCGCTGCGGGCCCTTTAGCGGAAGCGCTCGATCAGTATCCGCAGGCCGTAGGTGCTCAACGCGGCCGTCAGGAAAACCAGCAATAGCCACAGCGGTGGCCTGGCCAGTTCCCAGACGAAGATCGCGGCCCAGAGCGGCGCGCGCTGCGTAATGGCCAGCACGCCGGCAGCGCCGGCCAGGGCGACGGCCGGTACGTGAAACTGCGTTCCGGCAATGGCGTTGATCGTCAGCACGAACAACGTCCCGGCCGCCGCGCCGGTAGCCAGCGCCGGGGTGAACAGTCCGCCCCTCGCCCCGGCACGCAGAAACATCGCCGTCACAAAGACTTTGAGGACCAGGACTACTGCCGCGGTATCCAGCGTCATCCCGCCGCCGAGAATCGCATTGAGGATCGATCGGCCGTTGCCGGGGAGTTCAGGCCACCAGTGTGAGCACACACCCACGAGCAGCCCGGCGCCCGCCGATCGCCGGGATCAGCACCCACGATCGAGTTGCCCGTTTGACCTCCCCACGCCATGACGCGGTTGAAGATCAGCCCCACAGCCAGGGTCAACGGGGCCAGCGCCAGGGCGTAGGCGATCAGTCGATACGACACATCCGGGTTGGGCCAGTTCAGGTTCGGCTGATCGTGGGTGACGAACGACGGCAACCGCAACGGCCAGGCTCGAAGTGATCAACGCGGCGCCCATCGCCCGCGGATGCCAGCTTTTCAACATGATCCGCAAAGTGAACAAGGCGCCGCCGAGCGGCACCGCATACACCGCACCCAATCCGGCCCCGGCCGCACACGCCAGCAGGATCTCGCGGTCTCGTTCCGAAACCCGCTTCACCCATCCGGTCGCAAGATTGGCCAGTGCCACCGCGAATTGACGCGGTGCCACTTCCCGGCCCAACGACGCACCGGAGCCGACAACCAACACTTGCAGTGCCGCGTCGAAAGCTGAAGGGCAGCAGTCGAATACGCCTATCGATCCGCGATGGCCTCGGCCAGCGGCGGAACCTCGGCCCTTGACCGCAGTAGCCACCAACCCAGCCCGGCAAGTGCACCACCGACCATCGGACCAAGGGCTCGACGGACCGGGCTGCTGCCGGTGACCCCCTCCAACAATGACCCGAATGCGTAGTGATAGGTGAGGTGCTCCACCGAGCGCAGCAGCAGCGTCGTCGCCAACCCGGCGAATCCGGCGAACAGCCCGACAATGATGACTGCACAGAGGAAATCGACGTTGCGGCTGCGCACCACCACTAGCCGGATTCGGCGACTGGCTCGGCGCCGTCTTTGTCGGTCGGTTTGCCCTTGAGCCCGCGCCAGAACAGGTTGATCATCACATCGGCCGCGCCGTCGACGTCGGTGTCGCCGGTACTGAGCCGGGTCGCGATCGCCTCACCAGCGCCGACCAGTGCGGCCGCGATCATCTCGAAATCGCTGTCGGGCTCGGGATTCCGGGTACCCGCCTGCAGGACTCGGACCACCAACGCGATGATCCGCTCACGCCCTTCGCGCACGGTGTGGGCAAACGCCTGCGAGTTGGTGGCTTGCGCGTACATCACGATCCACGACGCCCGGTTGGAGTCGATGTAGCGCATGAACGCGACAATTGTGTTGTGCAGCAAGTCTCTCGGACTCTGATCGAGGTTGATCTCCTCGCGCACACCGTCGATGAATCGGGCCAGTTCGCGATCCAGGCACGCGCCGAACAGCTCCTCTTTGGAGCCGTAGTACAGGTAGAGCATCGGCTTCGAGATCTCAGCCTTGGCCGCGATCACGTCCATCGAGGTGTCGTGATAGCCGTTGATGGAGAACATTTCCACCGCGGCGTCCAGCATCTGCTGTTCTCGGACAGCACGCGGTAGCCGCTTGGTTCCACCGGCCATGCTGTCCCCTTCTGCGGACCACTTGTCAGTCCAGCCTAAGCAATTCGAGGTCGCGCCGCCGAATTACGGTCCGCAGTCGGGCCGGTGACCCTTGAACGCCACAATCCGCCGGACCGAATCGTCGACGTCAGACATCTTCAGCTCCTTCGCATCCAAAGCCTTCTGCAGCCGGTCGAGAACCGCGGGTACCTCATCGGTGGTCACCCACAGCGCAACATCGATGCCGGCCTGCAAGGTACGCAACACCGCATCGGGCAGGCTGTAGCGGTCCTTGATGGCGGCCATGCTGGACAGGTCGTCGCTGAAAATCGGGCCGTCGAAGCGCGGGCCGTTATATCCAACGCCGGTGCGCAGCATCTGCACGGCGGCCCGATTGAGACTGGCGGGCTCGTCGCCGGTGAGCTCGGGAACCTGCAAGTGACCCACCATGGCGCCCTGTGGGGTCACTGCAGTGAGCAGCGCCGGTACGGCACCAGATCGTTGTCCTGCAACTTCGACAGCGGGGGTATCACAACCCCACCGGTGTGTGAGTCGCCAGACCCGTGCCCGTGGCCTGGGAAATGCTTCAGCACCGGTAGCAGCCCCGCATCGTGCAGACCCAGGGCGTATTGACGGGCGTACTCAGTGACTTTGGCCGGGTCGGAGCCGAAGGATCGGTCGCCGATCACGGTGTCGTCGGGGGCTTCGGTGACATCGACATCGGGCGCGAAGTCAACGGTGATGCCCAGGTTGTGCATCCGCCGGCCGCGATCGCGCGCCGCGACATAGACCTCTTCGCGGCTTGAGCGTCTGAGCCAACATCTTCGCCGACGGAGCTGGTCCGATCAGCTTGGACAGCCGGGCAACCCGGCCGCCCTCTTCGTCGACACTGACCGCCACCGGCAGCGCAGCGACTGCCGACAGGTCTTTACCAGGTTGGGTCCCAGCATCGACAGGTCGGTCCAGCTGCCGATGAAGATGCCGCCGACGTGGTAGGTCGCCACCACGGTTTTGGCGTCGTCGCCGTTGCGGACGCCGACCATCAACAGCTGGGCCAGCTTGTCGCGCAGCGGTAGGGATGCCGGGTCTCCGCACGCGGGTCGGGCCGGTGGGATCGCCTTGGCCGGCGACGACGGCGGTGGGGCGGACGCCGGCTTCGAGGCGTGGCTGCACCCCGTCATCAGCGCCGCGACGGCGGCAAGCACGGCCAGGATGCGTGGCAAACCCATCAGGCCATGCTGTCATGGGATGCGCGGCCCGCGGCCAGCGACCTCGGCGGCTTCGACCTCACCTCTGCTAGGTTGGGCAGCTATGAATCGCTTCGTTGCGCCCGCCGCCGCCAGTGTCGTGGTCGGCCTGTTGCTGGGTGCAGCGGCGATCTTCGGGATGACGTTGATGGTGCAACAGGACACCAAGCCGCCGCTCCCCGGAGGCGACCCGCAGTCGTCGGTGCTCAACCGGGTCGAGTACGGCAACCGCAGCTAGCCGCCCGACGACGATGCGGGCCGAACCAGGGCCCGGTGAGGTCACACAGGCGTCCCGACGCTGGTTGTGGTTGGTCACGGCGGTCGCGCTCACGCTGAGCTTCGCCTCCTCACCCGGCCGGGTCTCCCCGGACACCAAGCTCGACCTGACCGCCAACCCGCTGCGTTTCCTGTCCCGCGCGACCAATCTGTGGAACAGCGAGCTGCCGTTCGGGCAGGCGCAGAATCAGGCCTACGGCTACCTCTTCCCGCACGGCACCTTCTTCCTGGCCGGCCATCTGCTGGGGCTGCCCGGCTGGGTGACCCAGCGGCTGTGGTGGGCGGTGCTCTTGACCGTCGGCTTCTGGGGACTGCTGCGGGTCGCCGAGGCACTGGGCATCGGCAGCCCGACGTCGCGGGTTCTCGCGGCCGCAGCTTTCGCGCTGTCGCCACGGGTGCTGACCACGCTGGGGTCGATCTCGTCGGAGACCCTGCCGATCATGCTGGCGCCGTGGGTGTTGCTGCCGACGATCCTGGCGCTGCGCGGCACCGATCCCAGCGGGCGATCGGTGCGCCGACTCGCCGGCCAGGCCGGGGTGGCCGTCGCGCTGATGGGTGCCGTCAACGCGATCGCGACGCTGGCCGGATGCCTGCCCGCGGTGATCTGGTGGGCCTGCCACCGGCCCAACCGGCGGTGGTGGCGCTACACGGCGTGGTGGCTGCTGGCGATGGTGCTGGCCATGACGTGGTGGGTGGTGGCGCTGGCCCTGATGGCCCGGATCAGCCCGCCGTTTCTGGATTTCATCGAATCGTCCGGGGTGACGACGCAGTGGTCGTCGGTGGTCGAGGTGCTGCGCGGTACCGACAGCTGGACACCGTTCGTGGCGCCCAACGCCACCGCGGGCGCGCCCCTGGTCACCGGGTCGGTCGCGATAGTGGCCACCTGCCTGGTGGCCGCGGCCGGGCTGGCCGGCCTCGCCATGAGCGGCATGCCTGCCCGTGGCCGATTGGTGACGATGCTGTTGCTCGGGGTGGTGCTGCTGGGCGCCGGATACAGCGGTGGGCTGGGTTCGCCAGTGGCGCAACAGGTTCAGGCCTTCCTCGACGCGGGCGGCGCTCCGCTGCGCAATGTGCACAAGCTGGAGTCGTTGATCCGCATCCCGGTGGTGTTGGGCCTGGCCCAGCTGCTGGGCCGGGTGCCGTTGCCGGGTAGCGCGCCGAAAGTACTGTGGGTGAACGCGTTTGCCCATCCGGAGCGTGACAAACGGGTCGCGGTGGGGATCGTGGCGTTGACGGCGCTGATGGCATCGACGTCGCTGGCCTGGACCGGGCGGATCACCCCGCCCGGCACGTTCACCGCGATACCGCGGTACTGGCACGAGACCGCGGACTGGCTTTCCGCCCACAACACCGGGGCACCGACGCCGGGCCGCGTGCTGGTGGTTCCCGGCGCGCCATTCGCCACCCAACTGTGGGGCACCAGCCACGACGAGCCACTGCAGGTGCTCGGCGACAGCCCGTGGGGCGTGCGTGACTCGATCCCGCTGACCCCGCCGCCGACCATCCGCGCGCTCGACTCGGTTCAGCGCCTGTTCGCCGCCGGAACGCCGTCAGCAGGACTCGCGGATACGCTTGCCGGACAGGGCATTTCCTATCTGGTGGTGCGCAACGATCTGGATCCGGATGCGTCCCGATCGGCCCGTCCCATCCTGGTGCATCGGGCGATCACGGGCTCGCCCCGACTGCAGAAGGTCGCCCAGTTCGGCGCACCGGTCGGGTCTGACCCGGTGGCGGGATTCGTGTCCGACAGCGGGTTGCGTCCGCGATATCCCGCCGTCGAGATCTACCGAGTCGACGACAGCGAACGCAGTCACCGGCGGCGCTCCCTACCTTGCCGACATCGACCAGATGCCTCGCATCGACGGTGGCCCGGAGTCGCTGCTACGACTCGACGAGCGCCGCCGGCTGACCGGGCTGTCGGCGCTGGGTCCGGCGTTACTGACCGCGGACGCCATGGCCGCAGGCGCGCCGGTTCCGGTGGCACTGGTCACCGATACGCCACTGGCCCGGGAGACCGACTACGGCCGCGTCGACGACCACTCGTCGGCGATCCGGGCGGCCGGCGACACACGAAATACCTTCAACCGGGTGCCCGACTATCCGGCTCCGGGCGCCGACACGGTCTACGGCGCGTGGACCGGCGGCCGGCTGACGGCATCCAGTTCGTCTTCGGACTCGACGGCGCTGCCTGACGTCGCCACCGCCGCGTCACCCGCCGCCGCGATCGACGCCGATTCGGCCACCGCCTGGGTGTCCAACGCGTTGCAGTCGGCTGTCGGCCAGTGGCTGCAGGTCGACTTCGACCATCCGGTGACCAACGCCGTCATCACCATCACCCCCAGCCCGACCACCGTCGGGGCTCAGGTCCGCCGAGTCGAGATCGAAACCGCCACCGGTACAACAACACTGCGGTTCGACGAGGCCGGCAAACCGGTCACCGGTGCGCTCCCGTACGGCGAAACCCCATGGGTGCGGATCACCGCGATCGGCACCGACGACGGATCGCCGGGGGTGCAGTTCGCGATCACCGACTTGTCGATCACGCAATACGACGCCAAGGGCTACGCCCATCCGATCAACGTGCGGCACACCGCCCTTGTCCCGGCTGCCCCGCCCAATGCGGCTGTCGCGCAATGGGATCTGGGAACCGAACCGCTGGGCCGGCCGGGCTGCGCGATCGGCCTGACGAACATGCAGTGCGCGCCCTCGATGGCGCTCGCACCGGAGTCGCCGGCCTCCTTCAGTCGCACCTTGAGCTGTGCCCGCGCCGATGTCGGTAGTGCCGACGATCTGGGTGCGGGCCCGTTCGGGACCCAAGTTGGCCGACCTGGTCGTCGAGCCGGACACCACCCAGGCCCACGGCGACTCCGATTCGGTCGACGTCCTCGGCGCCGCCTACGCGGCCACCGACGGCGACCCGACCACCGCGTGGACGGCGCAGCAGCGGGTGGTGCAGCACAAGACGCCCCCGACGCTCACCCTCACCCTGCCCCGGCCCATCGAGGTGACCGGCCTGCGACTCACACCCACATCGTCGTCGGTGCCCGCACACCCGACGATGGTGGCCGTCGACCTCGGCGACGGCCCGCAGGCTCGAACATTGGAAACATCTGGGCCACAGACTCTTTCGCTGAAGCCCCGCGTCACCGACACCGTCACGGTCAGCCTTCTCGACTGGAAGGACGTCATCGACCGGACCGCATTGGGTTTCGACCAGCTCAAACCGCCGGGGCTGGCCGAGATCGCGGCGCTGGACACCGGCGGCACACCGATCGCCGCCGCCGATGCGGCCCGCAACCGGGGTCGCGACATCACCGTCGACTGCGAACACGGTCCGATCATCGCCATCGCCGGCCGATTCGTGCACACCGAAGTGCACACGACGGTGGGTGCGCTGCTGGATGGCGCCCCGGTGAGCGCCCAGCCGTGTGACAGTGAGCCGATCCAGCTTCCTGCCGGCCAGCAGGAGCTCGTGGTTAGTCCCGGGCCACAATTCGTCGTCGACGGCGCGCAGCTGGCGGGTCCGCTCGCCGCCCGGTCGACCACCGCCACCGCCGATACCTGTGACCACCGGCGCATGGGGCCCGGCCCGCCGCGAGGTCAACATCCCGGACGCGAAAACGCCGCGGGTGCTGGTGGTGCCGGAAAGCATCAACGCCGGCTGGGTGGCGCGCACCAGCACCGGCGACCGGCTGAAGCCGTTGGCAGTCAACGGATGGCAGCAGGCCTGGGTCGATACCGGCCGGAACGTCAGGCACCATCACGCTCAGCTTCGCGCCCAACTCGCTGTACCGGGTCGGCCTGGCCGGCGGGCTCGCGCTATTGCCGCTGCTGGCCTTGATGGCGTGGTGGCCGCAGCGACGCCGGCCCACCGATCCCGCGGCGAGCCCATGGACGCCCGGACTCTGGGCCGCCGTTCCGGTGCTGGGGGCCGGCGCCGTCATCGCCGGCGTGGCAGGCGTCGCGATCTTCGCCGCCGCACTGGGCCTGCGCTGGATGCTGCGGATGAGTCCACAACGACGCGACAGCACCACGCTGTGGTTGAGCGCGAGTGGGCTGATCCTGGCCGGCGCAGCCCTGTCCCGCCACCCGTGGCGATCGGTCGACGGGTACGCCGGCCATTCCGCCGGAGTGCAATTGCTGGCGCTGATTTCCCTTGCCGCACTGGCTGCCTCAACCGTGACGCGTGCCGCTGAGCGTTAACGCCCAGCTGTGCATGTAGCTCTCATTCCACGGGTGGCGCGTCGACGGGTGAGTTGCGGCGCCGCTGCGCTGCTGTTACGCGATAAGCAGCGCTTTTCCTTCTGAGGTGGTGAGACATGGCGGCTGGGGATACGGCACTCACGGTGGCCGACATCGACCGGTGGAACGCCGCGGCGGTGCGCGAGGTGTTCCACGCCGCCGTCGCGCGCGGGGAGGCGACGTTAGCGGCTGCGCGCCAACTGGATTCGTTGGCAGTGTTCGACACGTGGCAGGGTGCCACCGCTCAGGCCCGCCGGCACGCGGGCGCGTCGATACGCCTGGACCTCGATGCGCATGGCAACGAATCACTGGCGGTGGCCAGAGGCGGCCGGTCAAGGCGGCCGACGACATTGCCCAGGTGCAGTCGGCGTTGAACACGCTGCGCCGCGACGCGACCGAGTTGGAGATGACGATCGACCGTGCCACCAACACGGTAAAGCCCGGTTCGAACTTCAGCGGGCCGCCGATGGCGGCACTGATCGCCGAAATGCAGCTGCAGCGTCGGCTGAATGCAATTGTGACAGCAGCTGATTCAACCGATCGAGCACTAGCGGACGCGATCGACATGGCCGACGGGGACCGGCCGATTCCGCCCGGCCCACACGACAATCGACCGCGAATCCAAGATGCGCTGTCCGGGCCGTTGCCTGACGATCCGAAACAGTTCAACGCACTGTGGAATCAGCTCAGCCCCGAAGAAAAGGATTGGCTGCACAAGAAGGACCACAGCGTCGGCAACCACCCTGGGATGCCCTGGGATCCCCCGGACCACCTGGGCAAGGACCACTACAACCGGCTGCACCTGGCCGACTTGGAACAGCAATCCCAGTCGGACGTCGACCGGATACAGCTCAACATCGAAGCGCTGATGACTGTGCCGCACGTCGATGACGGCGCCCTCTACGCGTTGCAGTCGCAGCTGACCGCAGCCACAAACCGCCTCGAGGGTTACGCGGCAGTGCGGGCAACCGTGGACTCCGCCACCGGGCCGCGACGGTATCTGGGGCTGCTGGACGAGTCGGGGCGCGGCGCGCTGTCGATCGGCAATCCTGACACCGCCGCCCGCAACGCGGTCTTCGTACCCGGAACCGGCCAGGGGCTGTCCCGGCTGTCGTTCAGCGACGAGAAGTCGCTGGCGATGTACCACGCCACCATGACCGCCGACCCCGGCCTTCGGCCAGGCGACGTCGCAGTGACGACGTGGATTGGCTACGACCGTCCAATGGATTTGAGCCGCGCCGCTTTTCCGCAACCCGCCTATGGCGGCGCGGACCGGCTGGATGCTTTCGAAGACGGGCAGCGGGCCTCCCATGTCGGCGCGGCGTCCGTCGACACCGTGATCGGGCACAGCTACGGCTCGACTGTGGTCGGAGCGGCCGCCTCCGGCGGGCATCACCTCGACGCGGACAACGTCATCGCGGTAGGCAGCCCCGGCATGCTGGTCGACCGTGCCGACCGGCTGGACCTGCACACCCGCGGCAACGTATACGTGATGCGCGCCGAGAACGATGCGATCAGCATGAGCGGCATCGTCACCGAATGGACCTTGGGCGCCGACCCGATCGGGCCGGGCTTCGGCGCGCATCGACTTGCCGCCGACCCGGGGCCGGCAGGTCCATTCGGGCTCCCCAGCATCGGCGCGCACAGCAGCTACTGGCTGGACGGCAATACGGCGTTGAAGAATTTCGGCGCGGTGATCGCGGGAGTGCCGCCGCCGTGACAAGAAACGGCGCTACAGCGATTCGTCGAGCTCGCCGAGACGGTCGGTCAACCGCAGGTTATCGGAGTAGTCGACCGGGCAGCAGATCAGCGACACCCCGTCGTCAGCCAGGGCGGTGTTCAGCGTCGGAAGCAACTCGTCCGCGCTGTTGATCCGATAGCCCTTGGCGCCAAAGCTTTCCGCGTATTTCACGATGTCGGGATTGCCGAACTTGACGTAGTGATGCTCGCCGAGTTCGAGGTCCATCTTCCACTCGATCAGGCCGTAACCGCCGTCCTCCCAGATCAGCACGACCAGCGGTATCTTTTCGCGGACAGCGGTCTCGATCTCCTGCGAGTTCATCAGGAAGGCCCCGTCGCCCGCCACGGCCAACACCTTCGCGTCCGGTTTGGCCAACTTGACTCCGAGAGCACCGGGCAGCGCAAAACTCATGGTGGACAAGCCATTTGAAATCAGACAGGTGTTGGGCTCATACGTCGGGTAGAGCCGGGCCATCCACATTTTGGTAGCGCCGGTGTCGACCAGCACAATGTCAGAGCGGTCCAGCGCGGCCCTGGTGTCGGCGACGACCCTCGCCGGCGCCAACGGGTATCGCGAATCCTGTTGTCCGCCGGTGAATTCTTCGTCGAGCAGGCCGGAACCGGGAATCTCCGGGTTCGCGACGAAAACGTGGTCCTCGAGCCCTTCGGCCAGCGCGTCCAGCGACTCGCTGATGTCGCCGATGATCCCGACATCGACCGAATAGTGCGCGTCGACCTCAGCCGGGAAACGGTGAATATGGATGATCTTCTTGTCGGCCTTGGGGTTGATCCGAACCGGGTCGAACTCCTGCAACTCATATCCCACCGCGATGATGACGTCGGCGTTGTCGAACCCGAAGTTCACGTAGTCATGCCGCATGAACCCCAGCGCCCCGATGCTGTTGGGATGATCGTCGGGCATGACGCCTTTGCCATGGAACGTGTTGGCCACCGGGATGCCGAACTTCTCGGAGAAGCGCACCAGGGCGTCGGTCGCGCCGGAACGGGCGGCGCCATGTCCGGCCAGCAGCACCGGCCGCACAGCCGTTCGCAGGAGGTCGACGGCGCGCGCCACCTGGCGGGCGGCCGGCGCGTCGGCGCGAACGACGTTGCGCGGCAACGGCCCCAGGTCGTAGTCGTCTTCATCGGCATCGATGTGTTCCGGCACGGCGAGGTAGACCGCCGCGGGGCGCTCGGTCTCGGCGAGCTTGAACGCCTTGCGAACCATTTCCGGGATGGCCTGCGCGGTCGGGATACCGGCGGACCACCGGGTGATCGGTGCGAACATCGACACCAGGTCGACATACTGGTGCGACTCCTTGTACTGCCGGTTCTGGCCTACCTGGGCGGAGATCGCGACCAGCGGCGTGCTGTTGGTGGTGGCGTCGGCGACGCCGAGCTGCATGTTGATCGCGCCCGGGCCCAGCGTGGCGGAGACTACGGCCGCCCGACCGGTGACCCGTCCGTACATCTCGGCCATGAACGACGCCGCCTGCTCGTGGCGGGTGAGCACATAGCGGATGCTGGAGGAGGCCAGCGCCTGCACGAAGCGGATGTTCTCCTCGCCCGGCAGCCCGAAGACCACCTCGACGCCCTCGTTTTCCAGGCACTTGACTATCAACTCGGCCGCTTTACTCATCGGCACCTCCCTTTGAGGAACGTTAGTGGCAGGCTATGTGTTGAAACTTTCACCACCTCTGCAGCGAAGGATGTCACCGTGCCCATCGCGACCATCAACCCGGCCACCGGGGAGACAGTCAAAACCTTCGACGCCGCTACTGACAGCGATGTCGACGCCGCAATCGCCCGCGCTCACGAGCGCTTCCTCGACTACCACCGCTCCACCACGTTTGCCCAGCGCGCCGGGTGGGCAAACGCCACCGCCGATCTTCTCGAGAAGGAAGCCGACGAGGTCGGCGCCATGATGACCCTCGAGATGGGTAAGACCCTGAAGTCGGCCAAGGCCGAAGCGATCAAGTGCGCCAAGGGTTTTCGCTATTATGCCGAGAACGCCGAGAAGCTGTTGGCCGACGAGCCCGCCGAGGCGTCCAAGGTCGGAGCCAAAAGGGCGTACACCCGCTGGCAGCCGCTCGGCGTGGTGCTGGCGGTGATGCCATGGAACTTCCCGCTCTGGCAGGCCGTGCGGTTCGCCGCCCCGGCGCTGATGGCCGGCAACGTCGGCCTGCTCAAGCATGCTTCCAACGTTCCGCAGTCGGCGCTGTACCTGTCCGACGTGATCGCCCGCGGCGGATTTCCCGCGGACTGTTTCCAGACACTGCTGGTGTCGTCCAGCGCCGTCGAAGCGATCCTGCGCGACCCACGGGTCAAAGCGGCGACGCTGACTGGAAGTGAGCCGGCCGGCCAGTCCGTCGCCGCCATCTGCGGTGACGAGATCAAGCCCACCGTGATGGAGCTCGGCGGCAGTGACCCCTTCATCGTGATGCCGTCGGTCGACCTCGACGAGGCCGTCAAAACCGCAGTCACTGCACGAACCCAGAACAACGGCCAATCGTGCATTGCCGCAAAGCGTTTCATCGTGCACACCGACATCTACGACGCGTTCGTGGATAAGTTCGTCGACCGGATGCAGGCGCTCAAGGTCGGCGATCCGACCGACCCGGACACCGACGTGGGCCCGCTGGCCACCGAGTCCGGCCGCGACGAAATCGCCAAGCAGGTCGACGACGCCGTCGCAGCGGGCGCGAAGGTCCGCCTCGGCGGCAAAACCCCCGACCAGCCCGGCTGGTTCTATCCGCCGACCGTGGTCACCGACATCACCAAGGACATGGCGCTCTACACCGAAGAGGTGTTCGGCCCGGTCGCCTCGATGTATCGCGCCTCCGGCATCGACGAGGCGATCGAGATCGCCAACGCCACCACGTTCGGGCTCGGGTCCAACGCGTGGACCAACGACGAGGCTGAGCAGGAGCGCTTCATCGACGACATCGAAGCCGGCCAGGTCTTCATCAACGGGATGACGGTGTCCTACCCCGAACTCGGATTCGGCGGCGTCAAGCGTTCCGGCTACGGCCGTGAACTCGCGAACCTCGGGATCCGCGCGTTCTGCAACGCCAAGACGGTGTGGGTGGGCTAGCCGCCATCAGACGGCAGCCAGCGCCTTCTCGTCTTCGGCGGCGAAGGTGTCTTCGAGCTGCACCGGCGAGTAGTCGAGGTCGATCTCGCCAAGTGGCCGACCGCGCGCACTGGAGATAGTGCCGAACCGGCGCATCCCCTTGTCGGCGGCGTACTGCATCATTTCGTCCTGGACCAGACCGAACGGCGGCACGTCGAACAGCGCAAAACCCTGCCCGGTGGCGTCGAGCGCAAGCGGCATCAAGTCGTTCATCCGCGACTCGAACACCCCCCAGTTGGCGTCGTCGGCCGCGACGTGGCGGCGGCAGGTGAAGGTGCCCCACGCCATGTGGCGGCGCTCATCGTCGCCGATGCGGCGCACCAATTCCTGCATTCCGGGCAGGATTCCGCGTTCGACGCAGATCTTGTGCCAGGCGTAGTAGCCAGTGAGCGCCAGCATGCCCTCGACAACGTGGTTGTAGGTGACCGAGGCCCGGATCTGCGCCGCAGGTGACGCATCGGACGACAGGGCGTTGAGGCAGTCCGGCAGCTCGTCGTAGAACATCGTCCGGTACGCCGGCAGCGGTTCCAGGTAGGGCTGAAGGTCCTCGGTCATCCCGACGGCGTCGAGCCACAGGCGAAAGACCTGGGTGTGCTTGGCCTCTTCGAAGGCGAACTGAGTCAGGTACATCTCATCGCCGAGCCGTCCTTCTTCGCGCATCGCGGACATGAACGGCTGGATGTCCTCGGTCACCGCTTCCTCGCCGGCGATGAACTGCGCGCACAGCCGGGTGGCGAAATCGCGCTCATCGTCGTTCAGCCGCTCCCAGTCGGCGCGGTCGCGGGAGAAATCGATGTCGGCAGGATTCCAGAATTTGGCGTTGCCGCCGGCGAACAGTTTGAGCGGCAGGCTGTCCCAGTTGAGACCGCCGGCGGCCAGCGAATCTGAATGTGTGCGTGTCATCAGACCTCCTCAGATCTTTTGTGGCTGAGTTTTGTTGCTGTTCAGGGGAATCGGAGCAAACGCCGCAGCCAACACGGCTACCAGGCGGCGGACCGCCAGCGCCGGCTGCTCTGGAGTGGGGTCATCGAGACCCAGGATGGGATCCAGCCCGCGCATGTAGGGCGCCAGCGCCAGGTGTGGAAAGATCAACAGCAGCAACGACATCAACGCGTCGGTGTCGGCATCCTTACGAAACTCGCCCCGCAGCTGAGCGTCGCGCACCAGCGGCCGCAGCACCTCCAGGTAGTGGCGATGGATGACAGTGCGCACGCTGATCCGGGCATCGGTGTCGACTTCCAGGCTGGCGGCCGCGTGCAGCGAGCGTTCGTGCGGGTGGTCGGCGAAGTAGGCGATCCATACGTCGAGCCAGTCGGTCAGGAAGTCGAAGAACGGACGACTCGGATCGAGCTGACGGATCCGGTCCTCCATGTATGCCCGCACCCGCTGACTGACGACGTCGGTGATGAACGCATACAGATCGCGTTTGTCGGCAAAGTATTGGAACAGGCTGCCTTTGGCCACGCCCGCACGCCGGGCGATCACGTTGAGACTGCCGCCGGAAAAGCCGTGCGCGCCAAACTCCGCCTCCGCAGCTTCCACCACTGCGGCACGTCGCGCGGCATCGACGCGAGCCCAGGTGACCGTCGGCATCAGCCCTCCTCCGGTGGATGACCACTGGTCACTTTAGTGTGAGCTACGCCACTTCTCAAGGGGCTGGGCCGACGAATTCCCGATTCGATCCCGTCTCCCCGATCCGGACCATCGGACGCCGTCGGAGTCCTAGAGTCGGCTACGTGTCGTTAGTGAATACCGCTCAGGGCCCTGTCAACACCACCGATATCGGCGTCACGCTGATGCACGAACACGTGTTCATCATGACCACCGAGATCGCGATGAACTACCCCGAAGCCTGGGGTGACGAAGACAAACGGGTGGCCGATGCCATCGATCGGCTCAACGAGCTCAAGTCACGCGGCGTCGACACCATCGTCGATTTGACCGTGATCGGGCTGGGCCGCTACATCCCACGGATCGCCCGGGTCGCCGCGGCCACCGACCTGAACATCGTCGTCGCGACCGGTCTCTACACCTACAACGACATCCCTTTCCGGTTCCATTACGAGGGCCCCGGCGGATTGCTGGGCGGCCCCGAGGTCATGTCCGACATGTTCGTCCGCGACATCGAAGAGGGCATCGCGGACACCGGCGTCAAGGCGGGAATCCTCAAGTGCGCCACCGACGAACCGGGTGTCACACCGGGTGTCGAGCGGGTGCTGCGCGCAGTCGCCCAGGCCCACAAGCGCACCGGGGTGCCGATCTCCACGCATACCCACGCCGGGCTTCGTCGCGGGCTCGAGCAGCAGAAGATCTTCGAGGAGGAGGGCGTCGACCTGAGCCGGGTGATCATCGGGCACTCGGGCGACAGCACCGACATCGGCTATCTCGAAGAGCTGATCGCCCCGGGCTCCTACCTCGGCATGGATCGTTTCGGCCTCGACCTGATCTCACCGTTCGAGGACCGGGTCAACATCGTCGCGCAGATGTGCGAGCGGGGGCATGCCGACAAGATGGTGTTGTCCCACGACGCCAACTGCTACTTCGATGCGATGCCCGAAGAGTTGGTGCCACAGATGGCGCCGAACTGGCACTACCTGCACATCCACAACGACGTCATTCCCGCGCTCAAAGAACGCGGCGTCACCGACGAGCAACTGCACACCATGCTCGTGGACAACCCGCGTCGCATCTTCGAACGGCAGGGCGCCTACTCGTGACCGCGCCGATCCCGCCGATCGGTGCTCAGATCTCTGCGCTGGCCGCGCTCGCTCCCGACGAGCCGGCCGTCACCTGCGACGGCAACACGCTGACGCGCAGCGAACTCGACCGCTCGACGAACCGGCTGGCCCGCGCCTACGCCGAGCTGGGTGTCGGCGTCGGTGACTACGTGACCATGGTGCTGCCCAACGGGATCGAATGGATCCAGGCCGCGGTGGCCTGCTGGAAGCTCGGTGCCGTGCCGCAACCGCTGTCCGCCCGACTACCCGACACCGAGCTGGCCGGCCTACTCGAATTGCGGCCACCGAAGTTGTTAGTCGGCCGCGAGCACCACGAAATAGCAAGCGTCGCAGCCGGTTTCGAACCCAACCCGGCGTTGTCCGATGCCGGGTTGCCCGAAGCAGTCTCGCCGGTGTGGAAAGCAATGGGGTCCGGTGGCAGCACCGGCCGTCCGAAGCTCATCGAATCCGGCGGCGACAGCCGCATTCCGGCGGCCATCGGTTATCCGCTCGGCGCCCAAGAGGGCGACATCACCCTGGTCCCGGTTCCGCTGTCGCACAACACCGGTTTCACCACCGCGACCATCGCGCTGCTGATGCGCCAGCACCTCGTGCTGATGAGCCGGTTCGAGCCGGAAAAGTTCCTCCGGCTGATCAGCGACCACCGGGTCACCTTCCTGACCACGGTGCCGACCATCATGCAGCGGGCGCTGCCGGTCTATCACGACAACCCGGACGCCTACGACCTGTCGTCACTGCGTCGGTTCTGGCACTTGGGCGCCCCGTGCCCGCCCGCAATCAAGCAGGCGTGGATCGACCTGCTCGGACCGGAGAAGGTCTGGGAACTCTACGGCGGCACCGAATTACAGGCGCTGACATTCATCTCCGGCGATCAGTGGCTGGCTCACCGCGGCTCGGTCGGCATCGTGGTGGCAGGCGAGATGAAGGTGCTCGACGACGACGGCAACCCGTGCCCGCCCGGCGAGGTCGGCGAGATCTACATGCGGCCCAGCCCGGGCAGCGCGCCGACCTACCGCTACGTGGGTGCGACGGCGAAATCCCGCGACGGCTGGGATTCGTTGGGCGACCTCGGCTACTTCGATGCCGACGGGTTTCTCTACATCTCCGACCGCCGGGTGGACATGTTCACCGTCGGCGGCCGCAACGTGTATCCGGCCGAGATCGAAGCGGCGCTGTCCGAGCATCCGGATGTGTTGTCCTGCTTGGTCGTTGGGGTGCCGCATGAGGATCTTGGGCAGGTGCCGTATGCCCTGGTTCAGGCCGGTGCCGAACTGGATGAGCAGACGGTGCGAGAGTTTCTGCATGACCGCATCGCCGGCTACAAGGTGCCGGAGACCGTGGAGTTCGTCGATGGTCCGCTACGCGACGACGCCGGCAAGGCCCGCCGCTCCGCGGTCCGAGCCCAGATCATGGCGCGACTGCGTCTTCTTGACGCGGGCTGACGGCCCCACCCTCCTGCGGGCGTGGACTCCTGCGTGATTCCCAGCGCCGCAACGCTTCCCGGCACGGCGACTCGACGAGCGCGTAGCTCACGGCGGAAATCGCAATACTGAAGACCAGCGTCCAGGCCAGCACCTCGGGCATGTGGCCATGGAACGCGAACTGACCGATCACCGGAAACACCATCGTGAGCGCGGCAAGATGCCAGATGAAGATTCCGTAGGACCAGCGTCCGAGCGTCACCATCGGGGCGCTACCCAGAAGTCGGTGGGCGTCGTCGCGCCGGTCGAGCACCAACGGCGCCACCAGGCCCGCCGCCACCAGCGCACCCATCGCGGTCTTGATGGTGAACTGCGCAGCGCTGCTCGGGACCAACCCGGCCGGCCCGGCCAGTGGCGAGGCCGCAACCAGATAGGCCGCCAGCACCACGACGGCCGTCGGCAGGCGGTGTCGCGCGAGCCGGTGTGGCCAGCCGATCGGGCTGTAGACCCATTCGGCGAGCAGCATGCCCGCGGCGAACCACGAGAAGAACGCCGGCGGCCAGGTCAGTGGATTGAGCCCGGGCGCAGTGTGAAACGGGAGCCAACCCCAAAACCAGCTTGCGACACCCAGAGCCGCGATGGCCGGCACCCGGGCGCGGACTGGCAGACGGGCGGCCAGCACCGCCAGGATCGGCAATGCCAGATAGAAGCTGACCTCGACCGACAGGCTCCACATCTGCGTCAGCCCGCCGGTCAGTGTCAGCGGCACGTAGACCTGGGTGAGCGACAGATTCGCCAGCCACACTGTGAGGTTCGGGTGATTGCCGTCCGGCAGCAGCATCAGAATCACCACGACCGCAACGAGATACGCGGGCATGATGCGGACAACCCGCGACCGTAGATAGTGCCCGGTGGCCGGACGCGGTGCCAGGCCGCGAGCCGCGGCGGCGTGACTGCGCCACAGCAGGAACCCCGACAACGTGAAGAACACCGCGACCGCCAGATCGAAGCGGCCGAACAGCCGGCCGTCGAATCCGTTGGAGTGCCCGGTGTCGAATGCCACGTGGGTGACGACGACGCCGATTGCGGCGCAGGCCCGCATCCCTTCGACTGCGGGCAAGAATTTGCGCGTGCCGCCCAGCTGCTCGCCGATGCCTGTGCGCCGCTCCTCCGCATCGCTGCGCTCTGCAACGCTGCGCTCTGCGTCGTCGCCGGCGGGATCCATAACGACAGTCTGCCGGGTCGACGGGCAAACCCGATTTGCCCACCCTGGGGACATAAACAGCGACCTTAAATAATGCTGTTAGGGTCGAACGAGTTTTGCTTAGCTGCAGCGCCGCCAGCGGGTAGAACCCCAGGTCGCCGGGGGTTCAGGGCGGAACAGGTTTACTGGCCTGAACCGGACGAGACCAGAAGGAGGTCACGGCAACGTGAACCGAGCAGTCATGTTGCGGATGGCCGCGTGCGGGATCATGGGACTCGGAGCCGCGCTGTTGATCGCCGCGCTGCTGTTGTCGACCTACACCAGCAGCAGGATCACCAAGATTCCGCTCGATCTGGATGCGACGTTGATCGGTGAAGGCAGCGGAACGACCGTCGACCCCGCGTCGCTGTACAGCCCGAAGCTGGTCGTCGACAAAAACGTGCCGGTGGTGTCCCAACAACAGATCGACGTCGAATCCCCGGCCAACGCCGACGTCGTCACGTTCCAGGTGGGTAGCTCGGTTCGGCGCAGCGACAAACAGAAGGACTCCGGGCTGCTGCTCGCTCTGGTCGACACGGTCACCCTCAACCGCAAGACGGCGACGGCGGTGTCCGACGACACCCATCCCGGCGGCGCCGTGCAGAAGCCGCGCGGATTCAAAGACGACAGTCCGGCCACCAACATCGCGCTACCGCACGAGGGGCTGTCCTACCGCTTTCCGTTCCACACCGAGAAGCGCTCGTACGCGTACTTCGACCCGATCGCGCAGAAGGCGTTCGAGGCCAATTACAACGGTGAAGAAGACGTCAACGGCCTGTCGGTCTACAAGTTCACGCAGGACGTCGGCTACGACGCGGACGGCAAGCTGGCCGAGCCGATCAGGTACCCGTCGCTGTACGCCGACGACGCGGACAGCAAGGTCACCAACACGGCGTTCATGTGGGGCCTACCGGGCGATCCGGACGAGAAGATCACCATGACCCGCTACTACGCCGCGCAGCGGACGTTCTGGGTCGACCCGGAGTCTGGCACGATCGTCAAAGAACAAGAGCGCGCCAATCACTACTACGCGCGCGACGCGTTGAAGCCAGAGGTGACGCTGGTCGACTACAAGATCACCTCTAACGAGGAGACGGTCGAGGCCCAGGTCAATGCTGCGCGCAACGAACGCGACCGGTTGGCACTGTGGTCCCGGGTGCTGCCGATCACCTTCACGGCGGCGGGCGTGATCGCTCTGATCGGCGGACTGCTGCTCGGCTCGTTCAGCCTGCGCACTGAGACCGCGTTGAACGAACCCGGCCAGGATGCAGCCGATCACGGATTCTTCGGTCGCGGCGAGCCGCCGGCCGAGCGGGTGCCCGGTGCCGAAGCGGAGACCGAAAAGATTCCCACCCAGCCCAAGGACGTCAAGCGAGACGGCCCGTCGAGTTCGGGAGGTCCTTCGACTCCCGCGCCACCCGACCTCCCCTAACTGGTTCAGCGCGTGCGGGCGCTCCCCCACCGGGTTCTTCGGTGGACCCGTCCCGGGTACGCACTGGCACTGGCGCTCCTCGTGGTGGCGCCGCTGCTGAGGCCCGGCTACCTACTACTACGCGACGCGGTCTCGACGCCGCGGTCCTACTTCACCGACGGTGCTCTCGGCCTGGTCTCGGCTCCGCGGGCGACACCACAGGACTTCGCGATTGCACTGGCAACTCGCATGTCGTCGACGGCGGCATCGTGGTGAAAGCATCGCTCGTCGCCGGCTTGTGGCTGGCCGGCTGGGGCGCGGCGCGACTGGTTGCGCAACTGCTGCCGGAATCCGGTGCCGGTGGCGAATTCGTGGCGATCACCCTGGCGATCTGGAATCCCTATGTCGGCGAGCGGCTCCTGCAAGGGCATTGGAGCCTGTTACTCGGCTACGGCTGCCTGCCGTGGGTCGCGACCACGGTGGTCACGCTGCGTTCGGCCGAAAGTAGCATCTGGCCAAGTATTTTCGGCCTGGCGTTCTGGATCGCGCTGGCAGGTCTGACCCCGACCGGGCTGATCATGGCCGCCACCGTCGGGTTGGCATGCGTTGCGGTGACGGGCACTGGAGTGTCGCGCCGGCGTTGCGCTGCAATGATATTGGGCGATGGCGCGGTGGCGGCGCTGCCGTGGTTGACCGCCGCGATACTGGGTCTGTCGTCGACGGATCGGATGTGGGCCCACACCCCGGGCATCGCTGCATTCGCGGCACGGGCCGAACCTGCGCTGGGTACCTTAGGCAGCCTGGCCAGCTTGGGCGGAATCTGGAACGGTGATGCCGTACCAGATTCGCGCACAACGTATTTCACTTTAGTGTCGGCTGTCGTGCTGCTCGCGCTGGTCGCCGCCGGGTTCTGCACGCTTCGGCATTCTCACGCCGCCCGACCGTTGCTGGTGCTGGCAGCGGCGTCGATTCTGATGCCCGCCGCGCTGGCCACCGGCCCGGGTCTGGCCGTCCTGCACGCGGTCGTCGAGGCCGTGCCCAGCCTGGGCGTGCTGCGCGACGCGCAGAAGTGGGTCGCCTTGGCGATGCCCGGCTACGCGCTGGCCGGCGCGGGTGCGGTGTTGATGTTGCGACGATGGCTGCGACCGACTGTCGCGCCGCTGGTCTGCTGCGCCGCACTGCTACTGGCGCTGCCCGACTTGGCTTGGGGCGTAGGGGGAAAGGTCCAGTCGGTGCACTACCCCGGCGACTGGACAGCCGTCGCGGGCATGATCAACCGAGCGCCCGCGGAGGTCGCCGTGTTACCGGCCGACACCATGCGGCGGTTCATCTGGTCGGGTCCCGCACCGGTGCTGGATCCGCTGCCGCGATGGCTGCGGGCCGACGTGCTGACGACCGGTGACCTGACGGTCTCGGGGACGACGGTTCTCGGCGAGGGCGACCGGGCCCGTGAAGTGCAGCGGCTGCTGTTGGCGGGCGCCGATCCAGATCAGCTGCGCGGGGCCGGCGTGGGATGGCTGGTGGTCGAGGAGGGCACCGCCGGCGATATGAGCGCGGCCACAGAGACATTGGAGCGACTACCGGTTGCGTACCGCGGGCGGGACCTGATGCTGTACCGGGTCGGCGGCGACACGGCCGGCGCATCGGCAGGCCGTCGGGCAGCGGTCATCATCGCGCATCTGGTGTGGTTGGCCATGCTCATCGGCGGAGCAGTCGGCTCGGCCGCCGCGGGCCGGCGGCTCTCGTCAGACCACGCCGGTGACGCGGTCACCGGCGACGACTGACTCCAGCACCGAGCGCATCGCGTCTGCGCTCTGCTTCCACGAGAACTCGGAGCTACGCGCTTGCGCCTTGACGCCGAGCTGATCGCGCAACACAGGATCGGCCAGTAACTGCTCGAGCCGGCTCACCAATTCGGCACGATCGTCGACCAGCACACCGGTGACCCCGTCGATGATCGAATCGGCCAGCCCACCAGAGGACCGGTAACCGATGGTCGGCACCGCATGCTGCGCCGCCTCGATGACCGCCAGCCCCCAGCCTTCTTTTCGGGACGGCAGCACGTGTACCCAAGCCCGTTGCATGACATGGTGTTTAGCGGTGTCATCGACGTGTCCGTGGAATGTCACCGCGTCGCCGATGCCCAGGCGCTGCGCATGATCGGTCAACCGTTGGCTCCACCAACCGCCGCCGACCACGTCGAGGTGCAGATCGGGTATCGACGCCCGCAGCTGCGCCACCGCATCCAGGGCGTCTTCGATCTGCTTGTGCGGTACCAACCGCGACAACACCAGGACGCGGGGCGTACCCGCCCGCGAGCCGCTCAACGACGCCACCGGTGCCTCGTCAAGCCCGTTGCGCACCACGGCAATTCGCTCGTTGTCGACGCCCAGGCCAACCAAGTCGCGGGCCGATGGAAGTGACACCGTCACATACTGGTTGCGGCGATGGACCCTCGGCGACAGCCACGATTCGACGAACCAGCCGACGCGGCTGAGGAACCAGCCGGCCACCGGCCACTGTTCACGATGGCAGTGGTGAACCAGCACCGCCACGCGGGAGCCGTAGATCAGCCGGGACAGAAACGGCAGGCCGTTCTGGGTGTCGACGACGACGTCGGGTCGCACGCCGCGCAGCGGCCCGACGCCGAGCCTGGCCGCCGCCATCGCCAGCAGCGCCCAGATGTAGACCGAGTACGGCCCGCCCGAGCGCCAAATGTGAACACCGTCGACGACTTCGTGGCGCGCTGCACCGGGGTAGCGCGCGGTGCGTAGCGTGACGTCGACACCGGATGCGGCCAGCTGGGCACCGATGCGCTGCAGGTAGGTTTCGCTGCCGCCGCCCTGCGGGTGGCCGGTATCGCGCCAGCACAGCAGTAGCACTGAGCGCACACCGGACATCCGGTCAGCCTAGCGATGCTGGGGCTTTAGGGTTGGCCGGTGGCCGTGACCGAGGTGTTCGCGCGGCGGGCGACCCTGCGCCGCTCGATACGGCTGCTGTCGAGCTTTCGCTACGAGCAGGCTGAGCCACCGCGTTTCTACGGTCCGCTGGCCGCCGACACCGTGCACCTGGTCAGCGACCTGTGGCAGGGCATCCACGGCGAACGACCGGTCGGTCGCCGGCTGCTCGACGTCGGTGGCGGCCCCGGCTATTTCGCGAGCGCGTTCAGTAGTGCAGGGCTTGACTACATCGGTGTCGAGCCGGATCCCACCGAAATACACGCTGCAGAACCAGTTTTGGCGCGTGAAGCAGGCACGTACGTCCGGGCGTCGGGCATGGCCCTGCCGTTCGCCGACAACAGCGTGGATATCTGTCTGTCGTCGAATGTCGCCGAGCACGTGCCGCGGCCCTGGGAACTCGGCGGCGAAATGCTTCGGGTGACGCGGCCCGGCGGCCTCGTGGTGTTGTCCTACACCGTCTGGCTCGGCCCGTTCGGCGGCCACGAGATGGGGCTCACCCACTATCTCGGCGGGGCCCGGGCCGCGGCCCGCTACGCCCGTAAACACGGTCATCCGGCGAAAAACAACTACGGGTCGTCGTTGTTCGCGGTGTCGGCGGCGGAAGGGCTGGACTGGGCCGCGAACACGGGTGCGTTGATCGCCGCCTTCCCGCGCTACCACCCGAAATGGGCGTGGCGGCTGACGAAGATGCCGGTGGTGCGTGAGTTCCTGGTGAGCAATCTCGTGCTGGTGCTCCAACCGCAGTAATGAAACGTGTTCTCGTTTCGCTGCGGCTTGGGTAGGGTGGCGGCCATGACCCAAGTCACAACGGAGCAAGCTACAACGGAGTACGACAAGCTTTTCATCGGCGGCAAGTGGACCGAGCCGTCGACGTCCGAGATCATCGAAGTGCACTGCCCGGCCACCGGCGAATACGTCGGCAAGGTGCCGTTGGCAGCAGCAGCCGACGTTGACGCCGCGGTCGCCGCGGCGCGTGCGGCATTCGACAACGGACCATGGCCCTCGACACCGCCGAAAGAGCGCGCGGCCGTCATCGCCGCCGCGCTGAAGCTGATGGAAGAGCGTAAAGACCTCTTCGTCAAACTGCTCGGCGACGAGACCGGCCAGCCGCCGATGTCCGTCGAGACCATGCAGTGGATGAGTGGGGTCGGATGCCTGAACTTCTTCGCCGGCCCCGCCGTCGATCAAGTCAAGTGGCAGGAAGTCCGCACTGGCGGCTACGGGCAGACCATCGTCCATCGTGAGCCGCTCGGCGTGGTGGGCGCGATCGTGGCGTGGAACGTGCCACTGTTCCTAGCGATCAACAAGCTGGGTCCGGCGCTGCTGGCCGGCTGCACGGTGGTCCTCAAGCCGGCCGCCGAAACACCCCTGAGCGCAAATGCTTTGGCGGAGGTGTTCGCCGAAGCCGGCCTGCCCGAGGGTGTGCTGTCGATCGTCCCCGGCGGTATCGAAACCGGGCAGGCGCTGACGTCGAACCCGGACATCGACATCTTCTCCTTCACGGGAAGCTCGGCTGTCGGCAAGGAGATCGGCAAGCGCGCCGCCGAGATGCTCAAGCCGTGCACCCTGGAGCTCGGCGGCAAGTCGGCAGCCATCCTGCTCGAGGACGTCGACCTGGCCGCATCGGTGCCGATGCTGGTGTTCTCCGGAATCATGAACACCGGGCAGGCCTGCGTGGCCCAGACCCGCATCCTGGCTCCCCGCTCGCGCTACGACGAAATCGTCGAGGCAATAGGCAATTTCGCGCAGTCACTGCCCGTCGGGCCGCCGTCTGACCCGGGTGCACAAATCGGCTCGCTGATCTCGGCGAAGCAGCGCGACCGCGTCGAGGGATACATCGCCAAGGGCATCGAAGAGGGTGCACGACTGGTGACCGGAGGCGGGCGTCCCGAAGGGCTGGACAACGGTTTCTACGTGCAGCCCACGGTGTTCGCGGACGTCGACAACAAGATGACGATCGCGCAGGAGGAAATCTTCGGCCCGGTGCTGAGCATCATTGCCTATGACACCGAAGAGGACGCGATCAAGATCGCCAACGATTCGGCGTACGGGTTGGCCGGCAGCGTGTGGACCACCGATGTGCCGCGCGGCATCAAGGTCTCCGAGCGGATCCGCACCGGCACCTACGCGATCAACTGGTACGCATTCGACCCGTGCTGTCCGTTCGGTGGATACAAGAACTCCGGGATCGGGCGCGAGAACGGCCCGGAGGGCGTCGAGCACTTCACTCAGCAGAAGAGCGTGCTGATGCCGATGGGCTACACCCTCGACGCGTAGTCGCACTGTTGCCGCGAGACTGCGGCTAGCCGGCGCTTTCGAGCTCGAACGTGCGGCTGGCCGCGTCTCGCGCTGGCCGCCGCCTAGAACGCCTCTTCGCTCAGCTGCATGACCGCGAGATCGACATTCGCCGCGATCTCGCGTTCTGCGGTCAACCGCGGCAGCACGTTCTTGACGAAAAACTTTGCCGTAGCGACTTTTCCGGCATAGAACGCGCTGTCCGCCGGATCGGGATCACCGTCGAGCGCGTTCAGCGCGATCTCTGCCTGCCGAAGTAGCAGCCATCCGATCAGCAGGTCACCGACCGCGAGCAGGAATCGGACTGACTCCAGACCCACGCGGTAGAGCTCGCGGGCGTCTTCCTGCGAGGCCATCAGATAACCAGTCATGGTGGCGACCCAGGCTTGCAGATCATCGAGCGCCGTGGCGAGTTGCGCGCGGGCGTCGGCGAGTTCGGGCCGGGCTTCGGCGTTGTCGACGAATGCCTGGATCTGTGTGACGAGATGGTTCAGCGCAACCCCGTGGTCGCGGACGATCTTGCGAAAGAAGAAGTCCTGCGCCTGAATTGCGGTGGTGCCTTCGTAGAGGCTGTCGATCTTGGCGTCGCGGATGTATTGCTCCATGGGGTAGTCCTGCAGGAATCCAGACCCACCCAGCGTCTGCAGCGACTCGGTCAAACATTGATAAGCCCGTTCGGAGCCAACACCCTTCACGATCGGCAACAGCAGATCGTTGACCTTGTCGGCCATGTCGCCGTCGGCGCCGGATACGACAGCGGCGACCGACGGGTCTTGGTGGGCGGCGGTGTAGAGATACAGTGCGCGTAACCCTTCGGAGTAGGCCTTCTGGGTCAGCAGCGCGCGACGCACGTCGGGGTGGTGGATGATGGTGACCCGCGGCGCGGTCTTGTCGGTCATCTGGGTGAGATCGGCACCCTGGACGCGTGTCTTCGCGTAGTCCAACGCATTCAGATAGCCCGTCGACAGCGTTGCGATGGCCTTGGTGCCCACCATCATTCGGGCGTACTCGATGATCTTGAACATTTGCGCGATGCCGTTGTGGCGATCGCCGACCAGCCAGCCCGTCGCCGGGACGCCATGCTGACCGAACGTCAGTTCGCATGTCGCCGAGACCTTCAGGCCCATCTTGTGTTCCAGCCCGGTGACGAACGCACCGTTGCGCTCGCCGGGCTCACCGGTCTGTGGGTCTAGCAGGAATTTGGGGACCAGAAAAAGGCTCAGCCCCTTGGTGCCCGGTCCCGCGCCCTCGGGGCGGGCCAGCACCAGGTGCAGGATGTTCTCGAACACATCATCGCTGTCGCCGCTGGTGATGAACCGCTTGACGCCGTCGATGTGCCACGTACCGTCGCCCTGATCGATCGCCTTGGTCCGACCGGCACCGACGTCGGACCCGGCGTCGGGCTCGGTGAGCACCATGGTGGCACCCCAGTTGCGGTCGATGGCGAGCGACGCCCAATGTTGTTGCTGCTCATTGCCGATGCTGTAGAGGATGTTCGCCATAAACGGCCCGGCCACGTACATGAAGACCGCAGGGTTGGCTCCGAGCACCAGCTCGTTGACGGCCCACTGCACCATCGACGGCGCCGGCACACCGCCGACTTCTTCGTTGAGTCCGACCCGGAACCACTCGCCGTCACGCCACGCACTGAGCGATTTTTTGAACGGATCCGGCAGCGTCACGACATGGGTGTCCGGGTCGAATGTCGGAGGATGACGGTCGCTTTCGGCGAACGACTCGGCCACCGGTCCTTCGGCCAATCGGGCGGCTTCGGAAAACATCTGCCGTACCGAGTCGCCATCGAGGTCGCCGAATGCTTCATCGGCGAGCACCTCGTCCAACTTCAGCGATTCGAACAGGTTGAACTCGAGGTCGCGCACGTTGCTCTTGTAGTGGCCCATGGCTGACGCCTTTCGATCGCGTGGGCCGAGCTTAACGCCGTCAATGCCCCCGGAATTGGGCTTGGCGACGCTAAATGAACGACTGCACGCGTTTTCTGGGGTCGAGTGCAAGGGGTATGAATATGTAATAGGGCATAAAACCTATTCAGCCCGGCCTTCGGCTCATCGTGAAGTTTTCAGATTATCAGTCTCTTTACGTCTCTATCCTGCAACAGCACGCCCCAGGAGTTGCTTGCTGGACGCGAGTCTTATATGGTCTCTTACATAGTCCTCAGGAGAAACCATGCTGATCGTCGAACTCAACGTCGCCGGCTACCGCTTGAGCGGTGAATGGGCGGGTCTGCGCCGCAACACGCTGCGACCCGCGCGGTTTCACCCGCGATCCATTCAGTGGCGCATGCCGCAGCTCCGCCACACCCGCGCAGCCTGACAACCGGGTGGTAGCCCACGCATGACAATCGCGACACAAGCACGCCGCAAGCGCGGCGATACCCGCACCAAGATGCTGATCAGCGCCGCCGAGGTGATGCGCGAACGCGGCGCTGCCGGCGTGACCATCGACGAGGTGCTCACCCGCAGCGGCGCACCGCGCGGCTCGGTGTACTACCACTTCCCGGACGGGCGCAACCAGATCCTCGCCGAGGCGTTGCAATACGCCGGGGCCGCGATCACCGCCGACATCGACGAGGCCGCCGGGCGCGGTGCCAAGGTACTGCTCCGGCAGTTCGTCGACTTCTGGGATCGCGTGCTCGCGGAAAGCGACTACCACGCCGGCTGCCCAGTGGTCGCCGCGGCGATCGGCTCGGGTGATGACGAACTCCGGTTGTCCACCGAGGCGGCGCGGATTTTCGCGCACTGGCGGACGGCGCTCACATGGGCGTTCGTCGCCGACGGTTTCGCGGAGCCGGACGCCGACTCGCTCGCGGTGATGTCCATCGCCACGCTGGAAGGCGCCGTCGTACTGTGCCGATCAACCCGCAGCAGCGAACCGCTGCACAAGGTCTACGAGCAGCTCGAATTTCTGGTCAAGGCAAGGGAATTCGTCCGTCGCAACGGAGTTCCCGGACAGGGCTGAGTTAGTCGCTGGCCGGCAGCGGCTTGGCTTCCTTGAGGCTCAACGCAGTCTCGCCCACGGCCAGCGTCCCGGCGCCGGCCTTGGTCACCAGCACCTCGGCGCCCGCATCGTCGACATAACGCTTGCCCATCACCGCGCCGTCGGCGAAGGCCGGATCCAATTCACCGGAGCGCTCGGCGCCCAACTCCACCATCGGCGCCCCACCGCAGCGCAGATCGTCGAGACTGTCGGCGCTGCGGACGACGATCACCTGGGTGTCGCAGACCTGGCTCGCCAGACGGGTTCCGTTCTTGATCATGATTTCGATCCTCGGTTCGTTTACTGCTCGGCCGGAGCGGCGCGAAGCTCTTCGACGATGTCGCGGCGAAGCACTTTGCCCGTCGCGTTGGTGGGCAGCTCGTCGCGAAAGACTACCCGGTCAGGGGTCCGCGACCCCCGCAAACTCTTGCGGACATGCTCGCGCAATTCCTCGGCGTCGGGGTCGGCTCCAACGGCCGGCACCACCACCGCGACGATCGCCTGCCCCCACTGCGGATCCTCGACTCCGACGACCACAACGTCGCGCACATGTGGGTGCTCGACGAGCACATCCTCCAGCTCGGCGGGCGCGATGTTCTCCCCGCCGCGGATGATCGTGTCGTCGCTGCGGCCACCGATGAAGAGGTAGCCGCCCGCGTCGAGGGTGGCGATGTCCTTGGTCGGGAACCATCCCCCGGCGTCCAGCACCGAGCCGATCCCGGTGTAGCGACCCGATACCTGCTCACCGCGGACGAACAGCTCGCCGGTCTGCCCCGCCGGCAGCACCGCGCCGTCCTCGCCGCGGATCTGCACCTCGACGCTCGGCACCGGCTGGCCGACCGAACCCAACCGCTTCAGCACGGCCGGGTCGGCGGCGGCCTGGGCCTCGCGGTGGTCATCGGGCGTCAGCACCGCGATCGTCGAACTCGTCTCGGTCAATCCGTAGGCATTGACGAAACCGACGTGCGGCAACAGTTCCAGAGCCTTGCGCACCAGCGGCAACGGCACCTTCGAACCGCCGTAGGCCAGATTGCGCAGCGACGGCAGCCGATGCCCGCCACCTTCCAAGACCGTGACGATCCGGTCCAGCATGGTCGGGACCACCGTCGCGCTGGTCACGTGCTCGGCGTCGATCAAACGCAGCCACTCATCAGCGATCGAACACCGGCAGATAGACCATCTTGCGGCCCGCGTAGAGATTCGACAGGGCCGCGCTGACGCCGGCGATGTGGTACGGCGGGACGCAGATCAGGGCGGCATCGGTCTCCTCGGCGGACCCGAATTCGACTGTGCCGGTGACGTAACTGGTCAGGTTGTTGTGGGTGAGCTCAACGGCTTTGGGCTGCGACGTGGTGCCCGAGGTGAACAGCACGATGCCCACCGAGTCCGGGTCGGCGAACTCCACGACCGGCTCGGCGTCGCGAGCCTGCGCCAGGAAATCGTCGGACAGCATCACCTGCTTGGCCGCACTTTCGAGTCCGGCCGGCCCACCCAGCTCGTCGAGGTAGCGGCTGTCGGCGACCACCAGTGGATCGGGCAGTCGCGCGATCAGCGTCTTGATGCCCTCGGCCGAGAGCCGGTAGTTGATCGGCGTGAACGTCAACCCGGCCCGCGCCGACGCGAAGATCAGCAACGGCAACATCGCGCCGCCGACGCCGACATAGACGACGTGCGAAGCCTCCGAGCGGGCGATGATGCCGGCGCCGCCGTCGGCCAGATCGCTGAGCTGCTGCGCTGTCAGCCGGACATCACCGGAGACGACGGCCGTCCGCTCGGGATCGCTCGAGCTGGCCATCTCGAGAAGTAGCGAAATACTCACGCTCGCTCTTTCTGTGCTGTCCGCACGTTACAAAGCTTGCCCGAAGTGTCATGCCAGTTTAGATGACGTCACAATCTCACCCGCGCCGTGGCCGATGTCACCACGGCGACGGCGTTTACCTGCGGACGAGAGGGTTAACCCGGACCGAGTTCGCCAGTAGTTGACCAAGCAACCACGAGCGAGTTGGGGACAACGCGTTGACGACCTTCACAGCAGACCTATCGCCCACACACTCCACCTTCACCAGGGTGCGCGCCGGGATAGCGGGCGCCATGCTCGCCGAGTTCTTCGGCACCTTCGTGCTGTTGCTGCTCGGCCTCGGCACCTGCGCAGTGAACACCGTCGGCCTGCCCGGTTCCGGCCGGCAGACCGTTCCGTTCGGCCCGGACAACTGGCTGATCAACGTCTTCGGCTGGGCGTTCGCCGTGATGCTTGCGGCCTACGTCTCCGGCGGTATCAGCGGTGCGCACTTCAACCCGGCGGTCACCCTGGCTTTCGCCGTCGCGCGAAAGTTCGACTGGCGCAATGTCATTCCGTACTGGATGGCCCAGATCGCCGGCGCCTTCTGCGGAGCCGCGGCCGGTCTACGCCGTGTACCGGCCCGCAATCGACGGCCCACGACGCCGGACATTGCCCGAGCGGATGCGATGGACACCTACGGGATTTTCGCGACCTCGCCCGCCCAGTATTTCCACGGCGGCTACCTCGGGCCGGTTGTCGACCAGTTGGTCGGTACCGCGATCCTCGTCGTGCTGATCGCGGCGTTGATCGACAACCGGAACCAGGCGCCCGCCGGCAACCTGGCGCCGCTGCTGATCGGCTTCGTCATCGCGGTGATCGGCTGTTCCTACGGCACCAACGCCGGGTACGCGCTCAACCCGGCCCGCGAAATCGGTCCGCGGGTGTTCGCCTGGCTCGAGGGCTGGGGGAAGTTGGCGTTGCCCGGCGATTACGGGCAGACCACCAACTACTGGTGGATCCCGGTGTTCATGCCGCTGTTCGGCGCCGTCGCCGGCATCCTGCTGTACGACTTCTTCATCGGCCACGTGCTGGACGCCCGCGCAGCGATGATGCGCACCCCGGAGCCGGGTCTGGCGCCAGTTCCCAGCACCGACGCCGCGACCGGGGTGGCCGGTCCGGTCACCGCCGAGGACAGCGCCGAGGCCGAGGAATTCGACGAGGATCGGGCCGCCTGAGCTCAGGTGCCGGTCCAGCTGGGCCGGGCGCTTCTCGGCGAACGCGATCGCGCCTTCCTTGGCGTCGTTGGAGCCGAACACCGGCATCAGGATCTTGTTCTGCTCGCCGAACTGAGTGTCCGGGCTCCAGCCGCGGGATTCGACGATGATCCGCTTGGTGGCGGCCACGGCCAGCGGACCGTTGACGGTGATCCGCTCGGCCAACTCGATCGCCGCGTCCAGCGCGCCGCCGGGTTCGGTCAGCACGTTGACCATGCCCAGCGCGTGAGCCCGCTCGGCGGTGAAGGCTTCGCCGGTCAGCGCCAACTCCATCGCGATCGCCGGTGGGATTCGCGCAGGCAGGCGCAGCAGCCCACCGCCGCCGGCCACCAGCCCACGCTTGACCTCGGGAATGCCGAAAGACGCATCCTTGGACGCCACGATCAGGTCGGTGGCCAGCGCCAGTTCGGTGCCGCCGGCCAGCGCGTAGCCCTCGACCGCGGCGATGAGCGGCTTGTCCGGCCCGCGCTCGGTGAAGCCCATCCCGCGGCCCTCGACGATGGGAACTTCGCCGCGGGCGAACGCCTTGAGGTCCATGCCTGCACAGAACGTTCCACCCGCTCCGGTCACGATGCCCACCGAAAGGCCGGGGTCGCCGTCGAGCCGGTCCACCGCGTCGGCCAAACCATGGGCCACCGCGGAGTTGACCGCGTTCTTGGCCTTGGGCCGGTTGATGGTGATGATCAGGATCCGGTCCCGCTGCTCGACGAGGACTTCGGGTTCTGCGGCTTCTTCAGTGCTCACGACGGTGTGCGCTCCTTTGAGTTAGTGACAGGTGTCTGTCCGGAGATGGTATCGAGCCGCTGCGGCTCGGCTAGCATCACAGCCAAATGGCTGCGACCGATATCGAACCCAACGAGCTGTCCAAATGGGATCCCGGGCTCACCGAACGCGTGATGGGCTGGCTGCGTCCGCTGATCAAGGGCTACCACCGCGCCGAGATACGCGGGTTGGAGTCCTTCCCGCCGGGCGGCGCGCTGGTGGTGGCGAACCACTCCGGCGGCCTGTTCGCCGATGGACGTGCCGGTGTTCGCCACCGGCTTCTACGAGCAGTTCGGATTCGACCGTCCGGTCTACACGCTGAGCCACGACATCATCTTCACCGGACCCACCGGCGAGTTCTTCCGCCGCACCGGCTTCATCCGGGCCAACCACGAAAATGCCGACGAGGCACTGCGATCCGGCGGCGTGGTGGTGGTGTTCCCCGGCGGCGACTACGACGTCTACCGACCGACGTTGTCGGAGAACGTCATTGACTTCGACGGGCGCACCGGTTACGTGCAGGGCGGCGATCAACGCCGGGGTGCCGATCGTTCCGGCGGTGTCGATCGGCGGCCAGGAAAGCCAGCTCTACCTGTCCCGCGGGACTGGGACTGGCCAAGGCGCTGCGACTGGACAAGCTGATGCGGGCGAAGATTCTGCCGATCTCGATTGGCTTCCCGTTCGGCCTGTCCGCGGTGCTGCCGGTCAACGTTCCGCTGCCGACCAAGATCGTGATGCAGGTACTCGAACCGATCGACGTGACAGCCGAATTCGGCGAAGCATCCCGACATCGACGCGGTCGACTCGCATGTCCGGCGCGTCATGCAGAAGGCGCTCGACGGGCTGGCCAAACAGCGTCGCCTGCCGGTAATCGGGTAGCAGCGCGATGGCAGCGCTCGGTCTGCTGGGCAGCATGGTCCGCGCAGGGATCATCGCGCCGATGCGGCCCGACAAGTATCTGCGCATCGTCGGGGTGGTTCGCCGCGAAGGACTCGCTGTCACAAGCGGATTCGCGATGTCGGCGCAGCGCTGCCCGGACCGTCCCGCGCTGATCGACGAACTGGGCTCGCTGACCTACCGCCAACTCGACGAGCGCGCTAATGCGTTGACCGCCGCACTGCAGGGGTTGCCCGGCGGGACCCCTGAGGTGGTGGCGATCATGTGCCGCAACCACCGTGGGTTCGTCGAGGCGTTGATCGCCGCCAACCGGATCGGCGCCGACGTGCTGCTGCTCAACACGTCGTTCGCCGGCCCGGCGTTGGCCGACGTGGTCAATCGCGAGGGCGCGGACGCGGTGATCTTCGACGAGGAGTTCACCGAGTCGGTGGACCGCGCGCTGGCCGACAGGCCCGACACCACCCGCATCGTCGCGTGGACCGACCATCCGGAGCGGCACGACTCGACTGTCGAGAAGCTGATCAGCACTCACCTCGGCCAGCGACCCGCCAAGGCGGATCGCAAGGGCAAGATGATCCTGCTGACGTCGGGAACGACCGGTAACCCCAAGGGCGCCAAGCACTCCGGTGGCGGCGCAACGGAACTCAAGGCGATCCTCGACCGGGTGCCGTGGCACACCGAAGAGACGACGGTTGTCGTGGCACCGATGTTTCACGCCTGGGGCTTCTCGCAACTGATCTTCGCCGCGTCGCTGGGTTGCACGGTGGCCACCCGGCGCAAGTTCGACCCGGAAGCCACGCTCGATCTCATCGACCGCCATCAGGCCACCGGCCTGTGTGTGGTGCCGGTGATGTTCGACCGGATCATGGATCTGCCCGACGATGTGCGCCGCCGCTACAGTGGTCGGTCGCTGCGGTTCGCCACCGCATCCGGTTCGCGGATGCGGCCCGATGTCGTCACGAAGTTCATGGACGAGTTCGGCGACATCCTCTACAACAACTACAACGCGACCGAAGCAGGGATGATCGCCACCGCGACGCCCGAGGATCTGCGCGCCGCACCCGATACTGCCGGAAAACCCGCTGTGGGCACCGAGATTCGCATTCTGGACTCCGACCATCAGTCGGTGCCTACCGGCGAGGTCGGTCAGATCTTCGTCCGCAACTCCAACCGCTTCGACGGCTACACCTCCGGCGACGGCAGGAATTTTCACGACGGCTTCATGGCGTCCGGCGATGTCGGCCGACTCGATGAGGCCGGGCGACTCTACGTCGTGGGACGCGACGACGAGATGATCGTGTCCGGCGGCGAGAACGTCTACCCGATCGAGGTGGAGAAGACGCTGGCCGCGCACTCCGACGTCGCCGAAGCCACCGTGCTCGGTGTCGACGACGAGCAGTACGGGCAACGACTGGCAGCGTTTGTGGTGCTTGACGCCGGCCGCGTCGGTCACCGTCGACGATCTCAAGCAACACGTCCGCGACAACCTGGCCAACTACAAAGTGCCGCGCGAGATCATCGTGCTGGACGAATTGCCGCGCAGCAGCACCGGCAAGATCTCCCGGCGTGACCTCCACGGCCATCTGAATGATCAGGCCTGAGCCAACGCGCCTTCGATCACCGTCAGCTTCTCGGAAAGCCCTGCGGCTCGCCGGATTTCGATGAGCTCATCGATGACGGCCTCGGTCACCTCATGCGGATCGTCGACCGTGGCGCCGTCGGCGAGCACCGAAACGTTCAGCTGGTCAACGTAACTCCACACCGTGATGTTCAGACCGCTTCCCGTGGTCAACGGTCCCACCGAATAGATCTCGGTGACCAAGGCGCCGCCGACCCGGCCGTGCTCACGCGGACCCGGGACGTTGGAGATCGGCAGGTTGAGCACCTTGTTCTGCCCGTCGCGGCCGGCCAGCCAACGGAACAGCGACTCCGACGGCCCCGGCGGAAAGTAAGCCGCCCATCGGCTGACGAGTTCCGGGCCGAGCAGCTGGTGGCTTTCCTTGGCGTCGACCGCGTAATCGTGGGCCGTTTTACCCGCTCCAGCGGATCCTCGACGTCGGCAGGCAGCGCCACCATCATTCCGGTGAACAGGTTTCCCGAGACTCGGTCCGGTGAGAAGTCGAAGCTCACCGGCACAGACGCCAGCAGCGGGAGGTCGGACACGCCGTCGTAGCGGAGCCGCAGCTTGCGCAACGCCCCCGCCGACAACGCCAACACCATGTCGTTGATCGTGACGCCGAGCGCCTTGCTGGTCTCCTTGACGTCGCTCAGCGCCAAAGTTGCTGTGGCGAAACGACGTTCGGGAGTGAGCATGTGGTTCAGGAACGTCGGCGGCGGCGTGAACGGCATCGTCAACTCCGGGGACAGCTTGCGCGAGCTGCGACGCACCCGGTTGATGCCCTTCGCGGTGTAGCCGATGGTCCCCGGGATTCGCCCGATGTGGCGCATGTGATCGGCGAACGCCGACCGCACCAACTCCCCGGTCGACGGCGTCGGGTCGGGCGCGTAGCGGGCTTCGCCGTTCTGCGGCCCCGGCGCCAGATCCATCCCGCGCGCCAATAGGTTCGCCGCGGCCACCCCGTCGGCGAGTGCGTGGTGGACCTTGCCTACCACCGCGATCCGGTTGTCGGCCAAGCCTTCGACGAAGTACATCTCCCACAGCGGATGGTCGCGGTCCAACGGCGTGCTGGCGATCTCGCCGATCGCCTCGTCCAATTCACGGCGGCCGCCCGGTTCCCGCAGACGCCATGGGCGCACGTGATAGGTCAGGTCGACGTCGCAGTTTTCCCGCCACATCGGATGGTGCATTTTGAGCGGAATGTCAACCAGCTGATAGCAAAACGGCTCCAGCTTGTACAGCCGACTGTGAATCACCCGGCGGAATGCGTCGATGTCGAAGTCACGACGGTCGGAGTCCAGCTCGATCACAGCAATTTTGAGCGTGTGCATGTGCACATTCGGCGTTTCGCTGTACAGCAGTACCGCATCCCAGCCGCTCAGCCGCTTCATGGGAGCGACCCTACAACCGCGCGGTGGCCTAAATAACCTCTTTGGCCGCGATCATCCGGTTGCGATAAACCTGGTTCAGAAACAGCCCGACCGCAGTCGACATCGCTCCGGTTCGCGCGCCATCGGTCATGTCGAAACCGTGTCCGGCGCCGGGCAACTCCACGTAGCCGACCAGCGAACGGGAAACAGCCCGCAGACGCTCGACGAAGCTGCGCGCCTGGGCGACTGGGATCACCCTGTCGCTACTGCCGTGAATCACCAAAAATGGTGGGGCGTCTGGATGTATCCGAGCAATCGGCGAGGCGTCGCGGAACACCTCGGGATGCCGACTTATTCTGCGCTTGACCACCACCCGCTCGAGGAAGTCGACGAACTGTTGCCGCTCGGGGGTCGAGCGGTCCTCCCAGTCGTAGCGGCCGTAAATGCCCACCACCGCATCGACGGAGGTGTCCGAGTCCGGCGGTAGCTCGGTCTGCATGTCGGGTTCGTTGGCGGTCAGTCCCGCCAGCGCCGCCAGGTGCCCGCCGGCCGAACAACCGGCTACCGCAATGAAATTGCGGTCACCACCGAACTTGTCGACATTGGCGCGGGCCCATGCGATCGCGGTCTTGACGTCGGTGATGTGCGACGGCCAGCGGTTGTGTGGCGACACCCGGTACTCGGCTGACAGGCACACCCACCCCATCTCGGCCAGGTGCGACATCAGCGCGTAGCCCTGGAGTTGCCGGCCACCGTGTACCCAGGCGCCGCCGGGCACGAAGATCAACACGGGTGCCGGGCGAACCGGCAGGTCCTTGCGACGCCACACGTCCAACAGCTGCGACGGCTCCTTGCCATACCTCACCGACGTCCGGTGCAGGTGACGGCGATGCTGCCGCGCCCGCCAGAAAGGCGGAGTCCGGTCGGGCGCCGGCCACTCGATGTCCAGGTCGTTGTTGGCTACCAAGCCGCGCAGCGCGGCTTCGGTGACCGCTTGGGTTTGGTCCCGCTCGGCCTTGCGCGTCTCGCCGACGCCGGGAGTGCGCCACGACTTCGCCGACGCCGACATGAACTCGGGTGCCAACCGGGCGCCCCAGATGCTCATCGCAGTGATGCCACCGAGTGGTTCGAGGTGTCGGCCGACCACTGGTAGCGAAGCCATCGCGTCGCTGGCGGCCAGCATGTAGTCACCCGGGCGGGCCCGCAGCAACCATTTGATTTGCGACGCCAGGATGCGCCCAGCGGGGCGCGGCGCCGGTCGTACGGTCATCGGGGCAGCGTACCCCGAGGTATGGCGGTCCAACCCGGAATCTCGCCCAGTTCGTCGCCGATCGCGGTAGCCACACCTAATGACGGGAACCGGCGTAGCGTCAGAGGTGTCGGGCGGCTCGGTGACGAGCGGAAATGCCCGATCGAAAAGGAAAATCTGATGGCTTCACTGACCACGTCTCGTTCACCCTATTTCCTTCGTCTGGAACTGGTCAGGGACACCCTGATGTCCCATTCCAAGCTCAAAGACAAGGAAGCCAGCGAATTGGCGGAACACGTTCTGCAAGCGCTGAATTCGATTCCCGAAAAGATTCGCTGAGCCGAACTGCGGCGCTTCCGCATTCGTTCACAAGACGGCCTCTCGGCTCGTGGGCCCCTCTGACTACGTAATCCGTCGAAGAAGAGCGCATCACCCACGATCGTTGTGGGCATTTTGCTTGCGCAAGTGGCGGTTTGGACGACTAAACCCTTCAGGACAAATCGGCACCGGGCGTGTTGACACAGCACAACTCCCGGCCCGCCGGCCTGGCCCGACGGGTGTAACATTGCTGGTGCTGATACTTCCAGCCGTTACGGAATGGATCGGGCCGTTTCGCCGCCGGACTCAATGAGCATCCGCTCGCGCCGCACATCCTGAATCACTCGATTGCGCCAGCGCGTTTTGCTGCCGCAAATACTCTGCCGCGCAATGCAAGACGCGCCGCAGGCATTCCACCAGAATCAGGTGCAGTCGGCGCCCGCCGCCACTACTACCGATCCGCCGACAGACTCCCCGGCTCGGCCAGCGACAAGCGGCCGAGCCGGGTGCCTCGACCTTTTGATGCCGGCGATCTAGGCCGGCAACCCAGACATACCAACGCAGAAGGAGGGCGACCATGGCGATTACCGACGTGCCGGCCTTCGCTCATTTGACTGATGCCGACATCGACAACCTGGCCGTTGAACTGGACACGATCAGACTGGATGTGGATGCGCGGCTTGGCGAGTCCGACGCGCGCTACATCCGTCGCACCATCGCCGCGCAACGTGCGCTGGAGGTCGCCGGCCGGCTGCTGCTGGCGTTCAGCACGCGTCGTTCCGCATGGTGGGCAGGCACGGTGACCCTGGGCGTGGCCAAGATCATCGAGAACATGGAAATCGGCCACAACGTCATGCACGGCCAGTGGGACTGGATGAACGATCCCGAGATCCATTCCTCGACTTGGGAGTGGGACATGAAGCGGGCCATCGAAACACTGGATTGCCACCCATAACTTTCAGCACCACAAGTACACCAACATCCTTGGCATGGATGACGATGTCGGCTACAGCATCCTGCGGGTCACCCGTGACCAGCCGTGGAAGGCCTACAACGTCGGCAACCTGCTTTATGAACACCCTCCTCGCGCTCGGCTTCGAGTGGGGAATCGGCTTGCAGCCCATCGAGTTCGAGAAAACTTCTCGAGCAAGGCTCCGGGCCGCGACTTCACCCTTCGGCAGATCCGCGAGTTTTCCGTCAAAGTCGGAAAGCAGCTGGTCAAGGACTACGTCGCGTTCCCGGCGCTGACCGCCGCTGTCGCCGGCGGCGACCTTCACGTCGACGCTGAAGGCCAACATCGTGGCCAACGTGATCCGCAATATCTGGACCGACGCGGTGATCTTCTGCGGGCATTTCCCCGATGGCGCCGAGAAATTCACCACCACGGACATGATCGGCGAAAGCCGAGGGTCAGTGGTACCTACGCCAGATGCTGGGCAGTGCCAACTTCGATGCCGGGCCGGCGTTGCGGTTCATGAGTGGCAACCTGTGCTACCAAATCGAACATCACCTATACCCCGATTTACCCAGCAATCGACTTCACGAGGTCTCGCTGCGAGTGCGCGAGGTATGCGACAAGTACGACTTGCCTTACACCACAGGCTCATTCCTGACGCAGTACGCCAAGACGTGGCGCACCATCGCCAAGCTTTCGCTGCCGGACCGCTACTTGCGCGACACTGTCGACGACGCTCCGGAGACCCGCAGCGAGCGGATGTTCATCGAACTGCGGCCCGGCTTCACCGGGACCGACCCGGCGACCGGGCGTCGTCGCGGTCTCAAGACTGCCATCGCGGCGGTGCGCCAATGGCGCCAAGACCAGCGTGCCGGTGAACGCGCAAATCGAGACCAGACCACACGTCAGGCGGCCGTAACCTACTGACCAGTAGAGTCAGCCTGAAGCCAGCGGAGCGGCTGGGATATAAACAGCGTCCGACCGATAGACGGAGGCCGGTTCAGGTGAGCGAGATGCGTTATCTCGATCTGCACGGTGAGCGGGTTGCCTATCGCGATGAAGGCACCGGCGAGGCGTTGCTGTTGATCCATGGCATGGCGGGAAGTTCGACAACCTGGCGTGCGGTCATCCCGGAGTTGGCGAAGAGGTATCGAGTAGTCGCACCGGACCTGCTTGGGCATGGTGAATCGGCCAAACCGCGCGGGGACTACTCGTTGGGTGCGTTCGCGGCGTGGCTGCGTGATCTGCTCGATGAGCTAGGTATCAGCCGGGCAACTGTGATCGGTCAATCACTGGGTGGCGGTGTGGCCATGCAGTTCACCTATCAACATCGCGACTATTGCCAGCGGCTCGTTCTGATCAGCAGCGGCGGCCTCGGCCCCGACCTGAACTGGATATTACGAATCCTGTCGGCACCCGGAGCCGAGTTTGTGCTGCCGGTGGTCGCGCCGCAGCCGGTGCTGAACGTCGGCAACAAGCTGGGGTCGTGGCTCACTTCGGCCGGAATCCAGTCGCCACGCGCGGGCGAGATGTGGAGCGCTTATTGCTCGCTGTCGGATCGGCCGACTCGCCAGGCATTCCTGCGTACGTTGCGGTCGGTGGTGGACTACCGCGGCCAGGCGGTCAGTGCGCTGGGCAAGATCCACGTCAGTCAGGGGTTACCGACATTGTTGATTTGGGGCGAGCAGGACCGAATCATTCCCGTAGCCCATGGCTACGCCGCACATGATGCGGTGCCGGGTAGTCGACTTGAGGTGCTGCCGGTGTCGGGCACTTTCCGCACGTCGAATCCCCGAAAGCGGTGATCGACATCCTTGACGACTTCATCGCCACCACCGGGCCGGATGTCCGATCTGACGAGTCGAAAATCTGATCAGACGATTCTCCCGATCGAAGAGCCGCAATACTATTGCCGCGCCATCCAGGGGCGACTAGCGGCGTCGGCGTCGGTTATGTTGGCGCATGATTTCGCGGGTGCTCACGATGAGGCCTCGCGCAGCGTAGAAGGCGCTCACCACCGCCAGCAGGATCAACACTATGAACATTGGCAGCCAGTTAGTCCTGCTGTGGGACACATTCCACCAGATGACGGCGAAAAGCAGGATGCAGAGACACAGCACCGCGTCGCGCCAGTTGCCCTGATAGCCGCTGGCCGTGTGGCGTAGCGCGCGGTTGCGGTCGGTGGCAGCAATGAGGTCATCGATCCGCTCGTCGATGGTGCGCTGCAGCTCGGCCCGACGCGAGTTCTGCTCCGGCGGAATACCCTTCAGCAGGTCCTGATCCTGCTTGATGAGGTCGCGAAAGTCCGCGGTCCTGAACGGGCCCTTCAATTGGCCGGCCGCCGCTGCCAACAACGCCCCACCGGCAATCGGAGCCGCGCCCAAAGCAAGTCCGGCCAGACCAGCCATTCGCCCATCTCCTCTATTACTTCAACCGCACCGCAACCATCAGACCACGACGCTGGCCGCTTCGGCGCTGGCCTTCGGGACTTCGAAGTCGGTCGGGTAGTCCGGATCCTGGGGGTCGGTAGCCGTTGGCGATACTGGAACGATGCCGAGCACCGAGTTTCATCCTGACCTTCGCAAAGTCGCCCGCTTCGCGCCCCGCGCACTCGTCGGTCCGCGGAGACTGCGGGTCATCCGGGCGCTGGTGGCCTGCAACGTGGACGCAGCCCGCGACGTCGAGGCACTCATCCTGGGCTCCGGTGTCGGGGTGCGACTGCACCGCCCGGCCGGCGTCAGCCAGCCCGGTCCGGCGCTGCTGTGGATTCACGGCGGCGGCTATGTCATCGGCTCCGCGCAGCAGGACGACGAACCTGTGCCGCCGGTTCGCCCGCGTGTTGGGCGTCACCGTCGCGGCGGTGGATTACCGGCTGGCGCCCGAGCACCCCTATCCCGCGCCGTTGGAGGATTGCTATGCAGCGCTGACCTGGCTGGCTGAACTGCCCGCGGTCGACCCGGCGCGGATCGCGATCGGCGGGGCCAGTGCCGGCGGCGGCCTGGCAGCGGCCCTGGCGCTGCTGGCGCGCGACCGTGGCGAGTTCACGCCGACCCTGCAGCTGCTGGCCTATCCGATGCTCGATGACCGCAGCGGCTCGACGCCGGAGAACCCGAACTACCGGCTGTGGGGACCGAAGAGCAACCGCTTCGGCTGGGCGGCCTACCTCGGCAATGCCGATCCGAAGGTCGCCGTGCCGGCTCGTCACGAGGATCTCAGCGGGCTTCCCCCGGCGTGGATCGGCGTCGGCACCCACGACCTGTTTCACGACGAGGACCTCGCCTACGCCGCCCGGCTCACCGCGGCCGGGGTGCCGTGCGAGATCGAGACCGTCCCGGGCGCGTTCCATGGCTTCGATCTCGTGGTGCCGAAAGCGGCTGTGTCCAAAGCATTTTTCGCCAGCCAGTGCGCGAGCCTGCGATCCGCGCTGGCCGTCACGAGCTGATGCCTGCCAGCGCGCCATTCGCGGTGAGCGAGGAACAGCGGGCGCTGCGCAGCGCGGTCGCCGACCTGATGGCCCGCCACTCCAGCGAGGCACAGGTGCGCGCTCAGATGGCCACCGACACGGGTTTCGACCCGATCGGTGTGGCGTGAACTGGCGGCCATGGGCCTGACCGGCTTGCTGATCGACGAGAAGTACGGCGGCGCCGGAGCGGGTCCGGTCGAAATGGGCATCGCGATGGAGGAGATGGGCCGGGCGCTGCTGGTCAGCCCGTTCCTGTCGACGGCGGTGCTGGTGCCCGGCTTGCTGAGCCGAAGCCGGCGATGCGGCCGAGTGCGACGCGGTGCTGCCGCGGATCGCGGCGGGTGAACTGATCGCGACCGCCGCCTTCGCCGAGGACGGCTCGGCCCGATTGCCGGCGACGATCTCCACATCCGCCGGTCTGATCGGCGACACCTGGCACCTCACCGGCTACAAGCATTTCGTGCTCGACGGGCTGTCGGCGCAACTGTTCTACGTGCTGGCCACGACCGACGCCGGGCCCGCGGTGTTCGCGGTCGATGCCGGTGCTACCGGTTTGGCCGTGACACCGCTGACTACCGTCGACCCGACCCGCAAGCAATGCCGACTGCAATTCGTCGACACCCCGGCCCGGTTGATCGGCCGACCGGGTACCGGTGTCGGGGTGTTCGACGCCGCGCTCGACCATGCGGCGTTGGCCTTGGTCAGCGAGCAGGCCGGCGGCGCGCGGCGGGCGGTCGAAATGGCCACCGAGTACGCGAAGACCCGCTATCAGTTCGGCCGGGCGATCGGCAGTTTCCAGGCCGTCAAGCACATGTGCGCCGACATGTTGCTGGAGGCCGAGTCCGCGGTGTCGGCGGCGCGCTTCGTGGCCGGCGCATTCGCCGAACAGACACCCTCCCGCGTCGCGGATCTTGCTCTGGCACAGGCGTACTGCTCGGACGCATTCGTCTTCGTGGCGGCGACCAGCATCCAGGTACACGGCGGGATCGGTTTCACCTGGGAGCATCCGGCGCACCTGTATCTGCGCCGAGCCCGCAGCGACGCGCAGTTGCTGGGCAGCGCGTCCTGGCACCGGGAACGCTACATGCAGCAGATCGGAGCCTGAGTTGTGACTGAGCAGCGGCGTTTGACGGACGACGAATTGCGCGACGAGGTCCGGAAATGGTTGGCGGCCAACTGGAATCCCGGTATCGATCGCGCCAGCTGGGCGCACATCGTGGTCGACGCCGGCTGGGCGACTCCCAGCTGGGAGCCGGAGTTTTACGGCCGCGGTCTCACGGATGCCCAATCCCGGCTCGTTGCAGCGGAATTCGCGGCCGTCGGGGCGCACGGCTGCGGGCATGACCGCGGCAACCTGTTCGCCTGCACGCTGCACGACGCGGGAACCGACGAGCAGAAGCAACGGCTGATCCCGCCGTCGATCCGCGGCGAGAGCAAGTGGTGTCTGCTCTACAGCGAGCCCGGCGCGGGGTCGGATCTGGCCGGCCTGCGCACTCGGGCAGAGCGCGACGGCGACGAGTGGGTGATCAACGGGCAGAAGGTGTGGACGTCGTTCGCCAAGACCGCCGACTACGGCATGCTGGTGGCCAGGACCGACTGGGATGTGCCGAAACACCAGGGCATCAGCTTCTTCATGCTGCCGATGGATCAGCCCGGCGTCGAGGTCCGGCCGATCCACCAGATCACCGGCGAATCGGAGTTCAACGAAGTCTTCATCGAAGACGCTCGCGTTCCCGCCGAGAACCTGGTTGGCGAACTGAACGCCGGGTGGTCAGTGCTGCAGACCGCGCTCGGTTACGAGCGACGTTTTATGGCCGATATCGCCCGCACGGCCAGGGATGCCAAGCGGCCCCAGGCCGAGAAGGCCCATCTCCTGGTCGAATTGGCGCGGGAAGCCGGCCGGCTGGACGACCCCTACATTCGTCAGCAGATCGCCCGCGTCGACGCGTTGGCCACCGTCAACCGGTGGAACACCCAACGCTCGAAGGCGGCCACCGATCGCGCGGAGTCGGCGACGCTGCTCGCGCTCGGAAAGATCGCGATGTCGCGGATCCTGCACGAGACAGCGCGCGTCGAAACCGAAATCGTCGGCGCAGAAGCAATGTTGACCGGCCCGGACAATCCCGTCGGCGACGCGGTGACCTTTCGGACGTTGAACGCCTACTTCACCTCGATCGGCGGCGGCACCGACCAGATTCAGCGCAACATCGTCGGCGAACGCGTGCTCGGCCTACCGAAAGAACCTGAGCCATATCGCAACACGCCGTTCCGCGACTTGCCGCACTGATTGGGCCCATGCCATCCTGACAACGTGGCCGCTCGCGAGAATCCGTTTCGCGGGATTCTCGACCCGGTGGCACGCAAGCTGCATCTGCCATTCGGCACAAGAGAGTTCATCGACAAGATCGTCCGCGGGGGCGTGGACCAGGCCGGCCGGCGGACGCTACAGATGCTGATCACCACCTGGGATGCCACTGGTGGCGGGCCGTTCGCCGCCAGCGCGATCGCCACGGCGGGCTTGGCCAAGACGGTTGATATCGCGCAGGGCCTGTTCATCGGCCCGGTTTTCAACCCACTACTCAAGGCGTTGGGTGCCGACCAGATCACGTTCCGCGCCTCGCTGTGCGCCTCGGCGGTCGTCGGTCTGGGCATCATGCGTTACGGGGTGCGGGTCGAGCCGATTCACTCGATGGACGTCGACAGCCTGGTCAACGCGATGGCGCCCACGTTGCAGCGCTACCTCATCGGTGACATCTCCTGATTCAGGTTGACGGGTAGGCGATTCCGCCGCCGATGATGGTCGCGGCGACCATTCCGGCGTCCAGTTCGGCCAGCGCTGTTTGCGGCGTGACGCTGAGCACGCACAGGTCCGCGGGTTCACCGGGTTCGACGAGACGCGGCCGGGTGGGGTGCTCTGCACTGCCCAGGAACATCGTCAAAGCCGTTCGGGCCGAGACACATTCACTGCTGCCCAGTACGGCTCCGCTGGGTGTGGTGCGATGCACCGCGGCGCGCATCGCAGCCCACGGGTCGCCGTCACCGAACGGCATGTCGGTGGATAGCGCCACCGGCACCCCGGCCTCGAGCAGCGACGCGACTCGCCACAGTTGATCGTGTTCGGCGGCGGGCACCTCGTCGAGGTACTGATCACCGCGCTCGACAACGAAATTGGGTTGGGTCACCACGGTCACCCCGAGGTCGGCTACGTCGGCCAAGCAATCCGACGGAACGACGGCGGCATGCTCGATGCGGTCGCCCGGATGACAGCCGGCTTCGCGCAGCGCCGCGATCGTCACCAGCAACTGCGCGGCGGTGACGCAGTGGACGGCGACCGGATGATCGTCGCGGTGCCGCTGGGCGATCCAGCCGGCCAACTGCTCGAGGTCCAAGTCGTCGTCGTGCAAGATGCGTTTGCCCGGGGCCAGGCAGTGCACGTGCTGACGTAGTTCGCCGTGGCGGTGCAACTCCGCCAACCGCACCACGTCGGCGATGGCGAGATCCGGTGTCGCGTCGGTGATTCCGGTGACGCCGTAGCCGCTGAGCCGCTGGCTGAGATCGGCCAGGTTGGTTTCGCTGCGCCCCAAGGCGTCCGCCCAGGAGTCGGTGCTGCGCAGCCTGCCGTCTGGATGATCGGCCAGGCCGACGCGTGCCAGGCCCGCCGAGTTGAGGATCCACAGCACGCCGCTGCGATGCTGGATCCGCAGCGGCGTCGCGGGGGCGATAGCGTCCAGTGCGTCGCGGTCCAGCGGCCCCGCGACCGAATCGTGGTATCCGACAGCGCGGATCCAGCCGTCCTCACCGGCCTCGGCGTCGCCAGCGCGGCGGCCAGTGCGGCGCGATCGCGGACCTGCGGTGGGCCGACCCGAATCGACGTCGCCGCGGCCGCCGCGGAATGCAGGTGCACGTGGTGATCGTGCAGGCCGGGCAGCACGGTTCCGCCCGCCGCGTCCAGCACGTCTTCGCCGGGCTTCGGCGTCAGGGTTTCGGCGACCTCGTCGATGCTGCTCGCTCACCCTGATGTCGACGGCGGAGCCGTCAAGCGTCACAGCCCGCTGAATCAGCATGTCGCGCCCAGCCTCTCGGACACCAGCCGCTCGACGGCGGCGTTGTCCGCGCCCAATGGCGACGCCGGCGGCGCCTCGGGCCGAGCGGCCGTACGTCAGCGGCGCGCGGGCGGCAGCGCCGCGTAGCGTGCGGCAACCTGAGCCATCGACACGTCGATCACCTCGCCGCCGCCGCGGCGCAGCGACTCCCCCACCGCGCGCGCCGCCTCCAGCCCGCTCAGCGGGTCCGCGATCGCATCGCCACAGAACACCGGTCCGTCGTCGTCGGTGTCGACCAGGCCGCCGGCGACCGCGGCGTCGTCACCGAACGCCGGCCGGTCCGGCTGATCGCGATAGCCGTTGATGCGCAACCAGATTCGCCCCGGCCGGGCAGGCACGTCGTCGGCGCTCAACTTTCGGCGCCGCAACGCCGCGCGCCGGGACCCCTCGATGACGATGTCGGCGACGTCGAGCAGCCGACGCAGCGCGTCCGCTCCGGGGTCGAAATCGACGGCATAGCAGAGCTTTCCGGCGTTCATCCAGTCGAAAAAGGCCGGCTCTCCGCGTCGGGTGCCGTCCGGCCGGCTCGGGCTTTCCACCTTGACGACGATGGCGCCCGCGCGGGCGAGGAGCTGGCCGCACAGCGGTCCGGCCCACAGCGACGACAGATCCGCCACGAGCAACCCGTCGGCTCGTCGCGGCCCCACGCCGGCACCACCGGGCCGTACCGCCGGCACGCCGGCCGACGCTTCACCCAGCGCCGCGGCGGCGATGTCGAGCAGCTGGGTGCGGGCGATGACGTCGGCACGTGGAACGCGTTGCGGCCCAGCGGGACAGCGCCTCCCAGGGATCGCCGGTGACCGCGTCGACCTCCATCAGCGCCGGTAGCGCCGCGACATCATCGTCGCGCGGCAGCGCGACCGCACACCACCCGTCAGCGGTGGGCAGCAGGCGGGTGGCGCCGCCGGCCGAGATGCGGCCGGGCACGTCCAGATTCATGATCGCCGCGCGGCCGGCCAGAATGGTCGCGGCGTCGACCTCGACGCCGAGCAGTCCCCCGATATCGGCGGCCACCCGGCGGGCTTCGGTCAGCACGGGGCGCGCGAGAAATCGGGAGGCCCGTCAGACGAGCCGGTCAGATGGGCTAGCCCGCTGCTGGCCCAGTCCAGTACGCCGTCCGCAGCCTGTTCCACGCCCACCATTGTGCGCGTCGCCGGTAAGCGGCTCGCTCTCAGAACAACGACAGCAGCTCAGCAAGGAAGCCGCCACTGGTCGCGGCCGCACTACCGGGCAGGTCACCGAACGGCGACAAGATGTCGTACAGGAAGTTGCGCCCTCCGCGGATGTGGAATGAAGCCCGTCACCGAACACGGCGCCCAGGTCGGAATCACCGGCGAAGCCGACAACTGCGGTGCTGCTGTCGGTGCCCGAAGGGTCGACCACAGAGCCGAAGTCGCCGTTGCTGTCACCGACGCCCGCAAAGTGTTGGGGCCGAGGACGATGGCGGTGTCGTAGTTGCCGTTCCCGATGCCACCGAGCAGGCCGCGGCGCCGGCGCGGGAGCCGTCCTCGTAGAGGTTTCCCTCGGGAACGTAACTGTTGTTGCTGATGTCGATGGCGGTGTCGCTGCTGCTGGTACCACCATCTGCGGGGCCGCGCTGCGTCGGCGTTGCCGGCGAAGGAGCTGGGATCTAAGCCGCTGGTGTTGTTGCCGATGTCGATGGCGGTGTCGTCATCGGCGCCGGTGTCGCCGGTGAACCCGGGGATACCGTTATACACGTCGCTGCCGCCGGCACCGGTATCCGCGCCGCTGCCATCGGCCAACGCGAAATCACCGGTGCCACCCAAGGCGCTGGCGGATGCGCCATCACCGTAGGCGATCGCGATATCCCCGCTGCCTGAGTTGGCACTCGCGGTGCCCTCGGACACCAGCGAATACCCGTCGATCGAGATCGCCAGGTTCACATCCGGGACCGCAGGGGCTGGCAGCGCGCACCACCGAAAAGGTCATTCAGCCAATCGGCCGACGAATCGGCCACCGCGATACCGGGCGTGGCGGCCGCCGCCAGACCAATCCCCAACCCCACCGCCAGGGTCCCCAACCGAGCCACACCGCGAGAATTCACCATTGGTCATCTCTTCCTGACCACACCCTGACGGGCGCGGGATTGATAGCGATAAGCCGGGACAACTGAAGTTCTGAAACGTTAGCACCGGTTAAGCGTCAGATATGGATAACCTGATAAAACGCTTTGAGCTTTCCGGATATCCGGACGTTTCGCCGCCGGTGTGTAGCCGAGTAGATCCGCTGCATAGCAGCGCCATTGACGCTGGACCTCAGAACAACGACAGCAACTCGGCGAGGAAGCCGCCGCTGGTCGCGGCCGCGGAACCGGGAAGATCGCCCGCCGGCGAGAAGATGTCATAGAGGAAATCGCCGTTGGTCGCGGACGTGGAGGTAAGGCCGTCACCGAAGACGGCGGTGAGGTCGAAATTACCGTAGACGCCGGCGTCGGCCTCGCTACCGGCTCCGGTGCCGAAGGGGTCGAAGACGTAGGCGATGTTGCTGTTACCAGCGTCGGCGAACGTATAGGTGTTGGGGCCGACGGACTTCGGCGATGTTGCTGTCGCCATCGGACGCGACGGCACCGTCGCCGTCGGCGGTGTCATCGCCGAAAGAACTGGCGAAGTTGTCGTTGCCGGCGACGGTCCAAGGGCCGTCGACGCCGCCGGAGTTGTTGCCGACGTCGAGGGAGGTGTCGTTGTCACCGTTCCCGACCCCTCCGACCAGGCCGCCGGCGCCGGCAACGGAGCTGTCGAAGAAGTGCTGTTGTTGCCGATGTCGATGGCGGTGTCCCGCTGCCGGTCCGCCGTCGGTGCCTCCGTAGAGATCGGAGTTACCGCCCAGGCAGCGTCGTCGAGGCTGCTGTTGTTGCCGATGTCGATGGCGGTGTCGTGATTCGCGCCGGTGTCGGTGCTGAGCCCGCCGACGGGCAAGAGCGTCGCTGCCGTCGGCCAAGGCGAAATCGCCGTTGCCGCCCTCGGCGCTGGCGGAAGCGCCGTCACCGTAGGCGATCGCGATGTCCCCGCTTGCCCGAGTCGGCGCTCGCGGTGCCCTTGGACACCAGCGAATACCCGTCGATCGAGATCGCCAGGTTCAAATCCGGGATCGCCGGAGCCGGCAGCGCCGCACCACCGAGAAGATCGTTCACCCAATCGGCCGACGAATCGGCCACCGCGACAACGGGTGTGGAGGCCACCGCAAGACCAATACCCAGCCCCACGGCCAGCGTCCCAAAGCGGAGCGATAGCCACGCGAGTTCACCATTAGTTGTCCCTTCCTGGCCACAACCTGGTGGGTGCGGTATCCATCAGCGGGACAACTGAAGTTCTCAAAAACTAGCACCGGCGTAACATCGCTGCACCCATCAGAACTGCAGCGCGGTGAAACGCCAGTCGAGGACTTGCCGCGGCTCGTCGGGGTCGTCGCTGAACGCGTAGACCAACGACCGCAATCCCAGCACCCCGCCGCCATCGGTCTGCTCGGCGGACTCGATGTGCAGTTCGCTGTAGAGGGTGTCGCCTTCATACACCGGCGCGGTGTGATCGCAGGACTGCCAGCCCAGCACGGTCGCCAGATTGGGCAACAGCTTGCTGGCCTGCGCCAGCGCCAGCCCGATGGTGTGCCCGCCGTAGACCAGCCGCCGTCCACCGAGGCGTGAATCATGATGGACCCCAGCGATATTCAAGGTGAGGCGGGCCAATTCCGGTGCGCTGCTGACCACGTCGGCGCTGCTGTGCAGCACCGATCCGGCCAGGCCGGGGTCGAAGTGCGGCCCGGTGACCCGCTGGCGAAAGGCGTCGCCGTTCCAGTCGGCGGCTGCCGATGGCGGCGGCTGCCAGGTCGGCGCCGATCGTCGACAGGTCGTCGGCATGGTTGGAGCCTTCGGGGTCGGCGCCGGCACTCAGCGGCAACATCGCGCAGCGGTAGAAGTCCAGGATCAGCCGGTCGGCCTGGTCGATGGTGGTGATTCGCAGGGCCATCAGCCCGGTGGGGGCCCGACCCGGCTTCGCCGAGTTCTTCTTCAGCCCGACGATCTCGGTGCGGGTGAACAGCGTGTCCCCGATCGCCGGGAACCGGAAAAACGTCAGGCCGCGGTAGAACAGGTTGGCTTTGACGTGCTGGGTGGCCAGCGTCGACTGGCCGATCGCGACGTCACAGACCAACCCCGGATGCGCCAGCGTGCGCGGGCAGGCCGGTGACAACGGCGGACAGCTCGGAGTCCAGCGGCAGCCGCAGCCGGTCGCCCAGGATGCTCTGGTGCACAGCGGCCAGGCCGGGAGTGAGCGTCATCGACGGCGCACCGGTGAACACCTGCCCGGTGTGCACCTGGTCGAAGTACGGGCCGACTGTCATCGTGTGCCGCCTGACCGGCGTGCCACCATGGGCGCATGGAGCCGCCGGCGACGATGCAGAGCGAGCGATGAGGAGGAGCGGCGTATGGACGACGACGAGGCGATGCTGGTCGCGACGGTGCGCGAGTTCGTCGATAAAGAGGTCAGGCCGACGGTGCGCGAAGTCGAGCATGCCAACGAGTATCCCGAAGCGTGGATCGAGCAGATGAAGCGCATCGGCATCTACGGCCTGGCCGTCCCCGAGGAGTACGGCGGCACGCCGGTGTCGATGCGGTGCTACGTGCTGGTGACGCAGGAGTTGGCGCGCGGCTGGATGAGCCTGGCCGGCGCGATGGGCGGCCACACAGTGGTGGCCAAGCTGCTGGCGCTGTTCGGCACCGACGAGCAGAAGCAGCGCTACCTGCCGCCGATGGCCACCGGTGAATTGCGCGCGACGATGGCGCTGACCGAGCCCGGCGGTGGCAGCGATCTGCAGAACATGTCGACCACCGCGCTGTCAGACGGCGAAGACCTTGTCGTCAACGGCTCGAAGACGTGGATCTCCAACGCGCGCCGGTCCGGGCTGATCGCGCTGCTGTGCAAGACCGACCCGAAGGCGACGCCGCGCCATCAAGGCATCTCGATACTGCTCGCCGAGCACGGCCCGGGGCTGACGGTGTCGCGGGATCTGCCCAAGCTGGGCTACAAGGGCGTGGAGAGTTGCGAGCTGTCGTTCGACGGCTACCGGGTGCCGCACTCGGCGATTCTCGGTGGCGATGCGGGCAAAGGCTTTTCGCAGATGATGAAAGGCCTTGAGACGGGCCGTATTCAGGTGGCGTCGCGCGCGTTGGGGGTGGCGACCGCCGCCTTCGACGACGCGCTGGCCTACGCGCAGCAGCGGGAGAGCTTCGGTCAGCCGATCTGGAAGCATCAGTCGGTCGGCAATTACCTGGCCGAGATGGCGACCAAGCTGACCGCGGCACGGCAGCTCACCCGTTACGCCGCCGAGCGTTACGACAGCGGGGAGCGCTGCGACATGGAGGCCGGGATGGCCAAGCTGTTCGCCTCCGAGGTGGCGATGGAGATCGCGCTGAACGCCGTGCGGATCCACGGCGGCTACGGCTATTCCACCGAATACGACGTCGAGCGGTACTTCCGCGATGCGCCGCTGATGATCGTCGGCGAGGGCACCAACGAGATCCAGCGCAACGTGATCGCCGCGCAGCTGGTATCCCGCGGCGGGCTCTGAGGTAACTCCGCCGCGAAACAGAAGCTGTGGCATTCATCTAGGCCGAACAGCGGCCTTGGCTTCTGTTTCGCGACAGTCAGTCTCGGACCACGATCACGGTCTTACCGGGTCGCCGGCCGGGCCGTTGCCCGCTCTCGAAAGCCTCTCGCCCTTCGGTCAAGGGAAAGGTGGCGGCGATCTCGACGTGCAGTTGACCACGGTCGACGAGAGCGGCGAGCTCCGCGAGTTGAGCTCGATCGGGTGTCACCACGAAAAACGTTGCGGTGACGTCGTACTCGTCGGCTTCACCGGCGGGAATGGGCGCGGAAAGAGCAATGAGCCGCCCGCCGCGGCGAAGCACGCGCAACAAATCTCTCGAGGTCGAACCGCCGACCGTGTCGATCACCACGTCGTAGGCCGGCTGTCGTCGAAGGCATCGCTTCGGATGTCGATTACTTTCCGCGCACCGAGATTTCTGACCAACTCGACCGCGTCGCTACGGACCGTGGCGGTCACGTCGGCACCAAGCTGCGCGGCGAGTTGCACAGCCAGCGCCCCGACTCCGCCCGCTCCCCCGGTCACCGAGCACGCGCTCCCCGTGATGCACCTCGGCGTGGTCGACAAGGGCCTGCCACGCGGTGAGTCCCGCGAGCGGTAGCGCAGCGGCGACGGTGTGCGAGACGTTGGACGGCTTGGCGGCCAGATCCTGCGCGGGCACTGAGACATAGTCAGCGGCACCACCGTCGCGATCGAACCGGATGAGGCCGTAGACATGTGTCACCCTGCGCAAAATGCTCTGCGCTAGGGCCCGGTTTCGACGATTACCCCGGAAATCTCGTGCGACGGAATGACCGGTGTCCGGCTGACGCCATCCCGCGTCCACGTCTCTTCCCAGGTGAGTTCATCGAAAGTGATCGCCGCCGCGTGGACCGCGACCAGGACCTCGCCGGCCGCCGGCACCGGTATCGGCGCGGCTTCGACGGCGAGCACCTCGGGCCCGCCGCGACGGTGTGCCCGCAGTGCGGTCATGTCGGCCATTCGCTTCTCCGCTCAGAGGGTGATCCTTGCGACTCGACGATCGATCTCTTCGCTCGAGAAGCTGTCGATCACCGTCCAACTCGCGTCACTCTGCGTCGACCAGGCTCCCAGGCCAGCGCGACGGTAAACGGGTCGATAGGTCATGGCCGCTCAGCACCAAATAAGCTGTGCGCCAACGACCTATCCGTCGGGTCACGCTGACCGTGCCGCCGGCGCCTGGAATCAGCCCCAGGCTCAGTTCGGGCAGCCCGAACACCGTATCGGCGCGGCTTCGATGCGACCGCAGAATGCGGCCATCTCCAATCCGCTGCCGAGCACCTGGCCGTGCACTTCGAGCACGGCACGCCGGACCGAGCCGGGCGGTGATCGCGTCGAGCGCCAGCGCCGGGCTGTAGCGGGTGCGGGCCAGATGCGCGCTGGCCGGGTCGGTGAATGTGCCGAATTCGTCGAGGTCGCCGCCGCTGCAGAAAGACGGCCCGTTGCCGGTCAGCACCACCTGGTCGACCGACGAATCCAGTTGCGCCACAGCCAAAGCCTCGAGCAGCGCGGCGCGAGCGTCGGTGGAGAAGGCGTTGTGCCGCTGTGGGCGGTTGAACGCGATGTGCAAGGTGTCGCCGTCGCGGTGGGCCTGAACCGGATCGGCGATGTCGGGCATCGTGGCCGGGCCGCGGGCGGCCAGCCAGCGGGCGAATTCCGGACCGGCCTGCAGGGTGGAGTAGGCCAGTGACTCCGTCACCACCCCCGGCAACGCCGCGCCGGCCGGATCCACGGAGCGCAGCACGTCGTCACACGTCGCCGCCGCGATCGGCCACTGCTGAACCCGCGCGGTCAGCTCAGCAAGCGCGGTGTCGATCGATGCGACAGTGATCGCCCGGCGATCGTCGGCGTGGTCCTCGGTGAGCGTGAATGTTGCTTGCTGCAGCCAGAATTCGGAGGCATCGCTGCAATGACCCAACCGCGACGACCGGGTCACCGAGAAGAGCAGCGTCGACCGAGGAGTCAGGCTCCGAGACATCGACAACGCGCAGCGTCACACCGAATACTTCTTGACCAGTTCGTGTTTGAACATCTTCCCGGTGTCGGTCCGCGGCAGCTGCGCTTCGAACGAGATCGACTTCGGACACTTATAGTGCGCCAGCCGCTCGCGCAGCCACACCAGCAACTCGTCGGCGAAATCGCCGGTCGCGTCGGCCGGGTCGACGGTCTGCACCGCAGCCTTGACGCTCTGGCCCATCTCATCGTCGGGAATCCCGAATACCGCTGCGTCAAGTACTTTTGGATGGGTGACGAGTAGGTTCTCGGCTTCCTGCGGATAGATGTTCACGCCGCCGGAGATGATCATGTGGTGGCGACGGTCGGTGAGGAAGAGGTAGCCGTCCTCGTCGACGTAGCCCACGTCGCCGACGGTGCTCCAGCCATGTCGATCGCGGGATGCGGCCGTCTTCTCCGCGTCGTTGAGGTATTCGAAGGAAAAGCCGCCCTCGAAGTAGATTTCGCCGGCCTGGCCGGGCGGCAACTCGTTGCCGTCCTCGTCGAGGATGTGCAGTTGGCAGTTCATCGGCTTGCCCACCGAGCCGGGGTGGGCGAGCCACTCATCGGCGCTGATCAATGTCGAACCGATGGCCTCCGAGGAGGCGTAGTACTCGTCGACGATCGGCCCCCACCAGTCGATCATCTGCTTCTTGATCTCCACCGGACACGGCGCGGCGGCGTGCATCACTCGTTCCAGGCTGGACATGTCGAACGAGTTGCGTTTTGCCTCAGGCAGTTTCAGCATCCGGGTGAACATGACGGGCACGAACTGGCCGTGCGTGACGTGGTGGCGCTGGATGGCATCCAGACAACCTTCGGGGTCGAACTTCTCCAGGACCACCGTGGTGATGCCGCCGGCTTGCACCGTCATCGACCACACCGACGGCGCGGTGTGATAGAGCGGCGCCGGGCTGAGATAGACGGCATCCGGGTGCATCCAGAAGCCGACCAGAGCCGACATCATGCCCGGCGCTTCAGCGGGCGAGACGTGTGGCAGCGCCCGTTTGATTCCCTTCGGGCGGCCGGTCGTTCCCGACGAGTACTGCAGCAGGTCGCCTTCGATCTCGTCGGCGATCGGGGTATCCGGCTGGCCGGCAACACATTCGGGATACCGCTGCCAGCCGTCGAGGTCGGCCTCCCCTTCGCCGGAGGCGAGTAACAGCAAAGCAGGCAGACCGTTCGGCAGGTGCTCGGCGAGGTTCTCGCACGTCTTGCGCAGCGCGGCCGACCCGATGATCGCCTTGGCGGCGCTGTTGTCGATGATGTACGCCGCTTCGGGCGCGGTCAGGTGGGTGTTGATCGGCACGTAGTACAGGCCCGCACGCCGGGCCGCCCACATGACGGCATGGATGTGCTCGTTGTTCTCCATCAGGATCGCCACCGCGTCGCCTTCGACCAGGCCGGCGTGCCGGAAGTAATGCGCCAGCCGGTTGGCGCGGGCTTCCAACTCGTCGAACGTGATCACCGTGCCGGACGGGTGAAGGATGATGGCGGGCTTGTTGGTTCCACCCTGCCCGGAGGTGTGCTGGCGAATCTGCATGGGCAGACTGTACCGCCGGAAAAATTGACAGCTGTCAAGAGGGCGTGATCCGCCCGCTGACTACTGCGAATGCACCTGTTCGGGCTGACGGATGCGGGTGCCCGCCATGCCGCTTGGCCCGACCCGCGAAGGGTGCCGACAACGTCGGCAGCAGCTCGCGCCGATAGCGGATCAGGGCCACCAGCGCGATCACCGCGTACACACCGCTGAGCGCCAGGCGTCCGTCGGTCGAGGTGAGTGGGAACTGCACGACGAACAAGCCGAGCAGCGCCCAGGCCGCCCAGCGCTGGAACCGCAGGCCGAGCAACAGCGTCACGCCCATCAACGTCTGCGCGGCGGTCAACACGATCTCCTCGATCTGACGGCCGTCCAAATGCATTGCGGCGCTTCCTCCGCCGAGCATGTACGCCACCGGCAACGATCCGATGAGCAGGGTCCATTGGTTGACCTTCGCCGAGATCAGCGTCGCGATCGCGGCATCACCCTTGCCCCTGGCCGCGAAGATGGTCGCGATGATGAACTCCGGCGCCTCCGACGCCAGCGGAGCCAGCCACTGCACCAGCAGGAACCGGTCGATGCCCAACTGCGTACCAGCGCCGATCAGGTTGTCGGCGAACGGTTTTGCACACGTCACGATGACCGCGGCGGCGAAAGGAACAGTGCGGCCACCGTGATGCGGCGGGTACGGTCGGGCAGGGCGCCCAGCGCCGCGGCGGTGCCGACCAACTCGGGTTCTTCGACCTCGCCGCGAGTCAGTTTGAACAGGTAATAGCCGAACCAGCCCAGCAGGGCCAGCCCGAACCCGATGTGGATGCGGCCGGTCGCGGGGATGGCGAATACGGCCACCCCGGCGATCATCAGGAAGCCGATCTCCACCCGGTTGCTCGGCTCGAGCTCCAACCCGTCGAGCTTGCGGCCGGACGTCCGGCGGGCCACCAGCACGCTGACCAGAACGACGACCGGCCAACCGAGGCCCATCAGCAACCGATTCGAGCCGGTCATGTTCGCCGCCGCGTACTGGGTGTACTCGGGCAGGTGGCCGGCGGTGTAGGCGTAGTACAGGTCGACGGCGTACTCGGGCAGGACCGCGATCACGGCCAAAACGGCGACGGCCAGGCTGCCGGACACGTCGACCTGGGCGGCTTCCGCGGCCCACGCCAGCACGAAGCTGGCACCCACCACGGCGCCGCCGTAGGCGATCAGGCCGACAACGGGATCGAGCTGAATGCCGACGACACGCAGCACCAGAGCCGGGCAGATGACGGCGCTGACGATGGCGAGCGAGCGGAACAACGTCCGCGACCGGGCACGTGACCCCGTTACAGCGCCCGTGGTTGTTGTCACGTCGCTAAAGTACCCGGCGAGGATCCATCCAGCAACATAGCCTGGCTACCGAATGGGTCCGGCGCGTAGATCAAATTTGCTGCTCAGCAGGGTCGCAACCGAAAGTTCGGCTCGCCGATCTTTCAGATGTGGCAACCCTGCTAGCGCGGTGAGAGCGCCTTAGTCGGACTCGGCCAGGCGCTGCTTGAGCGCCTCGAACTCGTCCCGGACACCGGTCGGCAGCTTGTCACCGACGAACTCGAACCACTCCTCGATCAGCGGCAGTTCTTGGCGCCACTCGCTGGCGTTGACCGCGAGCGCCTTGTCCACATCGGCAGCGTCGACCTTCAACCCGTCCAGATCGAGGTCCTCGGCGGTGGGGACGACGCCGATCGGGGTCTCGTGGCCGCCGGCCGTGTGCTCGATGCGGTCGACGATCCACTTCAGCACGCGGCTGTTCTCGCCGAAGCCGGGCCAGAGGAACTTGCCGCCCTCGCCGCGACGGAACCAGTTGACGAAGAAGACCTTCGGCAGCTTGGACTCGTCGGAGTTCTTGCCGAGGTCGATCCAGTGCTGGAAGTAGTCGCCGACGTTGTAGCCCAGGAACGGCAGCATGGCCATCGGGTCGCGGCGCACGTCGCCGACCTTGCCCTCAGCGGCTGCGGTCTGCTCGCTGCCCATGGTGGCGCCCATGAACACGCCGTGCTGCCAGTCGCGCGCCTCGGTCACCAGCGGCACGGTGGTCTTGCGGCGGGCGCCGAACAGGATGCCCGAGATCGGCACGCCCTGCGGGTCGTCCCACTCCGGCGCCAGGATCGGGCACTGCGACATCGGGGTGCAGTAACGCGAGTTCGGGTGCGCGGCTTTGGTCTCCGTCTCGCGAGGCTCCCAGTCGTTGCCCTTCCAGTCGATCAGGTGATCGGGCTCGCCTTCCAGGCCTTCCCACCACACGTCGCCGTCGTCGGTCAGCGCGACGTTGGTGAAGACGGTGTTGCCGGCCGCGATGGTCTTCATGGCGTTGGGGTTGGAGTCCCAGTTGGTGCCCGGTGCGACCCCGAAGAAGCCGAACTCCGGGTTGACCGCGTACAGCCGGCCGTCCTTGCCGAAACGCATCCAGGCGATGTCGTCACCGAGGGTCTCGGCACGCCAGCCCGGGATCGTGGGCTGCAGCATCGCGAGGTTGGTCTTGCCACAGGCCGACGGGAACGCCGCGGCGAAGTAGTACGCCTTGTTCTCCGGCGAGATCAGCTTCAGGATCAGCATGTGCTCGGCGAGCCAGCCCTCGTCGTGGGCCATCGCCGAGGCGATCCGCAGTGAATAACACTTCTTGCCCAGCAACGCATTTCCGCCGTAACCAGATCCGTAGCTCCAGATTTCGCGGGTCTCCGGAAAGTGCGTGATGTATTTCGTGTCATTGCACGGCCATGGCACATCTTTTTGCCCGGGCTCCAGCGGAGCGCCGATCGAGTGCAATGCCTTCACGAAAAAGCCGTCGTCGCCAAGCTTGTCCAGCGCGGCCTTGCCCATCCGGGTCATCACCTTCATCGAGGCGACGACGTATTCGGAGTCGGTGATCTCCACCCCGAGCTTCGGGTCGTCGGCGCCGAGGGGGCCCATGCAGAACGGGACGACCCACATCGTGCGCCCGCGCATGCAGCCGCGGTACAACTCGGTCATGGTGGCCCGCATCTCGGCCGGCGGCTTCCAGTTGTTGGTCGGGCCGGCGTCGACCTCGCGCTCGGAGCAGATGAAGGTCCGCGACTCAACCCGCGCGACGTCGGACGGGTCCGACAGCGCCAGGTAAGAGTTCTTGTGCTTCTTCTCGTTCAACTTCGTGAACGTGCCGGCGGCGACCAGCTGGTCAGCGAGCCGCTGGTACTCCTCCTCGGAGCCGTCGGCGAAGACCACTCGGTCCGGCTGGGTGAGCTCGGCAACCTCTTCGATCCAGGACAACAAGCCCTGGTGCTTCGTCGGGGCGGTATCCAGACCGGGAATCGTCGCTGAAGTCATCAAAATCTCCTGCTGTCGCGTTGCACGTGATGCGCGGCTAGTTTGCGGCGGCTTACTCACAGGTTATCGCGAGCGGTATACCCATAAAAAGTCGAGGCTGTATCGGTTAACTCACAGGAACGATTCAGAACGCGTTATCAGCGGTGTTTGTCGCCGAATTTTCGTCAATTTGCTCGGCTTCGGCGCCATCGGGCACCGGTAGCTCGGACTCATCGCCCGCATCGTCGGATGCGGTTTCGCCCTCGTCGGCCGGTTCAGGCTCGCCGAGTTCGGCCCGCACCGCCGTCAGGGCGGCCTGCAATGTCGGCATCTCCTTGCCGCGCAGCGCCGCGGCCCGCGCCCCCACGACGGAGTGCTCCCGCAGTTCGGTGTCGATGACGCTGACCTGCTCGGCCACCCGCGTGCTCTCGCCTTCGTCCTGCTCGCTGAGCGCGGCGGTGAGCGACGACTCGGCGGCCAGCACCCGGGTCGCCACCAGCTGCTCGGCGGCGGACTGCACCAGCGCGGTGGATTCGCCGGCCCATCGGTCCAGCAAGGCCCGGTCGCGAAGCAGCCCGCGCATCCCGACCACCCAGACAGTGAGCGCGAGCCCGATCGCCGCGCACGCGACCGCCCCGGCCACGGTGAGCCCGGGGGTCAGGTCGGCCAGCAGCCGGCTGAGGGTCAGCGCCACGCCCAACCCGAAGCCGGCACCCACCAGCATCATCAGCCGGGTCTCCAGCTTTCGCGACTTCAGCGCAGGCGCCGGCAGGTCCACCGTGGGCAACGGCGCAGCGGCGGGCGGGTCGATCTCCAAGCCCAGGGTCTGAGCGACCTCGGCCAGATGCGTGGTCGTGCCCTCATCCACCTCTGCGATGACGTCCTTGAGCCGGGCACCCGCCTCCGACGCGAACTCCGGCAGCTTGCCGCGGCTCAGACTCGCGGCGTCTTCCTGCAGCTCCGAACGCACCGAGGCACAGCGATTGCGGGCGAAGTAGGACAGTTGCACGCGGGCCTGCTGGGTCTGACTGCGCAGCGCGATCGTCCGCTCGGACTTGGACAGCCGTCGCTGCCGCAGGATCTCGCCGCGCTGCTCCCGCAATGCCTCGACCCGCGCTCGGCGGCCCGCGCCATCGGCGTCGCGATCGTATCGGTCGGCGATGGTCTGTAGCCGGGATTTCCACGCCCGCAACCTGTTTCGCCGAGCGAGCTCCGCGTTGGCCAGGTGGTCGGACACCGCCGTGGCGAGGTCGTCGATGCGCGGCTCGCCCTCCTCGGGCGCGGCGGCGACCCCGACCCACTGCACGTCGCTGTAGCGCGGCGCGTGCGCCGCCAGCATCTCTCGGTTGCCGGCCAGCACGTCTTCCCAGTTCTGATGCACGTCGATCTTGGACACCACGCCGATCACCGCGTCGGTCTCGGCGGCCGCCGCGTCGAGCAGCGCGCAGTCGGATGCCGTCAACGCGGCGGCGGCCGAGACGACGAACACCACCGCCGTCGGCGCCTCGCCGGTCTCCAGGTCCGTCGACTCGATGAAGGTCTGCTTGGGCAGCCGCTCGCTGAGCGCCGCGACCACGCCGGTCACCCCGGCCAGCCATGGTCCGGTCACCAGCACGTCGTCTCGGCGCTCGATGCCCGGCGTACCGAGCTGCGGGCCGATCGCCGTCACCATGCGCGTCCACTTCGGCAATGGCTTTGTCGGTATTGCCCTTCTTGCCGGTCACACCGATCCTCCGACCGTCGACCACAGCCGCAGCGAGCCGCGGACGATGTCGGCGCCGCACGCGCGCTCGGTACCCGCGACCGGTCCGCGGCGGTAGCTCTGCCAGTGCATCGCGCGACGCAGGTGCGCCGGCGCCGTGTCGTCACGATCCACGGTGATGCCGACCGCCTCGACCACCTCGACAGCGGCCATCATCCGGGCGACCACGGTGTCGTCGTGCGCCAGGAACTCGCTGATCCGCCGGTCGGTGACGGCGATCGTCTCCAACTCGGCAACGGCATCCAGCACCCGCCGGTAGCGGGGTTGTGCGCCGAGTACGCCGACCTTGTCGACGACGTCGTCGATGCCGCTCAACCCGCACAGCAGGGCGTTGACGTCGCCGCGAGTGGCTCCGCGCCGGATCGCGGCGATCGCCTGCCGGATACCGAACACGTCGAGGGCGACCATCAACCGGGCGCGGACAGCGGCGTCGACGGAGTGCCCGCCGGCCAGCGCCTGCAGCCCGCGCCACGATGCGTCGTCCAGACGGCGCCGGCGAGGAGGCCGACCAGCGGCTCGATGGGCACCCCGGCCCGCTGCTGACAGCTGGGCGCATCGGGTTCTGGCCGCGGAGGTCGGGCCGTCGGGGTGACGACCGGGTGCGGTGGTCGCGACCAGGTCGGCCTTGTTCAACACCGCCAGCACCGGCCGCCCGGCCGCCTCGATGGCGGCGCGATCCTCGGGTTTGACCGCATCGGCCAGCACGTGGACGTTCACGTCGGCATCCGCCGGGGCGTCACTGCCAGCCCGGCGCACGTCAGTGCGTGCGCGACGGTGCTGCGGCCGACGCCGCGGCGTCCGGTGACGGCCACCCGTAACGGGGTGGCGAGCCGCTTCGCGATCGCGGCGCAGCGCGGGTCGGAGACCGCGTCCGCAAACCGCTCCAGCTCTTCGACGAAAATCGGATGCCCCTATCCGCTCAGGCCGCCTTGCAGGTGCTGCTAACCCCTCATTGTGGCTGAGTACCTGCCGATTGCGACGTAGCACCACGGGTTTTTCGGTCGAATGGTGACATTTGTACGGCCGGGAAGCGAGTCACCCGATACCAGGCAAAGGCAACTGTTGGGTATCAATCTGCCCCGCGGGAGGCGACATGATGGGTTCATGGGCGACGATGAACGGATGCGCGCGCAGCCCTGGGTGGACGCGGCCACACCGCCGACGCCTCCTACCGCCCTGCCTGCGGAACGTGAGGTCGGCGAATACCGTCGGACCACCAGTTTCCGCACGCGGCGCTCGCAACTGTCGGCCGCGCAGCAGCGGACCTGGGAACGGCTGTGGCCTGAACTCGGCACCGTCGCGGTATCGGGAGACGACCCGCAAGGCCCGGCCGAACCACTGGACACCCAGGCCTGGTTTGGCCGGGACGCTCCGCTCGTCCTTGAAATCGGCTGTGGCACAGGAACTTCCACGCTAGCGATGGCGAAGTCAGAGCCGGACGTCGACGTCATCGCCGTCGAGGTCTACCGGCGTGGGCTGGCGCAACTGCTCTCGGCCATCGACCGGGAACACGTCACCAATATCCGGCTGATCCGCGGCGACGCCGTCGACGTGCTCGACCTGCTGCTCGCTCCCGGCTCGCTCAGCGGGGTGCGGGTGTTCTTCCCCGACCCGTGGCCCAAGGCCCGTCATCACAAACGTCGGCTGCTGCAACCCGCCAACGTGGCGATGATCGCTGACCGGCTGCGGCCCGGCGGGGTGTTGCACGCCGCGACCGATCATGCCGGCTACGCCGAGCAGATCGCCGAGGTCGGCGACGCCGAACCACGGCTGACCAGGCTGGACATCGGAGCGCAGACCCCGGTCTCCACCGCCCGCCCGGCCACCAAATACGAGGGCAAGGCGCACGACGCCGGCAGCGCCGTCACCGAATTGCTGTGGGAAAGACGCTCACTATGAGTCTCACCGACGAAACGACCAGCGCCCCGGTGGCGCCGCCCGGCGAGCACCAGGCCGAATCGGGCCCGAAGCCGCGGCGGGTACTTCTGGTCTGGGATGCGCCGAACCTCGACATGGGCCTCGGATCGATCCTGGGCCGACGGCCCACCGCCCTGGAACGCCCCCGCTTCGACGCGCTCGGACGCTGGTTGCTGGGCCGCACCGCTGACGTGTCGACCGAGCACGGGACGCGCGTCGCAGCCGAACCCGAGGCGACCGTGTTCACCAATATCGCCGCCGGCAGCGCCGACGTGGTCCGGCCGTGGGTCGATGCGCTGCGCAATGTCGGGTTCGCGGTGTTTGCCAAACCGAAGCTCGACGAGGACAGCGACGTCGACAGCGACATGCTCGAGCACATCGCGCAGCGTTCACGGGAGGGGTTGGCGGCGCTGGTGGTCGCGTCCGCCGACGGTCAGGCCTTCCGCGTGCCGTTGGAGGAAATCTCTCGCAGCGGGGTACCCGTGCAAGTGCTGGGATTTCGCGAACATGCGAGTTGGGCGCTAGCGTCGGATACCTTGGAGTTTGTCGACCTGGAGGACATCGCGGGTGTGTTCCGGGAGCCCCTGCCGCGAATCGGCCTAGATTCGCTGCCTGACAAGGGGGCGTGGCTGCAACCGTTCCGGCCACTGTCCTCGTTGCTGACCTCGCGTGTCTGACAACTTGAAACCAATGCGCGGGTCGTTGCAGATCCAGTAAGGAGCTTACGTGTTCGCCTGGTGGGGTCGAACTGTATATCGCTACCGATTCATCGTGATCGGCAGTGATGGTGGCGCTGAGCCTGCTCGGCGGCATCTTCGGGATCAGTCTCGGCAAGCACGTGACGCAGAGTGGTTTCTACGACGAAGGTAGCCAGTCGGTCAAGGCGTCGGTGCTCGGCGACAAGACCTACGGACGTGACCGCACCAGCCACATCGTGGCGATCTTCACCGCGCCGAAGTCGATCAACGACCCGGCGTGGCAGAAGAAGATGGTCGACGAACTCAACGCCTTCAAGAAGGACCACCCCGACCAGGTCGTCGGCTGGGCCGGCTGGCTGGCCGCTCCGACCAGCACCGACCCCGTCATCAAGGGGATGGCCAGCGAGGACGGCAAGCACACGTTCGTCAGCATCCCGCTCAAGGGCGACGACGACGACACCATCCTGACCAACTACAAGGACATCGAACCGGATCTGCAGAAGCTGAACGACGGCAAGATCCAGCTCGCCGGGCTGGAGCCGATCGCCAACGCGCTGACCGGCACCATCGCCACCGACCAGAAGCGCATGGAAGTGCTGGCGCTGCCCCTGGTGGCGGTCGTGCTGTTCCTGGTTTTCGGCGGGGTCATAGCGGCCTCGCTGCCGGCGATCGTGGGTGGCCTGAGCATCGCCGGCTCGCTGGGCATCCTGCGACTCATCACGATGTTCGGTCCACTGAGTTTCTTCGCCCAGCCGGTCGTGTCGATGATGGGGTTCGGTATCGCCATCGACTACGGGCTGTTCGTGGTGAGTCGTTTCCGCGAGGAGATCGCCGAGGGCTACGACACCGAGGCCGCGGTGCGGCGCACGGTGATGACGGCCGGTCGCACGGTGGTGTTCTCCGCGGTCCTGATCGCCGTGTCCGCGGCCAGCCTCTTCTTGTTGCCGCAGGGCTTCGTGAAATCGCTGACCTACGCGGTGATCATCTCGGTGTCGCTGGCCGCGGTGCTGTCGATCACGCTGCTGCCGGCGATCCTGTCGATCCTTGGTAGCAACGTCGATGCGCTCGGCGTGCGCACCCTGTTCCGGATCCCGTTCCTGGCCAGCTGGACGCCGTCGCGCGTCTACCTGAACTGGCTGGCGGATCGGCTGCAGAAGACCAAGACCCGCGAAGAGGTCGAGGCCGGGTTCTGGGGCAAGCTGGTCAACGTCGTGATGAAGCGGCCGCTGGTCTTTGCCATTCCGATCGTGATCGGGATGATCGCGCTGGTCATCCCGCTGCACAACCTCTCGTTCGGCGGCATGAGCGAGAAGTATCTGCCGCCGAACAACTCGGTACGAGAGTCGCAGGAGAACTTCGACAAGCTCTTCCCCGGCTATCGCACGAACCAGTTGACGCTGGTGATCGAGAGCAACAACCACAGCAAAGTCACCGACCAGCAGGTCGCCGAGGTCCGCAACGCCGCCGCCTCGATCAACGGGTTCACCGACACCACCTGGCAGGAGCGGGCCTGCCCGACGATCGAGGGCAACCCGTGCGTCTCGGGACCGAACAGCAGCCACCCCAAAGACGACTCGGTGCGGGTGATCCAGAACGGTCTCTCGAACGCCAGCGACGCAGCCAAGAAGCTCACTGAGCTGCGGTCCATGACGCCGCCAAGGGGTTTGACCGTAATGGTCGGCGGCGTCCCGGCGCTCGAGCAGGACAGCATCCACAGCCTGTTCGACAAGGCGCCGCTGATGCTGGTGGTGCTGCTGTCCACGACGATGCTGTTGATGTTCCTGGCGTTCGGATCGGTGGTGCTGCCGATCAAGGCCGCCGTGATGAGCGCGCTGACGCTGGGCTCCACGCTGGGCATCCTGACCTGGATCTTCGTCGACGGCCACTTCTCCAAGCTGCTGAATTTCACGCCGACACCGCTGATGGTCGTGCTGATCGCGTTGGTCATCGCGGTCGGTTTCGGCCTGGCCACCGACTACGAGGTCTTCCTGGTCTCGCGCATGGTCGAGGCCAGAGCCCGCGGTATGTCGACGGCAGAGGCCATCCGGATCGGTACGGCAACGACCGGACGCCTGATCACCGCCGCTGCGCTGGTGCTGGCGATGGTGGCCGGGTCGTTCGTGTTCTCCGACCTGGTGATGATGAAATATCTGGCGTTCGGCCTGATGGCGGCGCTGCTGCTGGACGCGACCGTGGTCCGGATGTTCCTGGTGCCGTCGGTGATGAAGTTGCTCGGCGACGACTGCTGGTGGGCTCCGCATTGGATGAAGCGCCTGCAGAATCGCTTGGGCCTCGGCGAGATTCACCTGCCCGACGAGCGCAAGGTCCCGTCGGCGCGGGCCCGGTCCGGCCGGCCCGCCACCACCACCCGCCCGCCGATCGCGCCGACACCGCGTCCGCCGCACGACCCCACGCACCCCAGCGCCGAGGGTGCCTCGCGGCCGGCCCGGCCACCGGCCAGCCCCCACCGCGCCGCGACCGGACCTCCGCCCGCCGGCTCCAGAAGCGCCGTCGGCCGCCGGGACCACCCGGATGTCCGCACCGGGACGGGCCGAGCCCAAAGAGGCGCCGACGACCCGCTTCTCGGCCCAGCCGACCCCGCCGGCCGCCCCGGCCCGGTTCGCCCGCCGGCACCGCCCGCTCCCCCGCAACCGCCGCGCGGGGAGGACCGCGAAATCGAGTCCTGGCTCAGCGATCTGCGCGGCGGCAAGACCGGCGACCCGCGTGGCGCCGCTCCCAAGGCCCCGCAGCCGTCCGCCGACGAAACCCGGGCGCTGCAGATCCCGCCGCGGGACAAGCCGTCGGGCCAGCCGACCGCCGAACCCGAAGACGCCACCACCGCGATCCCGACCGCACCGCGGGAGGACAAGGATCCCGACACCGCCACGGAGAAGTTGAACGCCCGTGGCGAGAAGCCGCGTCCACGCCGCGGAGGCGGGCTCAGCGCCCAGGACCTGCTTCGCCGCGAAGGCCGGATCTAGCCGCGAATTCGCTTCGCGCTATTAGCCTTTGGATCCCACGTGGTCCGGATCGGCCTGCATGACCGTCGCCTTGTCGTCCTCGGTTTCGTCCGCCGCTTCTTCCGGGTCCTTGGCCAGCAGCACCTTGAACGCGTTGTTCAAGAACGCGACCGTCGGGACCGACAACAGCGCACCGACAATCCCGGCGAGCACGCCGCCGGTGGAAATCGCCACCACGATGGCCAGCGGATGAATCGACACCGCCCGGCCCATCACCAGCGGCTGCAGGATGTGGGCCTCGAGCTGATTCACCGCGACGAGTAGCCCGAGGGTGATCAGCGCGTAGACAAAGCCTTTCGCCAGCAGTGCCACGATGACGGCCAGGAAGCCGCTGAGGACCGCACCGACCAGCGGGATGAAAGCGCCCAGGAACACCAGCGAGGCCAGCGGCAGCGCCAGCGGCACACTCATGATCGCCAATCCGGTGCCGATACCCAGCGCGTCGACCAACGCCACCAGGAAGGTGGCTCGCACATAGCCGGTCAGCGAGTGGAATCCAGCGCCACCCGCCGCTTGCACCCGCTCGCGGACATGGGCGGGGATGATCTTGGTGACGTAGCTCCAGATGTTGCGTCCGCCGTACAAGAAGAAGATCAGCGTGAACAGCATCATCAATGCCGCGGTGATGATTTCGGTGATGGTGGCCGCGGTCGAGAGGGCGCCGCTGGTCAACTTCTCCTGATTGTTCTGCAGCGCCTGGATCGCCGAGTCGCCGGCGTGGTCGATCTGCTGGCGGCTCAGATGCAGCGGGCCCTCGATCAGCCACTTCTTCGCGGAGTCGATGCTGCGGGTGACCTCCTTCACCAAATCCGGTACGCCGACGATGAATTGGCTGACGACGAAAGTCATGATTCCGCCGAGGATCGCGAAGCCGGCCAGCAACACCAACGCGACCGCGCCACCGCGGGGTGCACCCCGCTTGTCCAGCCAGTCCACGACGGGAACCAGCAACGCGCTCAGCATCAAGGCGAGCAGCAGCGGGACGACGATCACTTCCAGCCGCTTGATGACCATAAGCAGTGCGACGACAGCGGTCAGGATCACCAGCAATCGCCAGGCCCAGGCTGCGGTCTTGCGAACTATCGGTTCTACCGATTCGGCGTAATCGGACGCGGCCTTCGATGGCATAGCGCCAACACTAGGTGCGGACACCGGCGTCGCGCAGCGATCCGGGCGCGACCTGCGGAGCTACGCTAAGCGCGTGTCGCACGACGCACCGGCCCGGAATGTCGACGGTCAGGTTCCAGAGCATGACCGCGGCAGGTACCGGTGGCTGCGGTGGGCCGCCCTGGCCGTCGTCGCGATCGTGTTGGCCGTCGAGGTGGCGCTGGCGTGGGATCAGCTGGCCAAAGCCGCCCGGAGCCTCTACTCGGCGAAGTGGTGGTGGCTGCTGGCCGCCGCGCTGGCCGCGGTGTTGTTGATGCACAGTTTCGCCGAGGTACAGCGGACACTGCTGGCCTCAGCCGGGGTGCGGGTGCAAGAGCTGCGTTCCGAGGCGGCCTACTACGCGGCCAACTCGCTGAGCACCACGCTGCCCGGCGGTCCCGTGATCGCCGCGACGTTTCTGCTTCGCCAGCAACGACTTTGGGGCGCATCGACGTTGGTGGCGTCCTGGCAGCTGGTGATGTCGGGAGTGCTGCAGGCCGTCGGACTGGCGCTGCTCGGGCTGGGCGGCGCGTTCGTCCTCGGCGCCAAGAACAACCCATTCTCGTTGCTGTTCACCTTGGGCGGCTTCGTCGCGCTGCTGCTGCTGGCGCAGGCGGTGGCGTCCCGACCGGAGCTGATCGAGGGCATCGGCTGCCGGGTGTTGGCGCGGTTCAACTCGTTACGCGGCAGGCCGGCCGACGTCGGTCTGGCCAAATGGCGCGAGATGTTGTGCCAACTGGAATCGGTCAGCCTGAGCCGCCGTGACCTGGCGGCTGCCTTCAGCTGGTCGGTGGTCAACCGGCTCGCCGATGTCGCATGCCTGGCGTTCGCCGCGTACGCCGCCGGCGCGCATGCATCAGCTCGGCGGGCTGACGGTCGCGTGCGCCGCCGCCCGCGCGGTCGGGACGATCCCGCTGATGCCCGGCGGCCTGTTGGTGGTCGAGGCGGTGCTGGTGCCGGGCCTGGTATCCAGCGGCATGTCACTGCCGAATGCCGTCTCGACGATGCTGATCTACCGGCTGATCAGCTGGCTGATGCTCGCGGCGATCGGCTGGGTGGTGTTCTTCTTCATGTTCCGCGCCGAGAAACATCTCGACCCGGATGACACCGAGACCGAGTCGACACCGTGCCATGAGGTCATCGAGGCAGCCGAGGGTGCCATGCGGGGCCCGTCGCCGCCGTCCGACGACGAACGGACTACCTGAACCGCGCCCTACTTGACGGCGCTCAGACCCGGCACTGGCGGCCGCGCCGCCCGGAATCGTGTTCTGAGCTCCGGAGATCACGCCGGTCGGCATACCACCGGGCACGCCGCCGGCGTGGCACCCTGCGGCGACTGCATGAATCCGAGCACCTGCGGAAGGCTGATCGTCATCTTGCACCGGCTGGACAGTCCGGCGAGCGGCGACGCGATGGTCTGGATATCGCTGGCCGCCTTGGGGTTGGCGTCGAAGTAGGTCTCCAGCGAGCTGACCGATGTCGGGCCCGGCGGCTGCAGCATGGCGGAGGTCATCGCCTGGTTGGTCTCCGGGTGCCCGTCGAGGTAGTCACCGGCGGACCTGGCCACGTTGCTGATCGTGCGCGCCATTTCGCTGGCGGCACACGGATCCGACGCACCGACCGCCGAGGGCGCGGACAGCAACACCACCGCCGTGGCGCCACCCAGCCCGGTCGCCGTCAGCGCGGCCAGCAGTCGACGGCGTGCCGTCGCGGTACTCCCAGTCAGAGGACCTCATGCACAACTCCTCTTAGCTTGCCGGGGGAACATTCGGCCCCGCAGACAGCTGCCGGCACGGAGCCGGCATATGCCGACAATCCTGCCATCGAATCCGTCGCCGTCGCCAACCCCGCGTTCAGGGTTCTCGTCACACCTGTGCAAAACCTGTGCGGGAATCGACATCGTTGCCGAGTTGTTGCAGCTCAGCGACCCGTAAGCCGCCTCGGCAAATAGCTGGCTGGGGTAGGCTCGCGGGCACGCGATGCTAATGCGGGGAGACCAAAATCCAGCACTTCATGATGCGCTTGAGCAGCAGCCTGCGCAGGTGTCGCTGGCTGGTCTTCGCAGGCTGGGTGCTCGCGCTGATACCCGCCCTCTACCTGGTGCTGACCTCGTCGGGTCATCTCACCGGTGGTGGCTTCGAGGTGCCCGGATCCCAGTCGCTGCGGGTCCACGACCAGCTCGAGGCGCATTACCCCGACCAGGGCACGTCGCCGTTGGCGCTGGTCGCGGCCCCGCGCGCGGATGCCAGCTACGAGGACATGAACGCCGCTGCCGGGTTCCTGCAGCAGGTCGCCAAGCAGCTGCCCGACGTCGTCGTGGTGCCCAATCCGGCCCAGCCGTCGCCGCAGCCGGACCGGCCGTACGTGGTCTCGTTGCGACTGGACGGCTCCACCAACAACAGCGCCAGCGACGCCGCCAAGAAGCTGCGGGTCAAGGTCGGCGTGCAAGGTGAACGGCCCGGCCAGATGCAGAACGGCCGCGTCCGGCTCTACGTGATCGGCCAGGGTGCGCTCAGCACGGCCGCTGCGGCCAACACCAAACACGACATCGCCAAAGCCGAGCAGTGGAACCTTCCGATCATCCTGATCGTGTTGCTGGCGGTGTTCGGCTCGCTGGCCGCCGCCGCGATCCCGCTGGCGCTGGGCATCGTCACCGTCATCATCACGATGGGCCTGGTCTACCTGTTGTCGGCCTACACGGTGATGTCGGTGTTCGTCACGTCGACGGTGTCGATGTTCGGCATCGCGCTGGCAGTCGACTATTCGCTGTTCATCCTGATGCGATTCCGCGAGGAACTGCGCGCCGGACGCCAGCCTCAGGAAGCGATCGACGCGGCGATGGCGACGTCGGGCCTGGCCGTCGCGCTGTCCGGGATGACCGTCGTCGCATCGCTGACCGGTATCTATCTGATCGACACTCCGGCCCTGACATCGATGGCCACCGGCGCGATCCTCGCGGTAGCCGTGGCGATGCTGACGTCGACGACCATGACGCCGGCGGTGCTGGCGACCTTCGGCCGGTCGGCCGCCAAGCGGTCGGCGGCGCTGCACTGGTCGCGGCGCCCCGAAACCACCCAGTCGCGGTTCTGGACGCACTGGATCGGCGCGGTGATGCGCCGCCCGTGGGCGTCGGCGGCGGCAGCCTCTGTCGTGCTGCTCGCCATGGCGGTGCCCGCGCTGTCGATGGTGTTGGGCAACAGCCTGCTTCGCCAGTTCAACTCGTCGCACGAAATCCGCGCCGGGGTGTCGGCGGCGTCGGAGGCGCTGGGCCCCGGCGCGCTCGGCCCGGTCCAGGTGCTGGTGACCTTCCCCGACGGGGACGCGTCGTCGGCCACCCACACCCAGACGATCGCCGCGATCCGCGACCAGATAGGTCACTCGCCCAACATCCTGTCGGTGGCCCCGCCCGTCTTCGCCGACAACAACAGCAGCGCGATGTTGTCGGCGATGCTGTCGGTGGACCCCGAGGACCTCGGCGCCCGCAACACCATCGGCTGGATGCGCGAGCCACCTGCCGGCGGCCGCCACGCGGTTCGGCGCAGGTGAGCGTCGGCGGACCGACCGCGCTGATCAAAGACTTCGACGACCAGGTGTCGCGAACCCAGTGGCTGGTGTTGGTCTTCGTCGCGCTGATCGCGTTCGTGATGCTGCTGCTGTCGATCCAGTCGGTGTTCCTGGCGCTCAAGGGCGTGGTGATGACGATGCTGTCGGTGGCCGCGGCCTACGGCAGCCTGGTGGTCGTCTTCCAGTGGGGCTGGCTGGAAAAGCTCGGGTTCGCGCCGATCACCTCGATCGACAGCACCGTTCCGCCGCTGGTGCTGGCGATGACGTTCGGCCTGTCGATGGACTACGAGATCTTCCTGCTGACCCGCATCCGGGAACGGTTCCTGCAGACGGGTAACACCCACGACGCCGTGGCCTACGGCGTGAGTACCAGCGCGCGGACCATCACCAGCGCCGCGCTGATCATGATCGCGGTGTTCATCGGCTTCGCGTTCGCCGGTATGCCGTTGGTGGCCGAGATCGGGGTGGCGTGCGCGGTGGCGATCGCGGTCGACGCCACCGTGGTGCGACTGGTGATGGTGCCCGCCCTGATGGCGGTGTTCGCCGAGTGGAACTGGTGGCTGCCCGCCTGGCTGGAACGCATCCTGCCGTCGGTCGACTTCGAAAAGCCTTTGCCTGCAGTCGATCTCGGCGACGTGTTGATGATCCCCGACAACATCTCAGCTCCTGCGGTGCCCAGTGCCGACCTGCGGATCGTGCTCAAATCCGCGGCCCGGCTCAAGAACCTGGTACCCGACGCGATCACCGTCGCCGACCCGCTGGCGTTCATCGGATGCGGACGCGGCAGCGAGCCGCACGTCAAGGTCAAGGGCGGCAACTACGTCGCCAGCGCCGCATCTCGCCAACTGGCGGTGATCGGCACGCCCAACGGCACCAACGGCGGCAGCCAGCGGCCATCCGACTGCGCGGAAGTTCGTCGGCGGCGCGGTCGCACCGCAATGGCACCGGCCGCGCGGCACCGCGCGCGGTGCGGCCCGTCCACCCGGTCACGCTGTGGCGGGGCCGGCTCTCGGTCGCCCTGGATGCGCTAGGAGCACAAGCCGCCGCCAGCGAAAGCGTCCAGCCGGAATTCGAGCGGCGCAGCCCGGTGGAAACCACCAACGTCCAGCTGCCCACCGGCGACCGGCTGCAGATCCCGACCGGCGCCGAGACGCTACGGCTCAAGGGCTACCTGATTCTGAGCCGCAACAGCAGCCGCGATTACACCGAGTTTGCTGAGCTCGTCGACACCATGGACGCCGAGAACGCCGCAGTCGTGCTGGCCGGGATGGACAGGTATTACTCTGGTCAATCACCCCGGCGGCAATGGATCGCCAGCCAGTTGGTCCGTCGCCTCGCTGACCCACATCCGTCGGATATTGATAACGACAGTTGGCCCGAGTCCGATACGAAGGCAGACTGGGAAGGTGTAAGGCGACGCTGCCTCGCGGTAGCGGTGGCGATGTTGGAGGAGGCGAGGTGACGTTGGCATCGGATCGACGCCATGGGCAGGCGCCGCACCGAGCCCCGGCACGCCCCCACAACGGTGATCGGCCCGTCGAATTCTGGCCGACTTCAGCGATTCGCTCAGCGCTGGAAGGTGGCGACATCGCCACCTGGAAGCAGATCGCGGTCGCGATCAAGCGCGACCCGTTCGGCCGCACCGCCCGCCAGGTCGAAGAGGTGTTGGAGAGCTCGCACCCGTACGGCATCTCCAAAGCCCTCGCGGAGGTACTGGAGCGGGCCCGCGGGCACCTGGAGGCCAACGAGCGCTCCGAGGTGGCCCGCCACGTCCGGGTCCTGATCGAACGGTCCGGCCTGAAGCTGCCAGAGTTCGCTTCCCGGATCGGCGTGCCCGTCGACGAACTCGGCGAGTACCTCGACGCGGTCACCAGCCCGTCGGCGTCGTTGATGATCCGGATGCGCCGGCTGTCGGACCGCTTCGCCAAGGCTCGCTCGCACGAACCTCCTCAGCAGCCCACCCAACGCGCTCCGCAGCGGCCGCCGCGCGGCTACTGATGGTCGGCCAGCCTGACGCTCACACCCTGCGGCAGATCCTGGCCGAGACGCGGACCATCGCGGTCGTCGGCGCATCGGACAAACCGACCCGCCCCAGCAACGAGATCTACTCGTATCTGGTGGCAACCGGCCAGTATCAGGTCTTCCCGGTGAACCCCACGATCACCGAAATCGATGGCGCACAGGTGTATTCACGATTGGCTGACCTGCCGGTGGTACCCGACATGGTCGACGTGTTCCGCCGCTTCGACGATCTGCCCTCGGTGCTGGCCGAAACGCTCGCTCTCCCACAACGGCCGAAAACCCTCTGGCTGCAAGAAGGTTTATGGCACGAGGACGTCGGCCGCGAGGCCGAAGCGGCCGGCTTGCAGGTGGTCATGGACCGTTGCCTGATGGTCGAGCACGCGCGGCTTCGCTAGCCGTTTCAGCGGGGGTTGAGCGGCGATACGCCGACGACCAGCCAATGGCCGCTCTGCTTGGTCAGCGTCGACCCGCAATGCCAGCACGGCGTTGTCGGGCGGCTGGCCCGGTTCGTTCTGCGTCGCCCGCATGACCACCGCCACGGCGGCCGCGGACGGGCCGATCGCCTCGAGACCCGCCTCCATCGTCGCCGCGGTGGCGGTGACGTTGCGATGCGCCAAATCCGTTGTGGCCTTGCCGAATTGCTCTTTGAACGTCTTCCCCTGCTCGGGCACCATCATCGCCACGGCGCGGTCGATGGCGGCCATCGGCTCGGACGGCGAGAACGTCGCCGTCGCCTGGGCCATCTCGGTGGCGATGCGCACCACCTCGGCCGAGTCGACCTTCAGGTCGTGGTCCGGCGACGTCCAATGCCGGTACCCGGTCAGCACCGCCGCGACCACCGCCGATGTGGTGAGCGCGACGACCGCCAGACGCAGGCCGGGTGCGTCGTCGTCGGTACCCACCGTCACCGAATCACGGCGCAGCAGCCAGATGTTCACCGCCACGCCCTCGACGATCAACAGCACCAGCACCGAACACAGCGACACCCACCACGCCGGCCATGTCAGCACATATCCGATCGCCAGCAGCGCCGCGATCGCGGCCAACGGCGCCGCGACGTCGAAAGCCAGTACCCGCCAGGCGTTCCTCATCGGATCGACTCCAGCCGCGCGATCATCAGCTTGCCGTCTACGTCGGCGATTCCGAGCCGGAGATTCCAATGCACCGTCTGCGACTTGCCGCCGGCGTTCTCGCTGACCGAGGTGGCCACCACCATGACCGCATCGGTGCGGCGGGCGATGGACGCCGGCAGTTGGTCGGACGGCGCGGGCCGACCAGGCTGCGCGTCCAGCTCGTGGTGCACCGTCTCGAAGGCGACCGCCTCGACCTCGCCGCGACTGCGCGACTGCAGCCGCTCCACCACTTGCTGATACGGCTGGATCGAGGAGTCGAAATCGGCGTTGAGTTCGCCGACGGTGCCGTCGTGCAGGCGCTGCAGGCTCTCCTTGATGTTCTCGGTGTTCATGTTGATCAGCACGCCGGTCCAGTCGGCCGCGGCCTGCATGGCCCGGGTCTGGTAGCTGCGCTCGTCGACGTCGTTGCGGTGGTCGGTCCAGATCACCGCGCCCAGCGCGATCGCCGCCACGCACAACGCTCCCAACGCGGCGGAGGCGATGCCGTAGGGCGAGAAGGTCCGGCCGTCGGCGTCGTCGGATGTCGACGTGTCGTCGGGCTCGTCGGGCTCGTCGGCCGCCACGGCGGTTTGCTCCTCGTCGGGCATGGCCGTGAGCCTAGCCGGGCGACGATGCAGAGCCCGCAGGGCGATGAGGAGGAGCCGCGGCAATCAGGGCTAGCCGGGCGACGATGCAGAGCCCGCAGGGCGATGAGGAGGAGCCCGGCAATCAGGGCAGGCAGCGTTGGTTAAGGAACAATGACAGGCGTGACGGTAGAAGCTATCCGCTCGGGCATCGACCTGAGCCATGTCGACGCTGGTGCCCGCCCCCAAGACGACCTGTTCGGACATGTCAACGGTCGCTGGCTGAGCCGACTACGCCATTCCCGCCGACCGTGCCACCGACGGCGCCTTCCGGCTGCTGGCCGACCGCGCCGAGGAGCAGGTGCGCGACATCATCACCGAGGCCGCCGCGGCCAACGGCGCCGAGGGCACCGACCCGCAGCGCATCGGCGACCTGTACGCCAGCTTCATGGACACCGACACCATCGCGGCCCTCGGCGTGCGCCCGCTGCTCGACGAGCTCGCCGGCGTCGACGCCGCGCTGACGCCGACCGAGCTGGCCGCCGAACTCGGCGAGCTGCAGCGCACCGGCATTGGCGGCGGCACCGGCCTCTACGTCGACACCGACTCGAAGAACTCCACCCGCTACCTGCTGCACCTGAGCCAGTCGGGCCTCGGGCTACCCGATGAGTCGTACTACCGCGACCCGCAGCACGCGGCGATCCTCGCCGAATACCCGAAGCACATCGCGCGGATGTTCGCGCTGGTCTACGGCGAGCACGAGGGCGACTGGGACGCGACCGCCGCGCACATCGTCGCGCTGGAGACCAAAATTGCGGCCGCACACTGGGACGTGGTCAAACGCCGCGACGCCGATCTGACCTACAACCTGCGCACCTTCGCTGAATTAGGCTCGGAGGCAACCGGTTTCGACTGGCCGGTGTGGCTGCACGCGTTGGGCGTCACAGGCGAGCAGGCCGCCGAGGTTGTCGTCCGCCAACCCGACGCGCTGATCACGTTCGCCGCGCTGTGGGACAGCGAGGACATCGAGGACTGGCGGCGCTGGCTGCGCTGGCGCGTGATCAGCGGGCGGGCGTCGCTGCTGAGCGACGACATCGTCGACGAGAACTTCGCGTTCTACGGCCGCACGCTGTCGGGCACCGAGCAGTTGCGCGACCGGTGGAAGCGCGGCGTCGGCCTGGTCGAGAGCCTGATGGGCGACGCCGTCGGCCGGCTCTACGTCGAGCGGCACTTCCCGCCGGACGCCAAGGCCCGGATGGACGAGTTGGTGGCCAATCTGCGGGAGGCCTACCGCGTCAGCATCACCGACCTGGAGTGGATGACGCCGGAGACCCGGCAGCGGGCGCTGGAGAAGCTGGACAAGTTCACGCCGAAGATCGGCTACCCGGCGAAGTGGCGCGACTACTCGTCGCTCGTCATCGCCCGCGACGACCTGTACGGCAACTACCAGCGCGGCTACGCACTGGAGTACGACCGCGACCTGGCCAAGCTCGGCGGGCCCGTCGACCGCGACGAGTGGTTCATGACGCCGCAGACCGTCAACGCCTACTACAACCCCGGCATGAACGAGATCGTCTTTCCGGCAGCGATTCTGCAGCCTCCGTTCTTCGACGCCGAGGCCGACGACGCCGCGAACTACGGCGGTATCGGCGCGGTGATCGGCCACGAGATCGGCCACGGCTTTGACGACCAGGGCGCCAAGTACGACGGCGACGGCAACCTGATCGACTGGTGGACCGACAACGACCGCGCCGAGTTCGGTTCCCGGACAAAGGCTCTCATCGAGCAGTACGAGGTGTTCACGCCTCGTAGCCTCGGCGGCTCCCACCACGTCAACGGCGCGTTCACCGTCGGGGAGAACATCGGCGATCTCGGTGGGCTGTCCATCGCGCTGCTCGCCTATCAGCTGTCGCTGAAGGGCGCGGAGGCGCCTGTCATCGACGACCTGACCGGGGTGCAGCGGGTGTTCTTCGGCTGGGCTCAGGTGTGGCGCACCAAATCCCGTGATGCCGAGGCGATTCGGCGACTCGCCATCGATCCGCACTCGCCGCCGGAGTTCCGCTGCAACGGCGTCATCCGCAATATCGACGACTTCTACGACGCCTTCGAGGTCACCGAGGCCGACGAGCTTTACCTGGATCCCCAACGGCGAGTCAGGATCTGGAACTAGACCTCTACATCTGCCAGTCGTTGGAGCCGTCGTTCTTGCTGTAGGTCCCGACGGAGTTCTTCACGACGATGGGGTCACCGGCGCCGAAGTTGGCGAAGAACCACTTCGCGTTGGTCGGGCTGATGTTGATGCAGCCGTGGCTGACGTCGCGCTTGCCCTGGTCGCCCACCGACCATGGCGCGCTGTGCACGTAGTCGCCGCTGTTGTCGAACTGCACGGCGTCCTTGACGTCCACCTTGTAGCCGTAGGTCGAGTTGACCGGCACGCCGTAGGTGGATGAATCCATCACGACCTTGGCCTTCTTGTCGAGCACGTAGTAGGTGCCGTTGGGCGTCTGGTGACCACCTGCGGCCATGCCCATCGACATCGGGAAGGTCTGCTCCACCGCGCCGTTACGCGTGACGACCAGCTGGTGGGTTGCGTCGTCGGCGGTGGCGATCAGCGAATCACCGGTGACGAAGTTGTTCTGGGTGCCGGCCGCGTCGACGTGCACCGCGGTGTGCGCGGGCCAGAAGCTGAGCGGGCGCCAGCGCACCTGGCTCGACGTCAGCCAGTAGAACTTGCCGGACACCGGCGGGGTCGACGACACGTGGATCGCCTGCTCGGCCATGTGCTGGTCGGCGATCGGGCGGGCGAAGTTGATGATGATCGGCTCGCCCACACCGACGGTGGAGCCGTTGACCGGGTTGAAGGTCGGCGGCACGAACGGCGGCGGGCCGGTGAACGGCTCGGGGTTCTGTCCGACGACCGGACCCGACGGCGCCGCGGCGGCCGGGACCGCCGGCGGCACGGCAAGCGGGTCACCCGGCGGCGGCGCGACCGGCTGACCCGGTGGCGGCACGACCGGCGGCTGGCCGGCCAGCGGATCGGCGGGCGGCGGCGGCGCCGGCTCACCGGGGGGCGGAGCCGGGGCGTCCACTCCGGGCGCGGGCGGCGGCGGCTCTGGGTCGGCAATAGCCATACCGCTGCCCAGCATCAGCGCAGCGGTCACTCCCACTGCGCTGAACGCAGCGGCCAGAGGACCCTTGGTCCATCGCGACATTTGATTCCCTCCAAGTCACGGTCTCAGCCCAGTATGCAGTAGCGCAGGGCCCAGCCATTAATCCAGCGATCGCCGCGAGCGTCAAAACGGGCCTCAGCAACGCCGCTGAACTGCGGTTTTACCCGCTACTGCGGGTCGGCTGGCGGGGACGTCGAAGAGCTCGCCGGTCGGAGGTCATTCCGGCCGCTCCGAAGCCGATCAACGCGGCCGAGGCGGCGAACATGGCCAGCACGCCGTGCTCGTAGAACAGGCCGCCCGCGAATGACCCGGCCATGATGCCGACCTGGAAAGCCGCCATGTACAGGCCGGACGCGCCGTCGGGGTCATCGGCGCCGGCGCGCATGGCCGCGGCTTGCAGCATGGGTGACACCGCGTTCGCGAAAGCACCCCACAGTGCGATGGCGACGACGCCGACCAGGGCGGTCGCCACCGCCGGCAAGCGGTGGAAGGTCAGCGTGGTCAGCACCAGCAGCGTCACATACAAGCCGACCATGCAACTGATCGCGGCGGCTCGTGGGTGATGATCCAGCGGCCGGGCCACCAGCGGCATCGCCAGTAGTCCGGCGATGCCGTAGATGGAAAGCAACCAGGCGATATCGGGTCCCCGAATGCCCACGACGTCGCGAATGATCACCGCGATGAACGTGAAAGAGATGTAGTGCCCGGTGACCGCGATCATGGTCAGCAAGCTCACGAAGATCAGCCTGCGATTGCGGTGGTGCCCGGCGGCCCGGCCGACGCGGGCGCGCTGCTCGTCGCTCAGCGACAACGGCGGCAGGACCGCGACGGCCGCAACGGTGACGACTGCGGCGATGGCGGCCACCGACCCGACGGCGATCCGCCAACCCCATGCCAGGCTCATCGCCGCCGTCGCCGGGCTGCCGACCACCACGGCCAGGCTGATACCGACGTAGATCATCGTCGTCGCACGTCCGGAGTGGCTGGCCGGAACCAGCCGGGTGGCGACCGGCGCGATCACCGACAGGATCAGCCCGTGGGTGACCGCCGACAGCGCCCGGCCACCGGCCAGCACCACGAAGTTGGGCGCCAGCGCCGAGATGATCTGGGAGGCGGTCAGGCAGGACAGTGACAGCAGCAGCGCGCGACGGCGCGGCCAGTGCGCGGTCCAGCGGACCAGCGGAACCGTCGTGACCGCGGCGACCAGGGCGTACCAGGCCAGCAACGTTCCGACCATCGGGATGCTGACGTGCAGATCGCGGGCGATCGCGGGCAGCGCGCCGACCGGCAGCAGCTCAGCGGTGACATAGGTGAAGGCCGCAGCGGCCAGAACTGCCAGCTGGAGGGCGATTCGGAGAGTCCAGGGCCCGCTCGTAGCGGTTCGCCCTTCGGCGGCACGGGCTGGCCCCACGGCCACTACTCAACCACGCGTGGCACGGATCCGTTGACGATCAGGAGCGGACGAGTCGCGCGATGGCCGCGGAGGCTTCGGCGAGCTTCTGGTCGGCCTCCGAGCCGCCTTGGGCTACCGCGTGGGTGAGGCAATGCCCGAGGTGTTCGTCGAGCAGATTCAGCGCCACCGACTGCAGCGCGTTGTTGGCGGCGCTGATCTGGGTGAGGACGTCGATGCAGTATTTGTCATCGTCGATCATCTTCGCGATGCCGCGCACCTGGCCCTCGATACGCCGTAATCGCTTGGCGTAGTTGTCTTTCTGCGATGAGTATCCGTGTGTGGGTGCCATCTGCCCCTCCAACATCGTGGTCGTGAAGATCGTGCTCGGGCCATCGCGACGGCGCCGGTGTTGTCACCATTGTCAACGATCGGCCCGCGTTCGCGCCACGCCACCCTGGTAAGGCCGCGTTTTGCCGGGCCGGCGGGCATACCCCTTGGGGGTATTTTAATGATTTTGGCCGACCTTGCAAAACACGCATACTTGACCAATGGCCGACACGCACTCTTCTCCCACCATCGACATCAAGCCCCGCAGTCGCGAGGTCACCGACGGCCTGGAGAAGGCCGCATCACGCGGGATGCTGCGTGCGGTCGGGATGGACGACGAAGATTTCGCCAAGCCACAGATCGGGGTGGCGTCGTCGTGGAACGAGATCACGCCCTGCAACCTGTCGCTGGACCGGCTGGCCAAATCCGTGAAGGAAGGCGTGTTCGCCGCCGGCGGCTACCCGCTCGAGTTCGGCACGATCTCGGTGTCCGACGGCATCTCGATGGGCCACGAAGGCATGCACTTTTCGCTGGTCTCGCGCGAGGTGATCGCCGACAGCGTCGAGGTCGTGATGCAGGCCGAACGGCTGGACGGGTCGGTGTTGCTGGCCGGCTGCGACAAGTCGCTGCCCGGGATGCTGATGGCCGCGGCCCGTTTGGACCTGGCCTCGGTGTTCCTCTACGCCGGCTCGATCCTGCCCGGCCGCGCCAAGCTCTCCGACGGCACGGAGCGCGACGTGACGATCATCGACGCATTCGAAGCGATCGGCGCCTGTGCCCGCGGGCTGATGTCCCGCGAAGACGTCGACACGATCGAGCGGGCCATCTGTCCCGGCGAAGGGGCGTGCGGCGGCATGTTCACCGCCAACACCATGGCCAGCGCCGCCGAGGCACTGGGCATGTCGCTGCCCGGCAGCGCCGCTCCCCCGGCCACCGACCGCCGCCGCGACGGGTACGCCCGGCGCAGCGGTGAAGCGGTGATCGGCCTGTTGCGCCGCGGTATCACCGCTCGCGACATCTTGACCAAGGAGGCGTTCGAGAACGCCATCGCCGTCGTGATGGCGTTCGGCGGTTCGACCAACGCGGTGCTGCACCTGCTGGCGATCGCCCACGAGGCCGACGTGAAGCTGTCGCTCGCCGATTTCAGCCGCGTCGGCGCGAAGGTGCCGCACCTGGCCGACGTCAAGCCGTTCGGCAAGCACGTGATGTTCGACGTCGACCGCATCGGCGGAGTGCCGGTGGTCATGAAAGCGCTGCTGGATGCCGGTCTGCTGCACGGCGATTGCCTGACCGTGACCGGTAAGACCATGGCCGAGAATCTCGCGCACATCGCCCCGCCGGACCCTGACGGCAAGGTGCTGCGGGCGCTGGACAACCCGATCCACCCCACCGGCGGCATCACCATCCTGCACGGTTCGCTGGCCCCCGAAGGTGCGGTGGTCAAGTCGGCCGGGTTCGACTCCGACGTGTTCGAGGGCACGGCAAGGGTTTTCGAGCGCGAGCGGGCGGCGCTGGACGCCCTGGAAGACGGCACCATCACCCACGGTGACGCGGTGGTGATCCGCTACGAAGGCCCCAAGGGCGGTCCCGGGATGCGCGAAATGCTGGCGATCACCGGTGCGATCAAGGGCGCCGGCCTGGGCAAGGACGTGCTGCTGTTGACCGACGGCCGATTCTCCGGCGGCACCACCGGGCTGTGCGTCGGGCACGTCGCGCCCGAGGCGGTCGACGGCGGACCGATCGCCTTCCTGCGCGACGGCGACCGGATCCGGCTCGACGTCGCCAAGGGCACCCTGGACGTCCTGGTCGATGCCGACGAATTCGCTTCCCGCCGCGAGGGTTTCACCCCGCTGCCGCCGCGTTACACCTCGGGCGTGCTGGCCAAGTACGTCAAGCTGGTCGGATCGGCGGCCAACGGAGCGATCTGCAGCTAGTCCGCTATTTCACCAGCGCGAACGCCAGGCCGTCCCAGTGTTTGGCGCCGACGGTCTGCAGCACCGCGGTGTCGAGCCGGGGATGCTCACCCATCAGCTCGAGGACTTTTCTCGTTCCGAGCAGCACGGCGTCCTCGCCGGGCGACAGGATCTGCGCCCTCGCGAATCACGTTGTCCACCACGATCACTGAGCCGGGCCGGGTGAGCTTGACGGCCCACTCCAGGTAGCCGGGGTTGTTTTCCTTGTCCGCGTCGATGAACACCAGGTCGAAGGGACCGCCGGTCACGCTCGGCAGGGTGTCCAGGGCCGCGCCGACCAGCACCTCGACCCGGTCGCCGACTCCGGCGCGATCGATGTTGGCGCGAGCGACTTCGGCGTGCTTGGGCTCGTATTCCAGCGTGGTGACCCGGCCGTCCGGGCCGGCGCCGCGGGCCAGCCAGATCGTGCTGAACCCGCCCAGCGTGCCGATCTCCAGGATGCGGCGGGCCCCGGTCGCGGCGGCCAGCAGGCTCAGGAATTTGCCCTGCTGCGGCGACACCGCGATCTTCGGCAGCCCGGCGGCATCGCTGGCCTCGAGCGCCGCGGACAACACAGGGTCGTCCTCCAGCACAGTGTCGTCCAGGAATTCGTCAACGTCGGCGGGGGTGGGCTTTTGGCTCATGCGTCAAAACTAGCTCGCCGGCTTCGCCGCCCGCCACCGCATTAACCGTCCTTGCCGGATACCCCCTAGGGGTATAGGCTGGCCGGTGTCCGGTCCCAAACCCGTAGAGGTGGAGAAGATGTCAAACGAAGCAGGCACGCTGTTGAGCTGTGGTCACGATGGTTGCGGATGTCGCGTGCGCATCGAGGTCGCATGCAACTGTTCCGGCGACCAGGCCTACGTCTGCAAGTGCGGCGACGAGATGGTCGAGGTCGCCAGCTAGCGGACTCCCTCTTTCGCGTAGACCACCCGCAGGACGTGCCCGACTTCGGGCCCCATGACCAGTTCGGCCAGGGTGCACAGCGTCGTGACGTACTGCGGGCCGTGCGGCGGTTGCTCGTCGCAGAGGTGATGCGCGATCTCGTGCAGGACGACCAGTTCACGCATCGCCCAGTCCGCGTCAGCGACGATCGGGTACCGCGATAACGCCTGTCACCGTCACGGTTTTCGTAGTGAGCTGCGGTGGCGGCCCGCCGGGCCCGCACCCGCAAGGGCGCCACATCGTCCCACGTTCCCGTCGGACGCCGGCAGGGCCAGCACGTCGTCGACATAGCGCTGCACCGCATCCAGCGATCCGAACCGCGCCTCGGGCGGCAGCGTCAATTGCGTGCCGAAGAATTCCACGCTGTTCGAGCCGTGCTCGGCGGCGCGGTCGAACAGCGTGCGGACGAATTCCTCAGCGGCGTAGACCTTGGCGCGCTGCGAGTCCCGCGCGGATCCGTCGGAGCTCACCGTTCCAGCGCGGTCCGCGCTCCGGACAACTCTGGGCCGCTCCCCAGTCGCGCCCGCTTACCGGCCCGGTCGCCCGCCCGTCGCGCCGCCGACGAATATCCCGCGGTTGCCCGGCTGGCCTGCCAGGTACCTCGCGCCTTCGATGCGGTGCGGTAATAGTCGCGAAGTTCTAATTCCTTGTTCCGCAATGCAATTGCCGTACCAGGCGGACGGCGACGGTCTTTCTTTGCTTCGCGCTGGGTCTGCTCGCGGGCCTCGGACAACCGCTGACCGACCCGCGCGCCGAACGCCAGCTGAAAGTTCAGCCGGGCGGTAATCGTCGGGGTGGGCCGGTGCTCCCCCGACGAGATGTAGGAATCCGACGCGCGCACCATCTGCACGACCAGGCTGGCATACAGCGCGTGGGTGGTGTCGATGTCCTCGGCGAACCCGTAGGCGTAGACGAACGTCGAGTTCGACGCGATGTCGCAGCGCACGTCGTTGGCCGCCGCGATCACCACGAACAGCTGGACGTACGTGCGCAGCCCCTTGGAGCCGGCCGTGCCGATGGTGATCGTGCGCTGCACCGGCGTCTGCGCCGGCGTGCGCTTGTCGGCGTGCGACCGGGCGACGGCGAGGTCGATGGACGTTGCCGTGGCCAGCCGTTGAGCGGCCGACATGAATGCCTCGGCCTCGTGCGCGTTGTCGGTGCCTTCGGCCTGACGCAGCAGGGCGGCGATCCGCGCCAGCATCTTGTCGTCACTCATGGGCACCAAACTAGGCGAAACCTACGACGCTTCGAGCGCCGCCATTCACAGTCGCGCGTTGATCCAGGACACAACGTCGTCGAGCACCTGCTCTTGCTCCGGTTCGTTGAACACCTCGTGATACAGGCCCGGGATAGACCTTCAGCTCGACATCGGAACTGCCGACCGCGTCGACTAATTGGTGGCTGCCGATCTCGGGGATCAACCGGTCCTCCGATCCGTGCACGACCAGCAGCGGCGCGGCCAGCGAGGCGGCTCGCTGCGGCATCGTCTCACCGACCCGCATCAGCACGCGGGCGATGCCGCCGGGGACCTTGCCGTGATAGACCAGCGGGTCGTTGTTGTAGGCATCCACCACAGCGGGGTCGCGGGAAACCGCACCGGCATCCAGTTGCTGCAGGGGCAAGCCCGGCGCGATCGCCCCGATTGTCTTGGCGAGCCAGGCCAGCAGCGGCGAGACGGCGGTCTGGGCCGCCACCGCCGGCCCGGACAGCACCATCAGGTCGTAGTTGTCGGGATGTTCGACGCCGTAGGCGAACACGATCCCGCCGCCCATGCTGTGGCCGAGCACGATGCGCGGAAGACCAGGATGCTCTTGCGTCGCGATGCCGACCAGGGTGTCGAAGTCGCCGGTGAACTCGGAGATGTCCTTGACCAGCACCCGCTTACCGCCCGAACGGCCATGTCCGCGGTGGTCCAGCGCGTAGGTCAGCAACCCGTCCCGGCCGAACCGCTCGGCGACATGGTCGTAGCGGCGGGCATGTTCGCCGAACCCATGCGACAGGATCACCACGGCGCGCGGCGTCTGTGTCGGGGGTCCAGACGTCGTAGACGATGCGCACATCGCCGACGCCGTCGAAGGCATGTTCGGTGCGCGTGGTGGTCATCAGGGGCAGCGTAGACCCAACGTCGGAGTCAGTACGTAAGCTCTGTCCGGTGAGCGTGCTCGCCCGAGAGTTGGCCGATGACGGCCGGACGGATTTCTCTGCTACCGCCGAGCCGTACCGGCGCGAACTGCTCGCACACTGCTATCGAATGACCGGGTCGTTGCACGACGCCGAGGACCTGGTGCAGGAGACGCTGCTGCGCGCCTGGAAGGCCTACGACCGCTTCGAGGGCAAGTCTTCGGTGCGCACCTGGTTGCACCGGATCGCTACCAACACCTGCCTGACCGCGCTGGAGAATCGTCAGCGGCGGCCGCTGCCGACCGGGTTGGGGGCGCCGAGTTCGGACCCGGCCGCGGACTTGGTCGAGGGTGCCGAGGTGCCGTGGCTCGAGCCGTTGCCCGACGCGGCCGGTGACCCCGCAGCGATAGTCGGATCACGCGAGTCGGTCCGGCTGGCGTTCGTGGCAGCCCTGCAACATCTGTCGCCCCGGCAGCGAGCGGTTCTGCTGATGCGCGACGTGCTGCAGTGGAAGGCCGCCGAGGTGGCCGACGCGATAGGTTCCACCACGGCCGCGGTCAACAGCCTGCTGCAGCGTGCGCGTGCGCAACTCGAAGCCGCCGGGCCGAGCGCCGACGACCGCCTGGCAGCGCCCGATTCACCGGATGCCCAGGACCAGTTGAGGCGTTACATCGCCGCTTTCGAGGCCTACGACATCGACCGGCTGGTGGACATCTTCACCAGCGAGGCGATCTGGGAGATGCCGCCGTTCGTCGGCTGGTATCAGGGACCGCAGGCCATCATCGCGCTGATACATCAGCAGTGCCCCGCGGATACGCCCGGCGACATGCGGCTGATCCCGTTGACCGCGAACGGACAACCCGCGGCGGCGATGTACATTCGCGACGGCGACGGCCACGTGCCTTTCCAGCTCCACGTGCTCGACGTCCGAGCCGACGGGGTTTCGCGGGTGGTGGCGTTCCTGGACACCGCGCTGTTTGCGAAATTCGGCCTGCCGGAACGGCTTTAGTGCAGTTGCGTCGTCGAACGTGAAGTTGCTTTCACGCCGGCGGCTCACGGCCGATGAGTTTCTCCTCCGTTTTCGGTCTGTATCCCCGACAGGCCACCCAACCCCAGCCGAGGAGATCCCCGTGACCGCGACCTACACCTTCGACGTCTTTTCCAGCCTTGATGGCTTCGGCGGCGTCAGCGGGGGGACTGGGGCGGTTACTGGGGCAAGCAAGGCCCCGAGCTGCTCGACCGCCGTCTCGCCCTCTACGACGAGGACCAGCGAATGGTACTGGGCGCCAACACATATAAGTTGTTCGCGCAAATGCTCGCCGAGAGCACGGCGGAGTCGGACGTGCGCGACCCGTGGGTCACCCGGATGACACACCTACCGGCCACGGTGATCTCGTCCACCCTGGACGGACCTCTCGACTGGCCGGACGCGACCGTCGCGAGCGGCGACGCCGTCGAGGTCGTCGGCCGCCTCAAAGAGGAGTCCGAGGTGCCGTTGCGCTCGCACGGCAGCCTGTCGATGAACCGGGCGCTGATGGCCGCGGGACTGGTCGACCGCCTCCAGGTAACGCTCTTCCCCGTGATCACCGGCCAGACCGGCGATGACCCGATTTTCCGGGGTGCGGCCGACTTCGACCTCGAGTTGATCGAGAGCCGAACGCTCGACGGCAACATTCAGGAGCTCATCTACCGACCCACCCTGCACGGCTAGGACGCCGACATCGCGGCGCATCGGTTGGTGCTGGCTGAGATTCGCGATCGCGGCTACGGCGCCTGGCGATTCGACGCCGCCCACACTTCGCTGCACGACCGACTGGCCACCGTGCTCGCATCGTTGGAACCCACAAGGCAGGTGACGCGCGAGCTGAACACCCTGATGACGATTGTGACACTGCAATCGGTGACGGGCATCCTCGAAACAGAGCTGTCGTCAACAGAATTCGTAGTGCTGCCGATCTTCGGGCGTGACAGCCAGCCGGAGTATCAGATCGAGATCCATCTGGGCGGCCGCGGCGAATGGAGCTTGCCCGTCCTCGATGACGCCCTGCACCACGCCCAGGCGCTGCTGCGCCCCGGAGTAGCGTGACAGCGTGCCCGCCAGTGTCCAGATCCGGCGCGCCGCCGACCGGGCGGTCACCACGACGTCCTGGCTGAACTCGCGGCATTCGTTCTCGTTCGGCGATCACTACGACCCGGACAACACACACCACGGCGTGTTGCTGGTCAGCAACGATGACGTTGTCGCGGCGGCTGCTGGCTTTGATACCCACCCGCACCGCGACATGGAAATTGTGACCTGGGTGCTGGAGGGCTCATTGGCCCATCGCGACTCGGCGGGCAACAGCGGTGTCATCTATCCCGGCCTGGCGCAACGGATGTCGGCGGGCAGCGGTATCGCACACTCGGAGCGCAACGCCTCGACCTCCGAGCCGGTGCGCTTCGTCCAGATGTGGGTGCAACCCGACGTCGCCGGCATCCAACCCGGTTACCAGCAGCACGCGATCAGCGACGTGGAGCTGGCCGGACGGCTGGTGACGATCGCTTCGGGAATGCCGGGCCACGATGCCGCGATCAGCATCCACAACCGATCGGCGGCTCTGCACGGTGCGCGGTTACGGCCCGGCGACGACTTGACGCTCCCCGACGCGCCCTATCTGCACCTGTTCGTCGCCCGCGGGCAGGTCGACTTCGAGCAGACCGAGCTGAGCGAAGGTGACGCGGTCCGACTCACCGCATCAGACGGTGTGCGCGTCGCCGCCCGCGTGCCCGCCGAAATCCTCGTCTGGGAGATGCACGCAGCTCTCGGCGACTAGGGTGGGCGCCGAAGAACAGGAGCCGGTATGTCCGAACCGTACGCCCGTCACGCGACATCTGATATCGCCTACGGCGACGATCCCTCCGGCCGACGATCGTCCGACCAGGCCGAAATTGACTGGCACCGTTCGCTTTTGGGCCCAGCCGATCCTCGTCACGCTCACCGTGTTGTCGGCGCTGGCAGCGTTCTACCTCGGCGGAATCCTGCAGCCGATGACCAACCTGCGGCACTTTCCGGTCGCCATTCTCAACGAAGACGCCGGGCCGACCGGGCGCGCAGGTGGTCAAGGGCATGCTGGCCGGTTTCGACCACGACGCCTACGACGTCCGCGAGCTGAATCACGACCAGGCCAAGACACAGATGGACACCGCACAGATCTACGGTATTGCCGTCATACCGCCGAACTTCTCCTCCAAGCTTCAGGCTTACGCGAAAAGCGCGCTGACACCGGGCCGCGTCGAGCGGGCGGTCATCATCGTGTCGACGAATCCGCGCGCAGGCACGCTGGGCGCCAATATCGCCGGCCAGACACTGCAGCGCGCGGTGACGCTGATCGATCAGCGCGTCGGCCAACGGCTTTCGCAAGAGGTTGCGGAGCAGACCGGTAAGGCCCCCGAGCCCGGTGCCGTGGCGCTGATGCTGGCCAACCCTGTCGAAGTCAAGTCGACCGTGCTCAACGCGCTACCCGATGGCACCGGTAATGGGTGGTCCGCCTTCTATTATGCGTTGTTGTTGGTGTTGGCCGGCTTCACCGCGAGCATCGTGGTCAGCAGGCTGGTGGATTCGATGCTCACCAACCAGGCCAAGATCTCGCGCTTGCGGACGCTGTTGATCAAGTGGGCGATGGTCGCCGTGCTGGCACTGCTGACCTCCGCCGCCTACCTGCTGATCGCCGGCCAGCTGGGCATGCCGGTCCAAAACAGCTTGATGTTATGGCTTTTCGGTGCCTTCGCGATTCTATCGGTGGGCGTCGCATCCACGTCACTGATTGCGGTACTGGGCGCCGTCGGTGTTGGGGTCAGCATGTTCGTTTTCGTCATCCTGGGCATTCCGTCGGCAGGTGCGATAGTGCCGTTGCAGGCGACTCCGGCGTGGTTCGAATGGCTGGCGAAATTCGAACCGATGCACCAAGTGTTCTTGGGCACAAGGTCTTTGCTCTATCTGGGCGGCAGCTGCCGCTTCCGGCCTTTCGCAGTCGTCGGTATGGATCGCGGTCGGTCTGGCGGTCGGTGTGCTGTTCGGCGCCGGCGTCACCCGCAGCTACGACCGCGCGCGCTCAAGCGCCGCGTTCCGGCGAGCACCACGGTCGAGACTCCGGTTGCCACACCTGCCGAAATCCCCTACCCGGAGCCAGTAAGCCCGACCGCCGGTAAACGCCCAGCGGCCGAACGTCATTGGACTGCCGCCGAACCGTCACGCCGCTGTTATGCCCGTTGCTGTGTAATACCTGAGTAACGACACTGACGCGCGCCGAAAGGGCAACCGTGCCACACCTTGCTGCCGCCTTCCGGCGTATCGCGGCCTGCTGCGCCAGCAGCGCACTGTGTCTGACGCTGGCGACCAGCACGGGTCAACCGTTGGCGCGGGCCGAAGCCCGCGAGTTGTTGGCCAGCGCCATCGCCAGCACCCAGGGCTCGTATCTGGTGTACAACTTCGGCGGTGGGCATCCGGCACCGATGCTCAATGCCGCCGGCAACTGGTACGACGGGGGCAGCGGCGGCCACCTGATGATCATCAAGGCCGCCTCACAGCGACTCGAACCGCATCTGCTGGTGGACAGCCACCGCGGTTCTCAGTCGCGCTGCGAACGCAATCCGCACGCGCGCACCGGCGATGGGCTGGTGCAGGCCTCGGAAACCTATACGGCAGTGCAGGCCTGGCAGGCGCTGGGCCAACCGACGATCGCGATCAACGCGAATTTCTTCGACATTCGCGGCCAAAAGGGCGGCTCGTGGCGCTCGACGGGCTGCAGTTCGCCGCTGGGGGCTTACGTCGACAACACCCACGGGCAGGGCCGGGCCAATCAGGCGGTCACTGGCACCATCCCCTACGCCGGCAAGCAGGGCCTGTCCGGGGGAAACGAAAACTGGAGCGCACTGGCGACCATGATTCTGCCCAACCGCGGGGCACCCTCGATGCTGTGGCCGCGAGGTGGTCGCGACGGCCACGATTACGACGCCGCCACCTCGGTCGTCACCGGATTGGTGGATCGGGGCGAACAATTCGTCGCGGTGAGCGGGCTCGGACTGCTGGCACCCGGAAATACCGGTCAGCTCAACGACGGTGGCCCGAGCGCGGCCCGGACGGCGCTGGCCTACTCCAAGCCTCGCGACGAGATGTACGTGTTCCAGGGTGGAAGCTATACCCCGGACAACATCCAAGACCTGTTTCGCGGGCTGGGCAGCGACAACGCCGTGCTGCTGGACGGCGGCACCTCATCGGCGATCGTGCTACGCCGCGACACCGGTGGCATGTGGGCCGGTGCCGGTGTGCCCAAAGGCAATTGCGATACCCGCGAGGTGCTGTGCGACGCCCACGAGCGCTCGCTGCCGGGCTGGCTCGCGTTCAACTAGAACTTGGGGGTGAGGTCCAGCGAGGTGATCGTGGTCATCTTGGTAACCAGCCAGCGTGCGTGATCCCGTTGCAGCGAAAGCCGATACGACAGGTACTTCAGCGACGGGACATCTTTGGTGGACGGACTGGTCGACTCCGTATTGGTGTAGACGATCGCGGTCGCGTCCGACGCACTCAGTGACTCCACGGCCGCGCCGACGACCTGCGTCGTGTTGGTGATCTTGGCCTGCTTGTTGGGTGCGACGAGGGCGTCGAGGTATTTGCGGTAGGCGGCTTGGAAGTCGCCGCTGAGGTACTGCGACGCCCGATCGGCCAGCTTGTCGATGTTCTCCGGGTTGTAGGTCCACAACGTCGTGATCGCGTTGGCGGCGGTACGCGCGACGTTCAGCTTGGTGGCCACGAGGGCCCGATCGGTCAGGTATGGCTGCATGGTCGCACCGGCGAATGCGCCGGCGCCGACGAACAGCACAGCCGCTACTGCCGCCGCGATCACCGACCACTTGGTGGCCGGTGATCGCTCACGAAAACGGACAACGGCGCCGTCACCCTCGCCGTCTTCAGTTGGGCTGTCGGCGTTTTCGTCGTCAACGTCTGACTCGTCGACAGTCCGACTCGTCAACGTCTGACTCGCCGGCATCTGACGCCGCGACGGTCGGCTCGTCGACAGGCGCGGCTTCGGTCTCAGCGGCGGCGGTGTCTACGGCCGATTCGTCGGTCAGATCACCTGTTGCAGGCTGCTGATCTTCCACTGGTTGCCTTCCCGCTGAGCTGTGACCACCCAACGATTTGTGTTCTGGATTTTTTGCTTTCCGTCAGGAGATTTGGACGAAACGTCAGTCGCCACCATCACATTGGCGCTACCGTCGTCGTTCCAGCGCTCCACGCCTACGGCAAGTGTGGTTCCCTTGGTCGGCTCCGCCTGGGCGATCTGCACCAGGATGTCGTTCTGCTTGTCGTGATACTGCTTGGCGAAATCCCCAGTCGCGTTGGCGATTACCCGGTCGAAATACGCGTTGGCGTGAAACGGGTCCAGCGTGGTGAACCCGGTCATGAACGCCTTGACGTAGCCGAGCACGTCAACTTCCCGCATGGCTTGCCGGTGATGCGTTTGCTGATTGACCAGAACGAGTGACGACGTCGTGACGGCGCCCACGGTGAGCGCGGTGGCACCGGCCACCGCCGCGGGCAGCGCCCAGGTCCGTGACGGTTTCCACCACTGCGTCGGCAGCGTCGGCCGCCACGGTAATCGCGACCACAGCGTCGGCTTGGGCACCTTCAGCAGCGGCTCTTCGCCGGGCTGAATCCTTCTGCGGGGGCTCACTTTTGCCCCTTGGGCGGAGCCGGCGCCTTGGGCGGAGCCGGCTTGGGCTTGGTCACGACGTCCAGGTTGTCGACCAGCCACTGGCCGGCTTTACCTTTGACGAACGAAACCCGAACCGTGGCGGTGATGAACCGTTGTTCGTCGCCGCCGCCGCGGTGGCCCTGCATGAACAGCAGCATCGTTGCGGTGTCCCGCGTTGAAGACAGCACCGTGCTGTCGGTCACCCAATACTCATTGACCGCCGGATGACCCTTGACCACCGACTCCTGCTGCTTGACCAACTCCGCTCGATACTTGTCGGTGGTCAGCGAGCGGGCATGGTCGAAGTCTTGTTGCAAGCGATTTCGGGTCGTAGGTGAGCATTTCGGCGACGATCTTCGGTCCCTGTGCGTTCAAGGCGCCGCGGGTCTGCTCGGCGGCCCGTTCGGGCAGGTAGATCGCGAAGATACTGACCGCGGCGCCTGCGACGCACAGCAGCACAGCCACCCCGGCGACGGTCGCCGCGTGCCGCCGGATGTCTGCGGGTCGCCGTTCGTCTGCCACGCAGCGCACTTCGGTACGCAGCAGCAAGTCGGCGAAGGTGCGCCGTCGCGAATCCCACAGCGGCCAAAGCCATCCCACGAAGGCCGAGAGCGTGTCGAGCAGATGTGCGAGTTCCCGCAACATCAACCGCCCGACTCCGACGGCGGATCCGTCTTGTCGCACGACCTCGATCCCGAGCAGTGCTCGACCCAGGCTCCACCCGAGGGTCGCCGGTAGCACCGCCCGGTTGACCAAGGTCGCCAGCGTCACGAAGACGAGGACCGATATCGACGCCCACCACCAGAGGCTTTGCGGCGGAGTCGAAAGCCAGACCAGCGCCATCGTCAGCATGACCGCGGCACCGGGCAGCAGGTCCACCGTCAGAGCAGCGGCGCGAATGTGCCAGCGCACCAACCTGTTCGGCGCTGCGTCCTCGACTGCCGGTGGGGTTTGGGTATCTGTGGCCGCTTCGACCAGCACCGTCACCTCGCCACCTGGTCGAGCTTGGAGATTCGGTACTTACCCTCGTCGAGCACCATCGTCACCCGCAAGCGGTAGCCGGCTTCCTGGTTCTGCGTCTCGGCGTTGGAGATTTTCACCCGCAGCGGCACCAGGATCTCGACGGAGCCGTCAGGGTTGTTGCGTTCGACCGCCGCACGCAGGTCGGACACCTGGACGTGGGCGTTCGCGGCCTGGTAGGCCTCGACAAGCATCCCGCTGTACAAGATCGCCTGCGACCGGAAGGCTCCGGCACCGCACTCGACGATCTTCTGCGCGCTGGAGGCCATCGCCCCGATGTCGGGTGCCTGGGTGGCCCCGACGCAGTCCTTCGCGGCTTCCACCGCGGCGGCATCCCGGCGCGCGGTGGCCTGGCTGTCGTGGTGCGAGCGTAGTGCGACGAAGTAGCCGGCAGCCGCGAGTCCGCCGGCGAGCACCACAAGTGCAGCGGCGATACCGATGAACCAGCGGCGGCCCAGACGCGAGGTGCCGCGCGGGTCGTGCTCTTCTGCCTCGCCTTCTGGGACCTCGTGCTGAGGTCTTCGGCGTCTGACTCGGAGATCTCGTGGTCGGCAGCGTCGTCGGATTCCAGCGAATCCTCGGCAGTTTCCTCAGCGGTGGTGTCGTCGGCTATCGCAACCGCTTCCAACGAAGGATCTTCGATCCGTGTCGTTCGGGGTCAGCCGGCTGGCGCCAGCATCTCCTTCCATCCGTCATCTCCTGTATTGCGTGAGTTGTTGACGGAGTACTTAGAACCGTCGGGGCCCGCTACCTCGCCACTCATCGGACTATAGACGGCCGCTGGCGGCCCGCCCGGACTGTAGATGCAGGGGTTGGGCTGTTGCCCGTTGCACTGGACAGTGCCCGAGCCCGGCCGCTGCAACGGATCGCTGTTCGGCGGCGGTGTCTGCCCGCCCGGTGGCAGGCGATTGGCAGGCAAGCGGGTTCAGGCCGTTGTTGACCGATGGCGCCGGGATCACAAAGCCTGGTTTCACTGCCTGATCGCATCGTCCGCCGGGGGCGGGGCAGTTCAGGATCTGGTTGGGGTCGCCGTACCACGGGTTGGTCCCCAGGGGCACATATGGCTTTCCGCTGCGGCAATCCGCCGGTGTCGGCGCCCGTCTGCCGGGGACATCCATACAAGGCATGTTGCGCGCGCCGCGCACGGCGTTCGCCTGGAAATCCTGCGGAATCCGGCAGTAGTTGTTGTCCCGCAGCGGGGCAATGCTGATGTCCGATGGCGATCGCCACTCCGGCGCGGGGCGGAACCCGGTCAGACACGGCGCCGGATAGTTGATCGCCAGGGTGAGGTCCAGGGCGGCCATCCGGTCTTTTTCGTACGGCGCGGAGATCGCCTGGATGATCGAGCCAAGCTGCGGCAGCATCACCAAGACCTGCTCGAGGCCGGGGTGGTAGCGCTTGAGCATGTCGGCGACGATCTCGGTGTTGGCCAGGGTCTGCGGCAGCGACTCACGGACGTCGCTGAACACCGAGTTCAGCTGGTCGGCGGTCGGGGCGGCTTGCGTCAGAATGCTTTTCAGGTGCGAGTCCTGCTGCGCGGTCTGCTTACCCAAGACATTGAGGTTGCGTGCCCACCGGTCGATCGCGTTACTCGAGACGGCTTGGCTGTCCAGGATCGGCGCCGAGTTCTGGATGATGTCGTCGACCTGGTTGATGTTGGTCTTGAAGTCGCCGACGATCGCCTGAGTGGAGTCGACCAGCCGCTGCAACGCCGGGCCCAGGCCTCCGACCGCTTCGGAGGTCTCGTCGAGCAACTTCCCGATCTTTTCCTTCGGCAGCACCGACAAACCACGGTTGGCGGTGTCCAGCGCCGGGCCGATCTCACTGGGCACGGTGCCCTTTGTCATCCGCTGACCAGGCGAGAAGAACCCCTGCGACTTGCCTTGCGACACCAGGTCCAGATACTGCTCACCGACCGCCGACACCGAATGCACGTTGGCCACCGCGTCGAGCGGAATCTTGAAATTGCTGTCGATGCTCATCGTCGCCTCGGCGCCCTTTTCCGTCGGCTCGACGGCGGTTACCTTGCCGATGGTGACTCCGCGATAGGTCACGTTGGACGTCGGATACAGGCCACCCGAGGCGGGTAGGTCGGCTTTCAGCTGGTACTGACCGATGCCCATCAACGTCGGAAGCCGCAGATAGTAGATCCCCAGCACCAACAGGGCCACAGCGGTCAAGATGCCGAACAGGATCAGCTGGCGCTTGATGACACGAGTCAGCATTGCCGGTCCGCCCTCTCCACCAGTGGTCCGCCGGGCGCGTCGTTCGGGTTCGGCGTGAAACGCACGTCAGGAATCATCGTGTTGGGGTCCCGACCGTACGACTGCTCCAGTGCCCGCAACGCTCCCGAGAACCCGGTGCCGGTGAGGAAGGCGTTGTCGACGGCCGACAGCGTCGTGTCCACCTCGAGCGAGGAGTTCATGAAGTCGCCTCGGATCAGCTTGGGTGCGGTGTCCAGGTCGAACGGCGCGGTGAAGAGCAACTTCAACGCGGTGAGCAGGTAAGGCGAGGACTTGCCCAGTTCCTTCAACGGGCACTGCAGTGACAGCAGGTCCTGGTGCAGCGGGGCCCGAGCCTCACCCAGGTACTGGGCGGCGGCCTGGCTGAGCGCACCCACCGACTGGACCGCGTCCACCAGATGCTTCTGATACTCCGGAGCCGCGAGGTACTTGATCAGCGGCGGGAATTCAGTCAACACACGATCCAGCACATCAGACCGGTTGCCGACGTATGCCAGCAGCCGGTTGGTCGAGTCGATGGCGTGGGTGATGTCGTCGCTCTGCGCGTTGAGCTCACGGGTGAAAGTGTCCAGCTTGCCGAGGAACGCACGGATCTGCGGGCCCCGGCCGGTGAGGACCTTGGTGACCTCGTTCTGCAGCACCTCGAGATTCTGAAAGCCGCCGCCGCGCACGACCATCGCCAGGCTCGCCAGTGTCTGTTCGGTACTGGGGAAGGCCGACGAGTTCTTCAGCGGGATGGTGTCGCCGTTCTTGAGCATCTGCGACGACGGATCAGGCGGCGCGGCCAACTCGATGTGCTGTGAACCCAACAGGCTTGTCTGCCCGATCTTGGCGGTGGCGTTCTTCGGCAGCTTGACGTTCTTCTGGATGCCCAGCGTCAGGGTGGCCACCCAGTTCTTGGCGCGGTGGCCGTTGATCTCGAAATCCGGGGTTTTGAGCTCGATTTTGCGGATGGAGCCTACGAAGACGTCGGCCACCATGACCTTGCTGTTGCCGTCGATGGCCAAGGTGTCCGGCATCTGCACGTACACGGTGTAGGCGCCGGACGAGTCACCTGGACCGCCGGGCAGCGAGACGTTCGAGACGCCGTGCCAGCCACACGAGCTCAACACCATTGCGGCCATGAGCAACACCAGCCCGTGCCAGATCCGGTGGCGGACTTTACTGAGCATCACGCGCATCATCTGACCCCCTCCTGGTGCGGATGCTGCCTCAGCGGGCAACGCGGGTCCGGGCGGCGCCTGACCTGACAGCGGCGACGGTCCGGGCGCCGGCGTCGGCGCCACCGGACCGGGGATCACGTTGGGTCCCGGCGGCGGCGGCGGTATCGGGCCCGGATTCCCCGGCAATCCGATATACGGCGCCGGCCCGAGAGGCTGCTCGTCGTAAGCATTCTGGTATCCCGGCGGGGTCTGCAGGTTCGACTGCACCGGCGCGATGTCCGGCCCGCCCATCAGCTCAGCCAGCGAATCAGGCGTCAGCAAACCTGCGGTGATCGGCCCCACCTTGACGCCCTGCATGCCGGGTGCGGTGATCCAGCCGTGCTGGGTGTTGCGGTGCGAGGTTGGGGTGTCGGGCACCCAGATACCCGGCACGGTGGTGTCCTTGTAGCCGTTCGGCGGATGCAGCCGGTCCTCGGAGTAGGCGACTTCCTTGGGCAATGTTGCGGCGAGGCTGAACGGGTTGAGGCCGAACGGCAGGTAGTTGAACTTGATCGAGTCGAGAACCGGCGCCAGGTACTGCGCGCAGAGCTCGGCCGATTCCTGATAGCCCAGCCGGCTGCCGGCCTGAATGGCGCTGCAGAGGAATTCCATCGGGTTCGCGAAACCCATCGTGCCGACCGTTCCGGCCGGTTGCCCGACGACGGCGCTGTGGGCCGGGTGGTAGATCAAGTTGAGGTTGGAAAACGCGGTCGGAGCGACGTGCAGGACGTTCTCCAGCCCGGTCAGCACCTCGGGCTGGACCAGTGTGTTGGTCGTGTCGGCGAGGTTGTTGATGTCGTGCGTCAGCACCTCGCGGTTCTTGTCGAGGAACGGCCGCACCGTCGTCAGCAGGCTGTCGAATTGCTGCAGCGCGTTGGACAGGTCCTGGTCGGACCCGGTCAGGCTGTTGGTGAATTGGGCCAGGTTCTTGTTCAGGGCCACGAACTTCTGGTCGTCCGCGTGTAGCGCGTTGACGAACAGCGCGAGGCTGCGCACCACGGCGAAGAAGTCGCCCCGACCCTGATTGAGCGCGGTCAGCGCTCGCGACAGGTCGTTGAACGTGGTGTTGATCTGCTTGCCCTTGCCGGCCAGGCCGTCGGCAAAGGAATCGATGACCTCACCGAACGGCCCCTTGGGCTGCTCCTTTGTCGGTCCCAGCTTGGCGATGACGTTGGTGACGGTGTTGCGCAGCTCGTCCCATTCGGTGGGGACCTGGGTGCGTTCTTCCGGGATCACCGCGTTGTCGGCCAGCACCGGCCCGCCCTTGTAGGGCGGCTCCAGCTGAAGCAGTCGCGATGCCACCAGCGTCGGGTTCAGGATCACCGCTTGCGCGTTGGCAGGCACCTTGTACTTGTTGGCGTAGTGGAAGGTGACCTTCATCTTGTCGCCGGCCGGCTCGACCTTGTCGATCGCGCCGACCTTGACACCCATGATCTCGACCCGGTCGCCGTTGTACAGGGCGTTGGCCACCGGGAAGTAGGCCACCACGGTGTTGTTGGTCAGCTTCTTGTACAGCTGGATTCCGAAGAACGCCAGCACCAGCGCCGCCACCACGGCGAGCGCGCCGATGATGATCGCCGCACGTGACAGCTTCGGCAACCGGAGGTTGCGGATATCAAAGACGGTGCTCAATTCTGATTACCTCCTTGCGCTCCGCTGCCACCGGCGCCACCTGTGTTGCTGATATACGGCGCCGGTACCTGCGGCCCGGGCCCGGCCGGTGCCGCGGGTCCGGCCGGCAACGGTCCTGGCGGCGGAGCCGCGGCGGGATTGCCCGGAGCCGGACCTGGGAGCGGTCCGAGAGGCTCGGTGCGTCCCCCGACCGGTCCGGGTGCGATCGGCACGGGTGTGCCCGGCACGTCGGGCTGGACCTCGCCGGGTCGCCCGGCGATCGGAATTCCCGGGGTCGGGGGCAGGCCAGCAGGGTTCGGCGGCGAGGAAGCCACGTTGGGCAACGCCGGGTAAGGCCCATTCGGTCCGAACGGTCCCAGGTTTTGGTCGATACCCGCACACGGCATCGGGTTACCTGGCCGCGGCAACAACTCCGGCGTCGGCGTGTACGAGCATGGCGAACCTGGGGCCACCGCCGGGAACGGGTGATCCGGGGTGCCTTCCAGCACGGGCGGCGCTGGCGGCGGCGCACCATTGGGGAACCGCGTGCCATTCGGGTCGGGGAACTTGAACGCCGGCAACCCGGCACTGCGCCAGAAGTTCTCCGGGTCGATGCCGCGCTTCTTGAAGGCGGCGTCCACCCACGGCTGCAGGATCCAGTACGGCAGCAGGTTGGTCAGCTGCACCTTGAAGTACGGACCCGACGACACTGCTTCGTTCAGTCCCGTGATGCTCTTGCCGAAGTTCTTGATCGTCGCGGCGAGATCGTCTTTGCGGGCGTCCAAGAGGTCGCTGACGGTGCGTAGCTGCTCCAGCACGTGATTGAGGTTCGGGTTGTCGTTGATCAGGTTCTCCACCTGGGCCGAGAACGTGGCCACATTGCTCAGTAGCGCGCTGATCGCCTGGCTGCGCTCGTTGAAGGCGGCCAGCAAGCTGTTGGCGTTGACGAACAGCCGGTCGACCTGCTGGCTTCGGTCACCCAGGATGCTGGCGATCTTGTTGGCCTGCTCGAGCAGATGAGTGACCTGCTCGTCGCGCTTGCCGATGGTGTCGGAGAACTTGGCCACCCCGTCAAGCGCCGCATTCAGGTGCGGAGCCGTCTGATCGATGGTCTCCGACAACACATGCAGCGACTGTTTGACGGTGTCGATGTTCCAGCCGGCGGCGGCCTTGGTGACGTCGAAGAAAGCGTCGTAAATCTGGTAGGGGGTGGTGCTTTGCCCAATCGGCAGCGTGCCGTTAGGCCGCAGCGTCTGGCTGCCTCGCGGCTCGATCTCGAGCACCTTCTTGCCCAGGATGGTGTCGGTTTTGATCGCCAGCCGGCTCTCGGTGCCGATGGTTTGGCTTCCGGTCGAGAACTTCATCTGGATGTGGTCGCCGTCGATCTTGATGGCCTCGACGTCGCCGACGTCCACCCCGGCGATCCGCACCTTGTCGCCCTTGTTGAGCTGACCCGAGTCGGTGAAAAGACCGTAATAACTGGGTTCTGCGAACAACTGCGGGGTGCTGGTCAGGGTCTGGCCGACACCGACGACCATCACCGTCACGATCAACCCCATCAGGCCGATCCGCTTCCGGTTGGCGGGTTCTAACGTCCTCATTACGGCGTGCACCTACCCGACGGTTGCGACCAGATCTTGACCGTGCGGACCGGGCCGCCGGCCTGCAGTCCATTGGTCTTGAGGGTGAGGTCGCACAAGTAGAAGTTGACCCAGTCGCCGTAGTTGCCGGCGGCGTTGCCCACGATGTTCACCCCGATCGGCGTCCGTTTGATCTGGTCGTCCCACAGGTCGCGCTGGTCGATGATCGGCTGCTGAATGGGCTCGAGGTAGTTGAGCGTCTTGTGCAGCAGGGTCCGGTTATCGGCGAGCAGGTCGCCGACCGTCCCGGCCCCATTGCTGATGTTCGCGATGCCGGCGGCGAACGGCTCGGCATGTTCGTTCAGGCCGCTGATCAGTTTCTCGAAATTGTCGACAGTCTCGTCGAAATCTTTGCGGTGCTTGACGGTGGTGTCCAGCACGATGTTGAGGTTCTTGACCACCTCGCCGATCGCCTGGTCACGCTCGGCGATGCGGGACGTCAGTTGCGCGGTCTGGTCGAGGATGTCGTTGATCGTGCCGCCCTCTCCCTGGAACACGGTGATGATGGACGTCGCGATGTCGTTCACCTTTTCCGGGTCGAGCGCCCGGAACAGCGGCTTGAAACCGCCGATCAGTGCATCCAGGTCCAGTGCCGGCTGAGTGTGCGACAGCGGAATGAATCCGTGCGCCGGAAGAGCCAAGTCGCCACCTTCGCCGTCGCCGCGCTTGAGCTCGAGGTAACGGTCGCCGATCAGGTTGAGGTAGCGCACCTGGGCGGTCGTGGACTGATACAGCGGGACGTTGTGGTCGACGTTGAACTCGACCCGCACCCGATGGCCACCGTCGATCAGCTCGATGTCTTTGACCTTGCCGATCTCCACCCCGGAGGCCCGCACGAACTGGCCTGCGCGGAGCCCGCTGATGTTGTTGAACTCCGCGGTGTAGGTGGTGGTCCGGTCGAAGCGCATCTGACCGAACACGACGGTGATCAGCGCGGTGAAGAAGATCAGCACCACCGAGACGATGCCGAGCTTGACGAGGGTTCCGGTCATTTTCATGGGTTGATCGTGTGGTCCCCCACTTGGCGGCCCCAGACGTACTCGACTGCGTACGGGGAGCCGGTATCAACATGGTTGTACGGAGCGAGGCTGTTGCCGGTGTCCAGGATCAGCGTCGGCGCGGGCCACAACTCGCGGGTGATGGTCTGCCAGCAACCCGGCGCGCCGCCCGGACCGCCGTGCGCATTGATCCGGGGCAGGTTCTCCGGATAGATGTACGGGTTGGGCGCTCCACCGATCAGGCCGGTCAGCGCGGAGAGTCCCAACGTGGCCGCAGTGATGCCCAGCCCGGGGAGGCTCAGGGCCAGCCCGAGGCCGGAGAAGATCTCGGTTTCGGACCGCAGCGAATACGGGCTGGTGAACGCGGCAACCTTCGGTTCGGAGTCGTGCAAATTGCGGAAGGTGCAGAAAATTCGGGGCTGTAGGTGTCCAGCAACTTCGCCGTCGGCACCAGGTCCTTGGCCGCCCGCGCGAAGTATGGGCCGCCCTTGTTGAAGATCTCGGCACCGGTCGCACCGAATCCGGCTTGCCGCCAGCAGCGCCCGATCCAGGTCCTTCTCCTGGGCATGCACGGTGTGCGCCGTTGTCGCTGCGTTGTTCAGGAACTCGAGCAGATCGGGGGACGCGTCGGCGTAGGTGTCGCCCAGCTTCGCCAACTGCTGAACGTCGTGGCGGATGATCGGCATCCGCGGATTGACCTCGTCGAGCGCCGCGCTGCCGTTGATGATCGACTGCCCGAACTTGTCGCCCAGCCCGCTCAACGCCTGCGCCGCGGCGCTCAGGGTCAGGTTGACCTTGACCGGGTCGATCTTCTCGGCGATCGAGGTGATGGTCTGGAACAGCGTGTTGACCTCAGTCGTCACCGATCGGGCGTCGATCACATTCTTCGGCGTGATCCGTTGTGGCAGTGGGTTCTCCGGCGCGGTCATCGACACGTACTTCTCACCGAACACGGTGGTGGCCACGATTTTCGCGTCGACGTTCGCCGGAATCAGATGCAGGTACTTGGGATAGACGTCCAGGGTGAACTTGGCGGCGGGCTTGCCATCCTTCTGGATCTCGTCGATGTCGGCCACCCGGCCGATCTGCACGCCGTTGTAGGTGACCTTCGAACCGGGGTCCATCACCAGGCCGGCGCGGTCGGACAACATGGTCAGCTTGGTCTTGTCGACGAAGTCGCCGCTGTACTGCAGGTAGACCAGCCACAGCACGAGCGCGGCAATGAGAAAGACGACGACGCCGGCGACCCGGAAGGGCTGGAACGGCGCCTTGTTGATTTTCCCGCGTGGATGCGTCATAGCCCCCCTACACCGTGAAGTTGAAGTTGGGATTGACGCCGTAGAGCGCCATCTCGGCCAACAGGATGACGACTGGGGTAGCCACCAGTGAGAAACGCATCGACCGGCCGACCGCCTCGCCGACACCGACCGGGCCGCCACTGGCGTTGTAGCCGTAGTAGCAGTGCGAGAGCATCACGACCGCGGCGATGATGATGATGTCGACGAACGACCAGAACACGTCATCGGGGCGCAGGAACGTTCGAAAGTAGTGGTCGTAGGTGCCGGACGTCTGTCCGTACAGGAATGTCGTCACGATCTGCGGCGAGAGGAAAGACAGGATCAAGCCGACGGAGTAGAGCGGGATGATCACCACCAGCCCGGCGAGCATCCGGGTCGACACCAGATAAGCGTTGGACTTGACGCCCATCACCTCGAGCGCATCGATCTCCTCGCTGATCCGCATGGCGCCCAGCTCGGCCGTGGCGCCGGCGCCGACCGTGGCTGCCAGCGCGATGCCGGTGACGATCGGAGCGACAAGGCGCACGTTGATGAAAGCGGAGACGAACCCGAGCAGGGTGTCGAGTCCGACATGGCCCAACGACGCGAGGCCCTGGATGGCGACCAGCGAACCGGCGGAGAGCGTGACGAAACCGATGATCACCGCGGTGCCGCCGATCACGGCCATGGCGCCGGTGCCCATGCCTACTTCGGCGATCAGTCGCAAGATTTCTTTGCGGTAGCGGGTCACCGCCCACGCCATGTCGCGGACACCGATGATCGCGAACCAGCCCAGCTTTCCGGCTTCATCGAGCGGTTTGGTCGCTGTGTCGCCGAAGCGACGAACGTCGCCGGACAGCCGCGGGAAGCGGGAGCGCAGTACCTGGAGGGTCGACATGTCAGTGCCCCGTTCCGTATCGCACACCGATGGTGGTCAGCACCACGTTGACCGCGAACAGCGCCACCACGCAGAGCACCACGGTCTCGTTGACGGCGGTACCCAGACCCTTGGAACCGCCGCTGACCGTCAGGCCGCGGTAGCAGCCGACCAGGCCGGCGATCATTCCGAATGACAAGGCCTTGATCGTCGCAATCACCACTTCGGGCAGCCCGGTGAGCTGGGTCAGCGTCGCCAGATAGGCGCCCGCCGACACGTGCTGGAGATAGACACCGAAGACGAACCCACCGACCAAGCCGACCATGCTGACCAACGCGTTGAGCAGCATTCCGACCAAGGAGCAGGCCAGCACGCGGGGCACCACCAGTCGGTGGATCGGGTCGATGCCGAGCACCTCCATCGCGTCGATCTCTTCGCGAATGGTGCGCGCGCCCAGGTCTGCGCAAATGGCCGTCGACGCCGCACCGGCGATAACCAACACGGTGTTGAGCGGGCCGATCTGGGTGATGACGGCGATGCCCGCGCCGGCGCCGGACAGGTCGGCGGCGCCGACCTGGATCAGCAGGATGTTGAACGTGAAGATGAACAGCGCCGTGATCGGCACGGAGATCGCCATCGTCGGCAGGATGGCGACACGCAAGATGAACCAGCACTGGATGATGAATTCTTTCCACTGAAAAGGCGGGCGGAACAACGCCTTTCCGGCGAGAACACACATCCGGAAGAAACCGCCGATCAGAACCAGCGGTGGGCCAAGCTGATCACGGATGTAATCAGTGACGCGCGGCTGCGTCGTGGTCACTGGCACCCCCTCCCGATGCAACCCTGCGCCTTACGGGGGAGCGGCGAACAGTCTCGCACAGCTCCTCCTCGCCCCGTTTCCAAGTGTGTGACCCGCGTCTCACTACTGGCAGGTAGTAAGCCGGACCACAGGACTGTACCCGATGGGCTTGGGGGCGTGCATGGCATCGGCGTTATTAGCCTTTCGTCTTATTGACCTGCGGGTTTTTGGTTATGTCAGCTTGATTCGCCCGGCGCGGGATCTGTTGATGGGGAACCGGTTTGAGCGGCGGCCGAGGTGCCGAAACGCGTCCGCAATTCGGTCTTGAGCACCTTGCCGGCCGGGTTGCGCGGCAGCGCTTCGACGATCTCCAGGACCTTCGGATGCTTGTACCGGGCGAGCCGCTCGCCGAGGAAATCGTCGAGGTCCTCGATGCTGAGATTCTGCGGCCCGCCGCTTGCGAGCGCCGCGACCGCGACCGGCACTTCGCCCCATTTTTCGTGCGGTCGGCCGATCACCGCGACCTCCACGATCGCCGGATGACTGGCCAAGACGTTCTCCACCTCCGCGCAGTAAATGTTCTCGCCGCCGGAGATGATCATGTCCTTTTTGCGGTCGACCACCCAGACATAACCTTCGTCGTCCATCCGGACCAGGTCCCCGGAATGGAACCAGCCACCATGGAACGCCTCGGCAGTGGCCTCGGGGTTGTTCCAGTAGCCGCTCATCAATGTGGGTGCGCGATAGACGATTTCACCGACCTCGCCAGTGGGCACGTCGTTCATCTCCTCATCGACCACGCGGGCGGCCACGGTCGGAATCACCTTGCCCACCGAGCCGAGCTTTCTGAGCGCGTCTTCGCCGAGCAGCATGCAGGTCACCGGGGACATCTCGGTCTGACCGAAGGCGGCCAGGATCTGCGACCCGGGGAAGGTTTCCGACATCTGACGCAGCAGGGTATCGGACGCCGGCGCGGCACCCCATGAGATCACCCGCAGCTTCACATCACGTGGATTCGCCTGCTGCGCAGCACAAACCGCCTGCCATTGGGCGGGGACCAGGAAAATCCCGGTGACCTTTTCGGCGGCCAGGACGTCGAGCAGGTGGCCGGGGTCGAAGGCACCGAGCGGATGAATCACGGTGGGAAGACCCATCAGCAGTCCGGTCAGCAGGTTGCCGATGCCGGCAATGTGAAAGAACGGGACACCGATGAAGCCGACGTCGCTGGCCGCGAATCCGTGGGTATAGAGGTTGGCCGTGGTCTGACAGGTCAGGTTGGTATGCGTCAGCACGGCGCCCTTGGGCCGGCCGGTCGTGCCGGAGGTGTACATGATCAGTGCCGGTGAGTCGTTGGGGACGTCAGCCGGCGTGGCCGGATCGCCTGACTCGGTCACCAGATCCTCGTACGCCAGCAAGCCTTCGTCGGCCGAATCGCCGGCCACCACGATGGTGCCCAACACCGCAGTGATGCCGCGGACGGCCGCGGCCACCGGCGCCAGCACGGGCTCGGTGATCATCACCCGCGCCTCGCAGTCCTCGACCAGGAAAGCGATCTCCGGCGGTGTGAGCCGAAAATTGACCGGGACGGCGATGGCTCCGATCAGATTGGCGGCCAAGACCGACTCGACGAACTCGGTTCGGTTCAGCATCAGGATCATCACCCGGTCGCCGTCGGCGACCCCGCGGCGACTCAAGGCTCCGGCGATCTTGGCGACCCGGTCACGGAGGTCGGCCCACGTGAGGGTGTTGCCCATGAACCTCAAGCGCAGTCGCGCCCGGCTGCATGAAGGCGTGCCGTTCGAGTTGGTTGACCCAATTCTGTCGTCGCGCCAGGTACGGCTGCTCTAAAGCATCACCGACAGCGTCGCGGGTGTCTTGGCCGCCGTGGCCGGTCAACTGCGCGGTCAACTGGTCGATTCCCTTCTGTCCTAAGCCCTCTGCTTAAGTTGATATTTGATAAAACTTGGTGTTTTCTGGGTCACACTATGGTCTTGGCGTCACGAAGACAACCCCGATGAGTTCGGTGAGCGCGCTCGCCGCCACGCGGCTTCCGCTGCGCCGGGCCCAGCTGTCCGACGAGGTCGCGGGCCATTTGCGGGCCGCCATCATGTCGGGCGCGCTGCGACCGGGAACATTCATCCGGCTCGACGAGACCGCCGCCAAACTCGGCGTCAGCGTGACTCCGGTGCGCGAGGCGCTGCTGAAGCTGCGCGGCGAAGGAATGGTGCAACTCGAGCCGCATCGCGGACATGTGGTGTTGCCGCTCAGCCGCCAGGACGTCGACGACATCTTCTGGGTACAGGCGACCATCGCCAAGGAGCTTGCCACCTCGGCGGCCCAGCGCATCACCGACGCCGAGATCGACGACCTCGAACACCTCACCGATGTGCTGACCACCGTTGTCGCCGCCGGGGACGTCGAAGCGATCGCGGCGACGGAGTTCGCGTTTCACCGCACCTTCAACCGCTCCACCGGGCGGATCAAGCTGGCGTGGTTTCTCCTGCATGTCGCCCGGTACATGCCGCTGATGGTCTACGCCACAGATCCGGAGTGGGGCGCCGCCGCGGTAAGCAACCACCGAAAGGTGATCGCGGCGCTGCGCCGCCGGGACACCGCCGCCGTCGTCGAGCACACCGATTGGGGCTTCAACGACGGAGCGCGTCGGCTGACCGAGCGATTGGCCAGCAGCGGGATCTGGGACTAGCTACTTGGCGGCCAGATCCTCGGCGCGCTTCTTGAGGTTCTCGGCGAGATAGTCCAGCACATTGCCGGCCAGCTGCTTGACCATCGGCGCCGGAATCGGCAACGACGGCTCGACATCCAGGTCCACGGTCAGTAGCGACGACGAACCGGTGTCCACCACGCTGAACAACTGCTCCTGCTTCTTGAACAGGTTGCCCTGCTGCAGCACGGTCTGGATCTGAGTTGGGCTCGGGTAGTAGACCGCCTGGATCAAACTGTCCTCAATGGCTTCGAATTTCGCATCGAGACGCAGCTGGCTGGGGCGCCCGTCGTCGTAGCGGGCCAGTACCCACAGGCCCTCGACTCCGTCGTTCCACTCGGGGTAGGACTCGAAGTCGGCGACGATGGCCAGGATTGTGTCGGCGTTGGCGGAAACCTCAACGGTCTTGCTGACAAAAGGCATTCGCCGAGCATAACGAGAACGTTTTGACGCGCTAGCTCACGCTGGCCGTCGACAGCAGCGCGCGGATGTCTTCGGGAATGGGCGTCGGCCGGCGGGTGGTCTTGTCGATGTAGACGTGCACCCAGTGACCGATCGCGGCGATGGCCTGCGGCTCAGCGTCGTCCAGCTCCTCGCCAGCCCGGAAAACCCCGAGCCGATAAGTCACGCTGCTGTTGCCGAGACGGGTGACGGCCACCCCGACGACAAGCCGTTGCGGGAAGTGCAGTTCCGAGAAATAGCGGCAGCCTGACTCGGCGACAATGCCCTGCGCCGACGTCGTCACTGGGTCGAGCGTGACGTTTGTGCCGATCCAGCCGTTGATCGCGGTGTCGAAAAGTTGGTAGTACACCGCGTTATTGAGGTGACCGAACATGTCGTTGTCGGCCCACCGGGTCAGCACCGGCCAGTGCACCGGGAAGTCGCGGCTGGTGAGCCCGTCGGCTGCGGGCGGAATCGAGCTCATGGTTGTATTCGACCATGCTGGAAATCCGGGGTGCCGTGCTGGAGCAGATCGGGTCGCCTCGGCCGTACGCGGAGTCTCGGCCGATCACCGTTGCCGACATCGCGCTGGCTCCGCCCGGCGCCGATGAGCTGCTGGTGCGCATCGAGGCCGCGGGCGTCTGCCATTCCGACTTGTCCGTGGTGGACGGCAACCGGGTGCGGCCGACGCCGATGCTGCTCGGTCACGAGGCGGCCGGAATCATCGAGCGGGTCGGCGACGGCGTCAACGACGTGACCGTCGGCCAGCGGGTGGTGATGACGTTCCTGCCGCGTTGCGGTCACTGCACGGCGTGCGTGACCGACGGGCTGACTCCTTGTAAACCGGGCAGCGCGGCCAACAATGCCGGGACGCTGCTGGGCGGCGGGATGCGGCTTAGTCGCGGTGACGACAAGGTCTTTCATCACTTGGGTGTCTCAGGTTTCGCGACGCACGCGGTGGTCAATCGGGCCAGCGTCGTCCCGGTGCCCGACGATGTCCCTCCCCCGGTTGCCGCGCTGCTCGGCTGCGCGATGCTGACCGGCGGTGGCGCGGTGCTCAACGTCGGCAAGCCGCAGCCCGGGCAAACAGTGGCCGTCGTCGGCCTCGGTGGTGTCGGCATGGCCGCGGTGATGACAGCGCTGTCATACGCCGGCGTCCACGTGATCGGCGTCGACCAGCTTCCCGAAAAGCTAGTCGGTGCAAGCACTCTCGGAGCCCACGAGGTCTACACACCGCAAGAGGCCATCGACGCCGGCGTGAAGGCGGCCGTGGTAGTCGAGGCCGCCGGGCATCCCGCTGCCCTGGAGACGTCCATCGCGCTCACGGCCGCGGGCGGCCGGACCATCACTGTCGGCCTGCCGCGGCCGGACGCGCGGATCAGTGTGTCCCCGTTGGGTTTTGTGGCCGAAGGCCGGTCGCTGATCGGCAGCTACCTGGGGTCGGCGGTGCCGGACCGCGACATCCCGCAATTCGTGGAGCTGTGGCGTTCGGGCCGGTTACCGGTGGAATCGCTGGTGTCCTCGACGATTGCCTTGGACGACATCAACTCCGCGATGGATCAACTCGCCGACGGTCGTGCCGTGCGTCAGCTGATCTCGTTCGACGCGGCCTAAGCCCCATAGAACGCTCGCCTCAGCGCACGACCCTGTAGCGCGAACAGTTGATCGGCGACTTCCCAGTCGGGTAGCAGCGAGTCGAACCCATGACAGGTGCCGGCGAAGACGTGCACTTCGGCGGCGACCCCGTCGCGTAGCAACCGCAGCGCGTAGTCGAGCGCTTCGTCGCGAAGCGGATCGATGTCCGAGCAGGTGATGAATGCTGCGGGCAACCCGCGCAATGGATTCCGTCGGGCCGGAACAGAATCGGCCGACGGTTGGACCTCGCCCAGGTAATAGCGCCACATCAGTTCGGTGGCGGGTCCGTCGAACGCCGGCGTCGCGTCGAACTCCGTCTTGGATCCCGTCACCCGGTCGTCGAGCACAGGCTGATGCAACAGCTGAAACACCAACGGTGGCAGCGACCCGTCGGCAGACCGTTGCGCAAGGCAGGCCGCCAACGCGCCGCCGGCGCTGCTTCCGGCCACCGCGATGCGCGAGGCGTCGACGCCCCATTCGTCGGCGTTGGTGACCACCCAATTCAGCACCGCGACCGCGTCCTCGAGTGCGGCCGGATACGGGTGCTCTGGCGCCAGCCGGTAATCCAGCGAGACGACCGAACACTGACCGCGGCGGGCCAGTTCGACGCACTGCCGGTGGTCGGTGTCCAGGTTGCCGAGCACGAATCCGCCTGCGTGGCAATAGATGACGGTGGGCGCCGGCGGACGGCGCGCCACGGTAGATGCGCACAGCTACGCCGGATGCGATCGCATCGCTGATCGATAACCCGATGGCGTCGGTGCGGTCAAGCGCTGCGCGGCGACGTTCGTCCAGCCCCGCGCGGATCGGGCCGACATGCGACAGGTCGGTGCGGGTCGTCGCGACGGCACGCAGGACCGGGTCGAGGCGCTCGTCCGTTACTGGATTTTGAGGCATTGTCCGCCGTCGATGACCAGTTCCGAGCCGGTGATGAACGACGCCTGCTCCGACACCAGGAACGCGACCGCGTCGGCCACTTCGGACGGTTGGCCGATGCGGCCGAACGCCGACGCCGCCGCCAACCGCTCCTGGGTGTCCGCGTCCAGCATCGGCGTCGCGATGGGCCCCGGGAACACCGCGTTGACCCGGATTCCCGCGGTGGCGAGTTCACCGGCCGCGGCCTGGGTCAGCCCGCGCAACGCCCATTTCGCCGAGCCGTAGGCGATGTGGTTCGGGAACGGCCGGATCGCGCCGGTGCTGCAGGTGTTGACGATGGCCGCGCCGTCGGCCACACGCAGCTGCTCGAGCACTGCTTGGATACCAATGAAGGCGCCCAGACAGTTTACCCGCCAGGACTTTTCGAAACCGTCAACCGACTCGTCGGCGATCGACGCACGGTGCAACAGGCCCGCGTTGTTGACCAGGGTGCTCAGCGATCCGAACCGGTCGAGCGTCGTCGCCACGGCTTGCTGCCATTCCCACGCCAATGTCACGTCGAGCGGTATCCCGATCACCGCCTCATCGCCCAGGCTGTCGACCGCGGCGCGCAGCTCGGCCGCGTTGACGTCGCACGCGGCCACCGAAAACCCGTCGGCGCGTAACCGTTGGGTGATGGCCCAGCCCTGCCCGCGGGCGGCCCCGGTGACCAGCGCTACCCGCCCGGTCATCGCGCACCCCGCGCTTCCTCGAGGCCCGCAGCGGCGCCGCGCCGCAGGGCTTGCGATTCCGCGGCCAGGGTGATCATGCGAAAACCTATCTGCGCCATGGCATGTCCGACCTTACCGTTGCCGGCATGGATGGCCGGCACCAATCCGGCGGCCGACGCGGCCTCGTGAATGCCGCTGATGGCTGCCCGCACGTCCGGGTCGGTGGTGGCCTTGGCGGCGTCGACACCCATCGAGATCGCCAGATCCGCGGGTCCGACGTAGATTCCGGCCAGCCCGGGCACCGCGCAGATCGCGTCGACATCGGCCAGAGCCGCGGCGGTCTCGATCATCGCGAACACGCTGACCCGTGCCTCCAGCGCGGCGGTATCGGCGCCGAGGCTGGCCCTCAGCGGTCCGAAGCTGCGCGCGCCTGCGGGCGGGTAGCGGGTGGCGGCCACCGCGGCGGCCGCCTGGTCGGCCGACTCGATCATCGCGACGATGATGGCGTCGGCGCCGGCGTCGAGCACCCGCCCGATGGGCGCCGCATCAGCGTTGGGCAGTCGCACCGCGGTTCCGATGGGTACGTGTTCGATGCGGCGCAACATGTTTGCGATGTCGGCGTCGTCGATGTAGCCGTGTTGGGCGTCGAAGCCGACGTAGTCGTATCCGGCCCGGGCGAACTCCTCAGGCCCGATGGCGGTCGGTCCGGTGATCCAGCCGCCCCATACGGGTTCACCCGAGGCGAGCGCTCGCTGCAGGTGGCTGGCGGTCATTACGCCACGATCGCGATCTTGCCGCGCCCGGGAACGGGGCGGGCAGGCCAGTTCGAAAGCGGCCTGGACATCGTCGATGCCGAAGGTGTGGGTCGAATAGTCGGCCAGCAGACTCGCGATGTTCGGCGGCGAATTTGTTGGCAAGTTCGAGCATCCGTGGACGATCAAGTGCTACACCGGATTTCAGCGTCAGGTTGCGGCGCAGCATGGTCCGCATGCTGATCGGGTAGCTGTCGTCGTCGGGCACGCCGAAGTAGAACACCGTGCCGCCGGGCGCGGTGGCTTCGATCGCATGATTCAGAGTTGCCACCTGATGCCCGACGGTCTCGATCACGACATCCGGCCGGTCGTCGCGGTGGAGGTGGCTGACCCAGCGGTCGCTGGTGGCCCGCACATAGGTGTCGGTGCCGAACGTCGCGGCGATCTCGCCGCGGTCGACCGGGTCGACGCCGGTGACCTGGCGGGCACCCGCGGCTTTGGCCGCGGACGAGAACAGCAGTCCGATCGAACCCTGCCCAATCACGCCGACGTGGCGGCCGGCGAGATCGGGCAGTTGCTCGATCGCGTAGAGGACGCAGGCGAGCGGTTGCAGCCCGACGGCCTGCGCCGGGCTCAGCGTCGGGTCGTAGGACGTCACCTGGTTTCCGTCGGTGACGACCCGCTCCATCAGGCCGTCGAAGCCCGACGCCCAGCCCACCACCCGATCTCCGGGATGATGCCGGTTGTGCCGGCTGGCGATGACTTCGCCGACGACTTCGTGGATCGGGTAGCCGTCTTTCTCGGCACCGCTGCGCCCGTCGTCGCCGGGCAATACGCCACGGACGCCGCGGAAAGCCGGCATGTCACTGCCGCAGACACCGGCGGCCAGGAACTGCAGCAACACTTGGCCGTCGGTGAGGCAGTCGGGTGTCTTCTCGTCGATCGAGGTCCGTTCGAACTGATAGGGCGCGACGATCCGGTAGGACCACATGTCACACCTCCACGGGCAACCTGCTCCAGCCCCACTGGAAGCTGGACGGCGGGCGGTACGCCGCCTCGTCGATGATGCGGTAGTCCGGCACGCGGCGCAGCCATTCGGTCACCAGGATCGACACTTCCAATCGGGCCAGGTGATAGCCCAGACAGAAATGTTGTCCGCGGCCGAACGCCAACGAGCGGCCCGCGGGGCGATTCCAGATGAACTCGTCGGGTTCTGGGTACTCGCGTTCGTCCCGGTTGGCTGAGGCGAGCAGGGTGATGATGCGCTGGCCCGGTTCGATGGTGATGTCGTGAATCGTGAACGGTTTGCGCGAGGTGCGGGCGAACCACTGGGCAGGTGCGCAGTAGCGGATCATCTCCTCTCGCGCGACGGCCACATTGTCGGACGGATCGGCGCGTACCGCGGCCAGTTGGTCAGGATGCCGCAGCAGTTCCCACAGTCCGTGCGCCACGACCTTGGGCACGGTTTCGGTTCCGCCGATGAACACGCACAGCATCTGGGTGGCCACTTCGACGTCGTCGAGCGCGCTGTCGTCGGGCAGCCGGTAGCCGAGCAGGCCGTCGACCACCGGTAGCTCACCGTCGTCGGCGGCTCGTCGCCGCCGGACCGCAGGAATCAGATGCTCCAGGTAGTTCGGCCGGGCCGCGGCGGTGTCGACGCCGCTGCCGGGTTCGGCCAGGCTGCCCGCGTTCACAGCCGACAGCACATCTGCCGCGAATTCGACTGGTATACCGAGCAATTCACATACCACCGAGGCGACGACGATGCCCCCGTAATCCTGGGTCAGGTCGAAGGTGCCGCGTGGCAGCAGTTCGTCCAGCCGCTCGTTGGCCAGCTCGCGGATCCGGGCTTCCCATCCGGCCGCCCGCTTGGGCCGGAACGACTGACTGTGCGCCCGGCGTACGCCGTCGTAGATCGGCGCGTCGAACACGGCGTGAAACGGCAACGGGTGCAACGGCGGATCGGCGACCGGCCCCTGATTGTGGTGGGCCAGCACAGCCGCCGCCGGCAGCGTTCCTTCCGACGCGACGAAAGTTCCGTCGTTGAGGGCCAGCACATCCCAGATGTCGTCGAAACGCGACAGCGCGAACGTGTCCCACTTCGGCAGGTAGTACACCGGATGTCGCTCACGCAGAACCCGGTAGTACGGCAGTGGGTCAGCCATCACCGCCGGGTCGAACGGGTCGTAGCTGAAATCGTTCATTGCAGCGGCGAAGGCGGAAGTGCTTGCAGGATCGAATCTTCCCAGCCGTCGCGCAAGGCCGGGGCAACGCTCATCCAGGTGACGATCTCGGCCGGCGGGCTTTCCTTCCACGACGGGTAGTGCTCGGCGAAGCACTCCCAGCCGCCTTCGAGCGCCCAGTAATGGATCACCTCGTTGAAGCGGAACGTGGTGGTGAACGAACCCAACCAGTGCTTACCGGTCCGTTCCGACCACGGCACGTAGAGTCGCTCCAATTCGCGGATGTAGTCGTCCTGGCGGCCGGGCTTGGTCTGCATGATCTCTTGAATCACTACGGACGCACTGAAATTCGCGTCCCGCAGTTGGGCGATGGTTCTGTTGCTCGGCCCCGGATACATGATCCGGCCCTCACCGGAAGCGCCAATCCCGGCGAGAAAGGCCGCCCATGTCCCGGCAGCTCCGTGGTGGCTGCCGCCGCGCGCCTGGGCCGACCCGATCCGCGCATAGTCAGCGAAGGCGTCGATCTCCCAGATGATCGTCACCTGCGGCCAGTGCCCGTTGTACGGCGTCGATTCCCAGAGGGCGAACAATCGCGCGCCCAACTCCTGCATCATCGGCTGATAGACGTCGGTGAATGCCTGGGTGAATTGGTCGCTCGACCCCGAACCCAAGCGCGATCGTCTCGTGCAGATACAGCAGGGTATGGCTGTGGTACGTGCGCATCAGCCAACCGGGATCAGTTCGGAATCAACCGGCAGCGAGGTTTTCATGTCGCTGCGCAGCGTCTCGGTCGGGCCGACCTCCCCCGGCAGGCCGGCCGCGGCGAGCGCGTGACGTTTGAAGGCGCGGGCAGCACCGGAGAGCACATGCTGCACGGTGCTGGTTCGATGCCCGACGCTCAGCGGCCAATCCTCATGCCAGAGAGTCACTTCCGTCATCCAGCGATCCAGACGCCGCCAGCACCTCTTGCCGGATACGCACGTCGGCGGCGAACATGTCCGCGCTGACGGCCAGACCGCGGGCCGCGCATTCGGTGCTCGCGGCGAGGAGGTGCGGATCGAGATCTATCGCGTGCACGCCGAGGATCTGCAGCGGACGAACGTCACACTCCTGCGGTAGCAACACATTGACGTCCCAGCCGGCCCGCACCCGGTCGTAGAGCCAGCCGCCGATCGAGCCCACCACGTCCGCAGCACTGGAGGCAACGACGTCGAGACGGTATTTGACCGATCCGCTGTCGCGACGCGGCGTGGGTGGCTGCCGATGCTCGAAGTCCGCCTCGAAGGCCACCATCGCATCCCTTCAGTAGATCGAACGCCACAGCGCGTTCGACGACCCCAGGACCCAGCGTGACACTTTTACAACAATCTGTAAAGTTTCGATTCGATCAAGAATGCCGCCGTGCTTCGAGCTCCGCGAGGACCTCGTCGGTGTGCTGGCCGAGTTGCGGCGCCGGCGAGCGCGGCGCCCACGGTGTGCCGTGGAAATCGGCCGGTGTCGCGACCATCGGTATGACCGCGTGTCCATCCGGCACGTCGACCATGCCGCCCGCGGCGTGAAACTGCTCGTCAGCGATGACATCCTCGATGGTGTTGACCGGCGACCAGAAGAAGTCCGGTTCGCCGGCGAAGATCTCGGACCACTCGTCCAGAGACTTGGTGGCGAAGATTTGATCCAGCTCGCCGATCAGCTCAACGGCGTTGACGGCGCGGGATCGCGCGTCGACGAATCGCGGATCATCCAGCCATTCGGCCTTGCCGACGGCGCGGCACAACGGGGGCCAGTGCCGGTCGACCTCCAGCCCGACGATCCAGAATCGCCGGCCATCGGCGGTGGCGTAGTTGTTCATGCACGGGTTGAACATCGTCTCGCGTTGCCCGATCGCGATCGGCTGACCCGACATCAGGTAGGTGTTCAGGTCGAAGCTGACGGTGTAGGCGCCCTGACGGTAGAGCGAGGTGCTGACCAACTGACCGGTTCCGGTGCGGCCCCTCGCCACCAGCGCGGCGCAGACGGCCGCGGCCAGCGTCATACCGGCGGAGTGATCACCCATCCCACCGCGCTGGAACGGCGGCGTCTCACCGGGGCGGGTCAGCAGGTGCGCCAGCCCACCGCGGGCCCAGAATGCCGCGACGTCGTAGGCGGCACGATCGGCATCCGGCCCGGTCTCGCCGTAGCCGGTGATCAGCCCGTACACCAGCCGCGGGTGATCCACGGCCAGCGACTCGTAGTCCAGCCCGAGCCGGCGCAATGCCCCAGGCCGAACGTTGGTGATGAAAACGTCTGCGCCGCTGATCAATTCGAGTGCGGTACGGCGGCCATCTGCGGTGGTCAGGTCGAGGACGACGCTGCGTTTGGACCGATTGTCCATCTCGAACGGTGGGCTGACGTCGACGTCGAGACCGAGCATGCGGCCGAACATCCGGGCCGGGTCGCCGGTCGGCGGCTCGATCTTGATGACGTCGGCGCCCCAATCGGCGAGGATGCCGCCCGCCGCAGGTCCGGCCACCCAGACGCCGAGCTCCACGACGTTGATGCCTTCCATCGGTCCGGCCATGTCACACACCATGCCACGCGTACGCTCAAAAATTATGAGCATGGTCACCGGGCACGGGCCGCTGAGCAGTGCTCCGGCCGGGTGGTTTTCGCCGACGGTGCCCGCCGACGTGGTCTACGTCGAGCCGCATCCCCGTCGCATCCAGGCGATCAAAGACGGGCAGGCGGTGATCGACACCGAGCGTGCGTTGCTGGTGCATCGGCCGGATCGCCCGCTCAGCTACGCGTTTCCCACCGACCTGGTGCCCGACCTGCCCAGTGATCCCGTTACCGAGGCACCAGGATTCGTGCAGGTGCCGTGGGATGCGGTGGACACCTGGATCGAAGAAGGCCGCACCCTGGTGCACTATCCGCCCAACCCTTATCACCGCGTCGACTGCCGGCCCACCACCCGGCGGTTGCGGGTCCAGGTGGCCGACACCACGCTGGTGGACACCGACGAAACGGTGATCGTGTTCGAGACCGCCTTGGATCCGCGGCTTTATGTCCACCCGGCACACGTGCGCAGAGAGCTTCTGCGGCAATCGAATACATCGACCTACTGCAACTACAAGGGCTACGCAACCTACTGGTCGGCTGTCGTCGGCGATACCGAAATCCAGGACGTGGCCTGGTGCTACCTCGATCCCCCGCCGGAAAGTCGGCCCATCACAGGCTTTTTCAGCTTCGACGCCGACCGCACGGCGGTGGTTGCCGAGCTGCCCGTTCAGGACCTCGGCGGCGAGTAGTTCGGGCGCCCCACGCGCATCGTGGATACCGCCTTCGGCGCGACCTGTGGTGTAGATCGTGTGGTTTTCGCGAGTGGATCTCGCGCGGTCGAGCACCTTGGTACCTCGGCGCGGGTCGCCAGCCGCAACTTGTCGTACCCGGCTGTCATGATGGCCACATGTCCTTGACGGCAACACCTTCGGCGGCGGTGAGTCCTGCTGAGCGGGTTGAGGTGTTGTTCGAGGAGTTGGCGGAGTTGGCCGGACAGCGCAACGCCATTGATGGGCGCATCGTGGAGATCGTCGCTGAGCTGGATCGCGATGAGCTGTGCGGGGCTACCGGTGCGCGGTCGGTGGCGGCGCTGGTGGCCTGGAAGCTGGGTTGGTCATCGGGAAATGCCCACACGGTCGCCACCGTGGCGAGCCGGCTGGCAGGAGTTTCCCCGCTGCGCGGCAGGCATGGCCGAGGGTCGACTGTCGCTGGATCAGGTCGGCGTCATCGCGGCGCGGGCGGGCGAGGGTTCTGATGAGCATTACGCGCAGCTGGCGCGCTGCGCCACGGTCAACCAGCTGCGCACCGCGGTCAAGCTAGAACCGCGACCCGAACCCGATTCGCGGCCGCAGCCGCAGCCCTTGATCACCAAGACCTCCGGCGAGGAGTTCAGCTGCTGGCGGATCACACTCCCCCACGAGGACGCGGCGAAGTTCGACGCGGCACTGGCGTCTCATCGTGATGCGCTGTTCGCCGAGTGGAAGCAGGCTCACGGCACGAGCGAGCGCACGTCAAAGAATCGTCCCCCGTTGCCGAGCACCGTCGAGGCGTTTATGCGCCTAGTCCAGGCTGGATGGGACGACGAGGCGGCGCGGCGGCCGCACGGGCAGCACACCACCGTGGTGGTGCACGTCGATGTTGGGCAGCGCGCCGCCGCGCTGCATCTGGGGCCGCTGCTCACCGACGCCGAACGCCGATACCTGACCTGTGACGCCACGTGTGAAGTCTGGTTCGAACGTCACGGCGAGGTCATCGGCGCCGGCCGAGCGACCCGCGTGATCAACCGGCGGCTTCGCCGGGCGCTCGAGCACCGCCATCCCACCTGCGCGGTTCCCGGCTGTGGAGCCACCCGAGGTTTGCACGCACACCACATCCGGCACTGGGAAGACGGCGGTCTGACCGAGTTGTTCAACCTGGTCTTGGTATGCCCGTATCACCATCGGTTGCACCACCGGGGCGGCATCACCATCACCGGACCCGCCGACGATCTCGTCGTCACCGACAGCTGCGGTAGACGGCTCAGCGCAGGATCGCTGGCACGTCCTCCCAACCTTCCCCCGCCCGCCGTCCCGCCATACCCGGGGCCCACCGGCGAGCGCGCCGACTGGTGGTGGTACGAACCCTTCCAACCACAACCACCACCAACAAACAACTAGATGGGCTGCCGGGGCCGGTCATTACCGGCACCGTACCTAAGCCCAAACAGGCCGAGGGACAGCGAAATTCGGGCGCGCTACCCGACGAACTGGCCCCGCCCTTATCCAGACCCACGCACTAATTTGAGCCAAGTCGGGTCGGCGGCGAGTAGTTCGGTCGCCCTAGCCCCAGGGCGTGCTGGGCGATCATGTTGCGGAACACCTCGAGGGTGCCGCCGTAGATACCGACGGGTGACGCCAGTCGGAAGATGTATTCGGCGCCGCCGTCGTCGGCGGCCCCCTCGGTGTCGACCGGGAGCGCCGACGCGATACCCAGGATGTCCATCAGGTCCGGCGCGACGTCGCGCATGGTCTGCGCGTTAGCCACCCGACCGAACATCCCCGGTGTGCTCAGCGCCGCTTCGGTGCGAGCAACGCTGCGGCCCAAGCGATATGCCACCGACGTGTCGTCGATCAAGCGGCGTCCATCGGCACCCTGCTGCGTGACCAGTGCCGCGATCCGGTCGATCGCCTCGGCCATCAGCGTCAGGTGCTCACTCATCACCGCGACCCTCTGCAGACCGTCGTTTTCTTTTTCGGCGGTGCCATGCTCCTCGTCGAGCGCGCCCCGTAGCACTCCCCAACCGCCGTTCACCTCACCGATGCGATATCTGTCATCGACCCGCACGTCGCTGTAGTAGACGATGTTGGTGCGGTCACCGTCGACGGTGCGGATGCCCTGGATATCGACGCCCGGCGTGTCGAGGGGCACCAGAAACATGGTGAGGTTCTTGTGCTTTGGCCCATCAGGGTCGGTATTGGTCAGCAGGAAGACGTATTTCGCATTGTGCGCGTTCGAGGTGAACATCTTGGAGCCGTTAATGATCCAGCTGGATCCGTCGCCATCCCGCACCGCGCGGGTTTTGCACGTCGCGACATCCGATCCGCCCTCGGGTTCGGTGTAGCCCAGGCACAGCCGGGTGTCACCGGCGAGCACGCCGGGCAGCACCTCGTCGGTGAGTTCCGGCGGTCCGAATTGGCGCACCATCTTCGCCACCACGGCGGTGGTGCCCCAGTGGAACCACGGCGTGTGCGCCCGGCCGATCTCCAAATCCCAGATGCGCCGGCGCAACGCGCTGAACCCGCCGTCGGGCACGTCGTTCCAGTCGGCGGCCAGATAGCCCTCGGCGCCCAGCGCCAGGTGCACGCCCTCGTCGAAGTTCTCCCCCGTCTCCCGGTCCCGGCGGATCACCTCGTCGGTGACCACGTCGACCAGGAATGCCCGCAACCGATCCCGGAATTCCGTGTCGTCCGGGGAGAGTTCGACGGCGGAGAAGTCCATGACTGTTACAGCCGCGCTTCGGTTTTGATGGCGTTGTCGGTGGTACGCAGCGGCCGGATCAGCGCGTCCTGAGCGAACGACGCGATCAGCTCACCCTCCTCGGTGTGCACGGCGCCGCGGATATACGACATGCCCGCACCCACCTGGGTGCTTTCGTGGGTGTAGAGCAGCCAGCCCGTCCACGCCACCGGTTCGTGGAAGCTGACCGACACCGTCATCGGCGCGGTCGACACGGTCAGATGCGACTGGGCGGTGCCGATGCCCTCGTGGGCGCGCATCGTGGTCGAAATACCAAGGTGGCCGGTGAAATACGCGACCAATGCCTTCGCCAGCTCATCCCGGCCCGGGATGGGGTCGTAGTGCAGCCAGGCGTACAGCTCCGGGGGTCCGACCTCGTCGGGGCTATTCACATCGACGACATCGACGAGCCGCAGTTCCCGTCCGGCCATCGGCATCCCGCCGTCGTTGGCGTCGCGGGGCGCGGCCACCTCGGGACGGGGCAGGTGGTGGCGGATGACGTCGCCCGACGGCACGTCCAGCAGCGTGGTCACCGTGATGGCGCGCCGTCCGTTCTGCGACACGCCAACCACCGCGGTCGCCGTCGTGCGCCCCTCGGCGACGACGTCGATGTCGATCTCGACCGGCGGCCCGACCAGCACGGCGCGGGCGAACACGGCGTGCGCCGAGCGCACCGACTTCTCCGGAAAACGTTTGGCGACAGCGACAATCACCTGCGCGAGCACCTGGGTGCCCTCGACCACCTGACGTTCGTCCTCGGCAGCGATGCCGGTGTCGGCGGTGAACCGGCCGTCTCCGGCTTCGCGGGCATCGAACAAGTCCAAGAGGCCGGCGACCGACCAGTGCTTCTGCTCAGAGTCTGTTGTCACTTAGCGAGAATGACATTCTCATCAAAACTTGTAAAGCCATCCAATCGTCAGGAAGCGTCGATCACCAGGCTCTTGAACCGATCGATCGCTTCCAGCGCGTGCGCCAGACTGTCGCCCGGCAGGCCCACCTGCACCCAGTTCACGCCCAGCTTCGCCAGCCGTTCCAGGCCGCCCAGGTAGGCCTCGGGGTTGAAGTCGTCGGCGGCCGGGCTGCCGCCCTCGAAGTTGCCGAAGACGATGTCGATCTTCGAGGGGTCCCGGTCCGCCTTGTCGAGCCGTCGGCGCAGATCTTCGATGCCGTCGGCGAGGGCCTCGATGGAATCCATCGCCGCTGTACGCGCGGTCTGCGCCAGCTGCGGTGGCGCAGCGAAGGGGCACCAGCCGTCACCCTTCTCGGCGACCCGTCGGCGGGCTGCCCCGGTGTTGCCGCCGATCCAGATCGGCGGATGCGGATCGCTCACCGGTCGGGGATGCGCAGTGATGCCGTGGGCGCTGAAGTGCGTGCCCTCGAACGTGACGTCGTCGGAGGTCCAGATGGCGCGGATCGCGTCGAGTGCCTCATCGAACAGTGCGGCGCGCTCCTCGAAGTCGATCCCAAGCGCGGCGAATTCCCGCTTGAGGTAGCCGACACCGACGGCGAGGGTGAACCTGCCACCGGACAACAGGTCGAGCGTCGCGCCAGACTTGGCCACTACGAATGGATTTCGATACGGCAGCACCACGATGTTGGGGATCAGCCGCAGCGTGGTGGTGTGAGCCGCGGCGTATCCCATCGCGACAAACGGGTCCAGCGCGTCATGCCCGCCGGCTTCGAGCCAACGCTGAGTCGGCGCCGGGTGGTCGGTGAACCCGAAGCCGTGAATACCGGCGGCCTCAGCGGCTGCGGCCACTTTCGCGATGCCCTCGCCCGTGACCAACTCCGGGTTGTAGGGGTGGCTGTGCATCGGGTGGGTGATGGTGAAATACATCTGCCGCTCTCCTTCGCTGAGCGCCGACGGTGTCCCTGCAAGCTACCGCGTGACATTTGTACGATAATCTGTAAAGCCAACCGGGTGACAGGCCGGTCCGTTCTCCGCCGCGAAGGAGCGACGACGTTGGGCACGACAGCGATGGTCGACGGATTGACCCCGCTGGCGACCGGGTTCTGCTTCGGTGAAGGCCCGCGCTGGTTCGAAGGTCTGCTGTGGTTCTCCGACATGCTCGGCGAGGCCGTGCACACCGTCACTCGTCGGCGGGTCGATGACCACGCTGCCGTTGCCCGGACACGCGCCCTCCGGCCTGGGCTTCCGGCCGGACGGGACGCTGCTGATCGTGTCCACCGAAGACCGGAAGCTGCTGGCTTATGACGGCGAAAACGTCAGCACGTAGCCGATTTGAGCGCGCTCGCACCGGCCGACCTCGGTGACATGGTCATCGACCACCACGGCCGGGCCTACATCGGGTCGCAGGCATTCGAAGGCGGCGTGATCCTGCGGGTCGACCCCGACGACACCGTCAGCGTGGTGGCACGCGAACTGGACTTCCCCAACGGCATGGCGATCACGCCCGACCACCAGACCCTGATCGTCGCCGAGTCGATCGGCCGGCGGTTGACCGCGTACACCATCGACGAGGGCGGCGACCTGTCCGATCGACGGGTCTTCGCCGATGGCCTGGACGGACCGCCAGACGGCATCTGTCTCGACGCCGAGGGCGGGGTGTGGACGGCGATGACGCTGGCGCACCAGTTCGAGCGGATCGTCGCCGATGGCGGCAACGGGCACGTGACGCATCGCATCGACATCGGCGATCGCGCGGCGATCGCCTGCATGCTCGGCGGGGTCGCTGGCCGCACGCTGTTCATGCTCTCGAGCAGCGACGCCTACCCCAAGCGTCTGGTCGGCACGCGGCTCTCCCGAGTGGACACAGTGATCGTGGATACTCCGGGCGTGACCGCCGTGGAAGACCGACGATGACTGATTCCTACTACGAGTTGATCGACGCCGCCGACCCGGTGGGCGAAAAGTTCACTGCCACAGACTTAGTCCGCAGCACGTGGACCGCCGCGATTCAGCATGCCGCGCCGGTGTCGGCGCTGCTGGTCCGCGCGCTGGAACGCTGCGCGCCTCGCGACGACACCCGCCTGAGCCGGGTCGCGGTCGACCTGCTGGGTCCGGTCCCCGCCGACGGCGACATGTGGGTTCGCTCGAAAGTCGAGCGCCCCGGCAAGCAGATCGAATTGATCAGCGCCGAAACATTGGCGCTAGGACCCGATGGCCAGCCACGGCCGACGGCACGGGCCACCGGCTGGCGGCTGCAGCGGCTCGACACCGCAGAACTGGTGCATGCCCCCGCGCCGCTGCCGCGTCCACTCAGCGAGGCCCGCAGCCGCGATCTGGCGAAGAACTTCGACCGCAACTACGTGCACAGCCTCGATTGGCGCTGGCTGACCAAGCCGCTCAACGACGGGCCGGGCGAGTCCTGGATCAAGCCGACGACCAGCCTGGTCAACGGCGAGACGATGACGCCGTTGGAGCGGCTGTTCGCGGTTGCCGACTGCGCCAATGGAATTGGCTCCAAGATCGACATCACCAAGTGGACGTTCTTGAACAACGACCTCGTCGTGCACGTGCACCGGATCCCCGACGGCGAGTGGGTCGGCATCCGTGCCGAGACCAATTACGGCCCGGACGGCATCGGGACGACGGTGGGCACGCTGTTCGACGAGACCGGGGCCGTGGGCAGCATTCAGCAGTCGGTGCTGGTGCGCCGACGACCTGGCTGACCGCAGAGTGCAGCTAGTAACGCATTTCCCGAGAAGGCCGTCGCTGTTGCACTTTCGCGGCGCGACGGAATGACGTCGACGACACGCAGGTGCATCTGGTCGGGCGAGCTGATGGCCGCGGCGATCAGGCAGCCGGCGTCAGCCGGTGGTACCGCGCCGGTCGAGCGAACGATCGAGGCGCGTACGCCGGTTCCGACGAATTCGGCGTCCAGACCGCTGACCCACGCCTCGAGCATCCGGTCTGCCCCGACCGGCGACGCCCCGACCAGTTCCGGGCTGAGCAGCACGACGTCACCGCGGCCGCTGTCGATCATCGGCGGAACGAGTTGTCCCACAAGGTGTTGCGCACCCGCCCAAGACCTATCGACGACACCGGCGGTGCTGATCAGCACGTCGACCTCACCCACCAGATAGTCGGCGGACTCCAGGAAGAGATCGATCGAGGGCGGGTCGGCCAGGTCCAGGTGAGCGGCGAACACCGAGCGCCCCCGGACCGAAGCCGGGCCGCAAACTCCTCGCAGATGTGCGGCCGGCGGCTGCCCATCATGACCAGGTGCCCGCCCGCCGCCAACCGTGCCGCGGTCGCGCACGCGACCGGCGATGACGCTTCGGTGATGACGACCGCTCTGGCGTGGTTCACCGCAGACATCCGGCATTTCGGGCTTGCCCAGCTAAGCTCGGGTAGTCAGCTACCAGTGGCACGAAAACAGCGTGACACTTCGCCCTAATTTTGTAAAGTTGCGGGTATGGACCAGACGTCGACCATCGAGGGCGACAGCTCGACGCAACAGCGGATCCTCGCGGCCACCGCTGAGGTCCTCGGCCGCAATGGCAAGCGCAAGCTCAGCCTGTCCGACGTCGCCGTTCAGGCGGGGGTTTCCAGGCCGACGCTGTATCGCTGGTTCGCCTCCAAAGAGGACCTGCTCTCGGCGTTCTCCCAGTACGAACGGCTCACCTTCGAAAGCGGTATGGGCCGGGCTACGGCCGGACTCAAAGGCACCGACAAGCTCGACGCGGCGCTGCGCTTCATCGTCGACTACCAGCATTCGTATACCGGCGTGCGGATGGTCGACATCGAACCCGAGCACGTCATCACCCAGTTCTCGAACGTCATCCCGCAGATGCGCGACGGTCTGCAGCGGCTGGTACCCGGCCCCAATGCCGCGGTCAAGGCGGCCACTGCGATACGAGTCGCGTTCTCGCACTACATGATTCGCAGCGACGACGCCGAAGAGTTTCTGGCGCAGCTGCGGCACGCGGTCGGAATCAAGGCTCCGGCGGACTAACTCCGCAGAGATCAGCGAGTCTGGCCAGTCCTATCTTCGAGTCGCCTTCGCGGCGCTTCCTGTGAACGCAGCGTCCGAAGATGGGTCGAAATGGTCGGAGCGGCTCTGGTTTCCGCCGGCCCGTTTGGCGGCGTACATCGCCGTGTCGGCGGCGTTGACTAAATCGTTGATGAGATCCCGCTCGGCAGGGTCGAAGCTCGGGCCCAGCGGGGTGCAGACGATGCCGATGCTGGCCGTGATGGGTAACGGGAGGCCGACGGCATTGCGTAGATGTTCGGCGACGTCGTGCAAGTCGTCGGTGTGGTAGATGTCGGCGACGACGAATTCTTCGCCGCCAAAGCGCGCGATAATCGATGTGGGCGGGCAGGCCAGACGGAGAGCACCGGCCACCGCGACCAACGCCTGGTCGCCAGTGGCATGGCCTTGAGTATCGTTGAGGCGCTTGAAGTTATCCAAATCGATCATCGCCGCGACCAAATAACTTGGCTCCGCCCGGCGGCGCAGCAGCAACCCGTAGGTCGATTGATAAAAGGCCCGGCGGATAAACAATCCTGTTAACGCGTCGCGGCTTGATCGCCGTAATTCGCTGGCAAGCGCATGGACAAGCCATTGCACCGCCATGGGAAACGCGACATTGAGCACCAAAACAAGCATTAATCCGCAGCCCGCCACGAAGATGTCGTACGAACGGCCGAGACGCGCCGCTATCGTCACGGCGGTGGTCATGGCGATCGCGAAGTTAGCGACCATGTATTGCGCGGTGTGAAAGAAAGCAATGTAGCCACCAAGCACAGCAAACGCGAAAGAACCCAGCAACGCAGCGAGCGGATCGCGTTACACGAGGCAGGACGCCGTGATGCAGACGCTCCCCGTCAGCGCGAACAGGACCGATTGGCCGCGGGTGGGCCAACGGATCAGCCAGAGCATCGCCACGGTCATGCCGACGCCGCTGGCAACCGGTGCGACGATTTCCGCGACTGGGTAACGCGGCAGGGTCGGCCCCGCCAGCAGGACACCGGGAACAGCGGCCATCGACGCGATCACGGCAGCGATCATGGCCCGCCAGATAAACCGGATACCTCGGGTATTGAGGTACAGACTTAACCAGTCAAACTGGTCGCCTTGACGCCACCACCGCCGAACGGCGTTCACATGCGTCCCTCGCTTCGCTTCAATTTCTTCTGGCACAGCACGGCACGCTTCGGCTGACAGTGTGTCTCATGCTCTCAGATATTGTGCGGCTCAAGAGAATGGTTTGCATTTATTAAGCGTGATTCCTGCCGAGCCTCAGTCGATAGACCGCGGCGTTGAGATAGCCGGTCGGGTCGAACGCCGACTTCAACGATCGCATCGCCGCGATATCGGCGGCGTCCCGGGACATGCCGAGGTAGCGACGCTTACGGCTGCCGACCCCGTGCTCGGAGCTGACGTTGCCGCCGCATCCGGCGATCAGATCCATCATCGCGGCGTACAACTCCTTTTCCTGCTCAG
>CAVWLG010000025.1:0-15300 GCA_963755805.1 uncultured Actinomycetota bacterium
ATGCGGTGGACACCTGGATCGAAGAGGGACGCACGCTCGTGCACTACCCGCCGAACCCGTATCACCGCGTCGATTGCCGACCCACGACCCGGCGGTTGCGGGTCCAGGTGGCCGACACCACGCTGGTGGACACCGACGAAACGGTGATCGTGTTTGAGACCGCCTTGGATCCGCTACTTTACGTCCATCCGGCACACGTGCGCAGAGAGCTTCTGCGGCAATCGAATACATCGACCTACTGCAACTACAAGGGCTACGCAACCTACTGGTCGGCTGTCGTCGGCGATACCGAAATCCAGGACGTGGCCTGGTGCTACCTTGATCCCCCGCCGGAAAGCCGGCCCATCGCAGGCTTTTTCAGCTTCGACGCCGACCGCACGGCGGGGGTTGCCGAGCTGCCCGTTCAGGACCTCGGCGGCGAATAGTTCGGTCGCCCCACGCGCATCGTGGAGACCGCCTTCGGCGCGACCTGTGGTGTAGATCGTGTGGTTTTCGCGAGTGGATCTCGCGCGGTCGAGCACCTTGGTACCTCGGCGCGGGTCGCCAGCCGCAACTTGTCGTACCCGGCTGTAATGATGGCGACATGTCCTTGACCGCATCACCTTCCGCGGCGGTGAGCCCTGCTGAGCGGGTTGAGGTGTTGTTCGAGGAGTTGGCGGAGTTGGCCGGACAGCGCAACGCCATTGATGGGCGCATCGTGGAGATCGTCGCCGAGCTGGATCGCGACGAGCTCTGCGGGGCTACGGGTGCGCGGTCGGTGGCGGCGCTGGTGGCCTGGAAACTGGGCTGGTCATCGGGAAATGCCCACACGGTCGCCACCGTGGCGAGCCGGGCAGGAGTTTCCCCGCTGCGCGGCAGGCATGCGGGAGGGTCGACTGTCGCTGGATCAGGTCGGCGTCATCGCCGCACGGGCGGGCGAGGGTTCCGATGAGCATTACGCGCAGCTGGCGCGCTGCGCCACGGTCAACCAGCTGCGCACCGCGGTCAAGCTAGAACCGCGACCCGAACCCGATTCGCGGCCGCAGCCGCAGCCCTTGATCACCAAGACCTCCGGCGAGGAGTTCAGCTGCTGGCGGATCACACTCCCCCACGAGGACGCGGCGAAGTTCGACGCGGCACTGGCGTCTCATCGTGATGCGCTGTTCGCCGAGTGGAAGCAGGATCGCGGCGATGGCGACGGCGCGTCAAAGAATTACGCCGCCGTTGCCGAGCACCGTCGAGGCGTTTATGCGCCTAGTCCAGGCTGGATGGGACGAGAGGCGGCCGCCGGCCGCACGGGCAGCACACCACCGTGGTGGTGCACGTCGATGTTGGCAGCGCGCCGCCGCGCTGCATCTGGGGCCGCTGCTCACCGACGCCGAACGCCGATACCTGACCTGTGACGCCACGTGTGAAGTCTGGTTCGAACGTGACGGCGAGGTCATCGGCGCCGGCCGAGCGACCCGCGTGATCAACCGGCGGCTTCGCCGGGCGCTCGAGCACCGCCAGCCCACCTGCGCGGTTCCCGGCTGTGGAGCCACCCAAGGTTTGCACGCACACCACATCCGGCACTGGGAAGACGGCGGTCTGACCGAGTTGTTCAACCTGGTCTTGGTGTGCCCGTATCACCATCGGTTGCACCACCGGGGCGGCATCACCATCACCGGACCCGCCGACATCTCGTGTCACCGACAGCTGCGGTAGACGGCTCAGCGCAGGATCGCTGGCACGTCCTCCTAACCTTCCCCCGCCCGCCGTCCCGCCATACCCGGGGCCCACCGGCGAGCGCGCCGACTGGTGGTGGTACGAACCCTTCCAACCACAACCACCACCAACAAACAACTAGATGGGCTGCCGGGGCCGGTCATTACCGGCACCGTACCTAAGCCCAAACAGGCCGAGGCACAGCGAAATTCGGGCGCGCTACCCGACGAACTGGCCCCGCCCTTATCCAGACCCACGCACTAATTTGAGCCAAGTCGGGTCGGCGGCGAGTAGTTCGGTCGCCCTAGCCCCAGGGCGTGCTGGGCGATCATGTTGCGGAACACCTCGAGGGTGCCGCCGTAGATACCGACGGGTGACGCCAGTCGGAAGATGTATTCGGCACCGCCGTCGTCGGCGGCCCCCTCGGTGTCGACCGGGAGCGCCGACGCGATACCCAGGATGTCCATCAGGTCCGGCGCGACGTCGCGCATGGTCTGCGCGTTAGCCACCCGACCGAACATCCCCGGTGTGCTCAGCGCCGCTTCGGTGCGAGCAACGCTGCGGCCCAAGCGATATGCCACCGACGTGTCGTCGATCAAGCGGCGTCCATCGGCACCCTGCTGCGTGACCAGTGCCGCGATCCGGTCGATCGCCTCGGCCATCAGCGTCAGGTGCTCACTCATCACCGCGACCCTCTGCAGACCGTCGTTTTCTTTCTCGGCGGTGCCATGCTCCTCGTCGAGTGCGCCCCGTAGCACTCCCCAACCGCCGTTCACCTCACCGATGCGATATCTGTCATCGACCCGCACGTCGCTGTAGTAGACGATGTTGGTGCGGTCACCGTCGACGGTGCGGATGCCCTGGATATCGACGCCCGGCGTGTCGAGGGGCACCAGAAACATGGTGAGGTTCTTGTGTTTTGGCCCATCAGGGTCGGTATTGGTCAGCAGGAAAACGTATTTCGCATTGTGCGCGTTCGAGGTGAACATCTTGGAGCCGTTGATGATCCAGCTGGATCCGTCGCCATCCCGCACCGCGCGGGTTTTGCACGTCGCGACATCCGATCCGCCCTCGGGTTCGGTGTAGCCCAGGCACAGCCGGGTGTCACCGGCGAGCACGCCGGGCAGCACCTCGTCGGTGAGTTCCGGCGGTCCGAATTGGCGCACCATCTTCGCCACCACGGCGGTGGTGCCCCAGTGGAACCACGGCGTGTGCGCCCGGCCGATCTCCAAATCCCAGATGCGCCGTCGCAACGCGCTGAAGCCACCGTCGGGCACGTCGTTCCAGTCGGCGGCCAGATAGCCCTCGGCGCCCAGCGCCAGATGCACGCCCTCGTCGAAATTCTCCCCCGTCTCCCGGTCGCGGCGGATCACCTCGTCGGTGACCACGTCGACCAGGAATGCCCGCAACCGATCCCGGAATTCCGTGTCGTCCGGGGAGAGTTCGACGGCGGAGAAGTCCATGACTGTTACAGCCGCGCTTCGGTTTTGATGGCGTTGTCGGTGGTACGCAGCGGTCGGATCAGCGCGTCCTGAGCGAACGACGCGATCAGCTCACCTTCCTCGGTGTGCACGGCGCCGCGGATATACGACATGCCCGCACCCACCTGGGTACTTTCGTGGGTGTAGAGCAGCCAGCCCGTCCACGCCACCGGTTCGTGGAAGCTGACCGACACCGTCATCGGCGCGGTCGACACGGTCAGATGCGACTGGGCGGTGCCAATGCCCTCGTGGGCACGCATCGTGGTCGAAATACCAAGGTGTCCGGTGAAATACGCGACCAATGCCTTCGCCAGCTCATCCCGGCCCGGGATGGGGTCGTAGTGCAGCCAGGCGTACAGCTCCGGGGGTCCGACCTCGTCGGGGCTATTCACATCGACGACATCGACGAGCCGCAGTTCCCGTCCGGCCATCGGCATCCCGCCGTCGTTGGCGTCGCGGGGCGCGGCAACCTCGGGACGGGGCAGGTGGTGGCGGATGACGTCGCCCGACGGCACGTCCAGCAGCGTAGTCACCGTGATGGCGCGCCGTCCGTTCTGCGACACGCCAACCACCGCGGTCGCCGTCGTGCGCCCCTCGGCGACGACGTCGATGTCGATCTCGACCGGCGGCCCGACCAGCACGGCGCGGGCGAACACGGCGTGCGCCGAGCGCACCGACTTCTCCGGAAAACGTTTGGCGACAGCGACAATCACCTGCGCGAGCACCTGGGTGCCCTCGACCACCTGACGTTCGTCCTCGGCAGCGATGCCGGTGTCGGCGGTGAACCGGCCGTCTCCGGCTTCGCGGGCATCGAACAAGTCCAAGAGGCCGGCGACCGACCAGTGCTTCTGCTCAGAGTCTGTTGTCACTTAGCGAGAATGACATTCTCGTCAAAACTTGTAAAGCCATCCAATCGTCAGGAAGCGTCGATCACCAGGCTCTTGAACCGATCGATCGCTTCCAGCGCGTGCGCCAGACTGTCGCCCGGCAGGCCCACCTGCACCCAGTTCACGCCCAGCTTCGCCAGCCGTTCCAGGCCGCCCAGGTAGGCCTCGGGGTTGAAGTCGTCGGCGGCCGGGCTGCCACCCTCGAAGTTGCCGAAGACGATGTCGATCTTCGAGGGGTCCCGGTCCGCCTTGTCGAGCCGTCGGCGCAGATCTTCGATGCCGTCGGCGAGGGCTTCGATGGAATCCATCGCCGCTGTCCGCGCGGTCTGCGCCAGCTGCGGTGGCGCAGCGAAGGGGCACCAGCCGTCACCCTTCTCGGCGACCCGTCGGCGGGCTGCCCCGGTGTTGCCGCCGATCCAGATCGGCGGATGCGGATCGCTCACCGGTCGGGGATGCGCAGTGATCCCGTGGGCGCTGAAGTGCGTGCCCTCGAACGTGACGTCGTCGGAGGTCCAGATGGCGCGGATCGCGTCGAGTGCCTCATCGAACAGCGCGGCGCGCTCCTCGAAGTCGATCCCAAGCGCGGCAAATTCCCGCTTGAGGTAGCCGACACCGACGGCGAGGGTGAACCTGCCACCGGACAACAGGTCGAGCGTCGCGCCAGACTTGGCCACTACGAATGGATTTCGATACGGCAGCACCACGATGTTGGGGATCAGCCGCAGCGTGGTGGTGTGAGCCGCGGCGTAGCCCATCGCGACAAACGGGTCCAGCGCGTCATGCCCGCCGGCTTCGAGCCAACGCTGAGTCGGCGCCGGGTGGTCGGTGAACCCGAAGCCGTGAATACCGGCGGCCTCAGCGGCTGCGGCCACTTTCGCGATGCCCTCGCCCGTGACCAACTCCGGGTTGTAGGGGTGGCTGTGCATCGGGTGGGTGATGGTGAAATACATCTGCCGCTCTCCTTCGCTGAGCGCCGACGGTGTCCCTGCAAGCTACCGCGTGACATTTGTACGATAATCTGTAAAGCCAACCGGGTGACAGGCCGGTCCGTTCTCCGCCGCGAAGGAGCGACGACGTTGGGCACGACAGCGATGGTCGACGGATTGACCCCGCTGGCGACCGGGTTCTGCTTCGGTGAAGGCCCGCGCTGGTTCGAGGGTCTGCTGTGGTTCTCCGACATGCTCGGCGAGGCCGTGCACACCGTCACTCTCGGCGGGTCGATGACCACGCTTCAGCTGCCCGGACACGCCCCCTCCGGCCTGGGCTTCCGTCCGGACGGGACGCTGTTGATCGTGTCCACCGAAGACCGGAAGCTGCTGTGCTACGACGGCGAAACCGTAAGCGATGTAGCTGATTTGAGCGCGCTGGCACCGGCCGATCTCGGTGACATGGTCGTCGACCACCACGGCCGGGCCTACATCGGATCGCAGGCATACGAAGGCGGCGTGATCCTGCGGGTCGACCCCGACGACACCGTCAGCGTGGTGGCACGCGAACTGGACTTCCCCAACGGCATGGCGGTCACGCCCGACCACCAGACCCTGATCGTCGCCGAGTCGATCGGCCGGCGGTTGACCGCGTACACCATCGACGAGGGCGGCGACCTGTCCGATCGACGAGTCTTCGCCGATGGGCTCGACGGACCGCCAGACGGCATCTGTCTCGACGCTGAGGGCGGTGTGTGGACGGCGATGACGCTGGCGCACCAATTCGAGCGGATCGTCGCCGATGGCAGCAACGGGCACGTGACGCATCGCATCGACATCGGCGATCGCGCGGCGATCGCCTGCATGCTCGGCGGGGTCGCCGGACGCACGCTGTTCATGCTCTCGAGCAGCGACGCCTACCCCAAACGTCTGGTCGGCACGCGGCTCTCCCGAGTGGACACAGTGATCGTGGATACTCCGGGCGCGACCGCTGTAAAAGACCAACGATGACTGATTCCTACTACGAGTTGAGCGACGCCGCCGACCCGGTGGGCGAAAAGTTCACTGCCACAGACTTAGTCCGCAGCACGTGGACCGCCGCGATTCAGCATGCCGCGCCGGTGTCGGCGCTGCTGGTCCGCGCGCTGGAACGCTGCGCGCCGCGCGACGACACCCGCCTGAGCCGGGTCGCGGTCGACCTGCTGGGTCCGGTCCCCGCCGATGGCGACATGTGGGTTCGCTCGAAAGTCGAGCGACCCGGCAAGCAGATCGAACTGATCAGCGCCGAAACGTTGGCGCTAGGACCCGATGGCAAGCCACGGCCGACGGCGCGAGCCACCGGGTGGCGGCTGCAGAAACTCGACACCGCAGAACTGCTGCATGCCTCCGCGCCGCTGCCGCGTCCACTCGGCGAGGCCCGCAGCCGCGATCTGGCGAAGAACTTCGACCGCAACTACGTGCACAGCCTCGATTGGCGCTGGCTGACCAAGCCACTCAACGACGGGCCGGGCGAGTCCTGGATCAAGCCGACGACCAGCCTGGTCAACGGCGAGACGATGACCCCGTTGGAGCGGCTGTTCGCGGTTGCCGACTGCGCCAATGGAATTGGCTCCAAGATCGACATCACCAAGTGGACGTTCTTGAACAATGACCTCGTCGTGCACGTGCACCGGGTGCCCGACGGGGAGTGGGTCGGGGTCCGTGCCGAGACCAATTACGGCCCAGACGGCATCGGCACGACGGTGGGCACGCTGTTCGACGAGACCGGGGCCGTGGGCAGTATTCAACAGTCCGTACTGGTGCGCCGCCGGCCTGGCTGACCGCGAGAGTGCAACTAGTAACGCATTTCCCGAGATAGGCCGTCGCTGGTTGCACTTTCGCGGCGCGACGGAATCACGTCGACGACACGCAGGTGCATCTGGTCAGGCGAGCTGATGGCAGAGGCGATCAAGCAGCCCGCGTCAGCCGGTGGCACCGCGCCGGTCGAGCGGACGATCGAGGCGCGTACACCCGTTCCGACGAATTCGGCGTCGAGACCGCTGACCCACGCCTCGAGCATCCGGTCCGCCCCCACCGGCGACGCCCCGAGCAGTTCCGGGCTGAGCAGCACGACGTCACCGCGGCCATTGTCGATCATGGGCGGAACGACGTGTCCCACAAGGTGTTGCGCACCCGCCCAAGACCTATCAACGACACCGGCCGTGCTGATCAGCACGTCGACCTCACCCACCAGATAATCGGCGGACTCCAGGAATAGATCGATAGAGGGCGGGTCGGCCAGGTCCAGGTGAGCGGCGAACACCGAGGCACCCCCGGACCGAAGCCGGGCCGCAAACTCCTCGCAGATGTGCGGGCGGCGGCTGCCCATCATGACCAGGTGCCCGCCCGCCGCCAACCGTGCCGCGGTCGCGCACGCGACCGGCGATGACGCTTCGGTGATGACGACCGCTCTGGCGTGGCTCACCGCAGACGTCCGGCATTTCGGGCTTGCCCAGCTAAGCTCGGGTAGTCAGCTACCAGTGGCACGAAAACAGCGTGACACTTCACCCTAATTTTGTAAAGTTGTGGGTATGGACCAGACGTCGACCATCGAGGGCGACAGCTCGACGCAACAGCGGATCCTCGCGGCCACCGCTGAGGTCCTCGGCCGCAACGGCAAGCGCAAGCTCAGCCTGTCTGACGTCGCCGTTCAGGCGGGGGTGTCCAGGCCGACGCTGTATCGCTGGTTCGCCTCCAAAGAGGACCTGCTCTCGGCGTTCTCCCAGTACGAACGGCTCACCTTCGAAAGCGGTATGGGCCGGGCAACGGCCGGACTCAAAGGCACCGACAAACTCGACGCGGCGCTGCGCTTCATCGTCGACTACCAGCATTCGTATACCGGCGTGCGGATGGTCGACATCGAACCCGAGCACGTCATCACCCAGTTCTCGAACGTCATCCCGCAGATGCGCGACGGTCTGCAGCGGCTGGTACCCGGCCCCAATGCCGCGGTCAAGGCGGCCACTGCGATCCGAGTGGCGTTCTCGCACTACATGATTCGCAGCGACGACGCCGAAGAATTTCTGGCGCAGCTGCGGCACGCGGTCGGAATCAAGGCTCCGGCGGACTAACCCCGCAGGAGATCAGCGAGTCTGGCCAGTCCTATCTTCGGGTCGCCTTCGCGGCGCTTCCTTTGAACGCGGCGTCCGAAGATGGGTCGAAATGGTCGGAGCGGCTCTGGTTTCCGCCGGCCCGTTTGGCGGCGTACATCGCCGTGTCGGCGGCGTTGATCAGATCGTTGATGAGTTCCCGCTCGGCAGGGTCGAAGCTCGGGCCCAGCGGGGTGCAGACGATGCCGATGCTGGCTGTGATGGGGTAACGGGTAGCGCCGACGGCATTGCGTAGATGTTCGGCGATCTCGTGCAAGTCGTCGGTGTGGTAGATGTCGGCGACGACGAATTCTTCGCCGCCAAAGCGCGCGATAATCGATGTGGGCGGGCAGGCCAGGCGGAGAGCACCGGCCACCTCGGCCAATGCCTGGTCGCCAGTGGCATGTCCTTGAGTGTCGTTGAGGCGCTTGAAGTTATCCAGATCGATCATCGCCGCGACCCAAATAATTTGGTTCCTCCCGACGGCGCAGCAGCAATCCGTACGTCGATTGATAAAAGGCCCGGCGGATCAACAAACCGGTTAACGCGTCGCGGCTTGATTGTCGTAATTCACTGGCAAGCGCATGGACAAGCCATTGCACCGCAATGGGGAATGCCACATTGAGTACCAGAACAAGCATTAATCCGGAGCCCGCCACGAAGATGTCGTACGAACGGACGAGGCGCGCCGCTATCGTCACGACGGTGGTCATGGCGATCGCGAGGTTAACGACCATGTATTGCGCGGTGTGAAAGAAGGCTATGTAGCCGCCGAGCACAGCAAACGCGAAAGAACCCAGCAACGCCGCGAGCGGGTCGCGTTGCACGAGGCAGGACGCCGTGATGCAGACGCTCCCCGTCAGCGCGAACACGATGGATTGGCCGCGGGTGGGCCAACGGATCAGCCAGAGCAACGCCACGGTCATGCCGACGCCGCTGGCAACCGGCGCGACGATTTCCGCGACTGGGTAGCGCGGCAGGGTCGGCCCGGCCAGCACGACACCCGGAACTAGCGGCCATCGACGCGATCACGGCAGCGATCATGGCCCGCCAGATCAACCGGATACCCCGGGTATTCAAATACAGAGTCAACCAGTCAAATTGGTCGCCTTGACGCCACCACCGGCGAACGGCGTTCACATGCGTCCCTTCGCTTCGCTTCAATATCTTCTGACACAGCAAAGCACGGCTTCGAGCTGACAGTGTGTCTCATGCTGTCAGATATTGTGCGGCTCAAGTGAATGGTTTGCATGTTATTATCGCGATTCACGCCGGCAGCACTCAGTCGAACAGCACCGCGGCGTTGAGATAGCCGGTCGGGTCGAACGCCGACTTCAACGATCGCATCGCCGCGATATCGGCGGCGTCCCGGGACATGGCGAGGTAGCGACGCTTACGGCTGCCGACCCCGTGCTCGGAGCTGACGTTGCCGCCACATTGGGCGATCAGGTCCATCATCGCGGCGTACAGCTCCTTTTCCTGCTCTGCGCTGCAGCGCAACACATTCAGATGCAGGTTGCCCTCACCGATGTGGCCGAACAGCACCCCGATGGCGTCGGCCGCGTGCCGCCGCACGAGCGCCTCGGCGTCGCGTGCGAACCCGGCCACCGCGGACAGCGGCAGCGACACATCGAACTTCAGTGGCGGCCCGTACACCCCGACTACCTCGGCCAGCGACTCGCGGACCCGCCAAAGCCGTTGCTGCGCAGCATTATCGACACCCACCGCGGGCTCGCTCGATTTCGTACACCCTCCAGCGCGTCGGCAAGCCGCTCGGTCTGGTCATGGTCGGCCGCCAGCTCGACCAGCAGCAGCCAGCGGCCGTGCACCGGCGGGGGCAGTGCCGAGATGCTCTTCGGCCAGCGCGGCGGCCGAGCCGTCGATCAACTCCAGCGCCGCGATGCCGTCCAGCTCGCGGAACAGCCGGCCGGCGTCGACCAACGCGCTGAGCTCGTCGAAACCGCAGACGGCGGTGACGCGATGCGCCGGATCCGGGTGCAGGCGCAGGTCGAGCGCAGTGATCACGCCGAGTGTTCCTTCTGCGCCGACGAACAGCGACGGCAGGTCGTAGCCGGTGTTGTCGGCCCGCACCTGCGAATGCCGTCGCACCAGCGAGCCGTCCGGCAGTGCAACGTCCATCCCGATGACCTGGCTGCCCATGTTGCCGTACCGCACCGTGCGCAATCCGCCGGCGTTGGTCGAGGCCATTCCCCCGACGGTCGCGGTGTCCCGCGCGGCGAGGTCGACGCCGAACACCAGACCGGCCGCGCTCGCGGCGCGCTGCACCGCGCTCAACGTCGCGCCGGCCCCGGCCGTGACACGACGTTCAGTCGCGTCGACATCGCCGACGGCACAGAGCCTTTCGGTGGACAACAACACGTCGTCGTGTTCCGGGACAGTCCCGGCCACTAACGACGTCCGGCCGCCCTGGATGGTCACATGGGCTCCGGCGTCGCGGCATAACCGCAATACCTCGGCCACTTCGCCGGCCGAACCGGGCCGCACCAGAGCGCTCGCGTGGCCACGGTAGCGGCCGGTGTGGTCCACGCTGCGGCCCGCCAAGACGTCGGGATCGGTGCTGACGTAATTCGCCCCCACCAGCGACGACACCTGCTGCAGCACATCCGCGGCCATGGCGCCGGTCTACCACACGCCTCGACCGCCGTGCAGGATGAGTGTCATGCAGCGTGAAGATGTCTGGTTCAACTCCGGCAGCGACCGGATCAGCGCGTGGCTGTATCGGCCCGACGGTGGCGGCGCGGATGCACAGGCGCCGCTGCTGGTGATGGCGCACGGGTTGGGCGCGGTTCGCACGATGCGTCTCGACGCCTACGCCGAACGTTTCGCCGCGGCCGGTTACGCCTGCCTGGTATTCGACTACCGAAACTTCGGCGACAGTGAGGGCGCACCCCGTCAACTGCTCGACATCCGGATGCAGCTACAGGACTGGACGGTTGCCGCCGCATTCGCCCGCACGCTGCCCGGGATCGATCCGCGTCGAATCGGCTTGTGGGGCACGTCTTTCAGCGGCGGCCATGTGATCGCCACCGCTGCTCGGGTGCCGGGTATCGCGGCGGTGGTGGCGCAGTGCCCGTTCACCGACAGCGTCGCATCGCTGGGCGCGATCAACCCCCTGATCAGCGCGCGCCTCACCGCGTTGGCCACCCGCGACCTCGTCACCGCCCGCTTCGGCGGCAACCCGGTGATGGTGCCGACCGCCGGCCACCCCGGTGACGTCGCGCTGATGACGTCGCCCGACGCCTACCCCGGCTATCTGGCTCTGGTGCCAGAGGGCGTCGAGATGCGCAACGAGGTGGCGGCTCGCATCGGTGTGAAGCTGTTGCCCTACCGGCCGGGCCGACTCGCGGCGAAGGTGCCCTGCCCGATCCTGTTCTGCATCTGTGAGTCCGACACGGTCGCGCCGCCCGGACCGACCCGCCGCTATGCGGCGACGGCGCCCCGCGGCGAGGTAAAGCTCTATCCGGAAGGGCATTTCGAGATTTATGTCGGCGACGCCTTCGAGCGCGTGATCGCCGATCAACTCGAATTCCTGGGCCGGGTGTTGCCTACGTCCGGCGACGACGCAGCGCCCGCAGCGCGAGGAGGATGAGCAGGACAATCAGGGTCACCGGATGACGCTGACGCCGCCGTCTACCGGAATCACCGCGCCGGTGATGTAGCTGCTGGCCCGGCTGGCGAGAAAGACCGCGATGCCCGCCATGTCGTCGGGCTGCCCGATCCGGCCCAGTGGAAAGCCCGCGCCCACCGCGTCCGAGCCGGCCGCTAACAGCTCTTTGGTCATCCGGGATTCGAAGAGCCCGGGCGCGATCGCGTTGACCAGAATCCGCGGCGCCAACTCTCCGGCGAGGTGCTGGGTCAGCATGTGCACAGCGGCCTTGCTGGCGCTGTAGGAGAAGTTGTCCCGGCCGCGTCCCGGCGGAACGATCCCGTCGATGCTGCCGGTGTTGATCACGCGGGCCGGATCGCCGTCGCTCGCTCCGGCGGTGAGCATCGGCACCAGCGCGCGGGTCAGCAGGAAGACGCCCTTGACGTTGACGTTCATCACCTTGTCGAAGCCGGACTCGGGAAACTCGGCCAGCGGCGCTCCCCAGGCGGCGCCGGCGTTGTTGAACAGCGCGTGGACGGCGTCCTCTCGCTCGGAGAGCTCAGCGACCAACGCGTCGACCCCGTCGGCCGTGCCGAGGTCGGCCGCAATCGCCTGCACCGGCCCGTGGGCGGAGAGTTCGGCGACGGCGGAGTCCAACTCGGCCTTTTTGCGGCTGGACAGGTACACGGTCGCCCCGGCCTGCAGCAGTCCGCGGGCGATCATCAGCCCGATGCCACGGCCGCCGCCGGTGACGACGGCGACCTTGCCGTCGAGGCGAAACAGGTCTGTCATGGCGCGACGATCTGCGCTTTGGGTGTTCCGAGCGGGGACTGGACCCGGACCGCCTCATCGCGAATCAGGCCACGCAGCAGCGCGGTACTGAATTCGGCGGCGATCTCCTTGGCGCTGCGTCGTCCGCTCGGCCGCAGCCAGCGATAGGCACCGAGCGTCATCCCGATGTATCCGAGGGCCAGGACGTGTGAGTCGCTTTCGTAGAACTCGCCGCTGGCGATGCCGCGGTCGATGAGCCCGTGCACGTGCTCGTAGACCTGGGTCTCCTTCTCGCGGACCGCGGCGACCTGCTCGTCGGTGAACCACTCGGTGATGTAGGGCTGCTCTTGGAAGTAGACCGCGGCGCCTTCGGGGTTGGCGGCAATCTGGTTGAGCAGCCGCACGGTGTACTGGTAGAGCGCCTCGCGGGCCGACATCGTCGGATCGTCGTGCACGGCGGCCAAGGTCCGTTCGGCGGCCTGCTGGTAGATGTCGTAGAGGATCAGCGACTTGCTGGCGTAATAGTGGTAGACGGTGGCCTTGTTCAGGCCCACCACGTCGGCGACGTCGTCCATCCGGGTGCCGTGATAACCGCGCGCGGCGAACAACTTGGTGGCAACAACCAGCAGCTCCTCGCGGCGGGTGAGCCCGTTCTCGGATGGCATGTCTACTCGCTATCGGCAGTCCGGGGGCCGCCCGGAGTCAATCAACTAGTTGGGTAGTCTAGGCAACACGACAGTTCACTGTTGCGCGCTGCCCGTCCGGACTAGACTTCGGCATGAAGCGCGAGCCGACTCGAGAGGTAGTCAGATGCAACCGGATCCTGATCCCAGCTACGACTTTTCCGACGAACTCGAGTTCTACTTCAAGTACCTACCGTGGGGCCTGCGTGGCGTCACCGACGGCCAGGGCTACCCGCCGCCGGCATACCCGCCCGTTTAAGCCGCTCACACCCCTCGAGATCGACGCCAGCGCGAACTTGTGCGAGTGAGCCGCAACGCCAGCGTCGATTTCGATGACCTGCAGTCCTAAAGCGCCTTCAGCTCCTCGGCCACCTCGGACACCGATTTCTTCGCGTCGCCGAACAGCATTGACGTCTGCGGCAGGAAGAACAGCGGGTTCTCGATGCCGGCGTATCCCGATGACATCGAACGCTTGAGCACGATCACCGACCGCGACTCGTCGACGTTGAGGATCGGCATGCCGTAGATAGGCGAGCCCGAGTCGTTGCGGGCCGCTGGGTTCGTGACGTCGTTGGCTCCGATCACGACGGTGACGTCAGTGCGGCTGAACTCGCCGTTGACGTCGTCCATCTCCTTCATGGCGTCGTAGTCGACATCGGCCTCGGCCAGCAGCACGTTCATGTGACCGGGCATGCGGCCGGCCACCGGGTGGATGGCGTACTTGACCTCTACGCCCTTCTCCTCCAGCAGGCTGGCCATCTCCTTGACGGCGTGCTGCGCCTGCGCGACCGCCAGCCCGTAGCCGGGCACCACAATCACCTGGTTGGCGTAGGCCATCTGAATCGCCACGTCGGCGGCCGAGGTTGCCCTGACGGTGCCCTGCTCTCCGCCCGCGGCAGCGCCCGCGCTGTCGGCGCCACCGAACGAGCCGAAAATAATCGCAGGAATCGATCTGTTCATCGCGACCGCCATCAGGTTGGTCAGGATCGAACCCGAAGCGCCGACAATCATGCCGGCGACGATCATCGCAGTGTTGTTCAGCGCCAAACCCGCTGCGGCTGCTGACAATCCGGTCATCGCGTTCAGCAGCGAGATCACCACCGGCATGTCGGCGCCGCCGATCGGGAACACGACGAACAGGCCCATCACGCCGGCGAAGACCAGCACCAGCACGATCCACCAGACCGGCATTCCTGGGTTCAACCCCAGATAGACCGCGACACCGATCGCGCCGAACAGCAGCACGAAGTTGGAGAACTGGAACAGCTTGGCCGATGCCACCAGCCGCTTTTCCACATTCTTGGGAATCGACTCCTGCAGCTTCAGGAACGCCACCAGCGAACCCCAGAAGGACACCGAGCCGATGACCGCCGCAAACAGCGACCCGACGACCAGCGCGACGGTGGGGGACTGGTCAGGCCTGAAAACCGAAAAGCCCTTGGTATCAATGAATTCCGACCACGCTATCAGTGCGACGGTACCGCCGCCGACGCCGTTGAACAGCGCCACCAGCTGCGGCATTGCCGTCATCTTGGTCTTCTTGGCGGGTGGCACGCCCAGCACGACGCCGATCGACAGGCCCGCAGCGATCAAGATCCAGTTGATCGACGCGGTGTCGCGCACCTTTATCAGCGTCGCGACCACCGCGACGCCCATGCCGACCGCAGCGATCCAGTTGCCGCGCACCGCGGTCTTCGGGCCGGTCAGGCCGGACAGACCGAAGATGAACAGCGCGAACGCGGCGATGTACAGGACGTTCACGCCGTAGTTGACGGTCTCGGTGCTCACTTGACAGCCCCCTTCGCGCCGACTGCCTTATCGCCCGCGGTCTTGCGCGACTTGAACATGCCCAGCATCCGGTCGGTTACCAGGAAGCCACCGATCACGTTCAGAGTGCCGAAGATCAGGGCGACGAACGCAATGGCCCGCACGCCCCAGCTGGCATCGGCGGGCAGCTCACCCAGCACCAGCAGCGCACCCAGGACCACGATGCCGTGAATAGCGTTGGTGCCCGACATCAACGGGGTGTGCAAGGTGTTGGGCACCTTGGAAATGACCGCGAAGCCGACGAACCCGGCAAGCACCAGGATCGCCAGGTTGGCCAGTAGCTGGTCGTACATCTACGCGTCCTCTT
>CAVWLG010000026.1:0-96137 GCA_963755805.1 uncultured Actinomycetota bacterium
GTGCCGAGGGTGCGCTGCCGCCGCCGCGTAAGAAGAGCCGCAGGCGATAACTGTGCGGCAGCGTCCACGCCGGCTCCGGTCGACCCCGGCAATGCGCCGGTTGGTCGCGCAAACATCGCTGGAGCCAAGGCATTTGGTGCTGCCGATGTTCGTCGCCGACGGCATCGACGAGCCGGCGCCGATCGCCTCCATGCCGGGCGTCGTACAACACACCCGCGACTCGTTGCGTTCAGCAGCGGCCGACGCGGTGAGCGCCGGCGTGGGCGGGCTGATGTTGTTCGGGGTGCCGCGCGCGGAGGACAAGGACGCCGTTGGGTCGGCGGGCTCGGATCCCGACGGCATCCTCAACGTCGCGCTGCGCGACCTGACCAAAGACCTCGGCGATTCGACCGTGCTGATGGCCGACACCTGCCTGGACGAATTCACCGACCACGGCCACTGCGGCGTGCTCGACGAGCGCGGTCGGGTCGACAATGACTCGACATTGAAGCGATACGTGGAACTGGCTGTCGCGCAAGCAGATTCGGGCGCGCACGTGGTCGGCCCGAGCGGCATGATGGACGGCCAGGTGGCGGCCATTCGCGACGGCTTGGACGCCGCCGGGCACATCGACGTGATCATCCTGGCCTACGCGGCCAAGTTCGCGTCGGCGTTCTACGGCCCGTTCCGGGAAGCGGTGAGCTCCAGCCTGGTCGGCGACCGGCGCACCTACCAGCAGGAGCCGGGTAACGCCCGCGAGGCGCTGCGTGAAGTGCAACTCGACCTCGACGAGGGTGCCGACATCGTGATGGTGAAGCCGGCGATGAGCTACCTCGACCTGGTCAAGGCGGCCGCGGAAATTTCGCCGGTGCCTGTCGCGGCCTACCAGGTGTCGGGGGAGTACGCGATGATCGCCGCGGCCGCCGCCAACGGCTGGATCGACGAGCGAGCCGCCGCACTCGAGTCGTTGACCAGCATTCGGCGCGCCGGCGCCGACATTGTGCTGACCTACTGGGCCGCCGCTGCGGCCACCTGGTTGTCGTGACGGATCCCGCTGGAGGCGCAGTGGCCGCAGAATAGCCGCCCGGGCCGCCGGAGCGACCGATCGACGTCGACACCGGCTTCTGGCTGTGGCTTGCGGCGCTGCCGCTGATGGTGGTGGGCTACGTCGCCGACGTGTTCGGCTCGTCGAGTGGTCACGGCGCCACACTTCTGCTGATCGCTTCGGGGTTGTTCACCGGGGTGCTGTGCGCGATCGTGGTGACGTTCCTGATCCTGATGCGGGCCGGATACCGATGGGCCCGAACAATTTTGACGGGCGGGGCGATGGCCACCGTGGTCTACGTCGGCATCCGGCTTTTCACCGTCACCTGGCCACCGGTGTGGGCCGTTGCCTGCGGCGCCGCCGGCATCACCGGATCGGTGCTGATCGCCGGGGGAATGTTCCTGCTGCACCGCAGCGATTCGCACAACTACTTCACCAGGTGAGCGGCGACGATGACCCAGATATTTCGACCGCTGGTCCAGCAGGGATGATGGGTGACGTGACTGCCGGCACGGATACCGAAGCCAAACCGATCTTTCGCGAGGTCGGCGCCACCTGGTACTGGTTGCTCGCCGGCCCGATCGCCGCCGGAATCATGCTGTGGATCGAGAAGTCCAACGGTAACGGCTGGCAGATCTCCATTCCGGCGTTCTTCCTGGTGGTGATGTCGGCTTTCATTGCGCTGCAAATCAAAGCGGCGCGCATCCACACCTCGGTCGTGCTGACCCCGCAGACCCTGCGCCAAGGCACCGAGACGATCAAAGTGTCCGAGATCCTCAAGGTGTACCCGGAACCCGAAAGTCCGTCGGCCGCGAAGAAAGACGTCGAGCGCTGGCAGTCCGCCCGCGCGCTCGGCGAGCTGGTCGGTGTGCCCAAGGGCCGCACCGGCATCGGACTGCGGCTCACCGGCGGCCGCACCGCCCAGGCGTGGGCGCGCCGGCATCGTCATCTGCGCAACCTGCTGACCCCATTGGTCGAGGAGCGCGTCGGGCCCAACGAGCCGCCGGAACGCGACGACGATGAGTTTTCAGGCTGGTGATGGCACGTTTGCGCGCTGTCGTCGAGCTGCTGCTGGCCTGTGCCGCGGCGGTGGGCTGCGCGGTCAGCTGGTCGGCGGTGCGCTCCACGGTGGACGTCGCGCCCGTGCTCAAGGATCAGCCGGTGACCATGTCAGTGATCTATGACCCGTCGATGCTGCTGGTGACCCTGCTGCTCGCGGCGCTCGCCGGCATGCTGGCCGTGGTCGGCATCGCCCGGCTGCGACGGGCCGCCCGCGCCCCGGTGGCATGACCACCACCGATCTCGACCTGCGCGGCATGAGCTGCGCATCCTGCGCTGCCCGCATCGAGGGCGCGCTCAACCGGCTCGACGGGGTGCGCGCCGCGGTGAACTTCGCGCTCGAGCGCGCTCACGTCCAGCACGAGTCCGCGGTGTCGGCCGGTGACTTGATCCGCGCGGTGGAGTCGACGGGCTATCAGGCCTCGGTGGTCGTCGATCCGTTCGGGCGCTCCGACGACGCGCCGCGGAATGAGCTGCGGCACCGACTCATCGGCTCGACGTTGCTGGCGATTCCGGTGGTGGCGGTGTCGATGGTGATGGGGTGGCAGTTCGCCGGCTGGCAGTGGCTGGCGCTGGCGCTGACCACGCCCGTGGTGGCGTGGGGCGGCTATCCGTTCCACCGCGCGGCGCTGCTCGGCCTGCGGCATCGCACGACGACGATGGACACCCTGGTGTCGCTGGGCACGCTGGCCGCCTACCTCTGGTCGACGGCCGCGGTGCTCCGCGGTTCAGGCCCGGTGTACTTCGAAGTCGCGGCCGCGGTCACGGTGTTCCAGCTGGCCGGTCACTACGCCGAGGCGCGGGCGAAGCGCGCGTCCGGGGCGGCGCTGCGCTCGCTGCTGAGCCTGGGCGCCAAGGACGCTGCGGTGCTGCGCGACGGCGACGAGGTACGCGTGCCCGTCGCGCAGCTGCAGGTCGGCGACGTGGTGGTGGTGCGACCGGGGGAGCGGGTGGCCATCGACGGCGTAATCATCGACGGTGCAACGGCTTTGGATACATCGGCGATGACCGGCGAGCCGGTGCCCGTCGATGTGACTGCCGGTGACACGGTCGTCGGCGGATCGCTGAACACCTACGGCCGGCTGCTGGTGCGCGCCGCCCGGGTCGGCGCCGACACCCAGCTGGCGCGGATGGCCAAGCTGGTCAGCGACGCCCAGAACGACAAGGCCCCCATCCAGCGGACGGCCGACCGGGTCGCGGCGATCTTCGTGCCGGCGGTACTGCTGATCGCCGCGGCGACGATGGCCGGCTGGCTGCTCGTCGGACAGCCGTCGGCGTCGGCGTTCACCGCGGCTGTCGCGGTGCTGATCATCGCCTGCCCGTGCGCGCTCGGGCTGGCGACCCCGACCGCGATCCTGGTCGGCACCGGACGCGGCGCACAGCTGGGCATCCTGATCAAAGACCCGAAGCTGCTGGAGACCATCGAGCGCGTCGACACCGTCGTCTTCGACAAGACCGGAACGCTGACCACCGGCGCGATGGCGGTGTACGACATCGAGTCTCGGCCGGGCGAAGACCCCGACGTCGTGCTGGCGAAAGCGGCCGCGGTCGAGTCCGCGTCCGAGCATCCGGTGGCCGCGGCGATCGTGGCGGCCGCCCGCAATCGCGGCCTGTCGATCGGCAACGGGCCCGACCAATTCGTCAACGATCCGGGGACCGGCATCGTCGGCGTGGTCGACGGCGTCGAGGTGGCCGTGTCCCGCGTCGGGTCGCTGGCCGGAGTCGATCTGCTGGCGCCGCCGACGGCACATCAAACGGCGGTGCAGGTGACCTGGGACGGACAGATCCGCGGCGTGATCACGCTGGCCGACCAACTCAAGCCCGACAGCGCCGCCGCGATCGCCGAGTTGAAGGCGATGGGCATCACCGCGATGTTGCTCACCGGCGACAGCACGGCAGTGGCCCGGCACGTCGCCGCCGATGTGGGTATCGCGCCCGACGACGTGATCGCCGGTGTGCTGCCGACCGAAAAGGCCGACGCCATCAAGCATTTGCAGGCCCAAGGCCGGACGGTGGCCATGGTCGGTGACGGGGTCAACGACTCGGTCGCCCTCGCCGTCGCCGACATCGGCATGGCGATGGGCAGCGGCGCCGATGCGGCGATCGACGCCGGCGATCTCACGCTGATGCGCACCGACGTGCGTACCGTGCCGACCGCGCTGCGGCTGTCCGCGCGCACGCTGCGGACGATCCGGATGAACCTGTTCTGGGCGTTCGCCTACAACGCGGCGGCCATCCCGCTGGCCGCGTTGGGCTTGCTGAACCCGATGATCTCCGGGGCGGCGATGGCCTGCTCGTCGCTGCTGGTGGTGACAAACAGCTTGCGGCTCAAGCAGTTCAAAGATCAGCCAAGTCAGGAAGCCAGCCAGGCCAGTTCGGCCGGCAGCTGCTGACGCCAATACGCCTCGTCGTGTCCGCCGGGCGCGAACCCGCCCGCGGGCGGGGTGCGGAGCTGGCTGATGAACTGATGCGTGGCCGGCGCGAACTGGTCGTCGTTGCCGCAGTCGATCCGCAGTGGAATCGTCGACAACGCAGGCGATCCGAAGACGGTGTTGTGCGTCCAGTCGTCGTAGCTGTCGAATGCGCCCAACGTGCTGGCGGTGTAGGACTGGTACAGCGCCGGGCTGATCGCGCAGATTCCCGCGGTGCGCGCCGGGCCGAGCCGGCCGCCCAGCAGCATGGCGCCGTAGCCGCCCATCGACCACCCGATGAAGCCGACTCGGGTGATGTCCATGTTCATCGTCGACAGCATCGGGATCAGCTCGTTGAGCACCATCGAGCCCGCGTCTTCGCCACCGGCCCGGCGATGCCAGTAGCTGTCGCCGCCGTCGACGGCAACTACCGCGAATGGCGGACGGCCCGCCTGGACCAGATCGGCGAGCACCTGTTCGACGCCGAAGCTCATCACCTGCTTGGCGCTGCCGCGCACACCGTGCAGCGCGATCACCGGGCGCAGCGGCGCGATCTGACCGGGCGGCCTGGCGATGATGTAGTTGGTCACGATGCCGCCGCGGGCCGGCGAGACGAACGAGCCGGACACCTTGGTCGGCAAGGGAACTGGAGCGGCGACTGGTGGCGCGGGCGGGCCCGCCGGCGCCGCGGGGTCGAACGGGCTGGGGTCGGCCGGGACCTGCTCGGGGTCGACCAGGGCGCCGAGGGTCCAGATTCCCGCTGCTCCCGCAACGGCACTGGCACCCAGGCGCAGCGCAGCACGGCGGGAAAGCTCAGGCACGAGCGCCATATTGCCGTCCTGAGCAGCGGTGCACACCGAGGCACGCCGAATTTGAAGACAACGTGGCGGTCACATTTTGCCTACGCAATCATTGCACTTGGTACAAAGTGCGAAATATGTAACACTGTTCCGCATGACCGAGCTGCGTGAGTCTTCTGCCGGGCAGGCCGCCGATGCGCTACCGCTGGGGCCGCAGTCGCTGGTGTGGCGGTACTTCGGCGACAACAGAATGTTCCTGATCGGACCGCGTCCCGCGGTGCTGCAGAACATGCTGGCCGAACTCGGGCAGGGCGTGCTGGATCACTCGGTGTTCTTCAGCGACACCTCCGCACGCATCAAGCGCTCGCTGCCGCCGATCTTCAAAACCGTTTACGGATCCGACGACGACAACACCGGCCAGCAGGTTCGCGACTTCCACCACCAGATCAAAGGCGAGATGCCCAGCGGGGAGCGGTATCACGCGCTGGACCCCGACACCTACTTCTGGGCGCACGCCACCTTCGTCGAGCAGGTGCTCTACTTCGCCGACACCTTCGTCAAGCGCCTGACCGATGCGGAGAAGGAACAGATCTACCTCGAATCGAAGACCTGGTACCGCCGCTACGGCGTCAGCGAGCGACCGATGCCGGCGAACTACCAGGAGTTCGAGAAGTACTGGGATCACATGATGGAGAGCGTGATGATCGCGCACCCCACCGCGAAATACGGTGTGGGATATGTGACCAAAGGCTTCCCCTGCCCAAAGGGCGTGCCGCCGTTGGTGTGGCGAGCGGTGGCTCCGGTGTTCAACCCGCTTGCGGCGTTTCTCACCACCGGCGGGATGCCGCCGCGGGCCCGCACCCTGCTCGGTCTGCCCTGGAGTGACCGTCAGGAACGCCGCTATCAGCGGTTCGCCGCGGTATGGCGGTCGCGGCCGGTGAACCAGCTGTGGGATCATCTGCCGATGCGACTGCGCTACAACGGTTTTGCCCGTGGCGGTTATGCCCGGGGTTGACGCGTCCACCAACGCGATCCTCGACGCCGCCGTCGTCGAGTTCCAGCAGCATGGCTTCCGGCGGGTGGCTCTCGACGACGTGGCCCGCCGCGCCGGCGTCAGCCGCACCACCATCTACCGGCGCTTCGCCAATCGCGACGAGCTGGTCTCCGCTGTCATCGACCGCGAGAACGCGATCCTGTTCGCCAACATTGCCCACGAGCTGAAAAGCCGAAGGCCGCAATCGAATTACTACGTAGAGGCGTTCACGCTATCAATCGCGCGGTTCCGTCAGCACCGGGTGCTGACCCGGATGCTCGCCGACGAGCCCGGCCTGATGATCGAATTGGCCAACCAGCACTGGGCTGGCGCCGTTGACCGGATGGCAGCCGCATTGCGGGTGATCTTCCCGGACGGGTTCGCTGAGCGAATCGGCGTCGAGGCGGTCGACGAGCTGGCCGACACCATCCTGCGCTACGCAGCGATGTTGCTGCTGTTGCCGACCCGCCAGACGATGGACGATGAAGAGGACATTCGCGCTTTCGCCACCACACATTTCCTCCCGAGTCTGCCCGCTGCGCTGCGCGCCGTGCCGGTATGAAGCGGGCGGCCACGCGCGTAGGTGTTAGCGTCCCGTAATGCCGGAGACCCCAGATTCGAGCGGCACCGCGCCGCTGCGCCGGGGGCTTTCGCAGCGACAGCTGAACATGATCGCGCTCGGCGGCGTCATCGGCGCCGGCCTGTTCGTCGGGTCCGGCGTCATCATCGGTGAGACCGGACCCGGCGCCTTCATCACCTACGCGCTCTGCGGTGTCTTGGTCGTCCTGGTGATGCGGATGCTCGGCGAGATGGCCACCGCCAACCCGTCGACCGGTTCGTTCGCCGACTACGCCCGGCAAGCACTCGGCGGCTGGGCGGGCTTCGCGGTGGGCTGGCTGTATTGGTACTTCTGGGTCGTGGTGGTCGGGTTCGAAGCGATCGCCGGCGGCGCGGTGTTGTCCTACTGGATCAACGCGCCGCTCTGGCTGCTGTCGCTCGTCCTTTTGATCGCGATGACGGCGACCAATTTGTTTTCCGTCGCTTCCTTCGGTGAGTTCGAATTCTGGTTCGCCGGAATCAAAGTCGCGGCGATCGTCGCGTTCCTGGCGCTCGGTTCGCTGTTCGTTCTCGGCTTCTGGCCGAGGCACAGCCTCGACTTCAGCAACCTGACCGCACACGGCGGCTTTTTCCCGAACGGGGTCGGCACGGTATTTGGTGGCATCTCGGTGGTCATCGGCGCGATGGTCGGCGCCGAAGTGGCCACCATCGCCGCCGCCGAAACCGCGGATCCCGAACGGGCAGTGGCGCGGGCGACCAAATCGGTGGTCGTGCGGATCGTGATCTTCTATTTGGGTTCGGTTTTCCTGCTCGCGGTGATTGTGCCGTGGAATGCCGAACGTCCGGGGGTGTCTCCGTACGTTGCGGCATTGGGGGAGATGGGGATTCCCGGTGCCGGCCACATCATGAATGCGGTGGTGCTGACAGCAGTGCTGTCGTGTCTGAACTCCGGTCTCTACACGGCGTCGCGGATGCTGTTCGTGCTTGCGGCCCGCGGCGAAGCGCCGATCGAGTTGGTCAAGGTGGGACGCCGCGGCGTGCCCCATGCCGCGATCCTGGTGTCGTCGATCGTGGGGTTCTTGTGTGTGCTGATGGCGTGGGTGGCACCCGGGGCGGTGTTCACCTTCCTCCTGAAATCATCTGGCTCGCTGGTTCTTTCGGTGTACCTGTTGATCGCACTGTCGCAGATCGTGTTGCGGCGGCGCACACCGCCCGCTCGGCTGCGGGTCAAGATGTGGTTGTTCCCGGGCCTGTCGATACTCACCGTGGTTGCGCTGGTCGGCGTGCTGGTGCTGATGGCGTTCGACAGAGGCGCCCGCATCGAACTGTGGCTGGGGCTGCTGTCGTGGGCGGTCGTATTGACGCTGTACTTCGTCCCGCGCTGGTGGCGCGGATCGGTGAAGGACAAGCCGACGGCGGCGCCGAGCGGCAAGGCGACTCGGGTACTCGTGCTGGCCAACAAAAACGTCTCTGCGAGTGAGCTTTTCGATGTGTTACGCCGCGTCGATGCCCAGCGGCGCGCCGAGTACTTCATCTGCGTGCCGGTGAACCCGGTCGACACCGGTCAGGCTGAGCGCACCGGTCCGGTGTTCGTCCTCAACGCCACCGTCACCGCGGCGCACGAACGGCTCGATGCCATCCTGACTGCGATGCGTGACATCGGACTGTCCGCCGACGGCGAACTCGGCGACTACCGGCCGCTGCGGGCCCTGGATGCCGCGGTGCGGGTTTTCCGGCCCGACCAACTGGTGATCGCCGAAGCTCGCTCGGCGTGGCTGCGGCTCGGCATGGTCGACAGAGTGCGAGCGGCGTACCCGATCCCGGTTCTGCATGTGGTGCCCGGCCAGTCGGGGGCCGCAGTGAAGGCGTAGCAGGAGTCTCAGTACCAGCGAGGGTGATCGTCGATGAACTTCTTCAGTTGCGGCCACATGTCGATGAGGTCTTTAAAGTATTCCTCCCAAGAGTCCACATGATCAGGCGGTAGGAATTCTTTCTGGCTGCGTACTTGAGCGATGAGATCAGCGTGGACCTCGGCGACTGCTGACCCGAGCGGTGAGTATTTCGTGTCGGCGACCGCCCTGCCGTAGGCCAAATTGTCGGCCATCCACCGGTCGATCTTCAGCATCTCTTGGCCGACATTCTGCACGGCACTGGCCTTGAGTTGCTTGACCTGTTCCGAGACGGCCTTGCGCAGAAGGATCAGCGCATACAGCGTTGTGCCGGCAATGATCGCGGTGACGACGTCCCCGCTTACGGTGCCTATCGCGGTGAGCGCGTCGGACTTCTCCCGAATGACGTCCAGGCTGGGATGCTTCCAGGCGAAGACGCCGCCGGCGCATGCCAGGGCGAGCAGGCCCGCTGTACCCATGGCTGTGATTCGAACCCGAGCGGCACTTTCTTCGTTCCCGTTCTCGGATCGTTTCGTCCATACAGCCGCGACAACGAGGACCAGTGTGAGAACCAGGAACGCGATGCTGACGAGCAGCAATACCAAAGCCATGACATCCCAGAAGGCCACCATTCGGATCTCCTCACACCGGCCGCTCCCGTGTCGCTGATTTAATCACCAAATGACTAACCGCACCGGCTACTCGGTCAAGCAGGCCTAGCCTTCGCCCGATGGATGCCACACCGCAACTGCGCCAAGGCTTGTCGCAGCGCCAGCTGACGATGATCGCCATCGGCGGCATCATCGGTGCCGGGTTCTTCGTCGGGTCGGGCGTCGTCATCGGCAAAGCTGGGCCGGCCGCATTCCTGACTTACGCACTGTGTGGCGTGCTGATCATCCTGGTGATGCGGATGCTCGGCGAGATGGCCACCGCCAATCCCTCGACCGGTTCGTTCGCGGAGTACGCGCGCGAAGCCCTGGGTGGTTGGGCCGGGTTCTCGGTGGGCTGGCTGTATTGGTACTACTGGGTGATCGTCGTCGGTTTCGAAGCCGTGGCCGGAGCGAAGGTCATCACCTACTGGTTTCCCGCGCCGCTGTGGCTGCTGTCGCTGGGGTTGATGGTGTTGATGACGGCGACGAATTTGTTCTCGGTGTCGTCCTACGGGGAATTCGAATTCTGGTTCGCCGGAATCAAAGTCGCGGCGATCGTGCTCTTTCTGCTCTTGGGCTCGATGTACGCCTTCGGGCTGTGGCCGCATCGACATGCGGACCTGTCCAACCTGCACGCCCACGGCGGGTTCTTCCCCAACGGATTACACGGCGCCTTCGGCGCGATCGTCGTGGTGATCTTCTCGATGGTCGGCGCCGAGGTCGCGACCATCGCCGCCGCGGAGACCCCCGATCCGGAGCGCGCCATCCAGCGGGCAACGAACGCAGTGGCGGCTCGTATCGCGATTTTCTTTGTCGGATCGGTCTTTCTGCTGACGATCGTCATGCCGTGGAACTCCGTGCAATCCGGTTCGTCGCCGTTTGTCGCGGCGTTGAAGCAGATGGGGATCCCGGGTGCCGACCACGTGATGAACGCGGTGGTGCTGACCGCGGTGCTGTCATGTCTGAACTCCGGGCTCTACACCGCGTCCCGGGTGCTGTTCGTGCTCGCCGGTCAACACGAGGCGCCGGCCCGGATGCTCAAAGTCAGCGGACGCGGAGTGCCCTACGTCGCGATCGTCGGCTCGTCGGTGGTGGGCTTCCTGTGCGTCATCATGGCCGGAGTCGCCCCGAACACGGTGTTTCAGTTTCTGCTCAACTCCTCAGGCGCCATCGTGCTGCTCGTCTATCTGCTGATTGCGTTGTCGCAGATCGTTTTACGACGAAAGACACCGCCGGAGAAGCTGCGGGTCAAGATGTGGTTCTTCCCGGTGCTGTCGATCCTGACGGTGGCCGGGATCGCCGCCGTGCTCGTGCAGATGGCGTTCGACAGCTCGGCTCGCATGCAGTTCTGGCTCAGCCTGCTGTCCTGGGCCGTCGTGGTTGCGCTGTACTTCGTGACTAAACGTGTTGCGGCCCGGGCTGATTAACCGGTCTTGGTCAGCAGAACCGCCTGCTCGAACGGCAATCTGCCGAAGACCCGGTGCGCCGCGCCGCCGACATGCGTCGCTGCCTGCTCCTTGCTGACGGTCTGCGGGTTGGCGACGCCGAACGTTTTGCCGTGCCGGCGCATCTTCCCGCCGCCAGCCGCGTTGAGGTTCTTCAGCCAGTCGCGGTCCGGGCCGTAAGTGAGCAGGATCGCCACGCCGGGCTTGCCATCGACTTCGGCGTTGAACACCGTCAACGGTGTGCGGTAGGCCTTGCCGGATTTCCGTCCGACGTGCTCGAGGATGCCGAATGACGGGGCCCAGCCCGCCCACATGCGCTGAATCGGATTGGTGACGTGCCGGTTGAACCGGGCGAGTCGTTGCGGTAGTTGCATACAGCCATCAAACTCTTTCAACATGGCCTACCTCAAGCCGCCGTGGTTCACAGTCAGGGTCTTCAACCGGATCGCGATGGCGACTGGCATCAGCAACACCGAAACCCTCACCGTCATCAAGCGCGGCAGCGGGGAGTCGCAGCAGATCCCCGTCGTCACGGTCGAGGTTGGCGGCATCCGGTACTTGGTGTCCACTCGCGGCGAGTCGCAGTGGGTGAAAAATGTCCGCGCGAACCCAGCCGTCACGCTCACCAATCAATCCGGCGCCGCGACGTACGTCGTGCGTGAAACACCGCCCTCGGAACGCCCGCCGATCCTGGTCGCCTACCAGAAAAAGGCGGGTCGGGCCGTTGACGGCTACTTTCGGAAATTGCCCGATCCGGCCGACCACCCGGTGTTTGCGCTGACCGCGACGGGGTGACGGGCAAAAGCCTGGGCGACGACGGCTCCAGACTGCGTTGTTGCACATGCAGATTTCAGCGTTCGCGTAGTGGGCATAAGGCGGGCATGACCAAAGTCGCGCTGTGGCTGCGCGACGAGTTGGTCTCGCGCGCGGCGTCGACCTATCCCATCCCGGTGCACCGCGTCGTCGCCCGCACCCCGGCGGTAGAAGTCGCGAATTAGGTTCAGCTGCCTGGCTTGCCGTCGACGCCGGCGTTCAACACCACCGGACAAGGGTCTGGCCGAGGCGCATGAGGCTGGTGCGCCTGGTGAGGCTGAATGTAATCAGATTAGTTAAGTTTTCATGTTTAACCAGGTCACCCGAGGTCTATAGATGTGACACAAGACACAGTGCCATGTGGCGCTGGCGTTGGGGCGGCCGCGTTGAAAGGCCGAGGGGACTGGGGGCAACATGACCGATCTTCACTTTGAGGGAACGCGGGCGCTGTTAGGGTCGGCAAGCTCGATTCCGAGCGCCGAGCTGGCCGACCGGGACACCACAGAACTCATCGAACTCCGAAAAGCCGTGGCGGCCGGGGCACGCACCGGCGACGACGTCGTCGTCGACTGGTGCACGCGAGCGGACAAGCTGATCGTGGCCGAGTTCTTCCGGCGGGCTTACGTGCAGGCTGCGATCGACGCGAAGGCCGCGGTCATCATCGACGAGGAGCGTCGCCTCGCGTGCGGGGCGCAGTGAGCGCTCGACTTTCGTGACTCTTCCATTCCACCGGAGCAACTCCGAGCCTTGGACGACGCCGCCTAATTCAGGGCGTCGTCGAGCTGATCGCCGCGCCTGACGAGTGCCAGATGGGTGCACGGACGGCTGTCAAGTTCTCGCGCCTCATTGGCATCAAACTGTGAGCTGTTTTTTGCAACCGCTTCCGTCCACGACGAGCTCGGCACCGAATGCCTCTTCACAAGTATGAGGAGGATCACAAATGACCTATCCCGCCGTCGGCGATCTGCCTGAAGATGCCACCTCCACATTGCTCGGCGTCTGTGCGCAGTTGTCGCGGTCTCGACATCCGGGACTGGCGCGGTGGGCCTCATCGGTGTCCGACGCTCTGCTGGTTCGGCTGGTGACGGTGACCACTGGCGTCGATGTCGGCGGCGCCGGTAGCGAACGCTGCCCGCTGAAAACGCTTGACGAGGCGGAGCTGGAGGGGCTGCACGCGCTGTTGCTGGCCGGCGCCGAAGCCAGCGACGACGAAGCGGTTGTCCAGTGGTGCACCCAGATGAACGGCCTGATCCTGGCCGACCTCTGCCGCCGTGAGTTGAATCAGTTGGCGATCGACGCCAAGGCAGCCGCGATCGTGGCTGAGGAACGACGGCTTGGATGTCTGGCTCATCCCACGCCACAGCTTTACAGCATGGCGACGAAGTTTGCCGTGTAATCGCCGGCCACGCTCCGGACTCCACGGGGCTGGTGTGGCTGATGATGTGGTCGCCGCGAACAACTACACCCTGTAGTCGAACCACTCCCCGTCGGCTGGGACACTGGACAGCGTGCATACCGACGTCTCGTCGAAGCTGTTCGACGCTGCCAGCGCAGTCATTCCGGGCGGGGTGAATTCGCCGGTACGGGCGTTCAAGGCGGTCGGCGGCACCCCCCGCTTCATCACCGAAGCCAACGGCTATTGGCTCACCGACGCCGACGGAAACCGCTACGTCGACCTGGTCTGCTCGTGGGGGCCGATGATCCTCGGCCACGCGCACCCGTCGGTGGTGGACGCCGTCACCAAAGCCGCCCGATCGGGCCTGTCGTTCGGGGCGCCGACCCCCGCCGAAAGCGAACTGGCCGCTGAGATCATCGACCGGGTGGCGCCGGTCGAGTTGATCCGGCTGGTCAACTCCGGCACCGAGGCCACCATGAGCGCGGTCCGGCTGGCGCGCGGGTTCACCGGCCGGGCCAAGATCGTCAAGTTCTCCGGCTGCTACCACGGCCATGTCGACGCGCTGCTGGCCGACGCCGGCTCCGGCGTCGCGACGCTCGGCCTGCCGTCCTCGCCCGGGGTCACCGGCGCGACTGCCGCCGACACAATCGTGTTGCCGTACAACAACATCGAAGCGGTGCGCGATACCTTCGAGAAGTTCGGCGACCAGATCGCTGCCGTGATCACCGAGGCCAGCCCCGGCAACATGGGCGTCGTCCCGCCCGAGGCGGGCTTCAACGCCGGGTTGAAGGAGATCACCGCCGGGCACGGCGCCCTGCTGATCATCGACGAAGTGATGACCGGATTTCGGGTCAGCCGAAGTGGTTGGTACGGAGTCGATCCCGTCGACGCCGACCTGTTCACCTTCGGCAAGGTGATGAGCGGCGGCCTGCCGGCCGCGGCGTTCGGTGGGCGTGCCGAGGTGATGCAGCGGCTCGCCCCACTCGGTCCGGTGTATCAGGCCGGCACACTGTCCGGTAACCCGGTGGCCGTCGCCGCCGGCCTGGCCACGCTGCGGGCCGCCGACGACACGGTGTACGCCACGCTCGACGCCAACGCCGACCGACTGGCCGGCGTGCTGTCGACCGCCTTGACCGAGGCCGGTGTGCCACATCAGATCCCGCGGGCCGGCAACATGCTCAGCGTGTTCTTCGGCGAGACGCCGGTGACCGATTTCGCGTCGGCGCGCGCCAGCGAGACGTGGCGCTTCGCGCCGTTCTTCCACGCGCTGCTCGACAGCGGCGTGTATCCGCCCTGCAGCGCCTTCGAAGCCTGGTTCGTCTCGGCGGCGCTCGACGATGCCGCGTTCGCCCGGATCGTCGACGCTCTGCCCGCCGCCGCGACCGCCGCGGCCGCAGCCAAGGAGACCACACCCTGATGGCCGAACAGACCCGAGTCCACCTGATCCGCCACGGCGAGGTGTACAACCCCGACGGCGTGCTCTACGGACGGCTGCCAGGATTCCGGTTGTCCGACAAGGGAAATCGACAGGCGCAAGCCGCGGCCGACGCGCTGGCCGACCGCGACATCGTCGCCGTCATCGCCTCCCCGTTGCAGCGCGCGCAGGAGACCGCCGCACCGATCGCCGCCCGTCACAACCTCACCGTCGACACCGACCCGGACCTGATCGAGTCGGCCAACTTCTTCGAAGGCAAGCGGGTGGGTCCCGGCGACGGCGCCTGGCGCGACCCGCGATTCTGGTGGCAACTCCGCAACCCGTTCACCCCGTCGTGGGGCGAGCCGTACAAGCAGATCGCGGCCCGCATGACGACCGCGATCGACAAGGCCCGCGCACGGGCCACCGGACACGAAGCCGTATGCGTCAGCCACCAGCTTCCGGTGTGGACGGGTCGGCTCTCGGTGACAGGCAAACGGCTCTGGCACGACCCGCGCCGCCGCGAATGCGCGGTGGGTTCGGTGACCTCGCTCGTCTTCGACGGCGATCGGCTGGTCGACGTGCTGTACAGCGAGCCGGCACTCAGTTGACCAAGCTGGCGTTCGTCGCCGTCGCAGCGGCCGGCCTACTGGTCGGCTGCTCCACCGGTGACGACGCCGTCGCTCAAGGCGGCACCTTCGAATTCGTCTCTCCCGGAGGCAAAACCGACATCTTCTACGACCCGCCCGGCCACCGCGGCCGGCCCGGCACGATCTCCGGCCCGGAACTGATGGACCCGGCGCGCACCGTGTCAGTCGACGACTTCGCCGGCAAGGTCGTGGTCATCAACGTCTGGGGTCAATGGTGCGGGCCGTGCCGCGCCGAGGCGTCGGCGCTGCAGCAGCTGTACGACGCCACCCGCGGCAGCGGGGTAGCCCTGCTGGGCATCGACGTCCGCGACAACAACCGCGAGGCCGCCCAGGACTTCGTCAAAGACCGCAAGGTGACCTTCCCGTCGATCTACGACCCGGCGATGCGCACGATGATCGCGTTCGGTGGCAAGTACCCGACGTCGGTCATCCCGTCCACCCTGGTGCTGGACCGCAGCCACCGGGTGGCCGCGGTGTTCCTGCGCGAAGTGCTCGCCGACGATCTGCAGCCGGTGGTCCAGCGGATCGCCGCCGAACCGGGGTCGCAGTGAGCGGATTCACCGAAACCGCCACCGCTGGGCCGCTTCTGCTCGCCCTGGCGGTCTCGGTACTGGCCGGGCTGGTGTCGTTCGCGTCGCCGTGCGTGGTGCCCCTGGTGCCGGGTTACCTGTCGTATCTGGCCGCGGTGGTCGGCGTCGACGAGGCTGACCACGCGGCGTCGAATGCACGGTGGCGGGTGGCCGGCTCGGCGGCGCTGTTCGTCGCCGGCTTCACCGTGGTGTTCCTACTCGGCACGGTCGCCGTGCTGGGCATGACCACGTCGCTGATCACCAACCAGGTTGTGCTGCAACGGGTCGGTGGCGTGATCACGATTGTGATGGGTCTGGTGTTCGTGGGGTATGTGCCCGCGCTGCAACGCCAATTCCGGTTCGCGCCGCGGCAATTGTCGACGCTGGCCGGCGCGCCACTGCTGGGCGCGGTGTTCGCGCTGGGCTGGACGCCGTGCCTGGGTCCGACGCTGGCCGGTGTCGTCACCGTCGCGTCAGCGACCGACGGCGCCAGCGTGGCCCGCGGGATCGTCTTGGTGATCGCCTACTGCCTGGGACTGGGAATCCCGTTCGTGCTGTTGGCTTTTGGATCGGCATCGGCCGTCGCCGGTCTCGGCTGGCTGCGTCGCCACACGCGGGCGCTGCAGATCTTCGGCGGCGTGCTGCTGATCGCGGTGGGGGTCGCCCTGGTCAGTGGTGCGTGGGCCGACTTCGTGTCCTGGCTGCGCGACGGCTTGGTCTCCGATGTGAGGTTGCCGATATGAGCCGGCTACTCGCCTACGCCCGCAACACCTGGCGGGCGCTGACGTCGATGGGCACCGCGCTGGTGCTGCTGTTCCTGCTGGCGCTGGGCGCGATGCCCGGTGCGCTGCTGCCGCAGCGCAGCCTCAACGCCCGCAAGGTCGACGAGTACCTCGCCGTCCACCCGAAGCTCGGGCCACTACTGGATAAACTTCAGGCGTTCAACGTTTTTGGCAGTTTCTGGTTCACCGCGATCTACACGCTGCTGTTCGTGTCACTGCTGGGCTGCCTGACCCCGCGGATGATCGAGCACGCCCGCAATATGCGCGCGACGCCGGTGCCCGCACCCCGCAACCTGACCCGGCTGCCCAAGCACGCCGTCGCCACCATCGCCGGCGAGCCCGACGAGCTGGCCAACACGTTCACCGAACGACTGCGTGGCTGGCGCACGAGCGTCCGCCATGGCGACACCATCGAGATCTCCGCCGAGAAAGGCTATTTGCGCGAATTCGGCAACCTGGTCTTCCATTTCTCGCTGCTGGGTCTGCTGGTCGCGGTGGCCGCCGGCAAGCTGTTCGGCTACGAGGGCAACGTCGTCGTGATCGCCGACGGCGGACCCGGCTTCTGCTCGGCATCACCCGCCGCGTTCGACTCGTTCCGGGCCGGCAACACCGTCGACGGCACGTCGCTGCATCCGATCTGCCTGCGCGTCAACGACTTCAAGGCGAAGTATCTGCCGTCGGGGCAGGCGACGTCGTTCGCCGCCGACATCGACTATCAGTCCGGCCGCGACCTGACCGGCGGCAGCTGGCGGCCCTACCGGCTCGAGGTCAACCACCCGCTGCGGGTCGGCGGCGATCGGGTGTACCTGCAGGGCCACGGCTACGCGCCGACGTTCAGCGTCGTCTTCCCGGACGGGCAGATTCGCACCTCGACCGTGCAGTGGCGGCCCGACAACGCGCAGACGCTGCTGTCCTCCGGTGTCGCGCGCATCGACCCGCCCGCCGGGACCTATCCCGACGCAGGCGAACGACGCAAGCATCAGATCGCCATCACCGGATTGCTCGCACCCACCGAGCAACTCGAAGGCACCCTGCTGTCGTCGAGCTTTCCCGCGCTGATCGCGCCCGCGGTCGCCATCGACATCTACACCGGTGACACCGGCCTGGACAGCGGCCGGCCGCAATCGCTCTACAGCCTGGATCCGCGACTGATCGACCAGCACCGGATCACCCGGGTCAAACGGGTCAACCTGCGGGTCGGCCAGCAGGTGCGCATCGACCAGGGGCCCGCGGCGGGCACCGTGGTGCGCTTCGACGGCGCCGTGCCGTTCGTCAACCTGCAGGTCTCCCACGACCCCGGCCAGATCTGGGTGCTGGTGTCGGCGATGGCGATGATGGCCGGCCTGGTGGTGTCGCTGCTGATCCGTCGACGACGGGTCTGGGTTCGGCTGGAGACCGCGACGCCGGGTACGGTGAATGTCCAGGTAGGCGGTTTGGCGCGGACCGACAACGCCGGCTGGGGCGACGAATTCGAGCGGCTCGTCGAGCGCCTCGAAAACGGGCTGACGGTGTCGTCGGCCGAGCCCATCGCGACCGGAAGGAGCAACCAGTGAATACCACCCACATCCATCTCGGTCTGGCGCGCAACTCCGACTGGGCATTCACGTCCGCGGTGGTGATCATGGTGGTCGCCCTGCTGCTGCTGGCCGTCGAACTTGCCTACACGCGCAGCCGCGCCACCGACCGTGAGCTGGTCGGCGTGGGAGCCGACAGCGGGACCCCCGGCGTGGTGACCGAAGCCCCGCGACGGCCGGTCGACGAACGCGTCGGCCGAGCGGGGCTGCTGCTGGTCTACGCCGGCATCGGGCTGCTGTTTGCGTGCATCGTCCTTCGCGGTCTGGCCACGCAGCGGGTGCCGTGGGGCAACATGTACGAGTTCATCAACCTGACCTGCTTCTGCGGGCTGGTCGCCGGCGCAATTGTGTTGCGCCGCCCGCAATACCGGCCGCTGTGGGTTTTCCTGCTGCTGCCGGTGCTCATTTTGCTGACGGTGTCGGGCCGCTGGCTTTACACCAACGCCGCCCCGGTGATGCCCGCCCTGCAGTCGTACTGGCTGCCTATCCACGTCTCAGTGGTCAGCCTGGGTTCGGGGGTGTTCATGGTCGCCGGGGTGGCCAGCATCCTGTTCCTGCTGCGCACCTCCAAGCTCGGAGAGCCGGACACCCCGGGCCGGTTGGCCCAGCTGGTGCAGCGACTGCCCGACGCGCAGACCCTCGACCGGATCGCCTACCGAACGACGATCTTCGGATTTCCGGTCTTCGGTTTCGGGGTGATCTTCGGCGCGATCTGGGCCGAGGAGGCCTGGGGCCGATACTGGGGCTGGGACCCGAAGGAGACGGTGGCATTCATCGCGTGGGTGGTCTACGCCGCGTATCTGCACGCCCGGTCGACGGCCGGATGGCGGGACCGCAAAGCGGCCTGGATCAACGTGGTCGGCTTCGTGGCCATGGTCTTCAACCTGTTCTTCGTCAACCTGGTCACCGTCGGCCTGCATTCCTACGCCGGAGTGGGATAACCGCAGCTCAGAGGCCTTCGATCGACGCTGCGATATGTTCGATCGAGAGGACTGTTCGTGCCCGAGTATTGCAACGAGGGGATTTTTCACGTGTCTGACCATCCGACGTACGACCCGAACGCCGGCCGTCGCGGAGACCATCCGACGACCGAACTGCCGCCGCACGCGCCGCCACCGCCGCCGCCGGCCCCCGAGCCGCCGACCCGGGCGTTCGCCGGGTTCCGCACCGAGCGCCGATTCGGCGACAACTCGACGCAGAACGCGCCAATGCCGGAGACCCGCGTCGAACCCCGCGCATGGGCCGAGACGCCGTACCAGGGACTTCCCCGCGTCGTCGACTCCCCGGACGCCCCTCGCCGGGTCTACGGCAACTACGGCGGGCCGCCCCCGGGGTCGGAAGCCGGACCTTCGCAGCCGAACCTGCCGCCGTCGCGGTATCCGGAGTTGTCCACCAGCACCCTGCTGCGTCAGGTCAAGCCCGCGCCGTCGGAGGGCTGGCGTCGGTGGCTGTATCGCTTGTCGGGTCAGCTGATCAACGTCGGCGAGAGCCCGCGGACGATTCGCTACAACGACCTCACCGTCCAGGTGAACAGGCCACTGCGTGGGTGCTACCGCATCGCGATGCTGTCGTTGAAGGGCGGCGTCGGCAAGACCACCATCACCGCGACGCTGGGCGCGACGTTCGCCTCGATCCGGGGCGACCGGGTGGTGGCCGTTGACGCCAACCCCGACCGCGGCACGCTGAGCCAAAAGGTGCCGCTGGAGACCCCGGCCACCGTGCGGCATCTGCTTCGCGACTCCGAGGGCATCGAGCGCTACAGCGATGTCCGCAGCTACACCTCACAGGGTCGCAGCCGACTGGAAGTGCTTGCGTCCGAAAGTGATCCGGCGATGTCGGAGGCCTTCAGCGCCGACGACTATGCGCAGACGCTGGAGATCCTCGAGCGATTCTACGGTCTGGTGCTTACCGACTGCGGCACCGGACTTTTGCATTCCGCGATGACGTCGGTGCTGGACAAGGCCGATGCGCTCGTCGTGGTCAGCTCCGGCTCGATCGACGGTGCCCGCAGCGCCTCAGCCACCTTGGACTGGCTCGACGCGCACGGTCATGAAGACCTGGTCAGCAACTCGATCGCGGTGATCAACGCAGTCCGGCCACGGTCCGGCAAGGTCGACATGCAGAAAGTGGTCGATCACTTCTCAAGACGTTGCCGCGCAGTGCGTTTGGTGCCGTTCGACCCGCATCTCGAGGAAGGCGCCGAGATCGATTTGGACCTGTTGAGGCGGGATACCCGGGAAGCGCTCATTGAGCTGGCAGCCGTTGTCGCAGATGGTTTTCCGAGCGATCAGCGCCGGTCCAACGAGCACTTTATCTAGCTAACCCGGGTTGTTGTCGCCGTGGGTCAGGCGCCACAGAAAATCCGGATCGTCGTCGGGTCCGATGACGCGACTCTTCGGCCGGTTGATCTGGGCGCGGGCCGCGCGCCAACCGACGTAGACCAGCGATCCGAGAAGTAGGACCAGGAGCAGGTACAGCACTCAACACCTCCTTGGTCTGAATATACGCGGCGACCTAGGCTCGCAGGGTGTCAAACGGACAGAGCTCGGCCGGCCGCGCGATAGCCAGTGTTTTCCTGTACGTCATCGCCCGGTTGGCTTTGGTGGCCGCACTCGCGGCGGTCATCTATGGCGTCGGTCGAGCCCTTGGAGTGCACGAGTTTCCGATCGTGGTTGCGCTGTTGTTCGCTTTGGTCATCGCGATGCCGCTGGGCATGTGGCTGTTCGCCCCGCTGCGCCGACGGGCCACCGCCGGCCTCGAGCAGGTCACCGCGCGTCGTCGCCACGACCGCGAGCAGCTGCAGGCCCGGCTGCGCGGTGAACAGCCGCCGGCGGAGTCGTCCGACTGATTGCTTGACGCACTTTAGGGCGTCAAGTTATCTTGACACGCGTGAGCGAATTGCCCGACCTCTCGCTGACGCCCGACGCCGCCGGCAGCGCCGACCCCGCGGTGGGATTGCGCGCGGTGCGAGCGCTTAAGCAACTGCATGAGCGTTTGGAGGCTGTCCACGTCGCCAATGCCCGCCAGCACGGCTGGAGCTGGCAGGCCATCGCCAACGCGCTCGGTGTGAGCCGTCAGGCGGTGCACCAGAAATACAACCGGAGGAGATGACCGATGAGACCGTTTCAGAGGTTCACTCGCAACGCCCGGGTTGCGGTCATGCTGGCTGCCGAAGAAGCTCGTGAACTCTGCGACCGCGAAACCGGTTCACAGCATCTACTTCTCGGCGTGTTGCAGGCCGCCGGTGCGGAACTGTCGGCGGTCGTCGAAGGTTTCGGCCTGACTCCTGAGGCGGTCCGGGCCAGGCTGGCGGAAACCTCAACCGGGGATGGGTCTTTCGAAGAGGACGCCGACGCGCTGAGTACCATCGGTATCGACCTGCGGGCCGTTCGCGACAGCGTGTCCCGAACCTTCGGCGACGATGCGTTCGACCGCGCGTTATCGCGCTCGGGTCGTCGACGGCGGTCTCGCGGGCACATGTCCCTGAACCACGGAGCCAAGAAGGTCCTGGAGCTGGCGCTGCGGGAAGCGTTGGCGTACAAGGACACCGAGATCCGCTGCGAGCATCTGTTGCTCGGCATCCTGCGCAGCGGCGAGAAATCTGCCATCGGGCTGATCACCGAGCACGTGTACACCGCGCAATTGCGGGCCGCCGTCGTCAAGCTGCTCGAGCAGGCCGCTTAGGCCGTCAGCGTCAACGCCGCCGCCACCGCTATCGACCAGACCAGCATCGTCAGGCCGGTGTCGCGCAGCACCGGGATCAGCGCCGGCCCGCGCTGGCCGGTACGCACCGGTTTTGCGGCCCGTACCGCCAATGGAGTGGCCAGCAGGCCCAGCGCACACCACGGCGTCGCCGCGGTGAGCGCCAAGGTCAGCGCGGCCGCAACCGCCAGCAGAAACTGATAGAAGACGCGTGTTCCCTTGTCTCCCAACCGCACTGCCAGCGTGATCTTGCCCGACTCGGCGTCAGTCGGGATGTCTCGTAAGTTGTTGGCCACCAACACCGCCGACGACAGCGCCCCCGTCGTCACCGCCAGCACCACACCGACCCAGTCGACCCGCAACGCCTGGGTGAACTGGGTGCCCAGCACCGCCACCAAACCGAAGAACAGGAACACCGCGACTTCGCCAAAACCCGCATAGCCGTATGGCTTCGAGCCTCCGGTGTAGAGCCAGGCGCCGGCGATACACAGCGCACCGACCGCGATCAGCCACGGCGCACTCGTCAGCGCGAGCGCCAGCCCAGCCGCCGCGCCGACACCCAGACTGGCCAACGCCACCGTGAGCACCGACCGTGGTGCCGCCAGTCGCGAGCCGACCAGCCGCAGCGGGCCGGCCCGGTTGTCGTCGGTGCCGCGGATGCCGTCGGAGTAGTCGTTGGCGAAGTTGACCCCGATGATCAGAGCAAGCGCGACGGCCAACGCCAGCAGCGCCTTCCACCAGACGGCGGAGTGCAGCCAGGCGGCACCGCCGGTGCCGGCGATGACGGGGGCGATGGCATTGGGGAGCGTGCGCGGTCGCGCACCGGCGATCCACTGCGAAAGGCTGGCCACCCTGTGATCGTGTCACGCGGGTGCGCGACAACAATGGGCAGATGCCCGCCGGTGACGATGCAGAGCGGAGCGATGAGGAGGAGCGGCGTAGATGCTTGGAGTGATTGGCGGCAGCGGCTTCTACAGCTTCTTCGACTCGGCTGCCCGCAGCGTCAGCCTGGACACGCCGTTCGGCGAGCCCAGTGGCCCCGTCACCGTCGGTCAAATCGGCGACCACGAGGTGGCCTTCCTGCCCCGCCACGGCGTCGAGCACCGATATCCCGCGCACAAGGTGCCCTATCGGGCCAACATGTGGGCGTTGCGCGCGCTGGGGGTCCGGCAGGTCTTCGCGCCGTGCGCGGTCGGCAGCCTGACCACCGACCACGGGCCGGGAGCGGTCGTCGTGCCCGATCAACTGGTGGACCGCACCCGTCGTCGCGCCGACACGTACTTCGATTCCGGCGCGGCGCACGTGTCCTTCGCCGACCCCTACTGCCCGACGTTGCGCTCGGCGGTCACCGGGCTGCCCGAGGTCGTGGACGGTGGCACGATGGTCGTCATCGAGGGGCCGCGGTTTTCCACTCGCGCGGAGAGTCGGTGGTTCGCCTCCGCGGGCTTCACCCTGATAAACATGACCGGCTACCCGGAAGCGGTGCTCGCCCGAGAGCTCGAAATATGCTACGCGGCAATCGCTTTGGTGACCGACCTGGACGCCGGCATCGAGGCGGGTGCCGGCGTGAAAGTCGACGACGTCATCGGCGAATTCGCGAAGAACATCGAGCCGTTCAAGAAGCTCGTTCGCGAAGCCGTCGGCCGAGTCGGTGTCGAGCACACCTGCCAGGAGTGCCTGTCGCACACCGGGATGCCGCTCCCGTTCGACGACGGGTAGGAGTCAGCCGGCTTTTGACGCCGGCTGGCGACCGTCGTCGGCACCCGGCTCCCGCGGCGGCCGTCCCCGTCGCAGCGTGTCGATCAGCTCGCGGTAAGGGCCGACCAGGTAGACGGTGTCGTCGGCGTGCAGGCGGGAGTCGCGGCGCGGGTGCAGCTTGAGGAGCCCGTTGGACGTCACGATCGCGATGACTCGAGCCTGGGTGGACAGCTCGAACATCCGCAGCCCGTCCAGCTCGCTGCCGGCGGCGACCTGCATGCCGCCGACCACGAACGAGCTCTGGCCCACCGAGAACGTCCCCAGCACTTGCAGACCGATCGCGGCGCCGATGAAATACGGCACCGCCAGTTCGACGGTGGAGCGGACGTTCTCGAAACCGAACCGCTGTGCCACCGCGAAGCCCAGCGTGCGGTCGTACACCCGCAGCACCAGAGGAATCGCGGTCCAGTGCTTCCGGGCCGCCTTCTTCGTGCCGAGCATCTCGGTCAGCACGATGCCGGTTTCGATGTTGATCATGTCGTTGCGGGTCAGCACCGCTATGGCACGCGCCCGATCGACCCGGGCGGCTTGCAGCGTCTGGCGCAACGTGGCGTCGCCGAAGATGACCGGCACGTCGAGCGCGCGCACCGCGGACAGGAAGCGGTTGTCCTCGTCCTGTTCGATCACCGCGACGTCGTGTCCGGCGGCGGTCAGGTCCTGGACCACCCGGATGCCCAGGCCACTGAGCCCGACCACGACTATGTGGTTGCGCAGATGCCCGACCCGAGGGCGTGACGAGGCGAAAACGAAACGGCGCGAAAGCAATACGTCGGCGACAAACGAGACCAGCAGGGCGGTGGTGGTCACGCCGCTGAACATCAGCAGCGTGGAGAAGGTGCGCAACCAGGTGGGCTGGTTGACGAAGCTGAAGTCGCCGTACCCGGTCGTGGTCATCGTTTCGACGGTGAAGTAGAACGCGTCGACCCAGCCCATCTTTGGTGGGGGATGGTAGCCGAAGCGCAGCACGAACGTTGCGGTGATCAAGACCACCAACGTGGCGGCGACGACCGGATAGAACGTCGGGTTGAAGTCGTTGATCACGCCGCGAAGAACGTCAACCCCACGCCGGAAGAAGGTCCGGCGCGACCGTGACCGCGACGAGCGCGGGATCCGGATGCCCCGCGCGGCCAACTCGTCGGCGGTGCCGATCATCATCGCCCAGTCGCCGGCGTGCACCCGCTGATCCCGGCCCGGGCAGATGTCCAGCTCACCGGGGGTGGGGGAGTCGTCGCCGTGAATGACTGCCACCGGTGCCAGGTCGCCGTAAAGTTCGCGCAGCGTGGCTTCGCGGGACGCGGTGGTGCCCGAGACGACGAACGTCAGCCCGGCTGCGTCGAAGTCGTGGGTGTCCTGGGACAGGCAGGCTTCGACCACCGCTGGGGCGGCGAGTTCGGCGACGTCGAAGATCGCGCCGGGACCGTTGTCGTTGGCGACCGCCTCGCGCAGCACGTCATTGGCCACCCGCGAGACCACGCGCACATTCGGGTTGGCTTTCCTTGCGAGCAAGGCGATTTCGAGATTCACCGCATCGTCATCGCCGGCGCAGACGACAGCCAAGGCGTGGGACACCTCGGCCAGGGTGAGCTCGCGGGCGACCCCGGCCTCGGACGCCTCGCCGGTGACCAGTCTGACAACCGTCGCGCCGACGTTTTTCAACTCGTCGGCGATCGTCGTCGCCAGTGCGTCGTCACCGCTGACAATGATGTGGCGATGCATGCTCACACCATCCCTGCGTGCCGGTTCACCAGGGCATTATGTCATCCGACCTGCGCTGGCCAGCCGTATCAACGCCGAGCGGTCGACCTTGCCGATGCCGCGCATCGGCAACGCGTCCACGATGTGCAGCTCGCGAGGCGCGGCGGTCTGATCCAGTGTGCGTGCGACGTGGGCCCGCAGCGTGTCGAGTGTGGGTGCGGCGGACCCGCCGGCCAGCACGACGGCGGCCACCACCCGCTGGCCCAGTCGCTCGTCGGTCAACCCGAATACCGCGCAGTCGGCGACCGCGGGATGGGTCCGCAGCGCGGCCTCGACCGGCTGCGGCAACACCGTCAACCCGCCGGTGCTGATCGCGTCGTCGACGCGGCCAAGAACGCTGAGCACTCCTGAATGGTCAACGACGCCAATGTCGTCGGTGCGAAACCAGCCGGCCTCGGCGAACGGGTCGGGGTCGGGCGGATTGCGATAGCCCTTGGCCAAGGTCGGGCCGCCGAGAACGATCCGGCCGTCGTCGATGCGAAGCGTGACGCCGTCGAGCGGGACGCCGTCGTAGACGCAGCCGCCGGCGGTTTCGCTCATCCCGTAGGTGCGGACCACGGTGACGCCGGCGCTCGCCGCGGCGTCGAGGACCGGTCGCGGGGCTGGGCCGCCGCCGATCAGCACCGCGTCCAGGTCGGCGAGTGCCTCAGTGGCGGCAGGATCGTCGAGCGCCTTGGCCAACTGCGTGGCGACCAGCGAGGTATAACGCCGGCCCGGGCCGAGTTCGGCCACGGCAGAAGGCAATTGGCTGACGTCGAAGCCGGCCGACACGTCCAGTTCGACGGGCGCCTGGCCGGCCAGCAGGCTGCGCACCAGCACCTGGACTCCGGCGATGTGATACGACGGCAGGGCCAGCAGCCAGCGGCCCGGCCCGCCCAGCCGATCGTGGGTGGCCACCGCGCTGGCGGTCAGCGCGGCAGCGGTGAGCAACGCCCCCTTGGGTGTGCCGGTGGTGCCCGACGTCGTCGCCACCAGAGCCACGTCGTCGTCGATGCCCTCGTCAACCCGCAGCGATTCCAACGCCGAGCGGTCGATCCCGTCCGGTACCGGCAGCAGAGCGGGGGACCGGCCGTGCAGGACCTCGTCAAGGGCGGCCAACAGCGGGCCGGCCGAGGAGCCTTGCGCCACGGCGAAAGCCCGCAGGACGGCTATATGGTTTCCTCGCCGTCGCGGGCGTCTTCCAGCGGCCAACCCTTGGCGGCCAGCCGTTCCCGCACCCTCTCGACGTCGTCGGGAGTCGGCAATTCATCGGTGATCTGGGTGATCAGCACGCCGATGTCGACGTGATCGAAGTCGCCCCGTTCGATCAGTTCGCGGGTGACCACCTTGACCTCGTCGTTGCTCAGCCGCCGAGACAGCAATGCCAGCACCGGGATGTAGTCGGTCGGTGGGATGCCTTCTGGGTAGCCCGCGCGCAGCCACGCGACCACTGAGTTCAAAAATCGGTTCACGGTTGTGCACTTCCCCCGCTGAACAGTCGCTACGCCTACAAACGGAATTAAATTCCGATGCTACGCGGGCTTGGCTCCAAGGATGTAAAGACCGGTATGCGCCCCGATGAACTCCCGAGCGACGTACAGCACGCCGATGACGACCGCGACCAGCGCCAATGCGTACAGCGCGTAGCTGAGGGCGGTCAGAGCCGGGTTCTTGTGCGCCACAGCGGCGCCGCCGGATGCTTGGACGCCGGCACCGGCGGATCCCGCCCGCACCGCGAGGGCGAACAGCGCGGGCAAGCCGCTGCCGAGCAGCAGGCCGAAGATCAGGATCTTCAGCGAGGCTTCGTAGTTGAACCAGTGGCTCATAGCGTGCCTGCTTTCTTTGCCTCGGCGGGGTGGGCAGTGGCGCCGGAAACTTCGCCGTCGCGGAAGGGAGCGCCCGCGATGCCGGGCTTGCCGTCCTCGTCGAGTCCGGCGGTCAGGTCACCCTTCCACTCGGCGTTGACGTTGTTGTGGTCGACCTTGGTCTTGCGCGACTGCACGTAGATGGCCCCGGCCGCGGCTGCCAGCAAGAGGAAGCCAACGGTCGCGCCGGCGTAGCCGCCGATCCCGTGGGTTATCCAGTACGTGAGGGCCCCGACCAGGCCGGCCGCGGGCAGCGTGATCAGCCAGGCGGTCGCCATCCGGCCGGCGACGCTCCAGCGCACCTCGGCGCCGGGCTTGCCGACGCCGCTACCGAGCACCGAACCGGTGACGACCTGCGTGGTCGAGAGCGCGTAGCCGAACTGGGCGGACAGCAAAATGATGACCGCAGAAGAGGATTCAGCAGCCATGCCTTGCGGCGACTTGATCTCGACGAGGCCCTTGCCCATGGTCCGGATGATCCGCCAGCCACCGGTGTAAGTGCCCGCTGCCATCGCGCATGCGCAGGCGAAGATCACCCAGAACGGCGGAAGGGTATCGGTCCTGCTGACCGCGCCGTACGAGATCAGCGCCAGGAAGATCACGCCCATCGTCTTCTGCGCGTCGTTGGTGCCGTGTGCCAGCGAAACGAGGGATGCCGAGAAGATCTGACCGCGTCGGAACGCAGTTTCGCTGCGCTCCTCCGGGACACCCCGATTGAGGCGGTACACCAGCCAGGTGCCCACGGCTCCGACGATCCCGGCCAACAGCACCGACACCAGGGCCGGAATCAGTACGCGGGACACCACGCCGGTCCAGATCACCCCGTGCGCACCGGCCGCCGCGATCATGGCGCCGACGATGCCGCCGACCAGGGCGTGCGACGAGCTCGACGGGATACCCAGCAGCCAGGTCAGCAGGTTCCAGACGATCCCGCCGACCAGTCCGGCGAACACCAGCTGCAGCGTCACCAGGTGACCGTTCACCAGGTCCTTGGCGATTGTCCCGGCGACGGCAGTGGACAGGAACGCTCCTGCGAGGTTCAACACCGCCGATAGCGTCACCGCTTGCTTCGGCTTGAGTGCGCCACTGGCGATCGACGTCGCCATCGCGTTGCCGGTGTCGTGAAAGCCGTTCGTGAAATCGAATGCGAGGGCGGTGATCACGACGATGATCAGAAGGAACAGCTGAAGATTCACGGGGCTAATTGTGTAGGTAGGTGGGCGCAGTTGTCGAAAGAACAGCGGCGCAAATCAAAGGTATTTCGCAGTCGTCGTCAGATGTTCGTCTGGGGTTAACCTGCCAGCTCATCGCGTTAACCGCGGGTATCGCGGCGCAGCGGATGCTCCGGCGGGATCTGGACGAAGATCAGCAGCACGCCATCGGGATCGGTCACATGCATCTCGTGCAGCCCCCATGGCTCCTGGCGGGCTTCGCGGGCGATCTCGACGCCTCTGCTCTCCAGCTCGGCCTGTGTGGCGGTCACATCGCGAACCTGCAACCACAGTGCCCCGGGAAAGGGGCGGGCGGAATTCTCGTCAGCGCCGTGGTTGGCCAGCTCGATCAGCGACTGGCCCGCGAAGAACACCGTGCCCGCGCCGTAGTCGCGGAAGATCGCCAGACCGATCTGATCCCGGTAGAAGCTCAGCGACCGCTGGTAATCCGCCGGCCGAAACAGCATCCGACTGGCGAGAATCTCCATGCCGTCGTGTCTATCACGCGTCGGGATTATTGGGCTGGAGCCGCTGCCGCCGGATCGCCGTGGTCGCCAGCCCTGGAGCGACGGTGTCGATGGCCTGCGCGGCGATCGCCATCCGCGGCGCGATCCGGACCGGGCGGGTGCGCGCCGCGGTGATCATCCAGCCCGCGGCCTCCTCGGAGGTCAGCGCCGGCAACCCCTGATACTCCTTGGTCGGCGCGATCATCGGGGTGGCCACCAGCGGGTAGTACAGCGTGGTCGAGTGCACACCCTTTGTCGCCCACTCGGTTTCGATCACCCGGCTGACCGCCGACAGCGCCGCCTTCGAGGCGTTGTAGACCCCGAACAGCGGCGACGGCTCGCTGAACACACCCCAGGTCGCGACATTGATGATGTGCCCGTCGCCGCGCTCCAGCATCCCGGGCGCGATGCCGCGGATCAGCCGCAGCGGTGAGTAGTAGTTGAGCACCATGGTCCGGTCGACGTCGTGCCAGCGTTCCAGCGACTCGGCCAGCGGCCGGCGGATGGACCGGCCGGCGTTGTTGACCAAGATATCCACTCCGCCGAGCCGTTTCTCGACGTCGGCGGCCAGGGCGTCGACAGCGTCCAGGTCGGACAGATCGCAGGGGATGGCGATTGCGTCGCCGCCATTGGCGGTGATCCGGCCGACCACCTCGTCCAGCAGATCCTGGCGGCGGGCCACCGCGACCACCGTGGCGCCGGCGCGGGCGAACTGCTCGGCGGCACATTCGCCGATCCCGGACGATGCCCCGGTCAGCACGACGCGCTTGCCGGCCAGGTCGATTCGGGTGGCGCCGGGCCGGGGAAGGCGTCCTGCCAGCGGCGGGCGCATCGAGGTCAACGTGATCTGCTCGGCCAGTCGTCGAAGCGGGTTCCAACTCACAGGTTGGAAGTCTAGGCCGCGGCCTACGGGCCGGGATCGACGCTAGAAGTAACGCGGGAACGGGCTCCAATCGGGCGGCCGCTTCTCCAGGAACGCGTCGCGGCCCTCGACGGCCTCGTCGGTCATGTAGGCGAGTCGGGTGGCCTCACCGGCGAACAGCTGCTGGCCCACCAGCCCGTCGTCGAGCAGGTTGAACGCGTACTTCAGCATCCGTTGCGCTTGAGGCGATTTCGCGTTGATCTCGGCCGCCCACTGGATGGCTTCGGTCTCCAGCTCGGCATGCTCGACGACGGCGTTGACCGCGCCCATCTGATGCATCTGCTCGGCGGTGTACGGCCGGCCCAGGAAGAAAACCTCGCGGGCGAATTTCTGGCCGACCTGCCGGGCCAGGTACGCGCTGCCGTAGCCGCCGTCGAAGCTGCCGACGTCGGCGTCGGTCTGCTTGAACCGGGCGTGCTCGCGGCTGGCCAGGGTGAGGTCGCAGACCACGTGCAGGCTGTGCCCGCCGCCCGCGGCCCAGCCGTTGACCAGGCAGATCACCACCTTGGGCATGAACCGGATCAGCCGCTGCACCTCGAGGATGTGCAACCTTCCGGCCCGCGCGGCGTCAACAGTGTCGACGGTGTCGCCACTTGCGTACTGATAGCCGCTGCGCCCGCGGATGCGCTGATCGCCGCCAGAGCAGAACGCCCAGCCGCCGTCCTTCGGCGATGGGCCGTTGCCGGTCAGCAGCACTACCCCGACATCGGGCCACATCCGGGCGTGATCGAGCACGCGGTAGAGCTCGTCGACGGTGTGCGGACGAAACGCGTTGCGCACCTCGGGCCGGTTGAACGCCACCCGCACCGTCGCATCGGTGACGTGGCGGTGATAGGTGATGTCGGTCAGGTCGGCGAACCCGTCGACCGGCTTCCATTGATCGGCGCGAAAAGGATTGTCAGACAAGGCTATTGGATTCCGTCCAGTCGAAAGACCGCGATGCGGCCGGCCAGAGCCTCGAATTCCTCTGGCCGTCCGTCGATGACCAGGCCGGCCCGTTTCATGAAGCCGACACCGGTGGGCACCTTTTCGGGAAACGCCCGCAGCAACGGGCGGGAATCGTCAGCGGATAACTCGACCATTCTGACGCGGCGCACCTTGCGGCCACGCTCCACCGTCACTTCGCCGGCCGCGCGGACATTGGCCACCCAGTCCGCGCCGGGGAATCCAGCGACCACGTACTCGGTGCCGCCGACGGTCATCGGCGTGACAGGTGTCGACCGCTCACGGCCCGATTTACGGCCGCGCACCGTCAGCACCACCGGGCTCTCGCCGCCGAAACTCAGGCCCAGCCGCGACATTCGGATGAACACCTTGTTGGCCGGTTTGAGCCACCAGGGCGGCTGAACCGATTTGCTCATAGGCCGACCGTACTCGTCAGCTCTGTTCGACGAACCTCTCGATGCCGTGCGGGAACGGGTCGGCTCCCGGCGCAGTGACGGCATCCAGGCGCGCGATCTGGTCGGCGTTCAGGACGACGTCGCCCGCACCGAGGTTCTCCTCGAGGTGGCCGATCGACTTCGTGCCCGCGATCAACAGCACGTTGGGCGCGTGAGCCAGCAGCCAGGCCAGCCCGACCTGGGCCGGCAAGACATCGAGTTCGCCGGCGACGTCGAGCACCACCGGATTGTCGGCCACCTTCGGGAAGCCGGGGAACGCCGATCCGAGCGGGAAATACGGCACCCACGCGATGTCTTCGGCCTTGCAGACGTCGAGCATCGCCTCTTGAGAACGGTCGAGCAGGCTGTAGGCGTTCTGCACGCAGACGATGCCCGCGGGCAGCGCGCGCTGCAGGATCTCCAACGGCACACTGCTGATCCCGATGCCGCCGATCTTGCCCTCGTCGCGCAGCGCGATCATCTCGGCCAGCTGGTCGTCGAGGTCGACGACCTGGTCGCCCTCGGGCTGCACGCCCGGCCCCAGGTCCATCCGGCGCAGATTGACCACAGGTATCTGGTCGAGGCCCAGTTGGCTCAAGTCTTCTTCGACTGCGGCGCGCAAATCGGCGGGCCTCTGAGCGGCCGCCAGTGGCACCGGTTCCTCGCCGGTGAAGCGCGCGCCCACCTTGCTGACGATGACGAGGTCCTCGGGGTAGGGCGCCAGCGCCGCGTGGATCCGGCGGTTCACCTCGCCGGGGCCGTAGAACGATGCGGTGTCAATGTGGTTGACGCCCAGCTCAATTGCGCGACGCAGCACTGCAGTCGCGTCGTCGAGCGCCGGCTCGAAGAGTTGCATGGCGCCGTAGCCGACTCGGGCTACCGGGTGGGTGCCGATGCTGGCCGAGCCGCCGGGGTTGTCTGTCATGGTGCTCCCATCGTGAGACACTGGTAGAAATGCGGAGGATCCTCCGTTTGCCCGACTGTAGCAGAAACGGAGGAACCTCCGCTTTGGTTGGACGTGAGCGTTCCGACGCGCGCCGCAATCGGGAGAAGCTGCTCGAGGTCGCGACCGCGGCTTTCGCCGCCGCCGACGGGCGACCGGTGTCGCTGGAATCGATCGCCCGCGACGCCGGGGTGGGGATCGGCACGCTGTACCGCCATTTCCCCAACCGTGAGGCGCTGGTGGAGGCGATCTACCGGACTGAGCTCGCGGACGTGGCCGGGGCCGCCGCGAAACTGCTCGCCCGGCATCCCCCCAAGACGGCGCTGCGTCGCTGGATGGACCGCTACGCGAGCTTCGTGGCCGCCAAGCGCGGGATGGCCGAATCGCTGCACGCGATGTTCGACTCCGGCGCTGTGCGGCCCAACGACACTCGCGCCAGTATCACCGGAGCCGTCGACCTGCTGCTGCGGGCCGGCGCCGACGACGGCAGCCTGCGCTCCGACGTGCAGGCCGACGATGTGGTGTCCAATCTGATCGGCATCTTCTTGGCCAGCGGTTCGCCCGAGCAGACCGGCCGCTTACTGGACCTGTTGGTGGCCGGCGCGTCAACTCGTTGAGGGAATCAATCGACGCCCGCGGTGTTAGATGCAGGCATGACACTCAATGACGCGGCGCGCGAGCTCATCGGGGACGGCGTCGACGCCACCCTGGTGACTCTGAATCCCGATGGCAGTCCACAGGTATCGCTGGTCTGGATGGCCTTGCGGTCCGGTCCCGATGGCGACGAGTTGGTCACCGCGCATCTCGGCGAACACAAGAAGGTCCGCAATATCCGGCGCGACCCGCGCGTCGCCGTGACCATCGTGCAACCCGGAGACGTGAACAGGCAGCTGCGGCCATACCTTTCGATCGAGGGGACCGCGCGGATCGAGGAGGGCGGCGCTCCGGAGTTACTCGTGAGCCTGTCGGAGGTGCTGCTCGATCCAGAGCAGTTCCCGCCGAAGGATGCACCGCCCGGATTTGTGACCCACATCCACATCGACAAAGTCGGCGGTGTCGGGCTCTAGTCCTGGTTGACTGCCGAAAGCCCGGCCTGCCGGGCGCTCGGCCGCGAAAGCCCAGCTAGCCGGGCGCTCGGGCCCCGAAAGGCTAGCCGACGGCTCGGCCGGCGCCTTCCCAGAACTGCGCGCGCACGGCCTTCTTGTCTGGCTTACCCAGCCCGGTCAACGGCAGCGCGTCGACGATCACCACGCGCTTGGGTGATTGCACCGAACCCTTGCGGTCCTTGACCGCCGACTGGACTTCGGCGGTCATCGTCTCGACCGCGGCGTCGTCGCGGGCCGCGTCCTCACGCAACACCACCACGGCGGTGACGGCCTCACCCCATTTGTCGTCCGGCGTGCCGACCACGCAGACCTGTGCCACCGACGGATGCTCGGCGATGACGTCTTCCACTTCGCGGGGGAACACGTTGAAGCCGCCGGTCACGATCATGTCCTTGACCCGGTCGACGATGAAGTAGAAACCGTCCTCGTCCTCGCGGGCCATGTCGCCGGTGTGCAACCAGCCGTCTTTAAAGGTGTCGGCGGTCGCTTCGGGCAGATGCCAGTAGCCGCCGGCCAAAAGTGGCCCGGCGACGCAGATTTCACCCGGCTCGCCCTGCGGGACGGGTTTGCCGTCATCGCCGAGCAGCGCTACCCGCGAGAACAGGGTCGGGCGTCCGCAGGACGTCAACCGCTTTTCGTCGTGGTCGGCCTTGGCCAGGTAGGTGATCACCATCGGCGCCTCGGACTGGCCGTAGTACTGGGCGAAGATCGGGCCGAACCGTTTGATCGCCTCGGCCAGGCGTACCGGGTTGATCGCCGAGGCGCCGTAGTACACCGTTTCCAGCGACGACAGGTCGCGGGTTTTGGAATCCGGGTGGTCCATCAACGCGTAGAGCATCGACGGGACCAGCATGGTCGCCGTAATCTTCTGCTCTTCAATGACTTTCAGCACCTCGGCCGGGTCGAACTTGCTCAGCACCACCATCTCGCCGCCCTTGACCACCGTCGGCGTGAAGAACGCGGCGCCGGCGTGCGACAGCGGCGTGCACATCAGGAACCGCGGGTGCTCCGGCCACTCCCATTCGGCGAGCTGGATCGACGTCATCGTGGCGATGTTCCCGGTGGTACCGATGACACCCTTGGGCTTGCCTGTCGTCCCGCCGGTGTATGTCAGGCCGCCGACGTGGCTGGGCGGCAGGTCGGCGACGGTGATCGGCTGCGGCGAGTACTTCGCGGCCTCGGCGTTCAGGTCGACCGCCACATGTTTGAGTTCTTCGGGAACCGGGCCGATGGTCAGGATCTGCTTCAGCGAGTCGACCTTGTCCAGCAGTCCCAGCGCGCGCTCGATGAACATCGGGTTGGGGTCGATGATCAGCGCGGTGGCGCCGGCGTCGGAGAGCACGTAGGCGTGGTCGTCCAGTGAGCCCAGCGGGTGCAGCGCGGTGCGCCGGTAGCCCTGAGTCTGGCTGGCGCCGAGGATCATCAGCACCTCGGGGCGGTTGAGCGCGAGCAGGCCGACGGTGACGCCGGTGCCGGCGCCCAGCGCGTCGAACGCCTGGATGTATTGGCTGATCCGCTCGGCCAGCTGACCGCCGGTGAGCGTGGTGTCGCCGAGGAAGAGCACCGGCCGGTTCTTGTGGCGCTTGAGTGCGCCGACGAGCAGGTGGCCGTTGTGGGTCGGATTGCGCAACAGGTCGTCTACTCATAGGGCCAGACTAGAACGTGTTGCAATTTGTGTCTGCTACCCCCTGCCGGGAGGCCGCGGCCACTACCCTTTCCGCTTATGGCCGCCGCAGATGTCGTCATGACCGGAACCGTGCTGACCGTCGATGACGCCCGGCCCACCGCCGAGGCGCTGGCCATTGCGGACGGCCGGATCGTCGCGGTCGGCAGCCGCGCCGAAGTGGGCGAGTTCATCGGCCCCGACACCCAGACCATCGACCTCGGAGACGGCTGCGTCATGCCGGGTTTCGTTGAGGCGCATGGCCATCCGCTGATGGAGGCGATCGCGCTGTCCGATCGGCTGGTCGACATCCGGCCGGTCACCCTGCGCGACGCCGGCGAGGTGGTCGACGCGGTTCACCGCGAGGTGGCCCGCCGTGGCCAGGATGGCGCTTACCTCAACGGCTGGGATCCGCTGCTGCAGGATGGCCTGCCGGAGCCGACGCTGAGCTGGCTGGACGAGGTAGCACCCGACGATCCGCTGGTGATCATTCACAACTCCGGGCACAAGGCCTACTTCAATTCGTGCGCCGCCCAGCGAGCCGGGCTCACCCGCGACACCGCCGACCCCAAGGGCGCCAAGTACGGCCGTGACGGCAACGGCGACCTCGACGGCACGGCCGAAGAAACGGGCGCAGTGTTCCCGCTGCTCAACGGGGCTATCGCGCCGAGTGACTATCCGGCGATGCTGCTGGCCGAGTGCGCCAGGCTCAACCAGGCCGGGCTGACCACCTGCTCGGAAATGGCGTTCGACCCGGCGCTGCGGCCGATGCTCGAGGTGTTGCGCGGCAAGCTGTCGGTACGGCTGCGCACCTACGAAGTCTCCAACCCGCAGATGAAGACCGACGCCACCCCCGGCGATGGTGACGACATGCTGCGTCAGGTCGGCATCAAGATCTGGGTGGACGGTTCGCCGTGGATCGGCAACATCGCGCTGTCGTTCCCATACCTCGACACCGCGGCCACCCGCACGATCGGCGTGACGCCGGGTTCGTGCGGCCACGCAAACTACACCTCCGAACAGCTCACCGAGATCGTCGATGCCTATTACCCGCTGGGCTGGCCGATGGCCTGTCACGTGCAGGGCGACGCCGGAGTTGACACCATCCTCGACGTGTATGAGCAAGCGCTGCAACGTAACCCGCGCGACGACCACCGGCTGCGCCTTGAGCACGTCGGCGCGATCCGGCCCGAGCAGCTACAGCGTGCCGCCGACCTCGGCGTCACCTGCAGCATCTTCGTCGACCAGATCCACTACTGGGGCGACATCATCGTCGACGGGCTGTTCGGCGAGGAGCGCGGATCCCGTTGGATGCCAGCAGGTTCCGCGGTCGCCACCGGTATGCGCATCTCGCTGCACAACGATCCGCCGGTGACGCCCGAGGAGCCGCTGCGCAACATCAGCGTCGCGGTCACGCGCACAGCACCCAGTGGGCGGGTGCTCGGTCCCGAGGAGCGGCTGACCGTCGAGCAGGCGATCCGGGCGCAGACCATCGACGCGGCCTGGCAGCTGTTCAGCGACGACATCATCGGCTCGCTGGAGGTCGGTAAGTATGCCGACCTGGTGGTGCTGTCGGCTGATCCGCGCGCGGTGCCGCCGGCGGACATCGCCGACCTGCAGGTGCGCGCGACATTCCTGGCCGGCCGCCAGGTCTACGCGTCGTGACCCCAGCGCTGCCAGATGTTCTCGACCGCTTGCACGTCGTTTCGCTGCCGATGCGAGTGCGCTTCCGCGGCATCACCACCCGCGAGTTGGCGCTGATCGACGGTCCCGCCGGGTGGGGTGAATTCGGCGCGTTCCTCGAATACGGCGACGACGAGGCCGCGCACTGGCTGGCCGCGGCGCTCGACTCGGCCTACCGGACCCCCCCGCCGCCGCTGCGCAATCGGATCGACGTCAACGCCACCGTCCCGGCCGTCCCCGCCGCGCAGGTGCCCGAGATCCTGGCCCGCTTCGCTGGGGCACGCACGGCGAAGGTCAAGGTCGCCGAGCCGGGTCAGACCCTCGACGACGACGTCGCTCGGGTCGAGGCGGTCCGGGCGCTGGTGCCCACGGTGCGGGTCGATGCCAACGGCGCCTGGACTGTCGACCAAGCCGCAGCGGCCGCCGCCGTCCTCGGCCCGCTGGAATACCTCGAACAACCGTGCGCCACAGTCGAAGAGCTCGCGCAGTTGCGGCGCCTGATCGACGTGCCGATCGCCGCCGACGAGAGCATCCGCAAGGCCGGCGATCCGCTGGCCGTGGTCCGCGCCGGCGCGGCCGACATCGCCGTGCTGAAAGTGGCTCCACTGGGCGGTATTTCGGCGTTGCTCGCGATCGCCGCGCAGATCGACATTCCCGTCGTGGTCTCCAGTGCGCTGGACTCGGCGGTGGGCATCGCGGTCGGACTGTCCGCCGCCGCGGCGCTGCCGAATCTGAACCATGCCTGCGGGCTGGGCACTGGCCGGCTGTTCGTCGAGGACATCACCGATCCTGTCGAGGCGAAAGACGGCTACCTGCCGGTCGGGCCGGTCACACCCGACCCGGCGCGACTGCAGGCACTGGCCGCGTCGCCGGAGCGCCGACAATGGTGGATCGAGCGGGTCAGGGCCTGCTATCCGCTGCTGTCCTGATTTGTGGGGTGCATGGCGTAGACGACATGGGGTCTGATCGCCAACACTGGCCCTATGACAGCGAAAAGTCCTGATCGTCGGCTTCCCCGGCGTGCAAGCGCTGGATCTGGTCGGGCCGTTCGACGTGTTTGCCGGGGCGTCGAGAGGCGCTGGCCGCCCAGGGCAAAGAGGGCTACGAGCCGGTGCTGGCATCCCTCGACGGACAGCCGGTGGCCACCGGGACCGGGCTGACCTTCGGCACCGCCACCCTGCCCAACCCCCCGGAACGCGTCGACACCCTGGTGCTGCCGGGCGGTCAGGGCACCCGTCCCGACAAGCGTGACCCGCGGCTGATCGACTGGATCGCCGCCGCGGCGCCGCTGGCCCGCCGCGTCGTCACGGTGTGCACCGGAGCCTTTCTGGCGGCGCAGGCAGGCCTGCTCGACGGCTGCCGGGCGACCACGCACTGGGCTCACGCCGACGAGTTGGCGCGGGAATTCCCGGCGATCGATGTTGATCCCGACCCGATCTTCGTGCGCAGCTCGCCGACGGTGTGGACGGCCGCCGGCGTGTGTGCGGGCATCGACCTGGCGCTGGCGCTGGTCGAAGAGGATTACGGAACCGAGGTCGCGCAGACGGTGGCCCGCCATCTGGTGATGCACCTGCGCCGGCCCGGCGGGCAGACGCAGTTCGCGGCACCGGTCTGGGTGACCCGCGCCAAACGCGAGCCGATCCGCGCCGTCCAGGATGCCGTCGAGTCCGAGCCCGGTGGCGCGCACACCATCGACGAACTCGCCCGCCTCGCCGCCATGAGCCCCCGGCATTTCACCCGGGTATTCACCGACGAAGTCGGCGAAGCGCCCGGCGCCTACGTCGAGCGGGTCCGCACCGAGGCGGCCCGTCGCCAACTCGAGCAGACCGACGACACCGTGGTTGCGATTGCCGCACGCTGCGGCTTCGGCACCGCGGAAACCATGCGCCGCAACTTCGTTCGACGCGTCGGCATCTCTCCCGACCAATACAGAAAGACATTCGTATGACCCAGATCGCGATCGTCGTCTATCCAGGTTTCACCGCGCTGGACTTCATCGGCCCCTACGAGGTGCTGCACCGGTTACCCGGCGCCGAGGTCCGCTTCGTCTGGCACGAGCCCGGCCCGATCACCGCCGACTCCGGGGTCCTGGTCATCGGAGCCACCCACTCGTTCGCCGAAACCCCTTCGCCAGACGTGATTTTGGTGCCGGGCGGGATGACCACCGTCGAACACAGCCCGCGACGAGAAGCTGCTGGACTGGGTGCGCACCGCACACCAGACCGCGACCTGGACGACATCGGTCTGCTCGGGTTCGCTCATCCTGGCCGCCGCCGGCTTGCTCGACGGCAAACGGGCCACCTCGCACTGGAGTGTCCTCGCCTTGCTGAAAACGTTGGGCGTCAACGCCGTCGGCGACGAGCGGGTGGTGCACGACGGGAACATCGTCAGCAGCGCTGGGGTGTCGGCCGGCATCGACCTCGCGCTGTGGCTGGCCGGCCAGATCGGTGGCGAAGAGCGCGCGAAGGCCATCCAGTTGGGTATCGAATACGACCCAGAGCCGCCGTTCGACTCCGGCCACATGTCCAAGGCATCCGCGAAAACCAAAGCGACTGCTACCGCGTCGCTGGCCCGGGACATCGCGATACCGGCGGCACTCAAAGCCGGCACGCAGCTGTTGTGGGATCGCGCGCTGTCCTCAGCCCGGGGCAAAGCCCGTCGCTAGCCGGCGATCGCGTCGATCACCGCGTCGGGTTCGTCCATCGAGACGAAGGTCCGCGCGCCCGGCACCTCGACCAGCTTGGCGTTGCCGAACGCCGCGGCCAACCGCCTGCCCAGCTTCGGGGTGAATACCCGGTCGCCCTGACCCCAGACCAGCGTGACCGGCTTGTCGAACCGGTTCAGGCGGGTCGCCACGTCGGTGAGATCGGTTATCGCGATCTGACGCAACAGCGCGGCCAGGTCGCGGCAGATGCGACTGTCGTTCAGGCAGGGCGCAATCCAGTCGGCCGTCACCTGGTTGTCCGGCCGGGTGACCAGCAAGCCCGAACCCGAGCGGCGAGTTACGCAGCGCCGCCAGCCGCATCGTCGCGAACATCGCCTTGATCGAGACGGGGCCGCGAAGCACGCCGAACACCGCGCCGAACGGGAACGGCGGGCATTGGTCGAAAGCGTCGCAGTTGGTCAGCACCAGTCGGCCGATCCGCTCCGGATGGGCGTCGACCACAAGCTGGCAGATGCCGCCGCCGGTGTCGCTGCCGACCAGCGTCACCTCGGACAGGTCCAGGGCGGCGATCGCGTCGTGGACGAGTTCGGCCACGCCATGCAGAGACAGCACGCTGGCGTCGTTGACCGGGATGGTGTGCGAGCCCAGCGGCAAGGTCGGCACGATGCAGCGGTATCCCTGCCGGCCCAGCCTTCTCGGCGACTTCACGCCACAGTTCGCCGTTGACCAGGACGCCATGGACGAACACCACCGGCGGATGCGCCGAATCCTGCGGACCGTATTCCTGGTATTCGAGGGTTGCCTGCTTGAGGGCTAGTTGTGTCATGTGGACAGTCAAGGCCCGAACCCGCTGCCAGCTCGACGCGCCGGACTGCCAAATACTGCCAACATTCGAAGTCGCGTAGGTTCGTCGTCGTGATCAACCTGGCTTACGACGACAACGGGACGGGGGAACCCGTCCTCTTCATCGCCGGACGCGGTGGACTGGGACGCACCTGGCATCTGAATCAGGTTCCGGCATTTCTGAACGCCGGTTATCGCGTCATCACCTTCGACAACCGCGGGGTCGGCGCGACAGCGAGCGCCGAGGGCTTCACGACCGAAACGATGGTCGCCGACACCGCGGCGCTGATCGAGTCGCTGGGCATCGGCCCGGTTCGTATCGTGGCGGTGTCGATGGGTTCGTTCATCGCCCAGGAGCTGATGCTGGCGCGGCCCGAGCTGGTGACCCAGACGGTGCTGATGGCCACCCGCGGTCGGCTGGACAAGGCGCGGGACTTCTTCCGTACCGCCGAGGACGAGCTCGCCGCCTCCGGCGTGCAGATCCCGCCCGCGTATGACGCCAAAATTCGTCTGCTGGAGAGCTTTTCGCCGAAGACGCTCAGCAACGACGAGGCCGTCGCCGAGTGGATCAGCATGTTCACCATCTGGCCGATCAAGATCACGCCGGGAATCATCCGACAAGGCTGGATTTCGCCGCAGGGCAACCACCTGCCCTCCTACCGGGGGATCACCACGCCGACGCTGGTGCTCGGTTTCGCCGACGACGTGGTGACGCCGCCGCACCTGGGCAAAGAGGTCGCTGACGCCATTCCCGGCGCCAAGTATCAGCTGGTCGCCGACACCGGGCATCTGGGCTTCCTGGAGCGGCCCGAGGTGGTCAACGCCGCGGCGCTGAAGTTCTTCGCCAGCATGGGGTACTGACGACTGGCGCCGAGTGTGCAGGTTATGTAGGTCGATACTCGGGTTTCGCGAGTACAAGCTGCACAGTCGGCACACAACAGCGCTGTCACGCCCAACGTGGCTTGATTGTCGGCCTCTCAGCGGGCCGTGGCCCGATCGTCAGCCGACTAGGCTTGAACTCGTGAATCCCTCGACGGCGCAGGCCCGCGTCGTGGTCGACGAACTGATCCGCGGCGGTGTCCGCGATGTGGTGCTGTGCCCGGGCTCGCGCAACGCTCCGCTGGCGTTCGCGCTGCAGGACGCCGACCGGGCCGGCCGGTTGCGGCTGCACGTCCGCATCGACGAGCGGACCGCCGGATTTTTGGCCGTCGGGCTGGCGATCGCCGCGGGCACACCGGTCTGCGTCGCGATGACGTCCGGCACCGCGGTGGCCAACCTCGGTCCGGCCGTGGTGGAGGCCAACTACGCGCGGGTGCCGCTGATCGTGCTGTCGGCCAACCGGCCCTACGAAATGCTCGGCACCGGCGCCAACCAGACCATGGAACAGCTGGGTTACTTCGGCACCCAAGTCCGCGCCACCATCAGCCTCGGGTTGGCCGAAGACGCTCCGGATCGGATGGAAGCACTCAACGCGACCTGGCGATCGGCCACCTGCCGCGTGGTGGTGGCCGCGACCGGCGCGCGCAGCGCCAACGCCGGCCCGGTGCATTTCGACATCCCGCTGCGTGAGCCGTTGGTGCCCGACCTGGAGCCTGGACCCGTCCCGCCGGGTCGGCCCGACGGCAAGCCGTGGACGTACACCCCGGCAGTGAGCTTCGATCAGCCGCTGGACATCGACCTCAGCCTGAACACCGTCGTCATTGCCGGCCATGGGGCCGGTTTACGGCCTGAGCTGGCCGCGCTGCCGACGGTCGCCGAGCCCACCGCGCCGCCGGCTGCCAATCCGCTGCATCCGTTGGCGCTGCCGCAGTTGCGCCCGCAGCAGGTGATCATGCTGGGCCGGCCCACCCTGCACCGGCCGGTGTCGGCGCTGCTGGCCGACCCGTCGGTGCCGGTGTACGCGTTGACCACCGGCCCGCGCTGGCCCGACGTCTCGGGTAACTCGCAGGCCACCGGCACCCGAGCCGTCACCACCGGCACACCGAGCCCCGAATGGCTGACCCGCTGCGCCGAGCTCAACGGCCACGCCGTCGCCGCGGTACGCGAGCAGCTCGCGGCGCACCCGTTGACGACGGGCCTGCACGTGGCCGCCGCGGTGACCGACGCGCTGCGCCCCGGCGATCAGCTGGTGCTCGGCGCGTCCAACCCGGTGCGCGACGTCGCACTGGTCGGCCTCGGGTCCGCGAAGCACCGCGGAGAGATCACCGTCCGTTCCAATCGCGGGGTCGCCGGCATCGACGGCACGGTGTCGACCGCGATCGGCGCGGCGCTCGGGCATGACCCGACCGGAGGACGGACGGTCGCGCTGATCGGCGACCTGACCTTCGTTCACGACAGTTCCGGCCTGCTGATCGGGCCGACCGAGCCGGTTCCCGCGGACCTGACCATCGTGGTGTCCAACGACAACGGCGGCGGCATCTTCGAACTGCTCGAGCAGGGCGACCCGCGGTTCTCCGACGTCTCCGCCCGGGTGTTCGGCACCCCGCATGACGTCGACGTCGGCGCCTTGTGTCGCGCCTATCACATCGACAGCCGGCAGATCGAGCTCGATGACCTGGGGGCCGTGCTCGACGAGCCGGCCGGCGGGATGCGGGTGCTGGAGGTCAAGGCGGACCGATCGTCGCTGCGCGGGCTGCACGCCGCGATCAAGGCTGCCCTGTGAATCGACTGGCCAGCGCCCTCGTGGCGCTGAAAGCCAGGTGGCGCATACTCATTCACGGTCGCAGCGGCGAATTCCCGAACACTCGCGGGCACCGCGCGGTGCGGCTTGCGCGCATCGCTGTGCTGATTCTCGTCACCCTGGCTACGCTGCAGTCGCTGTTACTGGTGGCCGGTGCGGTACGCAATGACATTGCGATTCAACACGATATGGGTGTAGCCGAGGCGGAGGTGCTCGACGCGGGTCCGCGCCGCTCGACCATCGAGTTCGTCACGCCGAACCGGGTCACCTACCGCCCTGAGCTCGGAGTGCTGTATCCGTCCCAATTGGCAACGGGGATGCGGATTTACGTCGAGTACGACAAGCTGAACCCCAATTTGGTTCGCGTGCAACACCGTACCGCCAAGCTGGCGGTCATCCCGGCGGGTTCCATCGCGGTCGTCGGCTGGCTGATTGCGGCGGCCGCGCTGACCGGTCTGGCGTGGATGGACAAGCGGCTGGACCGTCAGCTGGTCAGCGCGTCCAGCCAGCCCGGATCTTGAGTGTCGACAACGCTTCTGGTGTTCAGGTTGAAGATCGTCGGGGTGCCCGGATTGGTCGGGTTCGCCTCCTTGAGGCGTGCCTTGTTCGCGTCACCGACCGCTCCTGCGTCGACCACGACGGCGGCGGCCGCGATCCGGTCGGCCACGACGTCGGGCAGTCCGCTTTCGCGGGCCATCGCCACGACGGCATCGTTTGTCGGACCGTCGGAACTCTGGTGGCGGTAAAGGTCTTGCACGAAAGCCTGATACGCCGTCGGTGGCGTGGCCGGGTCCGCCGCCAGGAACAGTGCGTTGACCAGCCGGGCGGACACGTCGTTGTGGTGCCTGCCGTCCAGGAACGTCAGCCACCGATACGTGATGGCCAACCGACCGCTGGCCAGCGCGGCGGCCAACCGATCGCCGTCGGCCGCTTCGAACGCCTTGCAGTCCGGGCATTGCGGTTCACAGAAGACCTCCAACTGCACCGGGGCTGTCCACGACCCGACCAGCACGCCGTTGGCATCGAAGGTTCGCGGCACGTCGGCCTGCGCGGTGCCGGTGGTGAACATCACCAATCCCAGCATCGTGGCCAATACGCCCAGGTAGAACCGCATTGTCAGAATCCCCTTTGGGTCAGAGTTCGTGTCGAGTACGCCAGTCGGTAACCATATCGACAGGCGACGCTGCCACCGTGATGGTGTGCGAGTAGCGATTGTCGCGGAATCTTTTCTCCCGCACGTCAACGGCGTGAGCAACTCCGTCGTCCGAACACTCGAGCACCTGCGGCGCACCGGACATGAAGCGCTGGTCATCGCGCCCGACACCCCGCACGGTGAGGAACCCGCGGATCGCCTCTATGACGGTATCCGAGTGCATCGGGTCCCGTCGTGGATGTTCCCCAAGGTGACCACCCTGCCGCTGGGTCTCCCGCTACCGCGGATTCTGCGTGTGCTGCGCGGATTCGAGCCCGACGTCGTGCACTTGGCCTCGCCCGCGCTGCTCGGCTGGGGCGGGGTGAAGGCGGCCCGACGCCTCGGCGTGCCGACGGTTGCGGTCTACCAGACCGACGTGCCCGGGTTCGCGGCCAGCTACGGCATCGGCATCACCGAAAAAGCAGCCTGGGCCTGGTTCCGGCACCTGCACCGGCTCGCCGATCGGACCTTGGCTCCATCCACTGCCACCATGGAATCGCTTGTTTCTCATGGCATTCCGCGGGTACACAAATGGGCGCGCGGCGTCGACATGATCGGCTACGCACCGTCGGCCCGCGACGAGGCTTTGCGGCAGCACTGGTCGCCGGACGGCAAGCCGGTCGTCGGGTTCGTCGGTCGGCTCGCGCCGGAGAAGCATGTCGAGCGGCTCACCTCGCTGGCCGCCGCCGGCGACGTGCAGGTCGTCATCGTCGGTGATGGCGTTGACCGCGCCAAGCTCCAGTCGGCAATGCCCACAGCCGTTTTCACCGGCGCCCTGTACGGCGAGGAACTCGCCAAGGCTTACGCCAGCATGGACGTCTTCGTCCACGCCGGTGAGCACGAGACGTTCTGCCAAGTCGTGCAGGAGGCGCTTGCGTCCGGGTTGCCGGTGATCGCTCCCGACGCGGGCGGACCGCGTGACCTGGTGACGCCGTGGCGCACCGGATTGCTGTTGGGAGTCAAGGAATTCGAGGCGCAACTACCCAACGCGGTCGCGCACCTTCTGGAAGACCGGCAGCGCTACTCGGTAGCCGCGCGCCGCAGCATCCTCAAACGCAGCTGGCCCGCGATCTGCGACGAGCTACTCGGCCACTACGAGGCCGTCCTGTCGCCGGTTGCCCGGGCGGGTATGCGCCGGCAACACGCGCAGGGGCAGTGATCTTCAGCCCTGTTTAGCCTTGCGCCAGCTCAGCGACGGGTTGCCATTCCTCCCAGGTGCGCAGCCGCTGCTCGTAGTCGGCCTTCGCCAACCCCAACGGCGCGTCGCCGAAGAACACCCGCAGCGGCGGCTCGTCCGCATCGACAACCTTGAGCACCGCTGCTGCCGACGCTTTCGGATCACCCGGCGCGGCCCAGCGGGTCTTGCGTACCCGGTCGTTCTCGGCGTGCAAGTCGGCGTAGGCCGGCAGTGCCTCGGCGGTCCGCGACGACGAACCGGACCAGTCGGTGGAGAAACCGGCCGGCTCGATCAGTGTGACGTGCACGCCGAACGGCGCGACCTCTTGGGCCAGCGACTGGGAAAAGCCCTCCAGCGCCCATTTGGAGGCGTGGTAGATGCCGACGTTCGGGAACGCGACGATGCCGCCGATCGACGACACCTGAATGATGTGGCCGCTGCCCTGCTCGCGCAGATACGGCAGCGCGGCCTGAGTAACCCACAGCGCGCCGAACACGTTCGTCTCGATCTGGTCGCGGGCGTCCTGCTCGGACACCTCTTCGACGAAGCCGAACTGGCCGTAGCCGGCGTTGTTGACGACGACGTCCAGGCGTCCGAAATGGTCGTGCGCCTGCTTGACCGCCGCGAAGTCGGCGGCGCGATCGGTGACGTCCAACGTGATCGGCAGAATCGCGTCGCCGAACTTGTCGACCAAGTCGGCCAATGTCGCGGTGTCGCGCGCGGTGGCGGCGACTTTGTCGCCCCGATCCAGGGCGGCGATTGCCCATTCCCGTCCGAAGCCACGTGAAGTACCGGTGATGAACCAAACTTTTTCAGCCATGACGGTGTCCAACGCACAGACCGGCAGCTCATTCCCCGGGCCGCTGCGCGGCCCGCATCGTCGCAGCCCGGGTAAGTTCGAGGAGTGAATCGCGCCACGCTGGACAAAGACCCCCGCGAGGTGGCGTCGATGTTCGACGGCGTCGCGCGCCGCTACGACATCACCAACACCGTGCTGTCGCTGGGCCAGGACCGGTACTGGCGGCGCGCAACCCGCAAGGCGCTGGGCATCGGGGCGGGGGAGAAGGTGCTCGATCTGGCCGCCGGTACCGCGGTGTCGACGGTGGAGCTGGTCAGCTCCGGGGCATGGTGTGTGGCGGCGGACTTCTCGGTCGGGATGCTCGGCGCGGGCCACGCCCGCAAGGTGCCCAAGGTCGCCGGCGACGCTACCCGCTTGCCGTTCGCCGACAACGTGTTCGACGCGGTCACGATCAGCTTCGGGCTGCGCAACGTCGCCGAACGCGACACGGCGCTTTCCGAGATGGCCCGGGTCACACGGCCCGGGGGCCGGTTGGTGGTCTGCGAGTTCTCCACGCCCACCAACGGGATGTTCGCCACTGTCTACAAGGAGTACCTGATGCAGGCCCTGCCGCGGGTTGCGCGGGCGGTGTCGAGCAATCCGGAAGCCTATGTCTACCTTGCTGAGTCGATTCGAGCCTGGCCTGACCAGGCCGATCTGGCCCACCAGATAACCCGCGCCGGATGGTCGGCGGTGCGATGGCGCAACCTCACCGGCGGCATCGTCGCGCTGCACGCCGCCTACAAAGCGCCGCGCTGACTTTCATTCGCGTTGATTCTCGGTCTGGCCCGATGCATCCTGGTCTGCCACTATCGGGCCCGGTGAGCCGCGAATTTCTTTGGTACATCCCGAATACCGTGCTGTCCGGTCACCGGGGCGACGACACCGTCGACGGGTGGGGCAGCCTGGAGTACTCGGCTGAGCTCGCGCAGCGCGCCGAGCGCAACGGCTGGGGCGGTGCGCTGATCGGTGCCGGTTGGGGACGGGCGGACTCGTTCACGATCGCGACCGCGATCGCCGCCCGGACCACGACGTTCGCGCCGCTGGTCGCGATTCGACCCGGCTACTGGCATCCCGCACATTTCGCCAGCGCCGCCGCCACACTCGACCAGCTCAGTGCGGGCCGGCTGCTGGTGAACGTCGTCACCGGCGCGGACGACGTCCTTGCCTACGGCGACGTCGACCTCGACAAGTCGAGCCGCTACGACCGGACCCGCGAATTCCTGCAGCTGGTCCGTCGGTTATGGACCGAGGAGGACGTCACCTTCGACGGCGACTACTTCTCCGTCGAACATTCGACGTTGCAGCCGCGGCCGTTCGGTGCCGAGGAAGGTCGACATCCGAAGCTCTACTTCGGCGGTGCGTCGGCCGCCGCGGAAGAAGTCGCGGCCGAAGAGGCTGACGTGCAACTGTTTTGGGGCGAGCCACTCGACGGGATCGCCGAGCGGATCGAACGGCTTCAGGCGTTGTCGGAGAAACTCGGCCGTGAGCATGCGCCGCTGGAGTACGGGCTGCGCATCACGACGCTGGTCCGCGACACCTCCGAGGAGGCGTGGCGAGATGCGGAGGCCAAGGTCGCCGAACTGGCCGGCAAACCCTCGGTGTTGTTGCTGCACAATGCCAATTCAGCGGAAGGTCAGCGACGGCTCAGCGATCTGGCCGGCCGCGGCGAAGTACTCGATTCCTGCCTGTACACCACGCCGAGCAAATACGGCGGCGAGGGAGCCGGGACAACATGGCTGGTCGGGTCGGCCGAGGAAGTCGCGGCCGCACTGCAGAAGTATGCCGACCTCGGCGTGAAGCATTTCGTGCTGTCGGATACCCCGTATCTGGACGAGGTGTCCAGGATCGGCGAACAGGTTCTGCCGTTGCTGCGCAACGCGGTCAGCTGAACGGCTTGCGGCGGTCGAGCAGCCGGGAGATCCGTCCGCTGCCACGCCACATCCGCGCCACCCAGTCGGCGTCCTCGTCGGTGACCAGGTTGCCCATCACCCGCACCGCGATGCCCATCAGCGTCGTCGAGCGCATCCCGATCGGGCCGGCCGCGGGCAGAAACCGCGGGAACGTCAGCAGCAAACCCAGTCTGCGGGCCACGGAAAACCCTCGCCCGTAGTGGGATTGGAGCAGGGCTGGCCATGCCCGGGGAGATCGCCCGACCCGAGCATCTCCGCCGCCAGCCGACCGGTCTCCAGCCCGTAGTCGATGCCCTCGCCGTTGAGCGGGTTGACACAGGCCGCCGCGTCGCCGATCAGCATCCAGTTGCGGCCCGCCACACCGGATACCGCTCCACCCATCGGCAGCAGCGCCGACGACATCGCGCGGGGCTGGCCCTCGAAGCCCCACTCCTCGCGGCGCAGGTCGGTGTAGTACGACATCAGCGGCCGCAATGCCAGCTCGGCCGGCCGCTTCGTCGTCGACAGCGCGCCCACGCCGATATTCACTTCGCCGTTGCCCAGCGGGAAGATCCACCCGTAGCCGGGCAGCACTGCGCCGTCGGGCGATCGCAGCTCCAAATGGGAAGTGAGCCAAGGGTCGTCGCTGCGCGCCGTGGCCAGGTATCCACGGGCGGCGATCCCGTACACCGTCTCCTGATGCCAGCGCCGGCCCAGCACGCGGCCCAGGGTCGAGCGGGCGCCGTCGGCGACGATCAGCTCACGGCAGCCGACCTGGGTGCCGTCGGACAGCGTCACCGACACCACCCGGGTCGATGAATCATGATTGACGCCAACAGCTTTGACACCGAGTCGCATGCGCGCGCCGGATTCCTCGGCGACTTTGCGAATCCGGTCGTCGAGCTCGACGCGGGCCACTGCGCTGCCGGTCGACGGGAACGACGGGCCCGGCCATGGCACTTCGACCTCGCCGCCGAACCCGCTCATCCGCAGGCCGCGGTGCCGGATCCGCGCGTCGAGCCATTCGCCGAGCCCCAGGCGTTCCAGCTCGGCGACCGCCCGCGGCGTCAGCCCGTCACCGCAGGCCTTGTCCCGGGGGAAGTTGGCCGAGTCGATCACCAGCACATCGCGGCCGGCACGCGCCGCCCAGGCCGCGGCTGCCGAGCCGGCCGGTCCGGCGCCCACGACCACCACGTCGGCATGGGAGTCCATGCTCACCAGTATGTTGGTTGGGTGAGGACTCCGGCAACAGTAGTGGCGGGCATGATCTCAGCGACTTCGGTGACGCCGAATTCGCCACCGACGTGCGCGACGGGGTGGCCCGCATCGAGCAACTGATGGAAACCGAGCTGCGCGGGTCAGATGACCTGATGACAGATGCCGTGCTGCACCTGTTCGAGGCCGGCGGCAAACGATTCCGGCCGCTTTTCGCGGTGCTGTCCGCTCAGCTGGGGCCGCATCCGGACAGTGACGAGGTCGCCATCGCCGGTGCCGTCATCGAGCTGGTGCACCTGGCCACGCTGTACCACGACGACGTGATGGACGAGGCGCAAGTGCGCCGCGGCGCCCCCAGCGCCAACCTGCGGTGGAGCAACAACGTCGCGATCCTGGCCGGTGACTACCTGTTCGCGACCGCATCGCGGCTGGTGTCGCGGCTGGGCCCGGACGCGGTGCGGATCATCGCCGAGACCTTCGCCCAGTTGGTGACCGGGCAGATGCGCGAAACCCAAGGGGCCGTCGACAAGGCCGACCCGATCGCCCACTATCTCAAGGTGGTGCACGAGAAGACGGCCTGCCTGATCGGCGCGGCCGGCCGGTTCGGGGCGATGTTCTCCGGCGCCGACGAGGAGCAGACCGAGCGGCTGAGCCGGCTGGGTGACCTGGTCGGCACGGCGTTTCAGATCTCCGACGACATCATCGACATCGACAGCGATCCCGACGAGTCCGGCAAGCTGCCGGGCACCGACCTGCGCGAGGGCGTGCACACGCTGCCGGTGCTCTACGCGCTGCACGACACCGGACCCGACGCCGACCGGCTGCGCGAGCTGCTGGCCGGGCCGATCGAGGACGACGCGGCGCTCGCCGAGGCGCTGGGGTTGCTGCGGGCCTCGTCGGGCATGGCCAAGGCCAAGGAGACCGTTGCCCAGTTTGCGGCGCAGGCCCGCGAGGAATTGGCCGCGCTGCCGGAAGGCCCCGGACGGAACGCGCTCGCGACGCTGGTCGATTACACGATCCACCGACACGGCTAGTTTGCGGAACTCTGCGGTGGCTCCTCGGCGTTAGATGAGGTGACTCGTAGGAGGATTTTGATGACCTGGCATCCGCATCACAACACGGCGAAGACGTTCGCGTTGCTGGTTGGTATGTCGGCCCTGATCGTGTTCGTGGGCAGTTTGTTCGGCCGGGGCGTGATGTTCGTGGCCGTGCTGTTCGCCGTCGGCATGAACATCTACACCTACTTCAACAGCGACAAGCTGGCGCTGCGGGCAATGCATGCGCAGCCGGTGTCGGAACTGCAGGCGCCGGCGATGTACCGGATCGTGCGTGAGCTGGCCACCGCCGCGCACCAGCCGATGCCCAGGCTCTTCATCAGTGACACCGCCGCGCCCAATGCGTTTGCCACCGGGCGTAATCCGCGCAACGCCGCGGTGTGCTGCACCACCGGGATCCTCAACATTCTCGACGAACGTGAGCTGCGCGCGGTGCTCGGGCATGAGCTGTCGCACGTCTACAACCGCGACATCCTGATTTCGTGCGTGGCCGGTGCGCTGGCCTCGGTGATCAGTGCGGTGGCCAACATGGCGTTCATCTTTGGGTCATTCGGCGGCAACGACCGCGAAGGAGGCAATCCCTTTGCGCTGCTGCTGGTTTCGATGCTGGGACCGATCGCCGCGACGGTGGTGAAGCTGGCGGTGTCCCGTTCGCGGGAGTACCAGGCCGACGAATCCGGCGCGATGCTGACCGGCGACCCGCTGGCGCTGGCGTCGGCGCTGCGCAAGATCTCCGGCGGTGTGCAGGCCGCGCCGCTGCCGCCTGAGCCGCAGTTGGCCGCGCAGGCGCACCTGATGATCGCCAGCCCGTTCCGGGCCGGCGAGAAGATCGGGTCGCTGTTCTCGACGCACCCGCCGATGGAAGAGCGGATTCGCCGTCTCGAAGAGATGGCCGGGCACTAGTCACATCCGCCTCAGCAGCCCCTGTCAGCTGACCATGCGGTGAATCTGGAATTGGGACCATATGCGATATCACCGCCTGGCAGTGATATCGCATATGAGTCGTTTTCCAAAAGTGGAGCACCCCAAGGTCTCGGTGCAGTTGAGGCCAATGTGACTGAGCGACCCTTATGCACAGACTGAATGTCGAATCGGGCGCTCAGGTGATATCCCCAGCGAATGAACCGCTACACATACCGCGCCGAATGGTCTTCTGAATTCGGCGAATACATTGGCAAGTGCCTGGAATTGCCATGGCTGTCGAAGCGCGCGCAGACGCTCAACGAAGCGATCGCCGGCGTCGAGCAATCGGTCGACGAATACCTCGCGGAGCGCGACGGTGACGTCCCTCGACCCCTCACCGATCGGAAATTCAGCGGCAGATTTGTCGTGCGGACGTCGCCGATGCTGCACGCCCGTTTGGCTGTCGAAGCTGCCGAGCAGAACGTGTCGATGAATCAGTGGGTGGTCCAGAAGCTAGCGGATCGGCCACCCATCAGCTTGTTCTAGAAACCGGAGCCGTGCACCTCGTGGCCGGGCGTCTCCGCTGCCAGCCCACGGTAGGCGTCCTCGACCGTCGCGCCATGGTTGATCACACCGTCGACCTCGCGCGCGATCGGCATGTTCAGCCCGTACTTGTCGGCGAACTCCATGATCACGCTGGCGGCCTTGACTCCCTCGGCGACCTGGTTCATCGACGAGATGATCTCGTCGATGGATTTACCCGAGCCGAGCTGCTCGCCGACGTGTCGGTTACGGCTGCGCTGGCTGGTACACGTGACGATCAGATCGCCCATACCGGCCAGACCGGCGAAGGTTTCACGCTGCCCGCCCATCGCTTCGCCCAGCTTCGACATCTCGCTGACCGAGCGCGCGATCACCATCGCCCGGGTGTTCTCGCCGATACCGAGCGAGTAGCCCATCCCGACCGCGATCGCGTAGACGTTCTTCAACGCGCCGGCCATCTCCACACCGAGCACATCGTCGATCGTGTAGACGCGAAAACGCTTGGTGCGGAACAGCTGGCCAAGCTGCGCGGCGAGGTGCTGGTCGGGCATCGCCAGTACCGCCGCGGCGGCGTAACCCTCGGCGACCTCGCGGGCGATGTTGGGCCCGGCGAGGATGCCGGCCGGGTGGCCGGGCAGCACCTCGTCGACGATCTGCGACATCCGCATGTTGGTGCCCTGCTCGAGGCCTTTGACCAACGACACCACCGGCACCCAGGGCCGCAGTTCTCCGGCCAACTCGGTGAGCACGCCACGGAATCCGTGCGACGGCACTCCCATCACGACCACGTCGGCGCACTGCGCGGCCTCGGCGAAGTCGGTGGTGGCGCGCAGGCTTTCGGACAGGACGTGGTCTTCGCCAAGGTATTTGGTGTTGCGGTGATTCTCGTTGATGTCTTTGGCGGCCTCTTCCGAACGCACCCACTGCAGCGTCGGCCCGCGGCGCGCGCAGATCGATGCGACGGTGGTGCCCCAAGAGCCCCCGCCCAGAACGACGACCTTGGGTTCGCGCATAGCTGCCATGGCGACCAGCGTATTGCCGCCGCCTGATCTTTACCGGCGGTTGACGAGATGTTCTGCCTAGGGCCGAACCTGGGAGTCCACCTGCCCGGTGTGGTGAGTCTCCATCGTCGCGTACGCCTGGCCGCAGGCGGACAGATGCTCGGCGTGATTGCCCAGCTGCGTTACCAGCGCCGTCGAGTTGACCGTCCACTGCGGCGTACGGCGAGCCAGCGCCTGGGCCGAGCGCCCCGTCCAGCCGGCTTGTGCAGCGGCGATCCGGCCGTCTACGGACTGATGGGACGTCGCCAGGTCTTCGCCGTGGCCGGTGACCTGCGCCGCCGACGTCGCGAGGTGTTCGAGGTTGACCCGTAGTGCCATGACCATTTCCTACCAAGGTTGCCCGTGGCTGTCACTTCACCACGAACAGACCCACGATTCCTGACTCGGCCACCGTCACCAGGAACGCGGCCAGCCACCCCGCTGTCCAGGTCAGCAGGGCCATCGGTACCACCGGCCGCAACCGCGGGAACGGCAGCGCGCACAGCACCCCGAGTGCCCAGACCAAAGCGGTTACCCAGCCGGGTGCGAAGCCCGCGACAAGAGCCCCGAGCGTGGCGATGGCGGGTGACCAGGCCGAAAACCATGGCGCTGGAGTCATGAGGCGCGGAACACCTCGAACTGCAGCACGCCGACCAGCACGAGAACCAGCGCGAAAATGAACGCGATGCCGATCGCGCGCGCCCAGGGACGTGCGATCGGCGTCAGGACCGCGGCCACGATCAACAGCGCGCTGCCGCGCACAATCTCCTCGGCCCGCGTTGACTGAGCCAGGCCGGCCGCACTGGTCACCAGCCAGACCCCGTACCCCAGCGCGCCGGCGATCGGTATGAAAAACGTTGCGAGCGCCCAATATTTCGGCGCCAAGTTGGCGATGGTGATGGTAGGCACCGCTTTCTGTCAGGGCTTCGGGACGGGTAACGGCGGCGGGGTGGGCACCGGTCCCGGTGCAGCGGCGACCGGGGCGGGCAGCGGGGGAGGCACCGTCACCGTGCCGATCAAAGGCGGGCTCTCCGGCAGCCCCAGGACCGTCATCGGCAACGGGCCGGTCGGTGTCAGCCTCGGCGCCGACGGCGGCAGACCGTCGTTCATCGGCGGAGTCCACGGTCGGGGCAGATCGGGCAGCGGAGCGCCAACGTCGTTGTGGCCCAACGGAAGCGTCAGCGGTCCCAACTGGTTCGTCGTCACTTGCTGGTTGAACAGCTGAGTCACGGTGCCGTCCGGCCTGAACTGATACGCCTCGGTGCTCGGGTACGGCGTGATCTCGCCGCCGACCGCGACGTTCCCGCCCCCGGTGGGGACGATGTTCATCGTGCCGTTCACATTGACGAACGGCTTGGCCAAGCCCGGCTCGAACGGGTCGGCGGCGGTGTAGCTGATCATCAGAGCACCATTATCGCCTTGCAGAGCGCTCACCTGGGGGTGGCCGGCGGCGGCGTCCTTGCCATCGGTCGACATCGTCGGGTTCTGGCGCGCCACAATGATTCCGCGATCCATATCCACGTACAGGCTGACCCGGGAAGCCTCCGCGGGGGCGTACGGCGACGGGCCCCGATTGTCGCCGGCCATGTGCGGCAGGACGCGCAGCAAGGTGGGGTCGAGGTTGACGTTTTGAACCTCGGCCGACGGGATGTACATGTTCTGCCTGTACACGCCACCGCCCGGGATCGGGTTGAATCGTCCGACCACCACGTTTGACTCGGTTCCTCGGAACCTCGGGTCGTAGGTGTGCGGGTCGAGGCCCTCGGCCATCCGCCAGTCATTGGCCGACACCGGATCTCGGCCGTACACCTGGCGGAATGCGTCGCGCTGGTTCTTTTCCTGGTCGGCATCTTTGGCCACCAGGCCGGGCCTCAGACCGTCGGGGCCGACCCGGGCGATGGTCGGGCTGGCCTGCGGGATCGGCACATCGCCGTCGGCCATGTCGATTGCTTGCGCCAGCTCCTCGTCGACGAGGGTCGCCTGACCCAGGATCGCGTCGAGCTGCGGCTGAAATTTGACCTGCTTGGCCGCCAGCTCGTGGGCGCTGCCCTTGAACGCCGAGGTGGCCACGATCTTGTTGGCGACCGGGTCGATGGTCAGCCCGGCACCGAGGGCATCTCGGAGTGCTTGCAGCTTCGCCTGCACGGCTTCGATGCCGTCCGCGGCCCGGTCAGCGGCCATCGCCACCGCGAGCGCTTCGCGGCCGTCTTTGTCGAGGTCTTTGCGGGTCTGCTCGACGGCGTTCTTCGCCGCATCCGCTGCGACGCCACCCCAACTCTGGAAGGCGGGCAGCGTGGCCAACCCGTCACGGGCAAACTGGTTTGCTTCCGCGCGAGTACGGGCCGCATGGAAGACCTCGCGCACATCGCCGGGTCTCCAGCGGTCGATGTCCGCAACAGACAGACCCGTCACGGGACGGAGCTTGTCACGGACCCCCCGGGCCTGTCACTTCACCCGTGTGGAGTTATCCGGCCAACGCGGATTTCTGCTCGACGCGGCCGAACACCATCGCTTCGGTGATCCGGTCGAACCGGTAGTCGATGGCGTCGGCGTAGTAGTTCTGCCGAACGTTCCACGGCCGCTTGATCCCCGACTTCGGCAGCGCGTGCGGTGCGCGCAGCACGTAGCCGGCCTGGATGTCCCAGGCGGACTTCTCCGGCATCGGCTCGCCGTCCAAATGCGGGTAGGCGTGGGTATAACCGTGAGAAGCCATGTGGTTCAACAACTTTGCCGTCGCGCGGGCGGTCATGTCGGCGCGCAGCGTCCACGACGCGTTGGTGTAGCCGACGCACCAGAACAGATTGGGTACTTCCTCCAGCATGTGGGCCTTGTAGACGAACCGGTCCTGCGGCTTGACCTCGGCGCCGTCCATCGATACCGCCACTCCGCCCAGTGCCTGCAGTTGCAGACCGGTGGCGGTGACGATCACGTCGGCGTCCAGGTGCTGGCCGGACTTCAAAGCGATTCCGGTGGAATCGAAATGGTCGATGTGATCGGTCACCACTTCGGCGCGACCTTCGCCGATCGCGACGTACAGGTCGGCGTCGGGGATCAGGCACAGTCGCTGATCCCACGGGTTGTAACGCGGCTTGAAATGTGTGTCGACGTCGTAGCCCTCGGGCAAGTAGCGCACCGCGATCTGGCGGATCCACCACTTCACAAAGCCGGGTCTCGTGCGGGCCAGAAGCCAGATCAGGCCTTCCAGCAGCGCATTGCTCTGTCGAGCAAACGAATGAGAAATCCTGCGCGGCAGAATCTTTCGCACGAAATTCGTCGGCCCGCTGCTCTTGGCGGCCGAGAACAGATAGGTGGGTGAGCGTTGCAGCATGGTCACCTTGGTGGCTTTCTCGGCCAGCGACGGGATCAGCGACATCGCGGTCGCGCCGCTCCCGATGACCACGATCTTCTTGCCCTGGTAATCGAGATCCTCGGGCCAGTGCTGTGGATGAACCACGGTGCCGTCGAACTCGTGCAAGCCCGGGAAGTCGGGGGTGTAGCCCTCGTCGTAGTTGTAGTAGCCGGACCCGAAGAACACGAAGCGGCCGCGGTAGGTCTTCTCGGCGCCATCCTGCTCGGCGGTGACGGTCCAGGTATCGGTGGAGGAATCCCAGTCTGCCGAGCGGACGTGGGAGTTGAACACGATGTGCTCGTCGATGCCGTGCTTGTGCGCGGTGTCGTTCAGGTACCCGCGGATGTCGGACCCGTCGGCCACCCGTTCCTTTTCGGTCCACGGCTCCCACGGAAAGCACAAGGTGAAGATGCTGCTGTCCGAGCGCACGCCGGGGTAGCGGAAGAGGTCCCAGGTGCCGCCGACTTGTTCGCGGCGTTCCAGGATGACGTAACTGGTCCCCGGATTGCGCTCGGTGATGCGATACGCCGCACCCAGGCCCGAGATGCCCGCACCGATGATGACGACGTCGACGTCTGTCACGCTCATCACGAACCTCGCTTCTCCGGCGGCGATGTGGCAGCGATCACGTTACCGGTAGTTCACGAACTGCAGCGCCACGTCGAGATCGGACTTCTTCAGCAGCGCCTGGACCTCCTGCAGGTCGTCGCGCTTCTTGCTGCTGACCCGGACCTCTTCGCCCTGAATCTGGGTCTTGACGCTCTTGGGGCCTTCGTCGCGAATGATCTTGGTGATCTTCTTGGCGTCTTCGCTGGTGATGCCCTCTTTCAGGGTGCCGGTGACCTTGTAGGTCTTGCCGGAGGCCTGCGGCTCGCCGGCGTCGAACGCCTTCAGGCTGATGTCGCGCCGGATCAGCTTCTCCTTGAAAACGTCGACGGCGGCCTTGACCCGCTCTTCGGTGGAGCTGGTCAGCTCGATCGCGTCGTCGCCCTTCCAGGCGATCTTGGTGTCGGTGTTGCGGAAGTCGAACCGGGTGCCGAGCTCCTTTGCAGCTTGGTTGAGAGCGTTGTCGACCTCTTGGCGGTCGAGTTTGCTCACGACGTCGAACGATGAATCCGCCATCGGATACGTCTCCTTCCATCGGCGTTGGCCGTTTGTTATCTCAGTACATCTTCGTTGTAGGCTAGCTACCCGTAATACACGGCAGATTGCCCGAGCGGCCAATGGGAGCGGACTGTAAATCCGTCGGCTAACGCCTACCCAGGTTCGAATCCTGGATCTGCCACCGAGGTCAAAGGCGATTCCCGGCGCTGACAACAACTTTCAGCGTCGGGATCGTCCGCAATGACCCAGTGAATTAGTCCCTATGCCACCGGGGACGGAACTACCGGCTTCAGCGGCGCGACGGGCTCGTTCGGGTCGATGGAGATCCCGCCTTTGACCATTGCGCTGTTGTGCAGCGACCACATCCATTCGGCGAGTTGGGTGACGAATTCCTTCCGGGGCAGAGCCGCCGGGTCTTTGAGCCAGTGGGTCACAGCGGATTCGACGAATCCGACCGCCCCGATGCTCAGCGGCATGGCCGGCCGCTCGTCGATCCCGAGCATGCGATAGAACGCCGCGATCACCTCGGCGAGATTTGCGGCGACCGTGCTGTTGACTTCGTCGATGGCGGAGACGCCATCGGCCTCGTCGCTGAGCGGGTGGCGGGTCAGGTACTCGTACAGGTTCGGGTGCTCGATGCGCCATTTCACGTGCATCGACACCGTTGCCCTGACCACCTGCATCGGGCTGACCGGCCCGTCCCATACCAGAGTCTGCTTGGCGGTGAGCATGTCGCTGGCTCGCCGGGCGACGCTGTGGTGCAGGTCGGCCGCACCGTCGAAGTACCGGTAGAGCTTTGTGCGAGTGACCCCGACGTGGTCGGCGACCTGCTCGATCGATGCCTGCGGGCCGTACTGGACGATCGCCTCGAGCGCGGCCTCGACGAATTCGGCCCGTCGCTTGTCTCGCTGACCCGACCAGCGGGCCGTGCGTCCGTCGACTGGCGGGGATGCGGCCTGATCAGGCGGCGCGCCAGAACCCATGCTTTACATGGTACGGGTTGTCCCGCTAATCTCACCACCGGTACACCGCGTACCAGCAATCGGAAGTACTATCCAAGGGGTCGGATGGATCGCATCGTCCCGCTGGTCGTGATCGACGACCAGCCGATTGTTCACACCGGCGTCCGGTGCTGGGTCGCGGAGGCGTCCGTCTTGACCGGCGCCGTACACGCCTACCGCTCGGTTCCTGAGTTCCTCACGCAGCATCAGCGGAACTCGACCGCAACGGAAGTGATCATCTACGACCCGGAGCATGGCGAGCAACGACCCGATTACGCCGGCCTGCAAAAGCTATGCAAACTCAATCATCGGGTGGTGGCGTACTCGCGCATCGCCTCCGCCGAAATCATCCTGAACTGTCTGGACGCCGGCGCGGCCAACTACATCGTGAAGTCTGAATCGCCCCAACACCTCATCGAGGCGATCACGGCCGCTCAACTCGGTACGGAATCTCGCGGACCGCTTGCCGCCGCGGCCGAGCAGGGGGCACAGCAATGTGGCCGCCCGGAACTCACCGCGCAGGAGCGGCGGGTCCTCGTCGAATGGTTGCTCACCGACAACAAGGACTCGGTCAGCAAGAAGCTCCACATCGCTCCGAGCACCGTCAGGACCCATCTACAACGGATTCGACGGCGCTACAGCGAGATTGACCGCCCCGCCCCTTCGAAGGCGGCGTTGTTCGCCCGGGCCATCCAGGACGGTCTGATCGGCATTCACGACGTCTGACCGCTCGGTTGTGCCGCAGTCTCTACGACGGCGATGATGCGCGTACCGCGTCCCGGTGCGGTGTCGATCGTCAACTTTCCGCCGATCGCCGACACCCGGTCGGTCATGTTGGCCAGCCCGGTGCCGCTGGTCGCGGGCTCGAACCCGCGGCCGGTGTCGCTGATCGTGAGGGTGAGCGTCTGCGCGTCGGCACGGGCGGTGATGGTGACCGCCGTGTCGGGGCCGCCGTGCTTGGCGGCATTCTGCAACGCTTCGCTGCAACAGAAATACAGCGCGGATTCAATCGAAGCCGGGTAGCGCTCCAGGTCCGGTAGGTCGAGGTGAATCGCAACCGGGGAGTGGGCCGCGACCGCCGACAGGGCGTGCGGCAGACCCCCGCTGACCAGCGACGGCGGGTAGATGCCGTGAGCGAGCCGGCGGATCTCCGCGATTGCGCTCTCCACCAGCCCGGTCGCCTCGCTCAGCAGCGGCTGATACTTGGTGTGCTCAGCGTTGCGGGCGAGCTGGATGATCACCGCCAACGCGACGAGATGCTGCTGGGCACCGTCATGCAGATCGCGCTCGAGGCGGCGCCGTTCCTCGTCGGCGGCCGTGACCAGGCGGCGTCGTGACGCCTCGACTTCGGCGGCGCGCTCGGCGAGCATCTGCTCCGACACGGCCAGCGCGCCGGCATTGTTGAACGCGATAATCAGCAGGTGCAAGGTATGCACCGGCAGCGCCACCAAGATGAATGCGTTCTCGATCCAGCGGGGCGGTTCCGCGGTCAGGTGAACGAAATGCTGGAAACGGGCTAACACTGCCAGCATCAACACGCAGCCGGCGGTGATCCCCGCGAAGACCAGGCCTCGCTGCCAGCGGATGTAGGGCTGGGCGAATACGACGGGCACCAAGGCGGCCAGCACCATCACCGGCAGCAAGTGCGGAGCGACCAACGTAATGAGGAGAACGGCGGCCCAGTTACCGATACAGGCAACGGTGATCGCTTGCGCATGTCTGCGGCGACGCGCCAACGCCAGCGCAACTGCCAGCACCAGGCATTGGCCGGTGCAGATCGCGGCGATGGCCAGGAACCAGGCGGATCGCAGCACCCAGAGGTATTCCCACAGCGGCAGCAGCACACCGGCGCCGCCGTACATGGCCAGATAGCCGGTGAGGAAAAGCTGAAAGCGTTCGACCGTGAAGCGGTTGACCAGATCGTGGGGCAGCAACGACGACGATCGGACCGCCGCCTCCAAGAGCACTTGCGGCGCCCGCCAGTAGGGCACCGATTCGCCCGCCGTGGCGGGGTTCAGCGGTTTGTTCGCCATATCCGGGTCAGCAGCTCAGGACTCAGGTCTTCTTTGTGTAAGTAGGCCGCGGCGCCGCAATCCGCGGCCTCCGGCGGAAGATCCGCGACGTCGTACGTCGACGTCAGCAGGACGAACAGATGTGGATGGGCGATACGGAGTCGCCGGGTGGCCTCGATGCCACCCATTCCCGGCATGTGGATGTCCATCAGCACGATCCCGGCACTACCCTCCGGAATGAGTTCGATCGCGGATTCACCGGTCTCGCAATGGCCGGCCAGATCGAAATCGGGTGTGGCAGCGACAGTTTCGGCCGTGGCGAGCCGGAAACTAGCCTGGTCGTCAACGACCCAGACCCGCACCCGTTCCTCCGCCATCTTCGGATGATGCGGTGCAAATTCAATACCCGCCAGGGGTGTACACACCACACTTTCCATGGTGCGCCACATCACTTCTCGGGTGCGGCGGCGTGTTGTCGTCCAGAAACATCAATACGGCCTTGACCCGCCGATCAACCGAGTCGTCGACGGTCAAGCCGAGCTTGGCGAAGATCGAATTGATGTGCTTTTCCACCGCCCGCTGAGTCAGAACCAGCCGCTTCGCCACCGTGCGGTTGCTGAGCCCGCTCGCCAGTGCGGCCAGCACCTCACGTTCTCTGGGGGTCAACCGGCTGAGTGTCGCGGCTGAGCTTGGCTGAGCCAGCAGGGCCTCGACCACCAACGGATCGAGCACCGTCCCACCGGCGGCGACTTGGTGCACGGCGTCGCTGAGTTGGTCGAAATGCGATACGCGCTCCTTCAGCAGATAGCCACGGGACGCAGTGCCGCCGTCCAGCAAGCCCTTTGCATAGCGTGGATCGGCGTACTGCGACAAGACGATCACCCCGATATCCGGATGCGCCGTCCGCATCCAGCGAGCCAGGCGAATGCCCTCATCGGTCGACGTGGGTGGCATTCGCACGTCGGTGAGCAACATCGTTGGACGATGCGTCTCGATGAGTCCGACGGCGGAGTCGTAATCATCGGCAACACCAACGACATTCACATCAGGATCAGTAGATAATGCGCGCTGGACGCTGTCTCGCACCAAGAGACTGTCTTCAGCAATGACGATCGAAATTGGACCACTCACCGCAACGCCGTCCCTCCTCGATCATGAGGATAGTCAACCGATATCGCCGCTGGAAACTGTCGATCTTGATTGCTGGAACTCTCCACGCATCTTTGCCGGGCCGCTAGAGTAGCGTGGCTACTTAATTTCACGACGCGCAGTACGCAGGCGCCACGTCGTTGCAGCAGTGACTAATTCACTTCTTGGGCGTTTTGTTGCGCGCCGGCGCTATGCCGACACCCGGGGGTACACACCACCACAGCTGTGGTGTGCGCATTCTGGCCGCCGACCTGCCTTCCGACGAAACTCGATATCTATCAAGCAGGTCCGTTATGGACAACCCGTTGAGATTAGGAGGCGAAATGTCGCAATTGACAAAGACATCCGTGACGCCAGAGGATGTCGGCCACAGCACGGCGCAGAGTTCGACCAAGGGCGCGACGTCGCCCGCGCCCGTCCTGATCACCGAGCAGGAGGTGTTGTTCGGAACCAGGGCCGCGGCCTCGCTGCTCCGGGCGTCGCTGCCCCATCGGTTTATCGGTGCGGTTCGGACCGCCGCGACCTCGCTGCGGCTGCCGCCGCCGCGGAAGCACTATTTCACGGATCTCGGTTACCTGGAGCAGTCGCGGATGGGCCGCGAGATGGACCGCCTGTGACGGCCGTTCCTATGACTGGCGGGGCCCGCCCCGACTCGTGTCCCTCGCACGAGATCGGGCGGGCCCTGCCCCGCGACCTCGACCGACACGGTTTCGGGCCCGGGGCCGCGCCATCACCGAATCTCGAGCCGACCAATCGGTGGACACCTTGCGATGTGCGATTCGCCAGGTGTCGCCGTCGGGCACCAAGGTGTCGCGGTAGCGCCCGACGTGGTCGAGCCCGATATGCGTGACGACGGTGAAGTAGCACGACACCAGAGCCCGGTCGTGAGTCACCTCGTGGAAAAGCAGGTTGGCGACGTTGTGCCGGACGATCGGCTTGACGTCGGTGCTGTCCGCGACATTGCCGGTGACGCCGCCGAGGAACGCCACGATCTGAGATCGACCACGGAGCGGTTCGAAGCCCGCGGATCTCCAGAACACCGTCGGCGCAGAAGGTGTCGGCAAGGTCGTCGATGCGACCGGCATCGCCGGACCAGTTGTACCGCGCAAGCGTGTCGCGAATGTGTTCGCGGGCAACGAGTTCCCACATCTCCATGGTCGAGCCGATGAGCAGACATGTTGAGCGGTGCGCTGCTGTAGGAACGTCAACGCCTCGGACGGAAAGAGTTCCAGCGGAAGCGATGACGCGCTCGCCCCGTAACGGGTGCGAATCAGGACCGAAGATCCGGCTATCTGCGGTGGCTTGAGTGCCGCGTAGTCGATGACAAGCGTGCTGATCGGGGTGACGATCAACAGCTCGTTGGCCCCGAACCCGGTCGCCCACACCGATCCCGGCGCCATGATCGCCTCCTGGGCCTTGCTCCGGCGCCACAGCAGGATGGCCAACAAGACCGGAGAAAAGGATCAGCGATCACCAGCCAGGTGACGTTGTGCGACGGGTCGAGGGCAGCCGAAACCGCCAATAGCACCAGGCAGAGCGCCCACAGGATGCCGAGCCGGCGAAGGCCGCTGGTTCGGATCAGCGTGCTGCGATACAACCGGCGGCCGTCCCCGGGGCCGGCGACCCACACGTGATGGACCGGCGGAAGCGGGCGTTGCGGTACTGGTGGATGACCCATTGACCCTCCTTGACGTGCGTGCGGTCTATCCGGATGCCAGAAACCCTATCCGGGTGCGAGCATCGACGGACCGCGCTCACCGGCCGGCACCATCACGCGACGGACGCCCACTGTTTGTTTGCCGGTCACCGCGGGGCGGGCTATGTCTGCGAGCCTTGACTCGACGTACCGAGCTCGAATAGGGGTGGCCGCCATGACAGAACACTTACGTGCTTACAACAGTCTGTGGCAGGTCCGCAGCGACTCGTGGTGCCGGCTGGAGGAAGCCGCCGATCGGCTGACTCGCCCGGACACCGCGGGAAAGCTGAAAGAGAAGTGTGTGGCGTCCTGCCAGGAACTGCTGGGCCGGTTGAGCACATTGGAGCCCTACTGGGCATACCCGGGCTCGCTGCAATTCGCCCGCGTGCAAAGGCTTTTCACCGCCGGCAGCTACGACAAGTTCTGCCAAGTGGTTGCGCAGATCAACCGGGCGCTGACCCAGGAGTCGTACCGCACCGGTGATGTCGAGAACGCCGGCGCCGACGAACTGGACATGTTCCCGTCCGACCCGCGGCAACTCGAAGGTCAGACCGAGGCAGAGCGCGAACGCCCGTACTTCGAGGTGCTCGTCGTCGAGAAGATGACCGACGCCCAGGAACGTGCGCTGCGCAACGAGGTCCGCAAGTGGCGTCGCCCGGACGACGAATTCGTCTACGAACTCGTCGTGGTGGCCAGCGGTGACGAGGCGCTGATCGCCGCGCGGCTCAACGTGAACCTGCAGGCGGTGGTGATCCGGCGGCGCTTCTCGCACCAGTCGACCCGCGACCTGTCGTCGCTGTCGGAGTTCGTCGATGACGGGGTGTCGCATGAATTGGCCGACCACTATTCGCCCGAGGAGCGGGCCCAGATTCTGGCGACATCACTGAGCAAGCTGCGTCCCGAACTCGACCTGTATTTGATGACCGAGATCGACGTGGAGGACATCGCCGGCCGGCTGGGCCAGTACTTCCGCCGGGTGTTCCACGCCCGAGAGGGCATGCTCGAGCTGCACCTGTCGATCCTGCACGGCGTGGCCGCGCGTTACCGCACCCCGTTCTTCAGCGCGCTCAAGCAGTACAGCCACCGGCCCACCGGCGTCTTCCACGCGTTGCCGATCTCGCAGGGCAAGTCGATTGTCAACTCGCACTGGATCAAAGACATGGTCGGCTTCTACGGCCTGGAAGTCTTCATGGCCGAGACGTCGGCGACGTGCGGTGGTCTGGACTCGTTGCTGGAGCCGACCGGCCCGCTGCGTGAGTCCCAACAGCTCGCGTCGAAAGCCTATGGCTCACGGCACACCTACTTCGTCACCAACGGAACCTCGACCGCCAACAAGATCATCACCCAGGCGGTGGTGGCCCCCGGCGACATCGTGCTGCTCGACCGCAACTGCCACCAGTCACACCACTACGGCATGATGATGGCCGGCGCGAATGTCGTTTATCTCGAGGCCTATCCGCTGAACGACTACTCGATGTACGGCGCGGTGCCGCTGCGCGAGATCAAGTCAAAGCTGTTGGCGCTCAAGCGTGCCGGCAAGCTCGACCGGGTCAAGATGATGTCGCTGACGAACTGCACCTTCGACGGGATCGTCTACGACGTCGAGCGGGTCATGGAGGAGTGCCTCGCGATCAAGCCCGACCTGGTGTTCCTGTGGGACGAGGCGTGGTTCGCCTTCGCCCGGTTCCACCCGGTGTATCGCACCCGTACCGCGATGGCGTCAGCGGCGGCGGTGCGCGAACGGCTGCAGAGCCCGGAATACCAGGCCCAGTTCGAGAAGTACTCTGGCCGACCAGAACGCCGAAAAGCCCAGCGACGAAGACCTATTGAACCGTCGCCTGATGCCCGACCCGGCGCGGGCACGGGTGCGGGTGTACGCCTCGCAGTCGACCCACAAGACGCTGACCGCGCTGCGGCAGGGATCGATGATTCACGTCTACGATCAGGACTTCGACCAGAAGGTCGCGGTGCCGTTCCACGAGGCGTACATGGCGCACACCTCGACCTCGCCCAACTACCAGATCCTGGCGTCGCTCGACTTGGGTCGTCGTCAGGTGGCCCTGGAGGGCGCCGAGTTGGTGCAGCGGCAAATCGAGAACGCCATGCAACTGCGCGATGCGATCGACAACCATCCGCTGCTGAGCAAGTACATGAATTGCCTTGGCACGTCGCATCTCATCCCGGACCAGTTCCGCCCGACGGCGATCGACCAACCGCTGCGCTCCGGTCTGCGCAACATGATGGCGGCCTGGCACGAGGACGAGTTCGTGCTCGACCCGTCGCGAATCACGTTGTCCATCGGGCGTACCGGCTACGACGGCGACACGTTCAAGCGCGAACAGCTGATGGACCGCTACGGCATTCAGATCAACAAGACCTCGCGCAACAGTGTGCTGTTCATGACGAACATCGGCACCACGCGCAGCTCGGTCGCGTTCCTGGTCGAGGTGTTGGTCAGCATCGCCACCGAGCTCGATCAGTCGATCTCCGAGATGAGCCTGGGTGAACGCGAACACTTCGAGCAGGCGGTGTAGGGGCTTACCGACCGCCCGGTGCCGCTGTGCAATTTCAGCGGATTTCACCCGGCGTTCCGGGATCACAGCGGCAGCTGAGCCGACGCCAGAGGGCGATGTCCGCAGCGCGTTCTACCTGTCGTACGACGACACGAACTGCGAATACCTGATGGGCGAGCAGATCGACGAGAAGCTGGATGCCGGAATCGATGTGGTGTCCGCAACGTACGTGACGCCCTACCCCCCGGGTTTCCCGGTGCTGGTGCCCGGCCAGGTGGTCAGCCGCGAGATCCTGCAGTTCATGCGTGACCTGGACACCAAGGAGATTCACGGCTACGAGCCGAACTTCGGCTACCGGGTGTACACCGAGAAGGCGATCGAAATGGTCGGCGCCGCAGCGGGTTTGCCGTCCAACGGTCACCACGCGACGACGGAGAGCCGTCGAAGGCGTCGAAGAAGAAGCCGGTCAAGCGCGGTGGCAATGGCCACGATTCGTCGCTTCCCGAGGTCGGGCAGGACGAGCTGCTCGGCGAGCGGCAGCCCGGCGACGCGGTGACCGCCGACTAGCCCTCGAACGGCTCGCCGTCGAACCGCTCCCGGGTGGCCAATTCGGCGACGCTGGCGCGCCGGAGTTTCGTCAGCTGCTTGGTCGGCTTGCCCAACGGCAGGAGTGCCGCGAGGGCGTAGGTCTCTGGGACGCCCAGCAACTCCCGCACTCGCGCCTCCTCGGCGACCGCCATCGTCGAGATGGTGCCGCCAAAGCCCTCGTTGCGCGCGGCCAGCAGGATATTCCACATCAGCGGATAGACCGACCCGCCGCTGATCACCCCGATCCGGTCGAGGTTCTGGTCCATCGCAGCGACAACTTCCAGGTTGACGCAGACCGCAAGCAGCACAGCGGCGTTGACAAGTGGAGCGGTGAATTGGGCCGGCACGTCGGTGGCCGCGATTTCTTCGGCCGTCGGACCCGGCTCATGCAGTGGATTCCAGGGGCTTTCGCCGTTGGCCACCTGAGCCGCATACCGTCGGGCACCCGTCAGCGACAGCTCGGCGAGCGCTTCCCGGGTCGCGCGGTCGCGGATCACGATCACCCGCGCGCCCTGGCGGTTGCCCCCGCTGGGCGAAAACCGCGCATTGTCGAGAATCCGCTCCAGCACGTCGTCGGGCAGGGGGTCGTCGGTGTACTCGCGCGCCGCGAACGTCGTCCGCATGACGTCATAGATGTCCACCCACCCATAGTGCATCTACAGTCCATGTCGTGAGCACTCGCGTAGACGCCCGACGGCGTGACGTCGCATTCAGCGTTCTCGGCGGCCCCACGACCGTCGTCGATCTCGGCGGTCGACGATTCCTGATCGACCCGACGTTCGACGAGCCCGGCCCACACGACTACCTGAAGAAGATCGTCGGGCCGGCGATCAACCGCCGACGCGCTCGGGACCCGATCGACGCGGTGCTGGTCAGCCACGACAATCACCCGGACAACTTCGACGACGAGGGCCGACGGGTGGCGCTCGCGGCGCCGCTGATCCTGACCAACCCGGGCGCCGCGGCCCGGCTCGGCCCGCCGGCCGTCGGGCTCAAGCCGTTCGAAAGCTTCGAGCTTCCCGCCACCGGTGGCGCCAAAGCCGATTACCGTGCAAGCGGTTCCGGCCGTGCACGGCCCGGCTGACGGTCAGCGCGACGCCGACGGTCACGTCAACTGCGAGGTGACGGGCTTCGTGCTGTCAGGCGCCGGCCTGCCCACCGTGTACCTCAGCGGCGACAACGCGTCGATCGCCACGGTCCGGGACATCGCCGAGCGGGTCGGCACCGTCGATGTGGCGGTGATCTTCGCCGGCGCGGCCAGGGTTCCGGCGAAGGAGCGCGGGCGTCCGCTGACGATGACGGGCCAGCGGGCCGCGGCCGCCGCCGAAGTGCTGGGCGCCCGGCTCGTGATCCCGGCGCACGTCGACGGGTGGGCGCATTTCAGCGAGGGAGTCGGCGAAGTCGGGGTGGCGTTCGACGAGTCCGGCATTCTCGATCGCTCGCCGTCGCCCCTACGGCGAGTGGATCGTGCCGCCCTGGCTGTAGTCACACCAGCCCCGGTTTCGGAGCTGACACCGGAGGATATAGTGACTTATGTGATCACATTTCTGAAAAGCTTGTGCCCCTGAGCAGGTGCGCATGTGGCCGTGCACCCGGACTAGCCCGCACTGCCGAGATGGTCCACGCCGGCAGGATCGGTGCCCGGGTGAGGAAGTGGTCGCCCTGGCCGATGCTGCGCAGCAGCGCCTGGGTGCGCATGATGCAGCAGCCCATCCGCGCCATCGCGAAAATCTCGTACCAGTCCAGCGCAACCAGCTCGCGCCCGATCATCTCCTCGAAGTGGCGGATCACCTGCTCGCGGCTGTCGAACCCGGGCAACTCCGGATCGGCGTCAATGCCGTTGACTTCCAACATTTGTCGACGGGTGGCCAGCCACCACGCGAAATCCGTCTCGGCCGGACACAGGCAGGCCTGCTCCCAGTCCAGCACGCCGACGATCTGCCCGGCGTCGTCGAAGATGGCGTTGGACAGCCGGGCGTCGTTCCAGCAGACCGCCACCTCGCCGGTCTCTTCGGGCTGATGGCGATGCAGCCAATCGAACGCCTCGGTCATGACGTCCGGGATCTGATTGTCGGTGCCCCACGCCGCGTATTCCTGCCACCAGGCCAGCTCCGCGGAAACGCCTGTGCCCGTGGGCCGATGGAGCCACGTCGCCTCATCGACCGGGACGCGCTGCAACGCGGCCAGCGTCTCCAGAAACGAGTCGTGCGCGCGACGCTGCACCTGCGGTCCCGCGTCGTGCAACCAGCCGCGCGTCGCATAGGTGGTGTCCGACGGGGTGTGCCCGACGATGCGCGGCATCACCAGAAACTTGGAGTCGATCCACGACTCGTCGGGCTCGTAGAGGATCGGCGACGGCGTCGCGATGCCGTGCTCATGCAGGAACTCCTGGGTGCGGGTCTGCGCGTCCAGGTCGTACTCGGGGTAGATGCCGCCGCCGGTGGGCGGGATCCGCAGCACGTACTCGCTGGTGCGCCCAGCGACGTCGGCGGAGAACACCAAGCTTTCGCTGGACCAGCCGGCCGCGCGGTTCGCCGCTTTGAGCTCGGACACCGCGGCATCAGCGTCGAATCGGTGGCTGAACCACGTCTCGAGCCGGGCTCTGGTGTCCGCTAGGTCGCGTTGAACGAGCGCGATTCCCGCCATGCCACCCAGATTTACATATGCCGGGTCAGATGTAAATAATCGATCCTTTACATCGGAGCCTGGCGCTGTAATACGCTCGCCGGGTGACTTCGCCGCAGACGCTCACGTTTGGAGCGATCGAGGACACCTCGCTGCCGCTGGCGGTGCTCGCTCACGGCTTCCCGGATACCCCGTTCACCTGGCGTCACCTCGGACCTGATCTGGCCGGGCGCGGCTATCGGGTGGTGGCGCCGTGGCTGCCCGGGTATGACGCGCCGACCGACCAGCCGATCAGCACCGGAACCTATGTCCGCCATCTGCTCGACGTCCGCCGCCGTTACGACGGGGATGACCGCGCGGTCCTCATCGGCCACGACTGGGGAGCGCAAGCCGGATACGGCGTCGTCGCAACCGAACCGGGCGCGTTCAGTCGCTTTGTCGCGCTTGCGGTTCCACCGGTCGCGGCGCTCGTCGGGGGGTTGTTCACCCACGCTCAACTCAAGCGGTCGTTCTACATCTACTTCATCCAGCAGGTCGGGATGGCCGAGGTCGCGCTGGTGGCGCCGGGGTTCTGGGAGTCGCTGTGGGCGGATTGGTCGCCGGGCTATGACGCCGCCGACGACATCGCCGAACTACGCCGGCACGTGACCGCGGCCAACATCGCGAATGTCGTTGCGCCGTATCGGGCTTCGTTCAATCCGCAATTCGCCGACCCGAATGCCGAAGCCGAGACGCTGGCCACCATGCAGCTCCCGCCGGTGCCGACGCTGTACCTGCACGGCGCCGACGACGGGGCGATCGGTGCCGACCTGCTCGGCGACCTGAGCCAGCACTTCCCGGCCGACGGGATCGGTGGTCGAGATCGTCGACGGCGTCGGTCACTTCCTGCATCTGGAAAAGCCGGAACTGATTGCGGCGAAAATCGGCGACTGGCTAGGCGTCTAAGGCTGCGCGGTTCAGCCCCGCGGCATGCCGCAGCTCGGCGAGGAAACCGTCCGGGGTCTCATCGCTGATCACATAGTGGCACACGGCAATTCGCACCACAGCCGATGCGGCGACGTGGGCCTGATCGCCGCCGATGATCCGTGCGATGCGGTCGCGCATGATCGGCAGCACGCGTTTCATCTGCTGCAGAACATGTTCGGGTTCGGTCTGGGCCAGTGAGCCCAGCGAATAGCTGCTCTGAAAGTCGACGATGAACCGCAGTGCGGCGTCGAGCCGGTCGGCCCCACTCAATCCCGCGATCGCGGTGGCGATGCCGGCGTCGAAATTGTCCTGCTCGTAGAGGCCGAACGCCTCGAGCAGGCCCTCCTTCGACCCGAAGTAGCGGTACAGCGTGGGGCGCGACACCTTGGCCTGGGCGGCCACGTCGGACAGCTGCAAGCGTCGTCGGCCATCACGTGCGAGCACGACGAATGTGGCGGCAAGAATCCGTCGGCGCGTCGATTGCTCGGCGTCGGCGGCAGGCGCGGAAGCCACCATCGCGTCCTTTACATCTAGGGGGTCAAATGTCACACTGAGCCTACCGCTGGCCCTGATCGATGGGAAGGTAGCGACGGTGACCAACCTCGTGGTCCGCAAGATCCCGTGGGAGTTCGACGCGAGCGTGCCGTTCATGTGGCAGCCCGACAACCCGAATTTCAGTCTGTTCTGCAACGCGTTCACGTTCATCGCGGTGCCGTTCGAGCGCTACATCGTCAACGTGGTCCGCAGGGCGGCGGACCAGCTGAACGAGGACCCAGCCGTCGCCGCCGAGGCCGAGGCATTTTTGCGGCAAGAGGCGCAGCACGCATCCGCGCACCGGAAACACATGCTGGCGCTGGTGCAGCGGTATCCCGAACTCGAGCGGTGCTACGAGGACGCCTGCCGCGCCTACGACCAGTTGCTCGAGGAACAACCGATCGAGTTCCACGCCGCCTATATCGCCAACCTGGAGGCGACGTTCACCCCGCTGTTCAAAGTGATTCTGGACAACCGTGATTCGTTGTTCGGCGCGGGGGATCAGCGGGTCGCCTCGCTGATGATGTGGCATTTCGTCGAGGAGATCGAACACCGCAGCTCCGGCCTGATGCTCTACCGGCACATCTGTCCCGACCCGTGGTACCGGACCAAGCACATCCGCGACACCTTCAGCCATGTCGGCGCGGTATCCGAGGCGATAGCAAAGGTTTTCGACGAGGTCGTTCCGTTCGAGGATCGCGGTGCCTCCGCGCAGGAGCTGCTGTCGATCTCGCTGCTCTACGGCGAGTTCACCTTCCGCGGACCGGGCGGCAGGCGCCGACGTGCCCGCCGTAGCGGTCCGCCGACGCTGTTCAGCGATGTACCCACCCGACAACTGCTGGCGATGGTGTGGCGGCTGCTGTTGTCGCAGGCGCCGCATCACGACCCGGCCGACCAGCCGCTCCCGGACTGGGCCGACACCTGGATGCGGGAATACGATCAGGGTCGTGACATGACCACCTTTTATCCCACTGGGAAGGTAAACGATTTGCTGTCAACGAATTACGGCGCCCTGGTGCCCGAGGATGAGCTGCTCACCCACCAGATCGTTGACACATTCGCCACGGTCAGCCAGTCGGATCCGTCGTGGACGGAGAAGATCTGGACGATCGCCCACGCCCGCGACAACTCGCTGCAGGTGGTCCTCGGAATCGGGAAGTACACCAACCGCGGGGTTTTCGACGGCGCCGCCGGCGTGTGCCGCGGCACCGAACAGTGGACCGTGCGTGCGGGCCGGCGGCTGTCGTCGGCGCCGGCCGGCACCGAGGTCGGGCCGATCCACTATCAGGTGGTCGAGCCGCTGCGGGCCATCCGGGTGAGCCTGGACCCGAACGAGCACGAGCCGATCGCCTTCGACGTGGTGCTGCGCGGACGCTTCGACGCGGCGCTGGAAGACCCCTGGCCTGACCGCAGCCCGGACGGTTACCGGGTGACCCACAACATCCTGCGATACCACCAGATCGGGGTGGCGTCCGGTTGGGTCGAGGTCGAGGGCGAGCGCACTGAAATCGCGGAAGACCAATGGATTTCGATCCGCGACCACTCCTGGGGTCTGCGGCCCGGGATCGGCAAGCCGATACCCGGGCTGCCGCGGGCGAGTCGCAAGATCAAGCAGATGTTCATGACCTGGCTGCCGATGACGCTGACCCGCCCGGACGGATCGGCCTACTCGCTGTTCGTCATGTATCAGGAGGAGCGCGGCGACGGGTTCACCGAAATCCGTTGTCAGGCCGAACAACAGAATCCCGACGGTACGTCGCACCGCTTTCCGTCGGTCGAGCAGGACATGCACTTCGAAGACGGCAACCGGCGATTCACCCACGGAACCATCACCCTGATCGACACCGACGGGTCCAAGCGGCCACTGACGATCACCGCCGCCGGGCCCGGCGGCTTTCACCTCGGCACCGCCGGCTACTACGGATGGAACGACTGGGTGTACGGCGAATGGGTCGGCGACCTCAAGGTCGAGGGCAGCCACGTCACCGACTGCGACAAGCCGGAAAACGCTCGCGAACTGCATCAGTTGCGAGATTTGTTGGTGCGCATCGATGATCCGGTCGGCGGCGGTACCGGACTGGGCAACGCCGAGACCTTCGCGATGGGCGCATTCCCGGAGCGCGGGCTCACCGCGGAGAACTCGTTTCTCTGAGCGGAGACCGTCAGGGACCGCCGTCGAGGGTGTCCTTCTAGCCCGGACCGGCGTAGTGTTGGCCCGGTCTCGACGACGTACCAAGCGAGCCCGTTTTGGTATTGCCGTCGGCTAGGTTTGGTCGTTTTGCCCGCAAACATATTGACGACTGTCCAGTCAACGGCAGTCGGCGCGTTACGACTTCTCATGGAGAAGTCGACGACCGACGCGCCCACCGTGTCGTTCGTCGTCATCGAGCCAACCGAGCACATCAGCCACGAGCGGCTACAACAGTTGGTCGCCTCGTCGCTGCCGCAACTCACTCATTTCCGCAGCAGGTTGGTGGACCGGCCGCTCGGAGTGGGCCCGCCATTTTGGGCTGAGATCGACCGGTATGACCCGTCTTCGCAAATTCACCGCGCAACGGTTCGGGCGCCCGGCGGCCATCGCGAACTCGCTGCACTGATTGCGCGAGTTGAGCGCACAACCACATACTCGCCGCGAAATGCTCTGGGAGGCATGGAGTATCGACGGCCTGTCGGACGGCCGGTGGGCGTTGGTGCTGCGACTGTCGCCGGTGCTGAATGAGCGGGGCGTCGGCGCAGCAGACATCTGGTCGCGGCTGTTGCACTCCGATCCGCAACACGGTGGCAGCGACGATCAGCCGAAGCAACCGGGTCCGGTCAGACCTGCGGTGGGTGAGCTGGCGGCCGAGGTGATCACCGAGATTCTCGAATTCCAGTTCAAGAGCCTGTTCCTGGTTGCCGAAACCGTCACCGGCCTGCTGCGCTCGGTGTGGGGGCAGCTGGGCGGAATATACGTTGGCGGCGATCATGATTCGGCGCCGGCGGCGGAGTCGTCGATGCCTGGTCCGCTTCCGCTCAACGCTTTCACCGCGCCCCTGACCGAGCGACGGGCCGTCGCATTCGCCTCGGTGTGGCAAGCCGACCTGGAGACGGTCAGCACCGCGTTCGGCGGCGACGTCACCAATGTATTGCTGGCCGCTTGCACCCTGTCGCTGCGAGCGTGGCTGCAACGCCACGGCACTGTGCCCGATGATCCGTTGGTGATGTGGATGCCGCTCACACAGTCGGACGCGGTCGGCCAGATTCGCGTCCCGGTGCAACTCAACGATCCGATCGAAGTACTGACCAACCTGCACACCGCCACCGAGCGGATGAGCACCGCGCAGTCAGCACGATGACGAAAGAGACTATTTCGACAGTCGATGTGAGAGCTATCGCATCGTTGATCCCGTCAACCGTGATGGACGCAGGGAGGCGAATCTTCGCAAGACTGGATGTGCGGCGACGGCTGACGCCGATCTCGCACGGCAGTGTCTATTCGGTTCCGGCGCAGCCGTTGCAGACCTATTGCGCCGGCGCCGAGGTCGTCGGTATGCATACGGTGACGCCGCTGGTAGAGGGTTGTGGGTTGACGATTACGCCGACCAGCCACGGCGAGGAGATGCATCTCAGCGTGTGCGTGTGCCCCGACAATGTGCCGGCGGTCGACGAGATCGCGACCGGAATCGTCGACGCACTCGGCACTTTGGTGGCAGCCGCGCGCAAATCGCCTCGCGGACAAGGTCGCTCGGTCGTTACCGAGATGACCGCACACGCGAACAAGCGTGGGCAGGCCCGCGGTTAGTTGTGCAGTAAGCAGTCGACCGTCGAGGCATCGTTCGGCGTCGCTGCCGACATCATGATGTCGTGCGCGTGTTCTGATTCGGTGCGACTCGGTACCACCAGCAGGACGAGCTTGCTGCGATTGATGCCGATGACTTCGAGGGTGTTGCCTTCCTGCTGGTAAAAGCCGCTGAGTCGGACCGTATCGCCGCCCGTCGGGAATTTGGTCGGCGCCGCCGCCCAATCCGCGAAGTTGTAGGTGACGCGATCGATCGGGCCGAGTCTTACCGACAGCACCGCCAACAAATCGGGCAATTCCATCAAAAGGTTGTCGCTGTGCGGCCACCATGCGCCATCGACGTGGCCGGTACTGGATGCCTTGGGCTTCAAGCGCAGGCGGGGAGTGCGCTGTGGTCCGGGGTGCGCGGAATTTGGTGCGCTTCGGGCGTCTCGTAGCGTCATGCGACGCTCCTGTCTTGGCCGCGAATCGACCAGATCATTCACATCGGCGACGACACAATCTCAAACGGTTGTATGCGAAAAATCGCCAACAACTTCGACGCTACACCGCGCGTGTAGTGTCGGCAGGGGAACGCTCTCGGCCAGCGGGGATCCTGCGCGGAGTCACTTTCGAGGACAAGGAATCGCTGATGGAACGACGGAGGTCGCCGCTGAGCTCGAAGTCGAGATCACCGACCCGACGACGCTGGAATTCCAGATTGCGATCGCTCCGCACCCGAATACCAAAGTGTCAGAACGATTGTCGTTCGTTTTGGACGGTAAGCCCGTCCAAGCCCTTGGAGATCAGCGGAACCCACGGCAATCGCATCCACAAACTCGAGGTTCCGGTGGGTTACCTGACCGTCGACTATGCCGCGACGATCGTCGGCCGGACCGACCCGGCACCGGTGACCGAAGCCGACCTGTCGATGTATCTGCGCCCAAGCCGGTATGCCGAGGCCGACAAGCTCTACGGTTTTGCCGGAAGGGAATTCGGCAGCTATGTCGACTCGACGACTCTGCTGGAGAGAGTGTCGCTGTGGGTGGGCACTCGACTGAATTACGTTCCGGGCTCGAGCGATCCGATCGACGGGGCGGTGGAGACACTGCTCTCCGGTGCCGGGGTGTGCCGCGACTTCGCGCACCTGGTCGTGGCACTGCTGCGAGCGGTCAAGGTGCCGGCCCGCGCGGTGTCGGTCTACGCGCCCGGCCTGTATCCGATGGATTTCCATGCTGTGGCCGAGGCTTTCGTCGGCGGGCAGTGGCGGGTCGTCGACGGAACCCTGCTGGCGCCGAGGCAGACGCTGGTGCGTATTGCGACTGGGCGCGACGCCGCCGACATCGCGTTCCTGGACAATCACCGCGGCGCGATATTCCTGCACAAGTTGGTGGTGACGGCCATCGTGAACGGCGATCTGCCGATCGACTCGATCGACCAACTGGTATCGATCGGCTGAACGTGGCGATCGACGAACAGCTTCGCGCGGCCGTCGACGGCCGGCGAGGCCTGGCCGCAGCGGATTCGCTGTGTGAGGCCTGCGTGATGTTGTTCGACGTTGACGCGGCGGCCATTTCGCTGGTCTTCTCCGGGGTCGCCAGCGGAACGTTCGGTTCCAGCGGCGCAGCAGCACGGGCGTATGACGAACTGCAGTTCACCATCGGCGAGGGTCCGTGCCTGGACTCCGTCGCGACGCACGGTCCCATCCTGATCGACGACCTCGCCAAGCCCGGCAATGTTCGGTGGCCGCTGTACCGCCCAGCGCTGCTCGACTACAAGATTCGGGGCGTCTTCGCCATTCCGGTCGTGCTGGCCGGCGAATTCGTTGGCGCCCTTGACCTTTTCCGTACTCAACCCGGCGAGTTACACAGCGACGAGCTGGCGGGCGCTGTCATCGCCGCCGAGTTGGCCGGCGCCCCGCTACTCGACCTGATGGACGCCGATCTACAGGCCGCGGTCAACGACCCGTACAGCAGTTCGTGGGCCGACTTCAACGCGCTGAGCCGCACGGAGGTCAGCCAGGCTACCGGCATGGTCGTCGCTCAACTCGAGGTCGAACCCGCCGAGGCGTTGGTGCGCCTGCGCGCTCATGCCTACGCGACCAACCGCAGCGCCACCGATGTCGCGCGCGACATTCTGGATCGGAGGCTGCGTCTTGATGCCGAACTAATCCGACAAGGAGGGCAACATGACCGACACCCCTCGCGAAGCTCGCGTACTCGACGCGGTCGTATCGCTCGTCGACAGCTTGCTCGACGACTTCGACGTCGTCGACCTGCTGACCGAGCTCACCGAGCGCTGCGCAGACCTGCTGGAAGTCGGGGCGGCGGCATTCCTGCTGGCCGACCCGCTCGGTCAGCTGCGGCTGCTGGCCGCGACGTCCACGCAGACCCGCGAGCTGGAGCTACTTCAGTTGCATGTCGACGAGGGTCCCTGCGTGGAGTGCTACGCCACCGGCCAACCGATCTCGGTGGCGGATCTGCGCAGCGAATCCCGGCAGTGGCCGCGGTTCGTCCCCGCCGCGCTCGGTGCAGGCATCGTCTCGGTGCACGCGGTGCCCATGCGGGCCGCCGGAATCGTCTTGGGCTCCCTTGGCCTCTTCGGCAACCATGCAGGCCAACTCAGCGAGTCCGATCTGCTGGTGGGCCAGACACTGGCGCATATCGCGTGCGTGGCGATACTGCAGGAACACCCGCCCACACCCGCGACGGTGATTCCGCAGCTGCGTTCGGCGCTGACCAACCGCATCGTCGTCGAGCAGGCCAAGGGCTTCCTGCGGGAGCGCCTCGATATCTCGGTCGACGAAGCATTTTCGCTGCTACGCAGGTATGCGCGTACCCACAGCGAACACCTGACCGACGTGTCTCGGCAGTTGATGTCCGATCCCGGCGCCCGCCCGGCGCTACTGCGGAAGATGACTCAACTGGCTCACGGCTGATTGCGCCGCGCTTGCGCGCGTCGCACGGCGTCCTCGACCAGTCGTGCCGCCACCGTCCGCAGTTTGACGTTGCCGTTCTGACTCATCTGGACCAGCCGGCTGAACGCCTCCTCGGTGCTGGCACCGGACCGGCTGCGAATGATGCCCACCGCCTGATCGATCACCGCGCGGTGATCGAGCGCCTCCTCCAGCTTTTCGGCGCGTGCTCGAGCCCCGGCCAGCAGGTCGGCGTTGTAGATCGACACGGCCGCCGGAGCGGAGAACTGCGAACCCAGCCGCACGGCGTGCTCGCCGAACGCGTCATGGCTGTTTGCGTAGCAGTTGATCGCGCCGACCACGTGCTCGCCGACGATCAGCGGCAGCGACAGCGCGGAATGCACGCCCATCCTCGCGACGCGACCGCCGAAGCGCGGCCAGCGGCCGTCGGCGCCGAGCGATCCGCTGACGGTGGGTCGTCGCGTCTCCATACACGTGATGCAGGGGCCCTCGTGCAATTCGTCGTATTGCACGGCATCGATCTGATGGACGAATCCCGCTGTGGCAGAAGTGGTCTGCAGTGTCGCGATACCTTTGCCCGCGTCGATCAATGCGACCCCGGCGCCGTCGACGCCGGGAATGGCATCGGCGGCGAACCCGGCGACCGTGCCCAGCAATTCGAACAAGTCCCGCGCGCCGGCCACCATCTCGGACAGGCTGCGCAGCCCGACACGCAGGTCTCCTTCGTCCGCTTCCACTTGGGAGGTGGACAATTCGGCTGGAGCTGGCGGCTCGCGACCGGGCTGGGCGTCAAAGTCACTCATCGGCAGTGACAATTTTACGTGACCAAGGCAAGCGCGTGGGCGCGTCGCAGCTTTCCGGACGGAGTTTTGGGGATCGTTCCCGGCTCGAGCACAACCACATTGCGGGGCCGGACATCGACCTCGGCGACAACCTCGTGGGCAACCTGACGCTCGACGCGGCGCACCTCGTCCGGGTCTTCCCAGCCATTGGCTTCGACCGCGACCGCGAAAGTCTCCCGTGGGTGGCCCGCCTTCAGGCGCACCGCCACCGCACAGCCGGGCCGGACCCCGTGGACGCGCGCGGCAGCCCGCTCGATGTCCGTCGGGTAGATGTTGCGCCCGGCCATGATGATCACGTCTTTGACCCGGCCGCACACCACCACGTTGCCGGTCTCGGTGAGATAACCCAAATCGCCGGTGTCGTACCACCCTTCGTGATTCTGCGCGGAGATGAAACCGGCAGTCGTCGTGTATCCCAGCGTCACCGGTTCGCCACGCACGTGGATGACGCCGACACAGCGCGAAGGCATGCACCGCGCCGTCCTGGTCGACGATCTGGATCTCCAGCCCCTTCAGCGGGCGACCAAGGGAGGCCAGTCGCCGGGTCTTACCCCTGGTCGCCGGGACCGCCCGGTGCAGCACGGCGAGCAGGTCGGCGTCGACTTCGTCGACGGTCAACCCGTGGCCGCACTCGGTGAACGACACGGCCACTGTTGTCTCGGCCATGCCGTAGGCGGGCACCACGGCCTCAGGTCGCAACCCGAACGGCGCGGCGGCGTCGCACAGATCCTCGACGTCGGCCGGGTCCACCTGCTCCGCGCCGGATAGCGCCCAGCGCAGCGAGGACAGGTCGAATTGACCGGGCTGAGCCTGCCTGCGCAGACGCTTGGCGAACATCGTGTAGGCGAAGTTGGGCGCCGCTGTCATGGTGCCCTGGTATTTGTCGATGAGCCGCGCCCACAGCAGGGTGTCGCGGAGGAAGTCCATCGGCGTGACCTTGACCAGCTCGACGCCGAAGTACATCGGGACCGTCAGGTAGCCGGTCATGCCCATGTCGTGGAAGCACGGCAGCCAGCTCACGATCACGTCGGATTCGACGTCGACGTCTGCGCCGACGAACATCGCCTCGGCATTGGAGACGACGTTGCGGTGGCTGATCTGGACCGCCTTGGGGGATCCGGTCGAGCCGGACGTCAGTTGCAACAGCGCAATGTCGTCGTCGTCGGTGTCAATGGGGTCGATCGGCCGGCTGTCGAGTAACTGTTCGGCCGTCAGGACCTGCATGCCCAGCTGGGACAGCAGCGGTGCCGCGGCCATGAACGGATCGGAGACCACGACGGCTTTGGCGTCGATCATGTTGATGACGGCCGTCGTCTCTTCGGCCCAGCGTTGCAGGTCGGTGCGCGGGGTGGGCTGGTGCAGCATCGTGACGCTGGCGCCGCGCATCCAGATGCCCTGTGCGGTCGGCGCGATCTCGACGGGCGCGCCGGCCAGCACTGCGACCGCATCGCCGTGGCCCACACCGGCGGCGGCCAGAGCGCCCGCAACGCGGCGGCTGCGCTCATGCACCTGACCCCAGGTATGACGGACTGGGGCGTCGGGCTCCCCGGTGTTCATGCCCTTGAGACTGCTCTGGGCGTTGTCGAACATGGTTTGGGTAAATCGGCTCACGACTCATCCCCTGGCTCCGGCGCGATGGCGCCGGAAATAATTGGATCGGTACCCAAACGGGAACCTCCAGCGCCGATAGCAGAACCTGACGTGGCGGCTACATCGGCGCTTGAGCGCTTTTCGGCGGGGACAAATCAGATCGCCGCCGTGATGTTTCCGTGAGGCTGGAGTGTCAACCGGGAATGAGGCTACCTGCCCTACCGCCCGGTATCCAATAATTCAGCAACGGTGCCACCCCCGGCTGGCACCCCGTTTGAACTGGTGTGCGAAGTCAACGAGTCGTCGACTGCGCACTGATCCTAGGGGTAAACGACCGTATTTGACGGCATCGACACGACCATCGCCGACATCACGACAGCGGAAACAGTTACTGGTCAGCGCAACGGCGATTCGTTGTTCTCCACCGCCGCAATGACTTTCGCGATCAGCCACTGGACGGCATCGGCAGCTTCGGTGTTCTCCAGGTTCCACGCGCCGACCAGTCGTTCGTAGGTGGTTGGGCTCCACAGCACGTCGAGCAGCCCGGCCAGTGCCCGTCTTTGCGCGTCCGGTAAGTCGGACGCCAAAATTGTGAACAGCCCGGCGCGTGCGTTCGGCATGCTGGAGCGGTCCAACCCGCTGGACCAGCTGATTTTCTAGATCCGCCGGACGAGCGCTCAGCGCACCGGCGATACTTCGCGGCATGGAGACCGAAACCAGGCTGCAGCGGTTTGAGCGACACACCGAGTGGCCGCTGGCCGTCGCCGCCGTCGTATTTTTGGTCCTGTTTTCCCGGCAGGTGCTCGCCGAGCCGCACGGACGCGAAGCGCATATCATCTGGGCGATCGACTGGGCCATCTGGGGCCTGTTCTTCGTGGATTACTTTGTCCGACTGAGCCTTGCCACCGACCGTTGGCACTGGTTTTGGCGGCACCTGCTCGACTTCGCGATCATCACGCTGCCGCTGCTTCGGCCACTTCGCTTGTTGCGCATGCTGGTTCTGATCGAGGTGCTGCAGAAGGCGATGGGGGACGCATTTCGCGGTCGCATCGTCGTCTACACCGCGTCGGGTGTTCTGCTGTTGATCTACACGGCCTCGCTGGCCGTCTTCGACAAAGAGCGATACCTGCCCGGCGCCACGATCAACTCCTTCGGCAAGGCGCTCTGGTGGTCGATCACGACGGTGACGACGGTCGGCTACGGCGACGTCTACCCGGTCACCAACACCGGTCGAGTCATCGCCGTACTGTTGATGATTGGCGGTATCAGCCTGGTCGGCGTCGTCACCGCTGCCCTGGCGTCGTGGATCATCCAGCGCGTCGCCGAAGAAGACGCCATGCATCAGGCGGCGACCGTCGCCCACATCGACGAATTTCGCGGCGAGATCCGGGCTTTGGGGCAACAGCTGCAGGGAAGAGGCTAGCGTGACGCTCGCGCCTGAAACCTTTACCACGACCGGCGTCGGCGGCACCCGCATCGTCGCCGACCGACTCGGTGATCCGGAGACGCCGGCCGTGGTGTTCCTGCACGGCGGCGGGCAGACCCGTCGCTCATGGGGCAAGGCGGCCGCCGCGGTGGCCGAACGCGGTTGGCAAGCGGTCACGGTCGACTTCCGCGGCCACGGTGAGTCGGACTGGTCGGAAGAGGGCGACTATCGGCTGATCAGCTTCGCCGGCGACGTGGCCGAGGTGCTGCGCCAGCTGCCGCCGAAGCCGGTGCTGGTCGGCGCGTCTCTCGGTGGGTTCACCACAATGCTTCTGGCAGGCGAGATTTCGCCCGGCATCGCGCGGGCGGTGGTGCTGGTCGACATCGTTCCGAACATGGACCAGTCCGGCGCGAACCGGATCCACGAGTTCATGGCCGGCCGGATGAAGACCGGCTTCTCCTCGCTCGACGAAGTCGCCGACATGATCGCCGAATACAACCCGCATCGGCCGCGGCCGTCAGACCTCAACGGCCTGCGCACCAACCTGCGCCGTCGCGGCGACCGGTGGTATTGGCACTGGGATCCAAAGTTCATCAGCGAGAACGCCTCTCATCCGCCCAGCGAGGTGTCCGACGTCGACCGGATGAACACGGCCGTCGAGACGATCCTGGCCGGCGGCGTGCCGATGCTGCTGGTCCGTGGCCAAGTGAGCGACCTGGTCAGCCAGGACCGCGCCGACGAATTTCTGGCCCGCTTCCCTGCCGTCGAGTTCGTCGACGTGCAGGGCGCGGGGCACATGGTGGCCGGCGACCGCAACGACCTGTTCGCCGACGCGGTGCTGGATTTCCTTGTCCGGCATGGGGAAAGCGACTAAGACTGCACTGCCTCGGTGATGATGTCGATGACGGCCTGCGGGCGGGTGATCAAGGGAGCGTGGTCGAACGCGCCGGTTCGGGTGTGGGCCTGCATGCGATCGGCCATGAATCTCTGGGTGGCCGGGTTGATCATCCGGTCTTCGTCCGCGACGAGATACCAGCTCGGCAGATCTTTCCAGCCGGGCCGTGGCACGGCCTGCTGAATGCACGGGGGGCGATCGGTCGCTGGACTGCGGCGAGCAGGGCTTGTTCTTCGGCGGTTGCATGTTGCGCAAATGCCGTTGGAAAAGCGTTCTCCGGCAACCAAATCCATCCGCTGTCATCGGGCTTGAGTTCCGGTGCCTGCGGGTGCGGGGGATCGCGGTAGAACACGTCGGCGACGGTCTCGCCCTCGTCGGGTGCCAGCGCGACCACATAGACGAGTGCTTTGACACGCGGGTGGCTGGCCGCGCCGATGACCCCGCCCGCGTACGCGTGACCGGCCAGGACAACGGGTCCTTCGGTTCGATCGATGGCCCGGGTGACGGCGTTCACGTCGTCGTCGAGGGTGGTGAGCGGGATGGGGGCGGCGGTCACGTTGATGCCGGCGTGCTGCAGTCCGGTGATGACGCGGCTCCAGCTCGAACCGTCGGCCCACGCGCCATGGACGAGAACAACGGAAGTTGGCAAATTGGGATGCACAGCCCAAAATATTAGCCAGCCCGCTACCCGACGGTCAACAGCACGCCATTCTCGGCGCCGAGGTCGGCGGCGGCGTTGATGACGACCCGGTCGAGCTGACGTAGCGCATGCAAGGCGTTCATCAGCCGCCGGTGCTCCGGTGCCAGCGGCTGGTCGACATGCTGACGGGCGAGGGTTTCCGCGGCGTCGATGTAGTCGGTGGACGGAAAGACGGGCGCGGCCTGGTTGAATTCCAGCGACGTGATCAGCACGTCGATGTTGCGGCGGATCTGGCCGGCGGTCGATCTGATCGCATCGGCCAGCTCCGGTGACGTGTCGATGTGTATCTCGCTGCTGCGGGCCAGCATTCGCGCATAGCGATCGCATGCGGTGAGCATGCGCAGGCCGTGCCGCATGGTCCGGCGGCCCGCCAGTCCGGCGACCCCGGCGCTCATCGGCTTTGCGGTGATCCGGAATTGGGCCAGGTCGCGGCCGAGTTGACGCGCCGTCTCGGTCAACCTCGCGGGTGCGGGGGTACCCAGCAGACTGGCGACCGACGCCTCGATGAGATCGGCCAGCGTCAGGAAGAACGTGTGGGCGTCGCCGCGGATTTTCGCTCTGGTGTTGATCGGCAACACCAGCACGGCGGCCGCGATCCCGATGACCGCACCGACTGCCGTCTCCTCGATCCGCAACAGCAAGAGCCCGTAGGTGAATTCGCCGAGCAGGCCGTACATCAACGCCAGCATGGTGCTGATCCAGAAGGTCATCAGGCTGTAGGTGACCTTCATGAAATAGAAGGCGCAGAACAGGCAGACGAAGATCATCGCCAGCGAGGCGATCTTGTTGCCGGACACCAGCGTGGCGACCAGCACGCCGCTGGGTACGCCGAGCACCGTGCCGAGCAACCGCTGCCAGCCCTTGTCGAGGGTTTCGGCCCACGAGTTGGTGCCCGCGAAAATGACGAACGCGGCGATCGCCGCCCAATACCAGTGCGACGGTGAGACGATCTCGCCGACGATGATGGCCAGCGCCGCGGCGACGGCCACCTGAATGGCCTGTCTGGTGGTCGGCAGCATGCCCGGCGTTCGCGGTGTCTCGGGCAGTGTGGGGCTCTCGAGTTGCGTCGTTTCGGTCGCGACCCCCTCGATGCGCTTACGGACTTCGGCGGTGGCTTTGGCCGAGTCGACGACGGCCAACGCGAGGCGCCGCACCGGCACGTTCTCCGGATCCCGCTCGAGCTGCTGTTGAGCGATGTTCGCGGTCTGCCGGAGGGCGTCGGTGTGCGGTGTCCGGATCGCGCGCGCCAGCATGGCGACGGTGTCGGCCAATTCGGCACGCGTGGCGGCGGGCAGGTCGGCCAAGGACGCGCGGGTTCCCGCGATCGCGAGGCGTTCGACGGTCAGTTCGGCGTCGAACAACCACAGCGCGAGGTCCTCGCCGCTGACTCCCGGCCACAGCGCGCTCGGATTGACCCGGTCTTCGATCTGCGCCTGGACCATCAACGCGGTCTCGTTGAGCCGCCGGGCCCGGATTCGCAGTCGGCGCTGTCGCCGCTCGTCGGGGTTGCCGATTCGCACGGTGTCCGCGGTGGTGTCCACGACGATCGCCATCCGTGCCCGCAGTGACCGAATATTCTCCCGCAGAACGCTTTCCGGCCGGTCGGGCAAGATAAAGGCACTCCAGAGGTAGCTGCACAGCGTGCCCACGATGGTGGAGCCGATCAGCCACGGCAGCGCGGCGAACTTCGCCTGCAAGTACAGCGAGAAGAAGTACGACATGAAGGTGACCATGCCCAGCGCCGTTCCGCGTGGGCCGAACCGGCGCACGTAGACCGCGATGAACACCACCACGACGAACAGGATGTCGCCGATCACCGGGTGCGGCGATACCAGCGCGGCCGCGGTGATGGCCAGCGCGGTGGGCAGCGGCAGCAGGGCCATGGTGATGCGTTGTTGACGCGGATCCGGCTCGTTCACCGACCGCGCTGAGATCATCGTGATCACCGCCCCGAGCAGCGCCACCGTCAGTGGCTGACCGGTGGCCTTGGTCAGCAGGAACAGGACCAGCAGCGAGGTGCCCAGCGCGCCGGTCGTGCGGACGGCCATCCGCAGTCGCAGCAGGCCGGGGTCGGATCCGATCGCCCAGTTACGCGCCCGCTGGTACCGCGCGGTTGCGTCACCGAACACCCGTGGCCAGCCTCTCTCGCGCGAAATGCGTGTCTCTTGCCACCGACTCTGGCACAGCGACCAAGATGGGACCCGATGAGCACGCGAACGACGCTGGCCGATGGCCGCGAGCTGTTGTTCTTCTCACTGCCCGGGAGTACCCCGGCTTTTGTGGCGGACCGCCGGCCGCTGCCGCCGTTCGAGCCGGGGCAGTCGCAACTGCGGTTCGACCAGGCCACCGGGCAGTGGGTGATCATCGCCGCGCGCCGCCAGGACCGCACCTACAAGCCGCCTCCAGACCAGTGTCCGCTGTGCCCCGGCCCGACCGGGCTGACCAGTGAGGTGCCCGCGCCCGACTACGACGTGGTCGTCTTCGAGAACCGCTTCCCTTCGCTGTCCGGCTCAGGGGCCCCGGCTTCGGTACCCGACGGCTTCGTGCCCGTGCCCGGTGTCGGGCGTTGTGAGGTGATCTGCTTCTCCAGCAACCACAACGGCTCGTTCGCTGAACTGCCGCTGCCGCATGCCCGGTTGGTGGTCGACGCGTGGCGGGACCGGACCTCGGCGTTGCTCGCCGTGCCGGGCGTGCAGCAGGTGTTCTGCTTCGAGAACCGGGGTGAGGAGATCGGCGTCACGCTGGCGCATCCGCACGGCCAGATCTACGGCTATTCCTTTGTGACGCCGCGGACCGCGGCCATGATGGAGCAGGCCGCTCAGCACAAGGGCGGCAACCTCTTTGCCGACCTGCTGGCGTCGGAGGTCGCCGACGGAAGTCGGATCGTGGCGCGCACCGATCTGTTTACCGCGTTCGTGCCCTTCGCCGCCCGCTGGCCGGTCGAGGTGCACATCTATCCGAACCGGTTCGTGCACAACCTGCTTGATCTTTCGGACGCCGAACTCGACGGCTTCGCCGAGATCTACCTCGACGTGTTGCGACGCTTCGACCGGATGTATTCTGGCCCGCTGCCCTACATTTCGGCGTTGCATCAATACTCCGACACTCCCGCGCTGCGGGAGGGCTACTTCCACGTCGAGCTGATGTCGATCCGGCGCAGCGCTACAGCACTGAAATACCTGGCCGCGTCCGAATCGGCGATGGACGCGTTCATCACCGACGTGGTGCCCGAAGCCGTCGCGCAGCGCCTGCGGGACCTTGCGTGAATCTTCGCTATTCGGCGCCCGGACGGATCAACCTGATCGGCGAGCACACCGACTACAACCTTGGCTGGTCGTTGCCGATCGCGCTGCCGCAGCGCACGTTTGTGGCATTCGAACCGTCCGACGCCGACGCGCTGACAGTTTCCAGCGACCTCGCTGACGGCGCGGTGCGAATTCCGTTGGCCACCAAGCCCGGTGAGATCACCGGGTGGGCGGCCTATGTGGCCGGCGTGGTGTGGGCCTTGCGGGCGGCCGGGCATTCCGTGCCGGGCGGGACGATGTCTGTTTCCAGCGATGTGCCGATGGGCTCGGGGTTGTCGTCGTCGGCGGCGCTGGAATGCGCTGCCTTGGGTGCCCTGTGTCCGCAGATTGACCGCATGGACCAGGCGCGATTGGCTCAGCGGGCGGAGAACGAGTATGTCGGTGCGCCAACGGGTTTGCTCGACCAGATTTCGTCGTTGTTCGGTTCGGCGGCGACGGCGCTGCTGATCGACTTTCGGAGCCTCTCGGTGTCGCCGGTCGGCTTCGACCCGTCATCGTCGGGCGTCGAATTGCTGCTGATCGACTCGCGCGAGCGACACGGACATGTCGGCGGGGAGTACGCGGCGCGGCGTCTGTCCTGCGAGCGCGCAGCAGCCGACATGGGGGTGGTGTCGCTGCGGGAGGTCCACGACATCGCTGCTCTCGCTCACGTCACCGATCCCGTCGACGCCCGTCGCGCCCGGCACGTATTGACCGAGAACCAGCGGGTGCTGGACTTCGTTGCGGTGTTGGGTGATTCGGACTTCGCCGAGGCCGGCCAGCTCTTCACCGCGTCACACGCATCGATGCGAGACGACTTCGCGATCACCACCCCGCACATCGATCTGATCGCCGACGCCGCGGTGGAGGCCGGCGCCCTGGGCGCTCGGATGACCGGCGGCGGATTCGGCGGCTGCGTGATCGCGTTGGTGCCGGCCGACCGCGTCGAGACGGTTGTCCGAGGCCGTGCAATCAGCGGTGCACGGTGACGAAAAGCCGGTGATCACCCGGACGTATGCCGCTGGCGGCGCAGGCCCGCACTAGGCAACAGTCGTACCTTGTCTCGGCCATGCGACGTTTTTCAAATCCGCATCGCGGGCGATATCACGGCGCAGGAGTGAACCGAATCGCCCTCAGCCCCAGTTGCTCGACGGCCTCGGCGAACTGATCGTGCGTCGGCATCTGATGGTCGCGGAAGCCGATCCCCATCACCCGCTCCGCGCGTTTGACGCCGTAAAACTCCGCGCAGCGCGCATACAGATCCGCGACGTGCGCGGTGTCGGTGATCAGCTCGCCGCGCATCGTCGTCGTCTTCCCGTCGTGCAGCACCTGCGCGGGGGCGCCGCCGCGGAAGTTGGCTTTCCAGGTCGCGCCGGTCAGGGCGTAGAGGATGCCGTCGATCAAATGAGCGCGTCAGCACAAGCGAATACGCGCGTCCGCTTTTGCGGCCGGTGAAGTCGACCACCATGAACTGGTGGCGCGCCGCACCCGCGAACGGCGTGTGTAGCAGCCGCGCCAGAATCGGGTTGACCACCAACCGCAGGAAAGCCTTCGGCGGGTGCGACTGGGTAATCGGGTTCATGACTTCACGGTAGCTCCCAGCCGACGGTGAAGCCGTGCCGCAAGACCAGCTCGGTCAGCACATCGGTGCGCTCGGCCAGCGGCCACGATTCGACGGTGAACGGCTCGAGGGCGAAGAACGCATAGTTGATCGAGGTCTCCGGCGTGGTGCGCGGGCGATAGATCACAGCGTCCAGTTCGGGCCACCAGCGCTTTACAGCGTCGGCGAGCCGCTGGCAGGTCGCCCACACGTCGTCGTGTTGGCCGGTGCTGATCTGGTCGTCGACGCCGAGGATGTCGAGGTTGGCCTCGGTGCGCAGGTCGAAGACCCGCAAGTGTCGGGCGGCGACCAGTCGCACCAACCGGTGGTCGGCATGGTCGGCGGGAATCATCAGCCCGGTCGGACGGTACCGCTCGCGGAAGGCGCCCACGAGAGCGCTTGCGGCATAACGGGTTCGGAATGCGCCGGACTCCGGGTCGAAGCGATAGCGGGCGGTTGGGAAGCCGGCCCACGTCCACTCGGACGGGGGCGCGGCCTCGACCCGCCACAGTTCGGTTCCGGCGTCGACACGTCGTCGTCGCAGGCCGACCGGTCGGGCGTCGGGCAGCGGCTGGCGGTAGCCGGCGGGAAGGTCAGGCACCGATGCTGGCGAGCATCCGCCACGCGGCGTCGGCGGTCTTCGGACGGCGCAGCGCCTCGGCGATCGACGAGCCACCGAGGTCGTCGTGAGTCAGCCGCATGATCCGGTCGGCGGCCAGCGGGTCGGTGGTGAACTCGCTGAGCAGCTCGAGGATCCGCGGCAGATCGGTCCGAACCCGGTCGGCATCGAATTGCCAAGCAGGAAAGTAGGTTTGGTTGCCGACCGGCGAGCCCAGGAGCTTGCCCCGGCTGCGAAGCCGATGCACGGCCTGCGGTGAGTGCAGGGCCAGCCGCTGCTGCACCTTCGGTGTTGCCAGTGCGCCCTCGACGAATTCGCGTACCAACGCGCTACGGCGTTCGTCGTTCAGGCTGTGGGCAGCGACCCGCTCCAACGTGCCTTGCGGCGTGGTCGGCGCCCCGAGGATGGCGTCGAGGACCTCGGCGAAACCGGGCTCAGTGCGAGCGCGTTCGACGACCTGACGAACCAGCGGGGCGACGGCAGTGGACATGACTCCAGGCTACCAGCAGCCCCATCCGATTGAAACAATCGAAACAAGTCCTAGTAGGACGAGCGGCGTGATGCTCCCGCGCCGGCGCTGCTGCGACGTCCGTGTCCACCTGCGCGCTGGCCACTGTGGGCCGCCTTGGCGCGCTCGCCGCCGCGGTTCGGGCGGCGACGCGGCTGAGATGAACGCTGCTGGGCAGGTTGGGCTTGCACCGGTTTCGGGGCCTGGTAGGCCGCGATCTCGCCGACCAGCTCGGTGACCGGCTCCGACGCCGCGGTGACCTGTTGCGGGCGGACGGCGATACCGGCCCGGCGCAGCAGCTCGTTGGTGTCGCGGCGCTGTTCGGGCAGCACGACCGTGACGACGTCACCCGAGCTTCCCGCGCGGGCGGTGCGCCCGGAGCGGTGCAGGTACGCCTTGTGCTCGGCGGGCGGGTCGACGTGGACGACCAACTGCACGTCGTCGACGTGTACGCCGCGGGCGGCGATGTCGGTGGCGACCAGTACGCGGGCTTCCCCAGAACTGAAGGCGGCCAGGTTGCGGTCGCGAGCAGGCTGAGAGAGGTTGCCGTGCAAGTCAACTGAGGGCACACCGGCGTCGGTGAGCTGACGGGCGAGCTTGCGGGCCTGATGCTTGGTGCGCATGAACAGGATTCGCCGACCGGTGCCAGACGCCAGGCGGTGCACCAATTCGGTCTTGGCGCCGGCGCTGGCGACGTGGAAGACGTGGTGGGTCATCTCCGCGCTCGGCGCGTTGATCTCGTCGACGGAATGCAGGACGTGGTTGCGCAGGAAGCGCTTGACCAGCTTGTCGACGCCGTTGTCCAGGGTGGCGGAGAACAGCATCCGCTGACCGTTCGACGGGGTCGCGGTCAGGATGCGGGTGACGCCCGGCAGGAAGCCGAGGTCGGCCATGTGGTCGGCCTCGTCGAGCACGGTGATCTGCACCGCGTCCAGGCTGATCAGCCGTTGGCGCATCAGGTCTTCCAGCCGGCCCGGGCATGCGACGACGATGTCGACGCCGCCCCTGAGTGCGGACACCTGGCGGGACTGCGATACGCCACCGAAGATCGTGGTGACCTTCAGGCCATAGCTGGCGGCCAGCGGTTCGAGCGTTGCCGAGATCTGGGTCGCCAGCTCGCGGGTCGGTGCCAGCACCAGACCAGTCGGAGTGGACGGCCGCCGCTTGGTCGACTCGAGGCGGGTGACCAACGGAATGGAGAAGGCCAGCGTCTTGCCGCTGCCGGTCTTACCGCGGCCGAGCACGTCGCGGCCGGCCATGGTTTCGGGCAGGGTTTTCACCTGGATGGGGAAGGGCTCGGTGATGCCTTGCGCAGAGAGGTTGGTGATCAACCGCGCGGGCACGCCGAGTTCAGCGAAGGATGGGGAAGTCATTGTGGTGTGGTGCCTTTCAGGCATCGAGATGTGCCGCATCGTCATTAGACGTTCAGCACTAGGTGGCGAGATTGCCGGTGGGCAAAATCGATCGCCGCGAGAAAGCTTGAGTGGGAATGTCGGAGCAGTCCACGACGTGTCAGCGTTCAGGACGCCAACGTTGTCCCAAGAGTAACTCATGAGCTGGGTTTTCCCTCATCGTGTGAGCAACAACACCGGGTAGCCGGGGTTCGCGATTTTCGCCCGTTCATGGTCGGAAGTGGATAGCATTTGTTTGCTACAACAACATAACGGCGCGTGGTGGGGGGTGCCATGGCGATAAAACTCAAGATCATCGCTGTCTTATCGTTCTGCGTCATGCTCACAATCCCTGTGGGCGCCGTTGCTGGTTTTCCTGCGCGCGCAGACGATTTCAGGGCCGCAATCTATAGCGGCGTCAGCGACATTCGGCAGTCATGCGGGGTGATCGGTGACGACCCGCGTTTGACAGCGGCGGCGCAGCGGCTCGCCGACGATTTGGTGATCAACGGTGTCGAGGGCGGCCACATCGCTTCGGACGGTTCGTCACCGCGAGCGCGGATCCTCGATGCGGGGTACATCAGGCCCGGCAATACCAGCGAGATCATCTACTGGGGCAGCGGATCCCACGCGAATCCGAGTGCCCCGCTTGAATGGTGGATGCAAAGTCCTCCACACCAGGCGATCATCCTGAACTGCGCTTTCACTGCGGTCGGCTTCGCAATCGCTTGGGCTCGCAACACGGTGATCGTCGTCGGTGACTTCGCGGGTCCTTAGACCATGTCGTTGCGGGTCAGCCATTGCATCACCGGCCAGCCGATGAACACCGGTAACCAGCAGGTCAGGACCCGATAAAGCAGCACCGAAGGGACGCTGACGGCCGCGGGTATGCCGAAGGCGGCGAGCCCACCGATCAGGGCCGCTTCGACGGCGCCGACACCGCCGGGAGTGGGCGCGGCCGAGGCCAGGGTGCCGCCGACCATCGTCACCACGGTGACGGTGACGAACGTCGCGTGGCCGCCGAACGCCTCGACGCTGGACCACAATGCGAGTGCCGCGCCGAGAGTCGTTCCGGTGCAACCCAAGACGATCAACGCCATCCGCTTGGGTTCGCGCGCCACCTCGATGATGTCGGTGATGATCTCCTTGAGCTTGGGAGTCACCGACGTCGACAGCCACCGTCGCAGGTTGGGTACCAGCAAGAAGACGCCGACAATGCCCAGTGCCGCACCGGCAATCAGGTACAGCACCGTCGAATTCGGAACGAAGTGGGACAGGTCGGTTCCCGCGCCCGCGGCGGTGCTGAAGAAGATCAGCAACACGATGTGCATGATCACCTGCATCGACTGCTGCAACGCGACGGCGGTGGTGGCGCGCGTCGTGCTGAGCCCGCTCTTCTGCAGGATGCGGGTGCTCAGCGCGAGCCCGCCGACGCCGGCCGGGGTGGTGGTCGCGGCAAAAGTGTTGGCCACCTGTGCGATCGCCAGCCGCCAGAAGTTCACCGACTCGTCGGCGCTGGCCCACAACGCGGCCGCGGCTCCGACGTACGTCGACGCCGAAATGGCCAGGCCCAGCACCGCCCACCACCAGTTGGCGCGGGAAAGCGCATTGAAGAACGTCGGCACCGTGCTGATGAACGGGTAGGCGACGTAGACCAGCGCGCCGAGCAACACCAACTGGACAAGCTGGCTGCGGCTGAACCGGGTGACTGATTCGGGTTTGATCTTCTCGGTATCTGTTTGGCGCATGACCGCCGCACGGCTTCGGGAGATGACCGCTTTGGCGTCGACGACCGAGTCGCGGATGTGTTTCGGCACAGCGGTTTTGGTGAGCCGGCGCGACGCGGTCAGCACGGTGTCTTGCCCGAGCACCTCGATCGCCGCGGCGACGGCCTCGTCCGCGCCGTACAGCGCCGACGTCGTCACCAACAGCTGGGCGATGTCGGCCTGCAGCTGGTTGTCGGTGGCGCCGTATTCCGCACTGCCGAAGCCGCCGAAGAACACCGCGCCATTGCTGACCGTGATCTCCTTGTCGCGCAGATCGCCGTGCGAGATCTGATGCTCCTGCAACTTGTGCAGCGATTGCCACACTTCGGCCACCGGCGTCGACGCGTGGCACCTCTTCAGCGGCTCCCCACGAATACGCTTGTGCGCGTAGAACGTCCAGCCCCGGTCCAGGAGGCCGACGGCGATCGTCTCGGTATTGGCGATGCCCAGATCACCGATCGCGATGGCCATCAAGGCGCGATGCTCGACGGCCCGTCGCATCGACGCCTGCAGGGGAGCGGTCTCGTTCTCACGCAGTCGCAAGATTCGCCACACCTGCCGCAGGGCGCCGCCGCTGCGTTGATGCGGTCCGTACATCTCGACCACGGCGTTCTCTTCGGGCTCCTCGGTGACGGCCGCAAGAATCAGCGGGCCCGATCCGGCGGGGCGGACCACTCTCAGCCCGTTGACCATGAATCCGCGTTTGGCCATCGCGCGCACCGCGTCGTCCAGCGGCACCTCCAAGGCGGGGGTGCCGCTGACCAGGATCACCAGCGCGCCGACGAACCAGCCGACCGCCAGACCCAGCAGCGAACGGGCCGGCACGATGGCGCTGACGAACAGGTGGATCGGGATGAACGCCAGCAGCAGCCCCCACCACCAGTGCCGCCAGCGCGCCGGCAGCCACGGGCCGGACACCGTCAGCACCGCGGCCAGCATGCCGATCCAGCGCGGGTCGTCGAGGAATTGCGAGAGGACGGTGCGCAGCCGGTCGTTGAGGTCGAAGTGCCACTGCGGGGCCGCGATGCCCGTGCCGGTGATCGACAGCCCGAGAACGGCGATCAACGCGGCCGCCGCGTAGGGGATCAGCAGCCGCCACTGCCGGGCGAGAATCAGGCCGAACAGGATCATGAACGGCAGGGCCAGGACCGCGAGGCCGTACACCAGGTAGACCACGTCGGACTGCGTCGGCGTCAGCACTCCGATGATGCGCGAGATGGACATTTCCAGCCCGTCCCAGCGCGTGCGGGTGACCAGCGAACTGGTGATCACGATCGCCAGCAGCGCCCCCGACAGCGCGACCCGCAGGATGTCGTTGGTGCGGCGGGTCAGGGGCTGCAGCAAGCTGCCGGAAACCCTGATCTCGCGACCATCGACGAGCATGGTCCCCACACCTCCGGCCTGCGTCTGTCAGCGTTCCGCCGACAACATAACCGGTGACCTCTGCCTTTAGCCGGATTGCCGGGCCGATCTGACGGCTTCGAGGCCGTGCTGAGTCACAGCCGTCACCCGCGCACCAGAGTCCGACCATGTGGTGGTGTTTGGAAACGTGACCACATGCGATATCACCCGGGTGTGCGAGGCTCGAGCGACTACCTCACAAGGTGCACAACTGATTCAGGTTCGCACCTGATGTGTCGACGGCGGTGCCGTCTGCTTCGGTGATGGTGTGGGAGGCCAGGTGGGACAGCTCGGTCCGTTTGGCAGTGACGTAGGCCCTGGCGGCGTTGACGACTTGTTGGGGGTCGCTCGGCGCGATCTTCGACTCGAAAATGCTGAGGGTTTTGTCTACCGCAGTCTTTTGATTTGCGATCAGGGTGTCGATGTCGGGGGTGTTCCAGTCCCATCCATCCGGCAGATGAGGGATGGCGTCAAAAGCGGCGCTGGTAGTCCGCCAAGCCTTGCAAGTGGCGGTGGACTCGGTTGGAGCGGCGTCAGATTGGGCCGCGCCTGACGCAGCGGCCGGCTTAGCGGATTTGTCGCCGCCGACGAACACAACCGCCGCCGCGATCAATGCGCCCGCGATGAGGATGGCGGCGACGACGGCAATCGGGAACCATCGCCGGCCGCCAGGCGGTGGTGCAGGGTAGGCGGGATACGGAGGTTGCTGCTGCCACTGGTGAGGTGGCAGGCCGGGGCGATCCATTGCGCAATATTAAGGTCGCCGCAGCTCGAGTGAGGGCACTCTCCGGACCGTGACTTGATATCGCATGTGGTCACGTTTTCGAAAACGGCGCGCAACCCAGAGCCAGTGACTGCTGAGGCTCTTCAGACGACGCACAGCCGACACCAAGGCAACCTATGTACTTTTGGGTCATGGCGAGAACTGACAACGACACCTGGGAAATCACCGAGAGCGTGGGGGCTACGGCACTGGGCGTGGCGTCGGCACGCGCGGCCGAAACCGAGAGCGACAACCCGCTGATCCGCGACCCGTTCGCGCGGGTGTTCCTCGACGCCGCCGGCGACGGGGTATGGAACTGGCACACGGGCCAGGAGCTGCCGGCGGAGATCGTCGAAGCCGAGCCCGAGTTGCCGCTGCAGATGCAGGCGATGGTCGGCTACATGGCTTCGCGGACCAAGTTTTTCGACTCGTTCTTTCAAACCGCCACCAACTCGGGAATCAAGCAGGCGGTGATCCTGGCGGCAGGCCTGGACGCGCGGTCCTGGCGGTTGCCGTGGCCGGACGGCGTGACGGTCTACGAGCTGGACCAGGACCGGGTGCTGGACTTCAAGCTGAGGACGCTGACCGAGCACGGCGCGCAGCCGGCCGCCAACCGGGTCGAGGTCGCGGTGGATCTCCGCCACGACTGGCCGAAGGCGTTGCAGGAGGCCGGTTTTGACCCGTCGCAGCCGAGCGTGTGGTCAGCCGAGGGGCTGATGCCGTATCTGCCGGCCGCGGCGCAGGATCTGCTGTTCGAGCGCATCAACGAACTGGCCGCCCCCGGCAGCCGGGTCGCGGTGGAGGCGTTGGGGCCGACGTTCCTCGACGAGGAGATCCGCGCCAAGCGCCGTGCGCGGATGGAGCGGGTGCGCCAGTTGATGGCCAAGATCGACCCGGACCGCGACATTCCCCGGACCGACGAGCTGTTCTACTTCGAAGAGCGCGAACCGGTCGGCGACTGGTTCGGCCGCCACGGCTGGAAGGTGACCGTCACGCCGGCCGCCGAGCTGATGGCCGACTTCGGCCGCAGCGCCGCACCGGAAGTCAAGGACATGGTGCCCGGCAACGAATTCGTCAACGCCCAAAGGGCTTAGGGACCGGCTTGACCGGCGGGATGTGCCACGTCCCGTCCAGAATCGACGGCTTCTTGTCGTTGGGCCAGTACAGCCGCAGCATCAGGCTGAACCGTTCCTTCGGCGCGGGCAGCCAGTTGGATTCCTTGTCCGGGCCAGGCGATTCGGCCTGAATGTAGATGTCGGTCGAGCCGTCGGGATTGGGCACCAGCTTGTCGCGCGGGCTGAGGCTGTAGCGGTTGAGCGGGTTGTCGACGAAGTAGTAGTCGCCGTTGTACATGGTCAGCGACCAGAAGCCTTTCGCCGGCGGTAGCTGGCCCTTGTCGAAGTGCATGAGGTATTTCGTTGCGCCGCTGTACTTCTGCTTGACGTCCGTCGCGTCCGAGGTGGGGTACACGGCGTCCTCGGGCAGGTTGGCGCCGACGCCGACCTCGGTGACGAACGCCCGCTGCCGGTAGTTGGTCCCGTAATTGCCTGCCTTGATGGTGTAGGCCCAGCCGTTCTTCGAGACGAAATCGCCGGCGACGACGCCGTCTTCGCGCCAGCCACTGATGTTGTCCTGACCCAGTTTTGGCGCCATCGCCAAGCCGGTGTTGGCCGCGGCCGGCAGCTTGGCCGGGTCGAAGTCCTGCCCGGGGACGATGCCGATCCGGGCGAGCTTGGCCACCATCGGCGCGTCGGCTTCGGTCGGCGGGTTGGTCTTGAGCAGGCGGGCGAACAGCTTGAAAAACTCCGGTGCGCCAAGGCCGTTCACTTGTCGGCGCACCGACGTCACCATGTCGACTGACGCGGTGAGCGGAGGCAGCAGCGGCATGAATTGCTTGCCAAACGACGACAGCGGCGTCGCGGTGATCTGATCCTGCAGCTTGTGCACCGCGTCGTAATCCTCCGGGGTGCCCGAGCAGTAGATGCGGCCCAGCAGCCACACCAACGCCGTCGGCGACTTGTACTCCAGCACGTTCGGCGGCAAGCTGCCGTGCCAGTCGGGTCCGGTGATCGCGAAGGTCTTCGCCTTGCCGCCGCCGTTGCGGGTGCCCGGCGAGGCGAAGACGTTGGTCCAGGCGTCCATCATCGGCAGCAGGAAGTAGCGGTCGCCCATGTCCGGGACGGTGACGATCCACGGTTCTTTCGACACGTCGAACCAGGCCTGGGTGTGCAGCGTGTCGGTGTTCGGCGCGGTCGCGGCGCGGAATGCGGCGTTCGGGTAGGTGCGCTGGCGGGCGAACTGGCCCATCGGGGCTTTGGTGTCCTCGCCTGCGGGCACATTGGTGAATTCGCGCCGGGTGTACTCCATCGTGACCAGCGGATAGGCGTAGGCATACGCCTCGGTTCCGATGTCGGTTGCCTCGGACTGCGACAAGCCCGGCGCCGCAGACGTTTTCACCGGCTCGGCAGGCTGATCGTTGCCGCCGCACGACGTGATCATCATCAGCGCGGCCAGCAACACGACGACCCGTTTGACGGTTGA
>CAVWLG010000027.1:0-37197 GCA_963755805.1 uncultured Actinomycetota bacterium
GCGCGGTAGCGATGGAATTGGTCCGCAAAGAGCGCGGACTCGAAGTGGCTCAGCGCACCCACCACCTGGTGTTCACCGGCCCGCCCGGGACCGGTAAGACCACGATCGCCCGTGTCGTCGCCAAAATCTATTGCGGCCTTGGCCTTTTGAAGAAAGAGAACATCAAAGAGGTCCACCGTGCCGACCTGATCGGTCAGCACATCGGCGAGACCGAAGCCAAGACCAACGCGATTATCGACAGCGCACTGGACGGTGTGCTGTTCCTCGACGAGGCGTACGCGCTGGTCGCCACCGGCGCCAAGAACGACTTCGGCCTGGTGGCGATCGACACGCTGCTGGCGCGGATGGAAAACGACCGTGACCGTTTGGTGGTCATCATCGCGGGATACCGCGCCGACCTGGATCGTTCCTGGACACCAACCAGGGTTTGCGATCACGGTTTACCCGGACTATCGACTTCCCGTCCTATCAGCCGCCTGAACTGATCGAGATCGCCAACTTCATGGCCACCCGGCGCGACAGCACATTCGAGCAGGCGGCACTCGACGACCTCGAGGCTCTATTCGCTCACCTGGCCAGCACGACGAAGGAAGATTCGGTGGGCGTCGAACGTCGCGGCCTCGACATCGCCGGTAACGGACGCTTCGTTCGTAACGTCGTCGAAAAGTCGGAAGAGGAACGGGAATTCCGGTTGGACCACTCCGAACACGCAAAGACCGGTGAATTCACCGACGAGGAGCTCATGACGATCACCGCCGCCGACGTGGCCAACACCGTGCCGCCGCTGCTGGAGGGCCTTCGGCTGGAGACGCCGGCATGACCAACCTTGAGTCGTCCGACGACCGGCGCTCATTCGCCTCACGCACCCCGGTGAACGACAACCCCGAAAAGGTGGTCTACCGCCGGGGGTTCGTCACCCGCCACCAGGTAACCGGCTGGCGATTTGTCATGCGCCGCATCGCTTCTGGTGTGGCCCTGCACGACACCCGGATGCTCGTCGACCCTTTGCGTACCCAGACGCGCGCGGTGCTGATGGGCGTCATCGTATTGGTCACCGGGCTGGTCGGCTGCTTCGTGTTCTCGCTGATCCGGCCGAACGGCTCAGCGGCCAACAACCCCATCCTGGCTGACCGGTCGACAGCGGCGCTCTACGTGCGGGTGGGCGATCAACTGCATCCGGTGCTCAACCTGGCCTCGGCCCGGCTGATCGCCGGCAAGGCGGCCAACCCCACCCAGGTGAAAAGCAGTGAGCTGGACAAGTTTCCGCTCGGCAACCTGATCGGCATCCCGGGTGCACCGCAGCGGTTGGTGCAGAACACCCGCAAGGACGCCGACTGGACGGTGTGCGACGCGGCCAGCGGTACCGCCGCCGGCGTCACGGTGATCGCCGGAGCTCCGGACAGCACCGGCGCCCGCGCCGCGGCGCTGGAGACCGGTAAGGCCATCTTGGTCAGCAACCCCAGCAGCGCCTGGTTGCTGTGGGACGGCCGGCGCAGCCGGATCGACCTTGCCGACCACGCGGTGACCAACGCTCTGGGCCTGGGTAACGACATTCACGCACCGCGCCCCGTCGCCCCCGGTCTGTTCAATGCGATTCCCGAGTCGCCGCCACTGGCCGCACCCGTTATCCCCGAGGCCGGCGGCCCCGCCCGATTCCCGGTGCCCGCCCCGATCGGCGGCGTCGTCGAATCTCATGGGCTGGAAAACAACTCATCCAACTACTACGCAGTGCTGCCGGACGGCCTGCAGCAGGTCTCGCCGGTGCTGGCCGCCATCCTGCGCAACGCCAACTCCTACGGCCTGGACCAGCCGCCGCGGCTGGGCGCCGACAAGGTGGCCAAACTGCCGGTTTCGCGGCAGCTGGACACCAGCCGCTACCCCGAGCAGCGCATCAGCCTGCTCGACGCGACGCACGACCCGGTCACCTGCGCGCACTGGAGCAAAGGCTCCGGCGCCAGCACGAATTCGCTGACTCTGCTTGCCGGTTCGGCGCTGCCGATTCCTGACGCGGTGCACACCGAGGATCTGGTCGGCGCGGGCGCCGGCGGGACAGCCAGCCGGATCGCGATGGCTCCGGGGACCGGGTACTTCGCCCAGACCGTCGGGCAGAACGCGTCGTCACCGGCAGTCGGGTCGCTGTTCTGGATCTCCGATACCGGCGTGCGGTACGGCATCGACAACGAGGCCGCCCAAGGTGGCGTCACCGGAAACGCGAAAACCGCTGATGCTCTTGGGTTGACGCAACCGGCCACGCCGATTCCCTGGTCGGTTCTGTCGCTGTACGCCCCCGGGCCCACACTGTCGCGGGCCGACGCGCTGCTCGCGCATGACGGACTGGCGCCCGACTCCCGACCTGGCCGTACCTCTGCCGAAGGGCAAAACCGATGAGCCGCTTGATCTTCGAGGCACGCCGCCGGCTGCCTTCGCCGGTGGCCCGCAAGGGCAGCATCAACATCGAAGCGCCACCCGAGTTGCCTCGGGTCGTCCCGCCGTCGTTGCTGAAGCGGGCGCTGCCGGTGGTGATCGTCTTGCTGATCGTCGGGATGATCGTCGCGATGGTCGCCACCGGAATGCGACTCATCTCGCCGCAGACCCTGTTCTTCCCCTTCGTTCTGCTGCTGGCCGCCACCGCGTTCTTTCGCGGTGACAACAAATCGAGCACCGCAGAAATCGACGCCGAGCGCGCCGACTACCTGCGCTACCTGTCGGTAGTCCGGGACAACGTCCGCGCGCAGGCCGCCGCGCAGCGCGCCGCCGCCGAATGGTCGCACCCGGAACCGGCGGATCTGGCCGCCATCCCCGGGTCGCGACGGCAGTGGGAACGCGACCCCCAGGACGGCGACTTCCTGGTGGTGCGTGCCGGCGTGCACTCGGCCGCGTTGGACACCGCGCTGCGGGTCAACGACACCGCCGACGAGGTCGACCTGGAGCCGGTGTCGCACAGCGCATTACGCAGCCTGCTGGACACTCAGCGGACCGTGCGCGACATCCCGACCGGGATCGACCTGACCAAGGTGTCGCGGATCACCGTGCTCGGCGACGAACGACGAGGTTCGCGGCGCGCTGCGCGCCTGGGTGGCTCAAGCGGTGACCTGGCACGACCCCACGGTGCTCGGTGTGGCGGTCGCTACGCCCGACCTCGAGTCGCCGGACTGGTCGTGGCTGAAGTGGTTGCCGCACGTGGACATCCCGGCCGAAGCAGACGGGGTGGGCCCGGCCCGCTACCTGTCCAGCAAGCCCGACGAGCTGGCCGCGCTGCTCGGGCCGACGCTGTCCGATCGCCCGGCGTTCGCCGCCGGACCGGCGGATGCGTTGCGGCACTTGCTGATCATCGTCGACGATCCGGACTTCGACCTGAGCGCCTCGCCGCTGGCGGCCGCGCGTGCCGGTGTCACCGTCGTCTACCGATCGACCACCGCGCCGCACCGGGAGCAGTACTCCGATCCCGAGCGGCCGATCCTGCGGCTTGCCAACGGCGCGATCGAACGCTGGCAGACCGGCGGTTGGCAGCGCTACATCGACAGCGCCGACTCCCTCGGCGTCGACGACGCGGCGCACGTTGCGCGCCGGCTGTCCCGCTGGGACTCCAACCCGACGCACAGCGGCCTGCAGTCGACAGCCACCCGCGGCGCGACGTTCACGAAGTTGCTGGGAATTTCGGATGCGTCGCGACTCGACGTCCCGACGCTGTGGGCGCCGCGACACCGCGACGACGAGTTGCGGGTGCCGATCGGTGTCACGGCCACCGGTGAGCCGCTGATCTTCGACCTCAAAGACGAAGCCGAAGGCGGGATGGGGCCGCACGGCTTGATGATCGGTATGACCGGTGCCGGCAAGTCGCAGACGTTGATGTCAATTCTGTTGGCGCTGTTGACGACTCACTCGGCCGAGCGGCTGATCGTGATCTACGCGGACTTCAAGGGTGAGGCCGGCGCGGACATCTTCCGCAACTTCCCCCAGGTCGTCGCGGTCATCTCGAACATGGCCGAGAAGAAGTCGCTGGCCGACCGGTTCGCTGACACGCTGCGCGGTGAAGTGGCGCGGCGGGAAACGCTGCTGCGCGAGGCCGGTCGCAAGGTCCAGGGCAGCGCGTTCAACTCGGTGACCGAATACGAGAACGCGATCGCCGCCGGGCATGACCTGGCGCCGATCCCGACGCTGTTCGTCGTCGCCGACGAGTTCACGCTGATGCTGGCCGACCACCCCGAATACGCGGAGCTGTTCGACTACGTGGCCCGCAAGGGTCGCTCGTTCCGGATCCACATCCTGTTCGCGTCGCAGACGCTGGACGTCGGCAGGATCAAGGACATCGACAAGAACACCTCGTACCGGATCGGCCTGAAGGTGGCCAGCCCTGCGGTGTCGCGGTCGATCATCGGTGTTGAAGACGCGTACCACGTCGATGCGGGCAGGGAGAACAAGGGCGTCGGCTTCCTGGTGCCCGCCCCCGGAGCCGCGCCGATCAAATTCCGCAGCACCTATGTCGACGGCATCTACGACCCGCCGCAGGCGCCGAAAACACTTGTGGTGCACTCGGTTCCCGAGCCGAAGTTGTTCACTGCAGGCCGGGTGGAACCCGATCTGACCACGGTGATCGCCAAGAACGGACACGACGAGCCGATCGCGCCGTCACGCAAGCTGATCGCCACCATCGGTGACCAGTTGGCGCGTTTCGGCCCCCGCGCCCCCGAGCTGTGGCTGCCGCCGCTCGACGAGGTGATTCCGCTGAGCGCCGCGCTCGCGCGTGCGTCGGTGCCTCGGGGCGAATGGCGTTGGCCGCTGGGCGAGATCGACCGGCCCTTCCAGATGCGCCGCGACTCGCTGGTGTTCGACGCGCGGTCCTCGTCCGGCAACCTGCTGATCCACGGTGGTGCGAAGTCCGGTAAATCGACTGCGCTGCAGACGTTCATCTTGTCGGCGGCGAGCCTGCACTCGCCCCGTGAGGTCAGCTTCTACTGCCTGGACTACGGCGGCGGTCAGCTGCGGGAGCTGGAAGGCCTGGCCCACGTCGGCAGCGTCGCGTCGTCGCTGGAGCCCGAGCGCATCCGCCGCACCTTCGGTGAGATCGAGCAGCTGCTGCGCTCGCGTCAGCAGCGGGAAGTCTTCCGCGACAAGCAAGGTCCGGACGACGGGCTGGGCCAGGTGTTCCTGGTCATCGACAACCTGTATGCGTTCAGCCGGGACAACACCGATCAGTTCAGCACCCGAAACCCGTTGCTGAGCAAGGTGACCGAATTGGTCAACATCGGTCTGGCCTACGGCATCCACGTGGTCGTCACCACGCCCAGCTGGCTCGAGGTGCCGTTGGCGATGCGCGACGGTCTCGGTATGCGACTGGAGCTCAAGCTGCACGACGCGCGGGACAGCAATGTCCGGGTGGTCGGTGCACTGCACCGCCCGGCCGAGGGCGTGCCCGCTGACCAGCCGGGTCGTGGTCTGACCATGGCCGCCGAGCATTTCCTGATCGCCGCACCCGAGCTCAACCAGGTCGCCGCCATCAATGCCCGGCACGAGGGGATCACCGCGCCACCGGTGCGGCTGCTGCCGACCAACCTGGAGCCCGCAGTGCTCGAACCGGTCTACGGCGGCGCCGACCGGATCGTGATCGGTCAGCGCGAAGAAGACTTGGCCGCAGTGCAAATCGACTTCGCTCAGGATCCGCTGCTGTTGGTGCTGGGTGACACCAGGACCGGCAAGACGACCTTGTTGCGGCACATCATTCGCACCATCCGGGACAACTCGACACCGGACCGCGTCGCCTTCACGGTGGTGGATCGCCGACTGCACCTCGTCGACGAGCCGCTGTTCCCGGACAACGAATACACCGCCAACATCGACCGGGTGACTCCGGCGATGCTCGGGTTGTCGGGGCTGATCGGGAAGCGGCGGCCGCCGGCAGGACTGGACGCGTCGCAGCTGACCGGGTGGTCGTTTGAAGGCCACACCCACTACCTGATCATCGACGACGTCGACCAGATACCGGATTCTCCGGCGATGACGGGACCCTATGTGGGTCAGCGTCCTTGGACCCCGCTGATCGAACTGCTGGCACAGGCGGGCGATCTGGGTCTGCGGGTCATCGTCACCGCGCGAGCGAGCGGTGCTGCGCATGCGCTGATGACCAGTCCGTTGCTGCGCCGGCTCAACGACCTGCAGGCGACCACGTTGATGTTGTCGGGCAACCCGGTCGACGGCGGCAAGGTTCGCGGTCAGCGGTTCGACCGGTTGCCGCCCGGTCGGGCAATTCTGCTGACCGACAGCGACACCCCCACCTACGTGCAGTTGGTCAATCCGCTCGTCAACGAAAGTGCCGCCGTCGATGGCGGTCGGTGAGTTTCAACGAAAGGGGTATGAGTCATGACACTGCAAGTTGTTCCAGAAGGTCTGGCGTCGGCCAGCGCCGCCGTCGAAGCGATCACGGCCCGGTTGGCGGCCGCGCACGCCGGTGCCGCACCGGCCATCACGGCCGTCATCCCGTCGGCGGCTGACCCGGTATCGCTGCAGACCGCGGCCGGCTTCAGCGCCCAGGGCACCGAGCATGCGGCGGTCGCGGCCGAAGGCGTCGAGGAACTCGGCCGCGCCGGTGTCGGTGTCGGCGAGTCTGGTGTGAGTTATGCAGCCGGCGACGCCGCTGCCGCAGCGACATTCTTGGCCGGCCACTGACGATGACCGCGCCGGTGTGGATGGCTTCGCCGCCTGAGGTGCATTCAGTGCTCCTCAGCAGCGGTCCAGGACCCGGGTCGCTGTTGGCGGCCGCGGGGGCTTGGACTGCGCTGAGCACTGAATATGCCTCGGCAGCAAGCGAACTCACCTCACTGCTAGGCGCGGTCCAAGCAGGTGCATGGCAGGGTCCGAGCGCCGAAGAATATGTGAGCGCACATCTGCCCTATCTGGCGTGGCTCACCGAGGCCAGTGCGAACAGCGCCGGGGCGGCGGCCCAGCACGAGATCGCCGCTGCCGCCTACACCGCCGCGCTGGCTGCGATGCCGACGATTCCGGAGCTGGCGACCAACCATGTCATCCACGGCGTGCTGATCGCGACGAACTTCTTTGGTCTCAACACGATTCCGATCGCGCTCAACGAAGCCGACTACGCGCGGATGTGGATCCAGGCGGCGACCACGATGGCGACCTACCAAGGCGTGTCGGGTTCCGCGCTGGCGGCGGCTCCGCGCACCGAGGCGGCGCCGCCGGTGCTCAAGACCAACAACGCGCTGGCGGCAGCGGCAAATCCGTCGGCGTCGGGTGACTTCTTCACCGACATCTACAACCAGTTGGTGCAGCTCATCCAGGATCCAAGCGGGACGATCAGCGCAATCCTCGCCAACCCGGCGACCTATTTCCCACTGTTGTTCTTCGTCGCGTACGAGGTAGCGACCAGCATCGCTGCGTCGATCACCTATCCGTTGTTGACCGCCGCCGCCATCCTGGCGGTCGTGCTTCCGGCTGCGCTGCAGCAGCTGCTGGCGAACCCGGCCGCGTTGCCGACGCTGATCGCTCCGGCGGGCAACGCGGTCACCCCTGGGTCGGCTGCATCCATTCCGCCCGTCGCGGGCTCGGCTCGACGGGAACGGCTGCGCTCTGCGACAGCTCCGGCTCCGACATCGCCGGCCGCAGGGGCGGCCGGCGTCACCCCGGCGACCACCCCGGCCGCCGGCTTCCCGTACATGGTGGGCGGCATCGGCCCCGACGGCGGCCCCGGGCCGACCTTGATCGACCGCGATGAGAACAAGGCGCCGGCCGGCTCCATTGCCGCCGCAGCAGCCGTCGGCGCAGCGAGTCCAGCGAAGGCGCGGACGCGTCGGCGACGTAAGTCCGAGATGCATGACCATGCAGACGAATTCGCCGACATGAACGTCGATGTCCCCCCGGACTGGGGTTCGCAGAGCGCCCGCGAGCCGGTCGCGGCGACGGCGGCCTCGGGCAACGGTGCGGGCGCCCTGGGGTTCGCCGGGACGGTGGAAAAAGACAGCTCTGCGGAAGCGTCGGGACTGGCGACGCTGAGCAGCAACGGTTTTGGCAATGGTCCGCGCATGCCGATGCTGCCGGGCACATGGGGTCCGGAGGCATCGGAGGGGGAGGGGGACCACAGCTGAGCGGGTGTTTGTGTGGCAACGGTAATCGGACGAGGAGAGGATTTCTGGGATGAGTTTGTTGGATGCTCATATTCCGCAGTTGGTGGCGTCGCAGTCGGCGTTTGGTGCCAAGGCGGGGTTGATGCGGTCGACGATTGGTCAGGCTGAGCAGGAAGCGATGTCGTCGCAGGCGTTTTTCGTCGGTGATGGTGCGGCGGCGTTTCAGGCTGCGCATGCCCGGTTTGTGGCGGCGGCGGCGAAGGTGAATTCGTTGTTGGATATCGCTCAGGCCAACTTGGGTGATGCGGCGGGCACGTATGTGGCCGCGGACAGTGCTGCGGCGAGCAGCTATCCGGGCTTCTGAGCCGACCGAATCTAAGTCGAAAGGTTTTGTGATGTCGCAGATCATGTACAACTACCCGGCGATGCTGGCGCATTCGGCGGATATGGCTGGGTATGCGGGCACGATTCAGAGTTTGGGTGCCGATATTTCTGCGGAGCAGGCTGCGTTGCAGTCGGCGTGGCAGGGTGATACCGGGGTGAGTTACCAGGCGTGGCAGGCGCAGTGGAATCAGGCGTTGGAGCAGTTGGTGCTGTCGTATCGGGCGATGGCGGGCACGCATGAGAACAACACCACTTCGATGCTGGCCCGCGACTCGGCCGAAGGCGCCAAGTGGGGCGGCTAACCACCGCCACGGCAGTGCTTGTGGGGCGGATCGAGTCGAGTGGATCCGCAACGTAGATGACCAACGAGCCCAACGCCGTCGAGCTGACCGTCGACCAGGCGTGGTGTATCGCTGAAACCGTTGGAGCGGGAACGTTTCCGTGGGTTCTGGCGATCACCACGCCATACACTGATGCCGCCGAAAGGGGTGCGTTTATCGCAGCCCAGACCGCCGAACTGGCCCGCCTGGGCATGGTGTCGGCCGATGGCGTCATCAACCGGGCGGTAGCCGACTGGATTCGGGTGGTGTGCTTTCCGGAACGGTGGCTGGACCTGCGCTATGTGGGTTCGGCCGCCGTATCGGGGAGCGAGGATCTGCTGCGCGGGATCATCGCCCGGCGCGGCGGCAAAACTGTTGTGGCACTGCGTAATGCGCAGCTAGTCACGTTCACGGCAATGGATATTCACGACGCCCGCGCGCTGGTGCCGATTCTCGGTGTCGGCCTGGCGCAGCGTCCGCCGGCGCGATTCGACGAATTCAGCCTGCCCGCCCAGGTCGGTGCGCGGGCTGACGAGCGGCTGCGCAACGGCGCGCCGCTCACCGAAGTCCTTGATTACCTGGGCATCCCGCAGACGGCGCGTGCGGTGGTCGAATCGGTGTTCACCGGGCCACGCAGTTACGTGGAGATCGTCGCGGGCTGTCACCACGACGGGCGGCACACCAGCACCGAGGTGGGTATGAGCATCGTCGACACCACCGTGGGCAGGGTGCTGGTCAGCCCGTCGCGTGCGTTCGACGGCGAATGGATCTCCACGTTCAGCCCCGGGACCTCATTCGCCATCGCCGTCGCCGTCGAACAGCTCGTCAGCCAACTACCCGAAGGCCACTGGTTCGAGGGCAACCGGCTCTCCCGGGACTTCACCAGTACCAACCCACAAACTGTCTGACCCAACACCTGAAAACAATCGTCATTCCCAAAGAGAAAGAGAAGCAATGTCCACCAGAATCCTGAGGAGTCGGTGATGTCCAGCGCTGTCATACCCATCGTGCGGGTCGCCATCCTTGCCGACAGCCGGCTGACCGAGATCGCATTGCCCGTGGACTTGCCGCTGCGCGAAATCCTGCCGGCTGTAGAACGTTTGGTCGTACCTGCCGTCGCTGACGACGCGTCTGCTGCCGGAAGCTCCGTCGCCGAGCCGACGACCCCTGCGCGGCTCAGCCTTGCTCCGATCGGCGGTGCGCCGTTCAGTCTGGACGCCACTCTGGGAACGGTCGGCGTGGTCGACGGCGACCTGTTGGCGCTGCAGCCGATACCGGTCGGGCCGGCCGCGCCGGGCATCGTCGAAGACATCGCCGACGCCGCCGTAATCTTCTCGACCTCGCGGCTGAAGCCCTGGGGTACGGCGCACATCCAGCGCGGTGCGATTGCGGGGATCGTCGGGTTGATCTGGGCAGCAACAGGTCTCGGAGTCGTTCATCGGGTGGCCACCGGGTCGCCCGCCGGTGTGATCGCGGTCGGTGTGATCGCGCTGCTCACCGTGGTGGCGGGTCTCGCGGCGCGTTCGCCGCGGGCCGGTGCGGCCTTGTCCGCCGCCGCTCTGGTACCGATTGCGGCGGCATTGGCCCTGGCGGTACCGGGTCACTTCGGCGCGCCACAGGTGACGCTGGCCGCGGCCGGGGTGGCTGCGTGGTCCCTGATCAGCCTGATCCTGCCGCACCGCGAAAGCCGCGGCATCATCAGCTTTTTCACCGCGACCACTGTGCTGGGCGCAGGCGTGCTGCTGGTTGCCGGCGCGAGTGCGCTGTGGCAGCTGCCGCTGGTAACGCTGGGTGCAGGTCTGCTCGTCGTCGCGTTGGTGTTCACCATCGAAGCCCCGCAATTGTCGGCCCTGTGGGCACGATTCCCGCTGCCGGTCATTCCCGCGCCCGGCGACCCGACTCCGTCGGCTCCGTCGGCGCGCGTGCTCGAAGACCTGCCGCGACGGGTCCGGATCAGCGACGCGCACCAGACCGGCTTCATCGCCGGCGCCGTGTTACTCAGCGTGATCGGCTCGCTGGCCATCGCGTGGCGGCCGGAAACGCTGTCTGCCTGGGGCTGGTACCTGGTCGCCGCGACCGCGGCCGCGGCTGCCCTGCGGGCCCGGGTATGGGATTCGGCGGCCATCAAAGCATGGTTGCTGGCCCAGCCGCACCTGGTCGGCGTGGCGTTGGTGGTCCTCTACACCGCGACGGCGCACTACCTGACCGCACTGGTGATTGCGGTGGTGCTCGCTGCGCTGGTGTCGGCCTGGGTTGTCGTCGCGCTGAGCCCGGCCATCGCTTCGCCGGAGACCTACTCGCTGCCGCTGCGCCGGTTGGTGGGATTTGTCGCGTCTGGAATCGACGCGTCGCTGATCCCGGTGATCGCATACCTGGTCGGGACTGTTCGCGGTGGTGCTTGATCGATGAGTTCTGCCCGCACTCGGCGATTCGGTTGTCTCGCAGCGGCTCTGGTTGCCACGCTGTGGGCCTGCCCGCCCGCGATGGCGATCGACCGCCCTCAGGTCGATCCCGGCGCGGCGCCGCCCCCCGGCGCACCCGGTCCGGTGGCGCCGATGGAGAAGAACGGCGAGTGCAGTGCGACCGGCGTCATCTCGGGCACCGATTTCAAAGTGGTGCCGCCGAGCCAGCAGATTCTGGATCCGTCTGCGGCGTGGCGGTTTTCCCGTGGCGACGGACAACTGGTCGCGGTGTTGGACACCGGTGTGCGGTCGGGGCCACGGCTGCCCGGCGTTGAGCCGGGCGGTGACTATGTCGAGTCGACCGACGGGCTGACCGACTGCGACGGGCGCGGGACAGCGGTGGCCGGCCTGATCGCCGGCCAGCCGGGCGACGACGGCTTCGCCGGGATTGCACCCGGGGCCCGGCTGGTGTCGTTGCGGGTGACGTCGGCGAAGTTCTCGGCGCGCAGCGCGGGTGGCGACCCTGCTCTCGGGCGGGCCGTCGTCGACGTGACGGCGCTCGGCCGTGCGATCGTGCACGCTGCCGATCTCGGTGCGCGGGTGATCACCGTCTCGGGGATCACCTGCCTACCTGCCGACCGCAATGTCGATCAAGGCGCGCTCGGAGCGGCGATCCGGTATGCCGCCGTCGACAAGGATGCCGTGATCGTGGCCGCGGCCGGCAACATCGGTGCCGCGGGTGCGGCCAGCGGCGCGGCGTGTGACTCGAACCCGCTGACCGACCTGAGCCGTCCCGACGATCCGCGCAATTGGGCTGGTGTGACATCGGTTTCAGTGCCCTCGTGGTGGCAGCCCTACGTGCTGTCAGTCGGATCCCTGACGCCCGGCGATCAGCCCTCGAAATTCACGATGGCCGGTCCGTGGGTAGGTGTGGCCGCACCCGGCGAAAGCATCGTGTCGGTGAGCAACCGCGACGACGGCGGACTCGCCAACGGCCTGCCGAACGAACATCAGCAACTGGTGCCGCTGGCCGGCACGAGCTATGCAGCCGGATACGTCTCCGGAGTCGCGGCGCTGGTGCGCAGCAAGTACCCGGAGTTGAACTCCACGCAGGTGATCCAGCGGATCACCGCCTCGGCGCACAATGGTGCCCGCGCGCCGTCGAACATCGTCGGTGCCGGCGCCGTAGACCCGGTGGCGGCCCTGACCTGGGAGCTGCCCACCGCCACCAACGGCGACAAGTCGCCGGTGAAACATGTTGCGGCGCCGCCAGAACCCGCACCGAAGAACCAGTTGCCCCGGATCGTCGCGTTCGGTGGGACGGCTGCTCTGCTATTGGCCGTCGTGGCTGCTGCCGCGATCGCCGCACGCCGACGAAAGGAACCATCGCTGTGAGCGCGCACCAATTCCCCTCGCCGCCCACCGGACGGATCACCTTGGTGCTGCTGGCGGTTGTGGCCGCGGGCATCGCCTTCCCCTGGCATTCGGTGCGTGAGCGCTGGGTGCTCGGTGTCGCGGTCGTGGCGGTGATCTTGCTGCTGGCCCGGTGGCGGGGGCTGCCTGTCACCACGATCCTGCGCCGCCGCTTGGCGATCCTGCGTCCCAGCCGGGGAGCACGCGCGGCCGAGGAGTCGGTCACCGATGTTCGGACGACCGCGCTGCTGCGGGTGACGCCGCCGCTGGGCGATGCCGACTCGCTGCCGCTGGCCCTGATCGCCGGTTACGTCCAACGCTACGGTCTGCGCGCCGACGCCATCCGCGTGACCAGCCGTGACAGCACGTCCGAAGTCGGCACGCGGGAACGGGAGACGTGGATCGGCGTGACGCTGTCCGCGGCAGACAATCTCGCTGCGCTGCAGGCCCGTTCGGCGCAGATTCCGTTGCGCGAGACGGCCGAGGTCGCGGCTCGCCGGCTGGCGGATCACCTCCGGGAAAGCGGTTGGATGGCCGCTCTGGCGAACTCCGATGACGTTCCGACGCCCTACCCTCGATCGGCCCGCGAGACGTGGTCCGCCGTCAGTCAGGGAAGCTCGAATCACATCGCCGCATATGGGGTCAAGGTCGACACCGCGCTGCCCAACACGCTCGCGGCAATCTGGTCGTACCCGGTCCGCGAAGTCTGGACTGCGGCCGAGGTGTCCGGCGCGGGCGACGACCAGACCCTGGCGGTTGCGTGCGCGTTCCTGACCGACGCCGCTCCCAGCGCGAGCGGGCCACTGCCCGGTCTGATCTCGAAGTCGGGGATCCAGCGTGCGGCGCTGACGGCGTTGGACCCGCTGTCGAGCCGTCGCCTCGACGGCCACGTCGTATTGCCCGAATCGCTGCTCCTGGAGCGGCTGCGCTGGGCCAGCACCGCGCAACCGCAACCGGTCGCCTGATCTAGCCGACCGGCGAGAACAGGGCGGCGGCGTTTTCGTAGAAGACGCCACGCAGCCATGCGTCGTCGACGCCCGGCAACCGGACGAGTGACCGCATGGCGTCGGCGTAGGTGTAGGGAATGTTGGGAAAGTCGCTGCCGAAAAGGATGCGCTCACCCAAGTCCCGCAGTCGGTTCAGCTGCGATGGCGGGAACGGCATGAGCTCGTCGACGAACGGGGTGAACGCCATCGTGGTGTCGAGCCGGACATCGGACGAGTTTTCACAGATGTCCATGAAGTCGACGTACTCCGGCATCCCCATGTGCGCGATGATCAGCCGTAGCCGCGGAAAGCGTTGCAGCAGAGACCGTATCGGCTCTGGTCCGGTGTGCTCGCCGGGCGCGGGGCCGGAACCGCAGTGAATGACGACGGGGATCCCGGCATCCTCGATAGCACCCCAGGCCGGATCAAGCAACGGATCGTTGGGCTCATACCGGCCCACCTGAACGTGCGCCTTGAAGACCTGGGCTCCGCCCGCGATCGCCGCGGCGACGTACTCGCCCGCATCCGGCTCCGGGTAGAACGTCGCGGTGGCAAGGCAATCCGGCGTCTCTCGCGAAAACTGCGCGGCCCACTGATTGAGCCATGCCGCCATCTGAGGCTTGTGCGGATACACCAGCGCGGTGAAGCCGAGCACCCCGAACCGTCGCAGCATCTGCACACGGTCGGATTCCGCTGTCCGATAGATGACCGGCCACTCGCGACCCACCAACGGACCGGCGGAATCGAAGTACTGCCATACCTTGTCCATCACCGGTTTCGGCATGAAATGGGTGTGCACGTCGAACACACCGGGCAAGCCCAGCGCGGCCCACACCTGCCGCACCTCGGCGGCCTCATCGTCGTCTTCCATCGTCCATCCTCGAGTCGTCCGGCACGCGGCGGGGAATACCGTTTGTCTATCAGTCGCCGCGCAGGCCGTTGAACAGGAGCACCAGTATGTGGGATCCGGACGTCTACCTGACCTTCGCCGATCATCGCGGTCGCCCGTTCTACGATCTGCTGTCTCGAGTAGGTGCGAGCGATCCGCGACGGGTGGTAGACCTGGGCTGCGGGGCGGGGAACCTGACTTCTGCGCTGGCCCGGCGCTGGCCGGACGTGACCGTCGAGGCGCTGGACAGCTCACCGGAAATGGTTGCGGCCGCCCGGGAGCGGGGCGTGAATGCGTCGGTCGCGGACCTGAAAACGTGGACGCCGCAGCCTGATACCGACGTGGTGCTCAGCAACGCCGCGATGCACTGGGTGCCCGAGCATCGCGACCTGTTCGTCCGATGGGCCGGCCAACTGGCCGCCGGGTCGTGGCTGGCCATCCAGATGCCGGGCAACTTCGAAACCCCGTCACACGCCGCGGTGCGCGCCGTGGCCCGACGGCAGCCATACGCGGAATTGTTGCGAGACATACCATTTCGGGTCGGCACTGTGGTCGATACACCGACGCGTTACGCCGAGCTGTTGCTCGATGCCGGCTGTACCGTCGACGCCTGGGAGACCACGTACCTCCATCAACTCACCGGCGAGCATCCGGTGCTGGATTGGATCAGCGGCACCGCGCTGCGGCCGGTGAGCGAACGGCTCGATGAGCGGCAGTACCAGCAGTTCCGCGAAGAGCTCATCCCGCTGCTCGCCGATGCCTACCCGTCCCGGCCGGACGGAACAACCTTCTACCCGTTCCGTCGGGTGTTCTTCGTCGCACAGGTGGGCGGGGAGAACCGTCGGCTACTCCGGTAGTCCCAATCGTTGGGCGTCGTCGCGGTAGCGCTCCACCCACTCATCGGAGTCTTCGTCGGCCTGCGGAGCAGGAGCCGGGGCGGGGGCCAGCCGGGGATCCTGCCCGATCGCTTCCAGCACCGTCGCGACGACCGTGGTCAAGCTGTGCCAGAGCGTCGGGTACGGCACATCGATCGGCTCGATGCCCTCCTCGGCGAACCAGGCGCGCCAGCACTCGTTCTGCTCGCGCAACATGTGCACCGCGTGGGCGATCGCACCGGCGTGGTAGGTGGCCCGCGGGCCATGCTCGGCGTGTGGCCGGCCGCGCCACATCCGCGTTTGGACGGCGCGCCAGAACGACACCGCCTGCGACACCACGTCGGGCCGGTGGACGTGAACGTAGACCGGTTCGCTGCCGATGACGTCCCGGATCGCTGCTCGCAAACCATCCCCGGACCGGTCGGGCAGAGACGACACCCGTTGTTGCAGCAGCGGTGTCTGATTCCACATCAGCTTGCCGCCCCAGATGCCGTTCGGCGTCCGGCCCGAGCTGCGGATGTGTTCGCGCCACGCGACTGAAGACGCGGTATCCGGCGTTCCGGGGTCAACCGGGTCGAGCAGATGCAGGATGGTCTCGTCCTCGACGTCGGCGAACCACTGACGCGGCTGTGGTGCCATCCCGGTGGTCGGCAGGTACTGGAAGAACTCCTGCGGCTCGCCCGCGGTACCGGTTGCGCGTAGCGACTCGGCCAACAATGTGCTGCCACAGCGCTGCGAGGCAAGCACGAGATAGGACGTCGGATGCGCGGGCACCGAGAGAGCCTAACCGCACGCCCGACGCGTGCGACTACGGATCTGTTCGACGGGTCGCATCGTCGATGCCGCGGTCGGCGGCGATCCCCGACCGACTGGTGGGTACCTTTTCGTGAATCTGCAGATACGTCTCGGTGTAGCGTGCCGCGATGCGGCTCCCGGCGAAGTCGGACGGAATGACGTCGTTCGTCCGCTGTCGCCAATCATGCAGTCGGACTGCAAGATCAGCCGCTATCTTGTCGGCGCCTTCGGTTTCGTCTTCGGTCAGCAGGTTGGTGGTCTCGGTGGGGTCTGAGCGCAGATCGTAGAGTTCGCGTTCTGGTCGCGGTGAGGTGACCGACTGTGCCACGGCCTGCCCGGAGGGGCTTTCCTCGATGTCCCATGGCAGGTCCAATAATGGTCGGTGCGCGTAGTTTTCGATGTAGCTGAAATCTTTGGTCCGGATCGCGCGGATAGGGTCGAACGAGTCGTGGTAGGTCTTGCCGGTGTAGACGTAATCGCGAACCGGCTCGCCGTGATCGTGGGCGAGTAGCGCCGGCGCATGCGACACGCCTTCGATGTCGGAGGGTGTGACGACTCCGAGCAGCTCCAGCAGTGTCGGCAGCAGATCCACTCCGCTGAATAGATCGTCGTAAACCTTGTGCGCCAGCTTCATTCGGGTCGGCGGGCGGGCGATCATCGCGATCCCGGTACCCGCCTCGTAGAGCGTGGACTTGGCTCTGCGGGAATGCCGCGCCATGGTCGGTGAGGAAGACCACCCAGGTGCTCTCGTCCAGCCCGGTGGCGGCAAGGGTGTCCAGTATCCGGCCGACCGCGGCGTCGGCGGTCGTGATGGATCCGTAGAACTCGGCCAGATCCTGGCGTACCTCAACGGTATCGGGCAGATAGTCGGGCAGATCGACAGTGTCGGTGTCGGCGGGTTCGTAACGCTCTCGCGGGTATGGCCGGTGGGTTTCGAAGAACCCGGCCGTCAGCAGGAACGGCTGGTCGACGTCGTGGTCGCCTAGCCACTGCTGAGCGCGTTCAACAACGTACTCGCAGTAGGAGTTCGACACGTCGAACTCGTCGAAACCCAGCCTGGACGGATGGGATGTCTCGTGCTGCATTCCGAAAAGCACGGAGTACCAGCCATATTCGGAAAGAATTTGCGGCAGAGTCCGGACGCCGGGGCGATACTCCCAACCGTGGTGCGCCAGTCCGACCAGTCCGTTGCTCTGCGGGTAGCGGCCGGTGAACAGTGACCCGCGCGACGGGGAACACAGTGGTGCGGTGGCATGCGCGCGAGTGAACAGGATGCCCTCGGCGGCAAGCTGGTCCAGCCGGGGGCTGGAGACATCCGGGTGACCGTAGACGCCGAGATACCGGCCTAGGTCGTGCCAGTGCACGAGCAACACATTGTCGCGTTGCGGATGCGCCGCGCCGGGATTTGCGTCCGTGTCGCCGATAGCCGCCACCTCCTGAGCTCTGCCGGGCCCCGTCGACGTTATCGGCCTCGGCGGTTCACGGCATGTGGCGGGGCCTATCTGGCCCAGCCGCTCACCACTGTTGCGGTGGGCCGGGAGGACTGTAGTGCGGGGGCGGCGGTGGCCCGGGCGGCCACGGCCCGCCGCCCGGATATCCGCCGGGTCGCGCGGTCAAGTGCGGGGGAAGGCCCAGCAGCACCCGGAAGGCCGGGATGAACATCAGTCCTCCGGCGGCCGCGATGATCAGACCTGCAATCAGGTCATAGGTAACTCGACCCGTCGCGCCGTAGCGCGCTTCGAGGCCGATCGACAAGACGAGCATGACGATGCCGCCGCCGAGGATCAGGAATTGCCCCAGTGGCCTCTTGAGAAAGAGCATCACCGCGCCGGCGGCGACCGCAAGGCAGCCGGCGATGATCAGGAAGAGGCACACGACCAGGGCCACTGGCACGGTGGGAACCATGTTGTGGATCTGGTGGCGGCACATGTTGCCGTACTCACCGCCGAACCGGCTGCAAACCTCGGTGGCGCGACTGACAGCGCTGTTCAGGTTGATCCAGAGGGTCAGCGTGAGGATCCCGCCGAGCAGTCCCAGCAACCCGATGGCCGCGATGGTGATCCAACCGAACGTCTGCTGGGACGTCGGGGCCGGCACGGGCGGGCCGTAACCGGCCCACTGCGGGGGTCCTCCGTACCCGGGTGGTGGTTGCTGGCCGTAGTTCTCCGGGCCGGGCTGGCCTTCGAAGCCAGGCCCGCGCGCCCCAGGGAGTCGTCTGGCGGGGGTCCCCATTGCGGAGGGGGGCCTGGCGGCGGTGGTTGCACCCCGGAATCGTAACCGCCACGGGGCTAGCGGCCCCGGATGAGCGATGAGCTATGCCACGGGCAGAACGATGCGTCGCCGGGCGCGGTATCCCGGCCGGACCGGGTAGCCGCCGTGTGCGGCCAGCGAGCGCAGCTGGCGCAGCGCGAATTCACGGCCGCGGCCGGACTCCGGAATCACCACTCCCGCCCAGAGGCCCTCGGAGCCGGGCGTTTCCCACGCTTCGCGGGCGCACCGCCAGCGCAGCGGGCAGGCCCGGCAGAGCGCCTTGGCCTCGTCGTCCGGGTGAGTGGTCCATCGCTCCGGGTCGGTGGTGCAGACCGGGACGAACTCTTCCGCCGGTGCGGCCAGCGTCATCACTGTTGCAGTCATAGCGTTACCCCTCCAGTTGTGGTGCGCTCGCACCACTATTGCTACGACTTTAGGAGCTGGACGGTAGCAGTGCAACAGTTAAAACGAAGCAGCGTGGACAAACCGAACTCGCGCCGGTGCGTGAGCCGTAAAGGCATCGTTGACGTGCTCTAATGCTGGATAAGGTGTTATTGTGGTCGTGCTAAGAACTCGGTGAGACCACGAAAACATAGCGGCAAACGCCTCAATTCGACCCTTGGAACCGAAGCAGCTGCCGTGTCATGCCAGGTCGTGTGTCGTAGCGAAGACGTAGCATCAACCTGGCATCCAACGAGGGAGCGCACGATGATCACCGGCCGGAGCGCGTCGACACCCGAGCCTGGTCTGGTGGTCCGGGTCGGATCCCAGTCGTACCCGCTGAGCGTCCACGACGGCGTCGCGGTCGTCGGTAGGGACCCGTCCGCGACAGTGCATATCAACGATGATCGGATCTCCCGCTCCCATGTCCGCTTGGAGCCGCGCCACGACGGCTGGCAGGTCATCGACACCAGCACCAACGGGATGTTCGTCGACGGCGTACGCCGAAATTCGGTGCTGATCACCGTTCCCACCACCGTCCATCTCGGGGACGCGAACGGGATCCCGCTGACGCTGGAGCCCGGTGGCCCGCGCGACGAGACCGTGGTGACTGCCGTCGAGCTTGAGACCGACGACGCCGAAGACAACGACAACTGGGACGAGCTGGCCGAGACCGATCCCGCAGTTGCCAGGGCCGGTCGGGCCGTCTCCGCGCGTCGACGCGAACTCGACATCACGCAGCGCAGCCTGGCCAGAGACAAGGTCATCAACGCCGGCACCCTGATCGCATTCGAGAAAGGGCGCAGCTGGCCGCGTCGCGGAACGTTGGCGAAGCTAGAGGAGGTGCTGGACTGGCCGGCCGGCACCATCACGCGTATTCGCAACGGCAGTCCGGCCGCCCAAGGCGGCGAGGCCACCGAGGTGCTGACCGAGACGGTTCACGCGCCGCTGATGGCCGAGGCGGTCGAACTGGCGATGCACAGCATCGGCGCCGCGGTCGACGCGCTACCCGGCCCGGCGGAACCGGATTTCACCCAAAGGGCCACGCCGATCCTGGCTGACCTGCGCAAGCTCGAGGCGGTGGCCGCCAACGCCGCGCGCAACGCCCGCGGCACTCCATCAGTAGTGCTTGCGCTCAGTGCCGTCCGGCGGCGCTACAACGAGCTGATGCTGCGCGCCGCGAAGTCACCGTCTGCGACGCTTGGGCAGCGGCTCTATGGCGCACGCCACCGCGCCGAACTGAGTCTCGAAGAGGCGGCCAACGCCGCTGGTGTCTCGACGGAAGCCTTACTGGACGCCGAGTCCGAACGCTCGGTACCCCCGGATGTCGATGCGGCGCTCAACACGCTCATTGCCCAACTCGCGATGAGCTGACGTTCATGTCGTGCCGTGCGGCGCGTGGCCCCAGCCGTTCTCGGACACGAATTCACCCAACGGGCGGCCCAGCGCCCAGCCGTCCAATTCCAGCGACGGCCGGTCGGGGAAATCCGGCACCGGACCGAGGCACAGGATCGCCACTGGCTCGGCGTCGGCCGGCATGGACAGCATCGATGCCAGCCTCGGCGGATCGAACAGCGACACCCACCCCATTCCGAGACCCTCGGATCGTGCTGCCAGCCAAAGGTTTTGGATTGCGCACGACACCGATGCCAGATCCATCTGCGGCATGGTGCGACGGCCGAACACAAAACTGTCCCTGCCGTCGGACAAGGCGACCACCAGCAGTTCGGCGCAGTCGAGAATGCCTTCGACCTTGAGCGCGAGGAATTCCTGCGCGCGTAAGCCCAGCGCGTGCGCGGTCTGCTGGCGTTCCTCGTCGACCAGCGCGTGGATGCGCCCGCGCAGTTCGCCGTCGGTGATCCGAATGAATCGCCAGGGCTGCATCAGCCCGACGTTGGGCGCGGCGTGGGCGGCCTGCAGCAGGCGGGCGAGGACGTCGTCGGAAACCTTGCTGTCGGGGACGAACCGGCGCATGTCGCGGCGCTCGGCGATCACGCGATAGATCGCCTGCCGCTCCGGCGTGCTGAATGCGTGTTCGTCCATCTTGTCATCGTAGAAACCCTCGTGCGTGAAAGCGGCCAACGATGCCCAACGCGACGTGTCGGGGCGCGAGGTCGGCCAGACTTGTCTCGAACCGTTCGTTGCCAGAAACCGGCCAGAAGGATCAGTCCCGTGAATATTCCTGAGTCAGTGCAGCACTTGCCCACTAACGGCACTCGCGGGCGCGTCTACGGCGAGCCCTACCGCACGGCGGACGGCGGCACCGTGATCACTGTTGCCAAGGTTCGTGACGGTGCCGCTACCCCGATGGGTGTGTTCGTCGTCCACGACGGTACGGCTCGTTGGGTACCGGCGGTCGACAAGAACCGGATCGCGCTGATCGGGGCGATCACCGGCCTGATCTCGGCCGTGCTGGCCAGCGTGGCCGTGCTCCGTCGCCCGCCCTGGCCCGACTTGTCGGCAACGTCGTCGATCTGGCTGCCGCGCTGACCGCATTACGGCCGGTAGGTGACGCCGACGGCGCGAAGCACGTATTCCGGTGGCATGTCGAAGGCCAGCGAGCGTCGGGGGAGCCTGTTGAGCACCTCGTCGGGAACCTCGAGCTTGTAGTGCAGCGATAGGCGCCCGGTGAAGGTCTGATCCAACTCGTCGACGTCGGCATCGACCTGTAGGCCGGTTGCCGATATCTCCGCCGACGCGACTCCGGATTGCGTTGCATCCCAACGGACGTCGACAGTTGGGCCAGCCAGCTTGGGCAATGACGACAGGGTCGCCAGAACTCGCTGCGAGGTGAACGCGACCGACCCGACATAGCTGGCGACGCTGTGCGACGACCGCAAACCCGGAATGGCGCCGCTGAATCGGCGGGTGACGGGAACGAAGTCGGCGAGATAGATCAGTCCCTCGGCCTCGACTGCGGCGCGCACATCGGCGGGCAACTTGCCGATGCCGAAGAGCTTGCGGACGAAGACCGGCATCAGGGGGCCCGCTTTCCCAACCGCAGCCGGTAGCGGACCAGACCGGCGAGGACGACCGCCAGGGCCACCAGCATGCCGGCGTCCTGCAGCCACGCGCCGGGCACGTGGCGCCACAACCTGTCGACGGGCAGCCCCGCCTCGACGCTGTTCAGGTCCACCGTCGACGCCGACGCGGCAAAGCCCCAACGCGCGGGCACGAACCAGGCCAGCTGATCCAGGACCAGCCGTCCCGTCACCGGTATCAGGCCCCCGGCCAGCACCATCGACACCATGACGGTCGCCACGAGCATCGGCAGCACCTGCTCGGTGGAGCGGGCCAGCGACGACAGCGCCAGCCCCACCATCGCCGAGGTGATCGCTGTGAGAGCCAGACCCAGGTACAGCTCCACGACGCCGGACGGCACGCCACTTCCCAGTAGTGCGCCGCCGTGCGAGGGCGTGCCTTTGCCGATCGTCATGATGGCGACCATGACCGCGGTGCCGATCAGGGCCGCGACGCTGTAAACGACGACTTTCGCGATCAGGTAGGCCGACGCCGACAGGCCGACGGCCCGCTCGCGCTGGAAGATCATCCGCTCGCCGACGAGATCGCGGACGGTGAGCGCGGTACCCAGGAACACCGCGCCGATGTTGAGCAGGATCAGGATGTCGATCGGCTCCTCCGGCCCGGCCGGACCGGTCGGTCCCAGGCCGGTATTGCCGGGCACCGCGAGTGACAGCACGCCGAGCACGAACGGGAGCACCGCCAGGAACGCGAAGTAGCCGCGGTCGGAGGTGATCAGTCGCGTCTGGCGGCGTACCAGCGTCATGACCTGGCGCCACGAACTGGTTCGCGGCGGCTTTCCCAGCGGCGCGGCGCCGGCGGTCGGCGACGGCCGGCGCGGGGACGCAGGATGACGGGACAGATACGCGCGATGCGCGCCGTCGGGATCGGTGCTGACGCGGGCGAAGATGTCGGCCCAGTCGGTGCTGCCCATCGCCGGCCCGATCTGGGCCGGCGGGTCGGCGAAGGCGGTCTTGCCGCCGGGGGCCAGCAGCAGGATCTGGTCGCACATGCCGACGTAGGTCAGCGAGTGCGTGACGACGATGACCACCCGGCCGGCGTCGGCGAGCCGTCGCAGCATCGTCATCACCTGACGGTCCAGCGCCGGGTCGAGGCCCGACGTCGGCTCATCGAGGATCAGCAACGATGGGCCGGTCAGCAGTTCCATCGCCACCGATGCGCGCTTGCGCTGCCCACCGGACAACTTGTCGACGCGAGTGTCCTTGTGCGGGGCCAACTCCAGCTCGTCTAGCACCCGCTCGACCACCTGCCGTCGATCATCGGCGGTGGTGTCGGGCGGTAGCCGCAGTTCCGCGGCGAAGTTCAGCGCCTGCTCGACGGTGAGCTGGCGGTGCACCACGTCGTCCTGGGGCACCATCCCGATGCGCGAACGCATCGACGCGTACTCGGTGTGCACGTCGTGGCCGTCGAACGCGACCAGGCCAGCGCTGCGTGGCATCGCGCCACCGATCAGCTTGACCAGGGTGGATTTCCCCGCGCCGGACGGTCCGATCACGGCGGTCAGTGTCCCGGGCTTCGCGGTGAAGGACACGTCTTGCAGCAGTTGGCGACCGTCGACCGTCAGTGCCAGTCCGTGCGCGGTCAACCCGCTGGTGCGGACCGCCGCGGGCTGCGAGACCAGGGTGTTGCCGGTGGCGAGCAGGTCGGTGTTGCCGATCGTGACGATGTCGCCGTCGCGCAGCCGCGCGCTGGTGATCGGCGTCCCGTTGACGAAAGTGCCGTTGCTGCTGTCGTTGTCGCGAATCTCAAGGCCGGCGGGAGTGAAGGTGAGCATCGCGTGCACGCGGGAAGCGAGTGCGTCCTCGACGACGATGCTGTTGGACTTGGCGCGGCCGATCGTCGCCGAGCCCTGGGAACGGACCGGGGCCGGCCGGCTCGGCAGGGGTGCCGAGGGCGGGGGCCGCGACTGTGACTGCGGCCGCGACGGGGGTGGTGGGCCGGTAGGCGGTGGTGGTGCCGCCGGACGGAACATCTGCGTTGCGGGGCTGCCACCGCCGGTGGGCGGGCCCGATGCCGGTGTCGCGACGCGGAAGGTCAACTCCGGCCCTCGCGGGCCGCCCAATGCGACGCTGAGGCCATCGCGGATGGGGATCACCGCGGCGCGCGAGCCGGCGACGAAGATACCGTTCTGGCTCTTATCGACGACCACCCAGTGCCCGCCGTCGAACCGCAGAATCGCGTGTACCCGCGATATCAGCGTCAGATCCTCGGGATTGACATCCTGAAAGCGGATGTCGCATTCGCGGTCGCGGCCCACGATCACATCTCGGTCGACCGGGAAGGTGTACATCGCAGATCCGAGCCAGACCGTCAATGGCGGCACGCTGACGCCGCTCGCCGCGGCGAGCCTGGTGGTCCTGCCGCCCACCATGGGCTGGTGGCGGCGATCTGTCGGTGACATCCATCGCTTTCTATACCCGGGAATCCGGCTGATAACGCCTACGAACATATCCGTGTACCAGCGGCGACAGGCGACGAGCGTTGCGTCGCAGCCGCGCGGTGACCTGATCGACGCTAAACCTTGACTTGACCACTCGATCGGGCTGCGCCGACGATAAGGACGTGCGCCGACTGCTGGGTCTACTGTGTGCTGCGGTGTGCGCAGCCGTTGTACCCATGGCGACAGCTCCGTTGGGGGGTGCAGTCGGCGCACCTTGGTTTGCTCCGCTGGTCGGCAACGCCACCCAGGTGATCTCCGTCGTCGGAACCGGCGGTTCGAACGCGAAAATGGATATCTACCAACGGAGTGACACCGGCTGGCAACCGGTCGAGGCCGGCATACCGACTCATATCGGCTCGGCAGGTCTTGCGCACAGGCCAAGAGCGGTTATCCCGCGACGCCGATGGGCGTCTTCACGCTGCCGTTTGCGTTCGGGACGGCGCCCAACCCCGGTGGCGGTCTCAAATATGTTCAGGTCGACTCCAATCACTGGTGGAACGGCGATGACGGCAGCGCCACGTTCAACACCATGCAGGTTTGTCATCGGGCGCAGTGCCCGTTCGACACCGGCGCAAGCGAGAACCTGCAGATCCCGCAGTACAAGCACGCGGTCGTGATGGGCGTCAACCCGAACCGTGAGGCCGGCAAGGGTGCGGCATTCTTCTTCCACACCACCGACGGCGGCGCGACAGAAGGCTGTGTCGCGATCGATGATGCCAAGCTGGTGCAGGTCATCCAGTGGCTGCGGCCGGGCGCGGTGATGGCGATCACCCAGTAACCGGTTGCACCCCAACGGTTCTGACTTTCAGGCGATGGCGATGCCCGCGGTCACCTTGAAGTCGAGGTTCTTCAACGACAGGGTGGCGTCGTAAGTCCGGTCATAGCCGACCACGCTGATCCGCCATCCGTCGGCGGTGCGGCGGTACCGATCGTGATAGAAGCCGGCGCCGATCAGCATGAAGTCGAACTCGGCCACGATCACCTTGTCCTGCAGATACCAGATGCCCGTCGCCTCGTCGCCGTTCACCTCGATCTCCGGGTGGGTGACGCGGTGCTCGGTGATCACGTTGGACGGCAGCGACGACTGCATGTACTCGACCAGATCGGTGCGGTTGGTGAAATGGTGTTCTTCGCCCATCGACGACCCGTAGTCGCCGACCACGTCCTCGGTGAGCGTGTTGGCAAAGTCGTCCCAGTGCTTGGTGTCCAGTGCACGCAGATAGCGGTACTTGATCGTTTCTATCGCGGTGACGTCGGCAAGCCAGGCGCCGTGATCTCGAGAGCTCATCTCGTCATTGCAGCACATGCCGACGGGTATTCTCCGGGCATCCGAGACTATCCGCGGGCATCTGCACATCGCCCGGCTCGAAACGAAGGACACCCGCCCGCATGTTGAGCCCCGGTTCGATCTTCGCCGGATACCAGATCGAACGTGTGCTGGGCGGCGGCGGAATGGGCACGGTGTACCTCGCGCGCAATCCTGATCTGCCCCGCAGCGAGGCGCTGAAGGTGCTCAACGCCGAGCTGTCCGGGGATCAGGACTTTCGGGCGCGGTTCATCCGGGAGGCCGAAGTGGCCTCGGCGCTGGATCATCCCAACATCGTGTCGATTCACCAGCGCGGCGAATTCGACGGCCAGCTCTGGATCGCGATGCAGTTTGTCGACGGCACCGACGCGAACGCCGCGCTGCGCGCCGGCACGATGACGCCGGCACGCGCAGTGCATATTGTCGGCGAAGTCGCCAAGGCGCTGGATTACGCGCACCAGCGCGGCGTGGTGCACCGCGACATCAAGCCGGCCAACTTTCTGCTGTCCGGGCCGACCGGCCCCGACGAGCGGGTCTTGTTGGGGGACTTCGGGATTGCGCGCGCCCTGGATGACGCGAGTTTGACGATCACCGGATCGGTGACGGCGACGGTGGCATACGCGGCGCCCGAGGTGCTGGCCGGCCAGCCTTTTGACGGCCGGGCGGATCTGTATTCGTTGGCGTGCACGCTATTTCGGCTGCTGACCGGGCAGGCGCCGTATCCGACGGCCAACGGTCCCGCGGCCGTCGTTGCCGCTCATCTGCACGCCCCGCCGCCCAAGGTCACCGATGTGGTGCCCGGGTTGTCGGCGCAGATGGATCAGGTGATCGCCACCGCGATGGCCAAAGACCCGTCGCAGCGCTTCGCGTCGGCGCGCGCTCTCGCCGACGCGGCCACCGCGGCGCTGAACGAGCAGCTGGGTGCCACGACGGCACCGTGGCATCCGGAGACCATTCCGGCTCCGCCCATCGACGGCCCACCGCGGTGGGGAATCGGCCCGTACTCCGCAACGGCTCCGCTCGGTTTTCCTCCGCCACCGCAGCTTCCGCCACCGGCGCGGCGAAGCCCGCATTTGGCCGCCGTGGTCGGTGCCATCGTCATCGTCGTCGCCGCGCTGGTGGTGGTGGCGGTGTTGAGTACGAAATCTCGACCGGACACCGGGGCTGCGGCGTCGTCGACCAGCACGCCGAGCGCTGCCGCGCCCGCCGGCCCGCTGGACAGCACCGCGCTGTCGGGCCTGCTGTTATCGCCCGAGCGGGTCGCCGGAATGGTTGGTGCCGCCGCGCTGGTTCAGGAGTCGTTCGCAGACTCGGTGATCGACGACTCGCAAAAGCTCCTGCAGAAAGACTGCATCGGTGTGATGGCGCCGGCGCAGCATCTGGTGTACGGCGACGCCGGGTGGACCGGGGTGCGGTCACAAGCGTTGCGCAACGCGGGCGAAGGGGCCCGCATCTACGCCGTCATCCAGGCGGTGATCAGCTTCCCGAACGCTGATGCCGCCAAGAAGCTTCTTGCCGACCAACAATCGCAGTGGGCCAGCTGTTCAGGTCGCACTCTGACGCTGACATTCCCCAACCCGCCGTCGCCGCAGCTGTGGGCCGCCGGTACGCCGGCCGACATGGACGGAACGATGACCATGACACAGACCCTCAAAGACGGCGGCGGCATGCAGTGCCAGCGCGCACTGGCCGTGCGCAACAACGTCGCCGTCGATGTCTCGGCCTGCCGCTACGACGTTGTCGAGCAGGCTCTCGACATCGTGCACGGGATCGCCGCGAAGATCCCCGGGTAGCGCTCAGCGCAGGTAGAGCGTGACCATCTCGATGAGCGCCTGTCGCTCCCGTTGCCAGTCGATCGGTGTCCCGATGATCATCTGCGCCAACACCACACCGCGAAGTGTGGCCCAAATAACCTCGGCCACACCATCATTGGCAGGGTCCTCAGTGATCAGGCGGCCAAGCTGATTGATCGCCGCGTTCATCTCCAGTAGGTGCCGACGCGATGAGCCCGCTCGGTTGGCCCGCAGGATCTCGAACGCCGCCATCGACGTCGGGCTGCTGTAGCAGCTCCACGCGGTGTCGACGACGACCTCGATGCGTTCTCGCATCGGCAGCTCGCTGACATCAGCTGACGACAGGCTCGCCAGCAGCCGGGCCACCCCGTCGTCGACGACGGCCATCAGCAGGCCGTTGCGGTCGCCGAAGTGATACTGGATCACTCCCCAGGTGACGCCGGCGCGTTCGGCGACATGCTTCGCGGTCGCGGCGACAAAGCCTTCCTCGACGATGCAGCGGACGGTTTCGTCGATGATCTTCGCGCGAGTGTCGTCGCCGCGCTTGCGTGGCGCACTCGTCCGCCGGGTGGGGCTGACGGACGAGCTGGCCTTCTGGCCTGCGGAGATGGACATTGTTGACTTTATAACATAGTCGGCTCTATTTTTGGTCAGTGAGCCCATCCCACTATGCCCAGCTGTCCCGTGAACAGCTCGCCGTTCTGCTTCCCGAGCTGCTCTTGATCGGACAGATGATCGACCGCTCCGGCATGGCCTGGTGCATCCAGGAGTTCGGGCGCGAGGAGATGGTGCAGATCGCCATCGAGGAGTGGGCCGGCGCCAGCCCGATTTACACCCGACGCATGCAGCGTGCGCTGAACTACGAAGGTGTCGACGTCCTAACGATTTTCAAGGGCTTACAGCTCGATATCGGGGCGCCGCCTCAGTTCATGGACTTCCGCTACACCATTCATGATCGTTGGCACGGCGAGTTCCATCTCGACCACTGCGGCGCATTGCTTGACGTGGAGCCGATGGGCCCCGATTACGTCTTCGGCATGTGCCACACCATTGAGGACCCGACCTTCGACGCGACCGCGGTCGCCACCAATGCGCGCGCGCAGGTGCGTCCGATCCACCGCCCACCCCGGCTCCCGTCCGACAGGCATCCGCACTGCGCCTGGACAGTGGTCATCGACGAGTCGTATCCGCCGGTCGAAGGCATTCCGGCACTGCACATCGTGGCCGAAACCCTGGCTGCCAATTGGGAACTCGACGCGATCGACCATTCCGGCGAGGGACTGGCTGACTATTCGGGCCCAGTGGTGTCGGACTTCGACTTCGGTGCGTATTCGCATTCGGCGCTGGTGCGGATGGCCGACGAAGTATGCCTGCAGATGCACCTGCTGTATCTGTCCTTTGCGATCGCGGTGCGGGCGCGCGCGGGATCGGACACCAAGCTGGCCGATTCGATCTGCACCCGCGGATTGACCGGCGTTGCCGGTCTCGGGGCGGAGCGCATTCACCGGGCACTCGAGCTGCCCGCCGGAATCGAAGGAATCCGAAGGGTTTTCGAGCTGCACCCGTTGTTCAACCCGATTGGATACGTGAACGCCGAGTTCGGCGACCAACTGACGATCCACCGGTCACCGGCCCACGATGACGCAGCTTGGATCTCGCTGTGTTCGCCCGAGTCGGTCCAGCCGTTGCAGGCGATCGCGACAGCAGTCGACCCCCGTGTCGAGGTCAGGGTCACCGGCACCAGCGCCGACTGGACCGCCGATTTGTCGGAGACCGACACGGTGGCAAAGGAACTGTCTGAGGTTGCGGTCGCCAAAGTGAGCGGCGGGGCGACGTTCGAATTCCAGCCGCGGCAATCGCTGCCCTTGACCGTGGTCTGACGCGACGCGATCTGTCAAGCCGGGGGCTGTCTCACTTCGGTGACGCAACCGCATCGACCGGATACCGATGACGTTGTGCCCGATGGTCATAGCGCGACCCGCCGTTATCGTTGACGCTGGCCACCGAATGTTGTCGACGAAAGTATTTGAGTTATGTATGACCCGTTGGGGTTATCGATCGGCACCACAAACTTAGTCGCGGTACGCAACGGCAATCCGCCCGTGTCGCGGCGCGCCGTACTGACGCTTTTTCCGGACCGCGCGCCGGAACTCGGTGTGCCCGTGAGTAACCCGGACGCTGATGACACTGGCACGCTGATGACCGGTTTTGTCGAGCGAGTCGGCGGTTCAAAGACTCTGAAATCTGCCGACGGTTCAAGCCACGACCCGTCGCTGTTGCTGGTCGAAGCGCTGGATGCGCTGATCGCGGAGACCGGCGGCGAAGCCGCGACCTCGAACATCACGATGGCCGTTCCGGCCCACTGGGGCGCGGAGGCATTGCGGGGCATGCAGGCCGCGCTGAACACCCACGCCGACTTCGTCCACGGCGGCATCGCGCCGCGACTCGTGCCGGATTCCGTTGCCGCGCTGACCGCACTGAACTCCGATTCCCGACTGCCCGGCAAAGGCGTTGTCGCGCTGCTCGATTTCGGCGGTGGCGGGACCAGCATCACTCTGGCGGACGCCGCGTCGGACTTCACTGCCATCGCTGACACGCTGCGTTACGAAGACTTCTCCGGCGACCTGGTTGACCAGGCACTGATGCTGCACGCGTTGGACAACGCGGGCCACGGTAACGACGTCGATCCCGCCAGCACCGCAGTCGTCGGGCAGTTCGCCGGCCTGCGTGAAGAATGCCGGCTGGCCAAAGAGCGGCTTTCGACCGAAGACACCACCGAATTGACTCTCGACCTCCCCGGTCAGCTCACCCGTCTGGAGATAAGCCGCGCGGAGTTCGACGACCTGATCGACGAGCGGCTGGACGGTTTGTTCGCAGCCTTCGACGAGATGTTGCGCCGCAACAGAATTCGCAGCAAAGACCTCGCAGCTGTGGCGATGGCCGGCGGCATGGCCAAGATTCCGGTTGTCGCCCAGCGTCTTTCGTCGCATACCAAGACCTCGGTGATAACTGCCATGCAGCCCGGGCTCGCGACCGCCGTCGGCGCGGTGAGGCTGTCCGCCCGCCAGCCGATCGAGCAGCGAGACGGAGAACGCGAAGGAACCACGATGTCTGCGCTGGTGGGCGCGTCGACCGGCGGTTTCGCTACGGCGACCAGCGGCCTCGCCACCACCGGCCGCTTCCTTGCGCCCACCGGCGCGCTCGCTACTCCCACCGGCACGTTCGGCGCATCGACTGGCACGTTCGACATCCCGACCGCCAGTGCGCTGTTCGACGACCCGTCGGAACGGCTGACCGAGCTGGCCTGGTCGCAGGCTGACGATTCCGACGACGAGCCGGTTGTCTACACCGGCGAGCCGTACGACACCGACGACAACCGCGCGACGCCGTCGCAACTGATGCAACTGCCGAAGTATGAGCCCCCCGACGTGGGCCGGGGCCGCGGAACGCGACTGCCGCAGTTGTTCCTGGGACTCGCCGCGCTGGTCTCGATGGTCGCGATCGGCGGGGTGGCCTTCACGCTGACCAGCAGCAACCGCACGCCGACGCTGCCCAGTAGCACCACCACGGCGCCACCGCCGCCGCCGTTGAGCTCGCAGCTGCCCTCGCCGAGCCCGATGCCGCCGCCTCCGCCCAGCGCGGAGCCGTCGCCGATCGTGGCTCCGCCGCCGACCAGTGAGGCGCCCCCGCCTCCGCCTCCGCCGCCTCCGGTGGAGACGTATGAGCCGCCACCTCCACCGCGAAAGACAGCGCAGGCCACGACGACCGTGCCGCAGCCGACGACGACGTCGCCGGCAGCGACTACCCCGAGCACGACGCCGCCGCCTCCGCCACCGCCACCACCACCGACGTCGACCGCGCCGGCCATGACGACGACGTACCTGAACCTGCCATTCGTGCCGGTCCCGATCCCGGTCCAGGTTCCTGAAGGCCAGGGTGGGGCGAGCCAGCAGCCGCAGAACCCGTACCAGCAGCAGAACGAGGGACCCTACCAACAGAGCCCGTACCAGCAGAATCCGTACCAGCAGAGCCCGTATGCGCCGCAGAATCCCTACGCTAGCCCGGGGTACGGCTACTAGGGCGTGGCGCGAGCCGTCCGAAATGCGCACACTGGGTGTATTAACAGCAGCCAGGAGGCCGCAATGGACGACGACAAAGGCCGGTTCGGATTTGAGCCGGAAGACTTCGAACACGTAATCCGCGACGCGACCGAGGGTCTCCGCGAGGCACTCGGGGGCTTCGGCCGGTTCTTCACCATGCCCAATGAGCGGGCCGGGTGGTCGTCGGTCTTCGAGGATCTGTCACGGCGCACCCGGACCAGGCCGGAAACTGCCGGCGAAGCCGGTGACGGGGTGTGGGCGATCTACGTGGTGAGTGCCGACGGCGGCGCGCGCGTCGAGGAGGTCTACGCCACCGAACTCGAGGCCTTGCGGGCGAACCGGAACAACACCGACGCGACCCGCAAAGTCCGATTCCTGCCCTACGGAATCGCGGTCAGCGTCCTCGACGACTCCGACGAAGCGTCATAGTCGGTTGCGTTGGGCCGGACGCTGACCACCGGCTGCGGCACGTTCGCGTTCTTTACGACACAATGGTGACCATGTCCCCACGCCACCTTGGCCATGTCGTTTTCGCCGCAGTTGCCATCGCTGGCGGGTTGTTAGGCGCGCCGATGCCGGTCGCCACTGCGCAACCGTGCCCTGACGTCGAAGCGGTGTTCGCCCGCGGCACCGGTGAGCCGGCCGGCGTCGGCGGCATCGGCGAGCCGTTCGTCGACGAATTGCGCACCGCGATCGGCTCCAAGTCGCTCAACGTGTACCCGGTCAACTACGAAGCCAGCGGCAATTTCAACGACCGCATCGAGTTCGCCCAGAGCTTCCTCGACGGGGTCAAGGACGCCGGCAGTCACATCGAGGCGACCGCCGCCAACTGCCCCAAGACCAGGATTGTGCTCGGCGGGTATTCCCAGGGCGCGGCGGTGGCCGGCGCCGTCACCTCGGCGTCGGTCCCAGCGGGAGTGCCCGCGGAGTACTTGTCGTTCATGCCCAAGCCGATGCCGCCGGAGATCGCCAACCACGTGGCCGCGGTGACGCTCTTCGGGAAACCGTCGCAGGCGTGGCTGCAGAACTACGGCGCGCCGCTGATCACGGTCGGCCCGCTGTATGTGCCGAAGACTGACGACTTGTGCGCCGATGGCGACACCATCTGCAACGGCGATCCCGGTGGGCTGCCGAGCTTCGCGCACTCGTCGTATCCGGTGAACGGGATGACCGCGCAGGCAGCGGGTTACGCCGCCAGCCACCTGTAGCCGTCAGCCGGGCTGGTCCGCCATGATCGTCGCGAACAATGCGGCCATTTCGTCAGCGGGCCCTCCCGGCACGGTGTAACCGGCCTCGTCGCGGATCTCGTCGAGGTGGTCACGCACCTGCTCGATCGTGAGCGCGGGACTGTAGAAGCCCTTGGTCCGGCCGATGAAGAACCGAGCGACATGCCCGGCGCCGACGGTGTAGATCTCGCCGGAGACCGGGCAGTCCCGATGCGTCAGAAATGCCGCGACCGGGGCGACGAGCGCAGGATCGAGCTTCTGAAGGTATTGCGCCACAAGATCATCCAGTATCGCCTGAGCGGACGGGTCGTCTGGCTGGCCGGCGCTCTCGACCGAGTGTGCCAGCATCCGGGTGTAGGCGATCGGCGCGATCGCATTGACCTTGATGTTGTGGTCGGCGCCTTCGGCTGCCAGCACCCGGGTCAACCCGACCAACCCGGTTTTCGCCGATCCGTAGTTGCTCATCCGCTCGGCGCCGAGCAGTCCGGCGGCCGAGCAGGTGTTCAGGATTCGTCCGTATCCCTGCTCGCGCATCCGTATCCAGGCGGGCCTGGCCACATGGAACGCGCCCTTCAAATGCACGTCCACCAACGGGTCGAGTCGATCGGCGGTGATGTCCTCGAACGGGGCGTCGCGGACGATGCCCGCATTGTTGATCACGATGTCGATACGTCCCCACGCGTCCAGCGCGGAGTCGATAATCGCTTGTCCGCCTTCGGGTGTGGCGACGCTGTGGGTGTCGGCGATCGCCTCGCCGCCGTGGCGGCGGATCTCCTCGACGGCCGCGGTCGCCGCGTCGGTGTTCGAGCCCGATCCCGTTACCGAGCCGCCGATGTCGTTGACCACGACGCGGGCGCCGCGGGAGGCCAACAGCAACGCGTACTGCAAACCCAAACCGCCGCCGGCGCCGGTGATCACGGCAACCTGGTCGTCGAACCGCAAGTCGTTGCTCACCAGGTGACCGGCAGTTCTTTCATGCCGTAGATGTCGGCGTCCTTGAACTTCAGCTCATCCCGCGGCACCGCCAGTCGAAGCCCGGGAAACCGACGTGCCAGCGTCGAGAACGCCACCTGCATCTCGGCTCTCGCGAGGTTGGCGCCGATGCACTGGTGGGTTCCGTAGCCGAAAGCGACATGCCCGCGGGCGTTTCGGGCGATGTCCAAAGCCTCTGGGTTGTCGACGAATTCGCCGTCCCAGTTTCCGGCCGGCAAATTCATCAGCAATCTGTCACCGGCGCGAATCTGTTGGCCGCCGAGAACGAGGTCCTCGGTCGCGATCCGGTCCACCTGGGCGTGCACGATCGAGAGATAACGCAGGAGCTCCTCGACGGCATTGGCGATGACGGCAGGATCGTCGGTCTGGCCGAGACGTTCGAAGACTTCCGGATGCTCCAGCAGTGCAACGGTTCCCAACGAGATCATGTTGGCGGTGGTTTCGTGGCCGGCCTGCATCATGATCACCGCGTTGACCGCGACGGTGTTGTAGTCGAGTTGGCCGGTCGCGACGTAGTCGGTGATCAGCCGGCTGATCAGGTCGTCGCCGGGGTCGCGCTCCTTTCGCGCGACCAGCTCCTGGATGTAGGAGTACATCTCGATGAAGGCCTTCGCCTTTTGCTCGTCGCTGGAGCGCACGTCTAATCCGGCGGAGGTGTTGTGCTGGAAGAGTTCGAGATCTTCGGGCGGGACGCCCAGCAGCAGCGCGATCACCAGCGACGGCACCGGCAGGCCAAAGTCGCGGACGATGTCGGCAGGCGGCCCTTTGTCGATCATCGCGTCCAGGTATCTGTCGACCAACTCCTGGATCTGTGGCCGCATCGCCTCGGTGCGCCGGAAGGTGAACTGGCTGGTCATCATGCGTCGCAACCGGTGATGCTCGGGATCGTCGATCCGCGCGAAAACCACGGGTGCCGTGCTGTCGTTGGCCGCATCGAACAAGTCCGGGAGGGTCTCTGCCGACAACCGCGGGTCGACCAGCGCGGCCCTGATGTCCTCATAGCGGCTCACCGACCACACCTGTTGGCCGTTCCACATCGCCCGCTGAAGGCCGGACTCTTTTCGCCAACCAGCGAATTCGGTCGGCGGAGCGAGCGGGCAGTGCGCCTCGCGGCGCGCTGGAATCACGGGTAGATCGGACGTTGTCGACGTCATCGGTATTTCTCGCTAAGTGTCAGATGGCTGTCAATTGCAACGAGCGTAGAGCTCACCTAAATGGCAGTCAACAGTCAGTTACGCTGGAGCCATGACCGCAGTGTCTGACCGACCGTTGCGCGCCGATGCCGCGCGCAATGCCGAGCGGATCCTGCGAGCCGCCCGGGATGTCTACGGCGAGCTCGGCCCGGAGGCGCCTATCGACGCGGTCGCCCGTCGCGCCGGCGTCGGCGAGCGCACGCTGTACCGGAGATTTCCCACCAAGGGGGATTTGGTTCGGGCGGCCCTGGATCAATGCATCGCCGAGGACCTCACGCCGACGATCGAGGCCGTACGCGGCGCCGAAGATCCGCTGGAGGGTCTCGCTCAGCTGATCGACGCGGCGATATCGCTGGGCGCGCGTGAACACAATCTGTTGACCGCGGCCCGCAGAGCGGGGTCGCTGACGCCGGATGTTTCTACCGCTTTGTATGGCGCGCTCAACGACCTCGCCCGTCGCGGCCAGCAAGCCGGCGTCGTGCGGGCCGATCTGGTGCCCGCTGACCTGCCGCGCATGATCGCGATGCTGCACAGCGTCCTATGGACGATGGACTCCGACGGCGATGGTTGGCGGCGCTATGTGGCGCTGATGCTGGACGCGATATCAGTGGACCGCCGGCGGCCGCTTCCCCCGGCGGCCGCGCTGCGATTCGCCGCCGCTGCGGGCAGTTGGGTGATGGACAGCGATGGCGTCTGACCTGCGACCTAACGCAACTTCACCCGCAGCGTCGTTACCTGATCGTGACTTATCCGCGATTTGCTCGTAAGCTGCTGCCGTGACCCGGCACAAATTAGCCAGCGGTGGACGAAAGTCGCCGGTAATGATGGCTGCGGTCATCGCGCCCGCCGCCGTCATATTTGCCCTTGGCGGTAGCGGCCATGCAGAGGGGCACTTTGGCAAGGCCGATTCGGTAGCTGACGCCTCTGGGGCGTGTTGTCAGCTGCAGTTGACCGCCGCCCCGCCGATGGCGTCGTCGTGGGCCGCCTCCGCCGTACAGCCAAACGGCGTTCCGACCGAACCGGCCGCCGCGTCGCGTGCGTCGCGCTGGCACGTCGCCTCGAAGAACGCCCCGCAGATGCTGATCGCGGACATTGCTCCGGAACATGGCCTTCAGGTCAAGACGATCCTGGTGGCCCGCACCATCAGCGCGATTTTCCCGGAGATCAAGAACATCGGCGGCGTCCGGCCGGACTCTCTGCCGTGGCACCCTCGGGGCTTGGCCCTCGACGTGATGATCCCCAACCCGTCTAGTGCTGCCGGCATCGCGCTCGGCAACGAGATCGTCGCTTTCGCACTCAAGAACGCCGACAAGTTCTCGTTGCAGGATTGCATCTGGCGCGGGACTTACTACACGCCCAGCGGTCCATCTGGATCTGGCTATGGCCACTATGACCACGTGCACATCACCACTCACGGTGGGGGATACCCCACCGGCGGCGAGGTCTACATCCGCTGACGAAAGCGGTAAATCCCGGGCCCGCAAGGCCTTCGATGCCGAATTGTGATGTTTCGAATCAAACATCAAGGGCTGGTGCAGGTTTCGCCTGGTCAGTATGATGACTGGACGCTCTCCGTTCGACACCTCACCGCCGGTAGTTTGTTTCGTAGTCCAATAAACCGGAAGAAACGTCTCTATTTGGAAACAGTCGGGTGTGGCGGAGTGCGTGTTGAACACTGGTCCATTAAAAATGAGTTGGCCGAAAGAAGCTCGGCCCGGTGCGCCTGCACCGCGTTGATTTGCCGGGGCGTGAAAGAGAGTTGACGTCGATGACAACCTTCGACCGATTCAGCATCAAAGTTGTTGCTGGCATTGGGCTATGCGGTGCCGCGATAGCGCTGAGCCCGGGTGCAACAGCGGCTCCGCTGAAAACGGGCGGCGCCGCATGCATGTACGGGTCGGCAGGCGAAGTCGCCGCGCCAGCAGCTGCCGGAGCACCCGGTGCCGCCGGTGCCGCCGGTGCGGCCGGTGCCGCGTGTGCGCCCGCGGGCGCCCCAATCGCGGACATGGCGGGTGCGCCGGTGGCGGCCCCGCTACCCGTCGGTGCCCCTATCCCGGGCGGACTTCCGTTTCCCGCCGGAGCGCCGGTGCCTGCCGGCGCGGGCGCCCCACTGCCCGTTGCTGTTCCGGCTGGTGCTCCCTTGATCGCGCTGGGCGGCCTGCCGGGCGCGCCGATCGTGGACATGGCCGGTGTCGCGGGTGGCAAAGGTGCGCCGACGGGTTCGGCGCCGACGAGCGGGCCGACGCCCGGTGAACCCCTGATGCCCGGTCCCGC